>CAMKLV010000077.1:0-14851 GCA_946413695.1 uncultured Ruminococcus sp. | reverse complement strand
ATAAATGCGAAAAAGACCAGCTTTCGCCGGACTTTTTCGACAGGCTGAGCCGCTCCTATTTTCGTAAACAGGAGCGGCTTGCGTTTTACTCTTTTCATTTTGCACGATTCAATTTATATCTAATGAAGCAAATAGAACGAAGCCGCCAAACAGACGCAATTACGCGTATTTGGCGGCTTTCTTCTATCCATGCATAAAAAGCGGGATTCTTAAGGGCTAATAGCCCTTAAGCGGGGTTTGGGGACGGAGTCCCCATTCTAAATCCATCGGAGGTACCGCTCCCTCACCCGAGCTTGTCGATGATCTTTGCGATGAACTGCAGGATCAGCGTGGTATCGGCGCCGGTGTATTCGCGGTCGCCGTTGCAGTCGGCATTGATCTTGCCCTCTGCGCTGATTGCCGCTTTGCTGTCCTCTGCGATGAATCGCGCGAGCAGCACGGCATCCGAAACATCGACATTGCCGCTGCAGTTGACATCGCCGGGCATCGGAGTGAACGCCGCGGTGACAGTTGTCTCCGGAGCGGTTTCCGGCGCGGCGGTCACGGTGGTTGTTTCGGTTGTGGTGGTGACCGGCGCGGTTGCTGTTGTGACGGCGGTTGTCACCGCAGGACCTTCCGGCTGGAGCAGCACCGTATAATTGATGCAGTTGCCGTTCATATTGTTGCTGCCGAGCAGGACGGTCTCACCGGCGCGGAACAGCTTTTGATAGATCGCGAACACAACCTCATTGCTGCAAACCGCGGTCTGATCGGTGCGGGTGTAGTCGCTGAGCCACGGCGGCGTTTTGCCTGCATCCTCGACTCTGGTATCGAGCGCGATGCTGACGGTGATATCCTGCGCGGCGGTGAATTCGGCGTAATCGCTGAACACATTTTTCGCGTTGCAGGGCGTGATGATCTGTTCGGCGCCGTTCAGGGATTCGGGCAGCGCGGCGAATGTGAAATCACGGTCGCCGTAGACTTGCGAGCCGGTCTTTGCGTTATCCGCGAGCAGCCAGTCATTCGGATAGGCGGTGTCCGCGATCAGCAGATTCCGGAACAGTCTGCCGTTGACGGGCAGCGCATCTTTGCCGAAGACGAAGCTGTCCGCGTTGAGCAGATAGCCCGAGCCGCCTGTGAATCTGATATAGAGATTGTGCTGACCGGTGAGCGCCGGAATCGTCCACGAAACGGTCTGATAGTCATCGTAGCCGCTCGTGCCCGCAAACTGCACGGATGCATCCGGTGTGCCGGAGATGCTGTCGAGATAGAGCTCGATGCCTGCCGCATTGCCCGAGAGCACAGCGCTCAGCGAGCGGGCGCCCGTGCCGAAATCGACCTTGCGGAACATGATGTAGTCGCCGTTTTCGACATAGCCGATGTTCGCGCCGCCGGATGCGGATGCGTTCTCCTCGGTCTGGATGCCCTCCTGCGAGAGATAGGATTCCGCCTCGATGGTCTCGAACGCGGAGACCGCTTCGACCGTTTCGACATCGGTCGGGGAGGTTTCCACAACGCCCGCAGGGAATGCATTGACCGTCAGATCGTTGATGTAATACTCGATGTTCATGTAGCCCTGACCGCAGTAGTCACCGCGGTAATCCTCGGGATCATTCGGATCGAGCCCGCGCGCGAGCTCCCATGCATCGTCCATGCCGTCGCGGTCCTTGTCGGTGATCTCCGGCGTGTTGACCGCGGCAGGATACTGATAGGTCACGCCGCACTTGATGTTGTATTTTGTGAGATTCGCCTCGGAGCTGTCGAAGGCTGCGGTGCCGCTGCACTGACCCGTGCCGTTTTTCGCATCCGCTGCGCACTGCCGGTCGATCGCGGTGCGCTTTTCCGGCGTGATGCCGTTGCCTGCAAAGCTGACAACGTGGTCAAAGGATGCCGCCGCGCTTTCGCAGGTGGTCGCGGTCGAGAGGTTTTCGCCGTCCACAACGGTCTGGAACGCGGTGCCGCTGTAGAGGTTGTTCTTCGTGATGCCGATGCCGTCCTTGACGGTGACGCCCGCCCAGTTATCGCCGGTGATGCCGTTGACGGAGCCGTCCTTATTGAACATGCGGTTGCCCTGACAGAACACTTTGAAGTTCTGCGGGCTGGTTGTGCTGTCCACATACATCCAGTGATAGCCGCCGGTGGTGGAGTTTCCGGCTTTCAGCGTGTTGTTGACATAGTTGAGGTGCCCGATTGTGCCGTAGGCGGTCTGATAGCCCCAGTCATAGATGACATTGTTCGTAAAATCTGCGGTTTTCTGCTGCGGGACCTTGCCGCGGAAGTTGCGCGAGACATTGTGGATAATGAGATTGTGGTCGAAGGTGAGCCAGCCGTTTCCGAGCATGATGCCGAAGCCGTGCAGACCCTTTTTGTGTCCGCCCCACGAATCCGCCGGACCGAGCACGGAATACTGCACTGTGTAATACTCATTGTTCGAGTAGAGACCCCACTGCTCATCGGTTGTCCAGCCCATTGAGCAGTGGTCGATGATTGAATTGGAGCCCTTTGCGCCGCCCCATGCGTCATTGCCGGAGCTGGTCGCTGCATAGGGACCGGGGCGCGAGCTGATAAACCGGCAGATGATATTGTCGCCGGACATGCCCATTTTGTAGTTTTTCAGCGTGATGCCCGAACCGCCCGGCGCCGTCTGACCGGCAATGGTGACATCGCTCGAGCAGAGGATATTGCCCTTGAGCTCGATTGTGCCGCTGACATCGAACACGACGATTCTGCCGGATTTGCTGACCGCATCGCGGAAGGAACCCTCGCCGCTGTCATTGAGATTCGTGACATGGTAGACCTCGCCGCCTCTGCCGCCGGTTGCATATTTGCCTGCACCGACAGCGCCTGGAAACGCAAGCAGCTTTGCCGCAGCGGCGGATTCCATCTGCAGCGGGAGCATGCCGCCCGCCGCGGAAAGCATCACAGCGCATGCCGCGAGCATAGATGTGAGCTTTTTATATCTCTGTTTCATCGGATTTCATCCTTTCCCCGTAAATCAGATCAGTGCGGATATTCCGCTTAAGTTTATCATATCACAATCTGCATGTGCCGTCAATCACGATTCCGCGAATCTTTATGTCAGATTGTGTTTTTCTGAAGATTCCGTGAAGATCCCGTGAAATCGCGCCGGATTTCACATAACTGTCACGGCTGCTGCGTATAATAGCATTAACGCCTGCTCAGACCGTGTGCGAGATTCGCACGCAGATAAAAGATCTGAAGCAGGCGTTGTCAATTTCATAAAGTGCCGGTGTTCCGCATTCCATCAGTATTTTCTCAGGTTTTCTCCTCAAACACGGTGCCGCGCAGCAGATCCTTCCGATCCGGCTGCTGCGCCGCCGCTGAGAATTCCAGCGTGCGCGGCGTGCCTTCATAATAGGTTGCGTGATAGATGAAGCCGTCCAGAAAGACGATTGCGGCATCGCCCCAGCTGTTCTGAACAGTGGAATCATAGGTCGCCGCATAGATGTTGTAGAGGCAGCTGCCCGTCCGGACGCCGTCCTCGCCGTTATAGGTGACAGCGCATGACTCCCTGTCAAAAATGACTGTCTCGTGCAGTCTGCCGTTTTTGGAGGTGCGCAGCTTCCATGTGCCGAACAGTCCGGATTTGAGCGTGCCATCTGCAGGGACATAGTTCTCGAATGTCAGCGGCAGGATTTTGCTGTCATTTTTTGCGGCTGCTGTCTGCAGGATTTTGTCGCAGTCCTCAAGCATATCCGAGAACTCCATTTTCAGGACGCCGTTTGAGGGATCAATGCGCCGCGGGAAGACCGCACATGCATATTCATCGCCGGAGACGCCGAGCACCATTGCCGGAAGCGGCGATTTGCACGCGACATCCGCTGCGGAGCGGAATTCGATACTGAACAGTGTGCTCGAAGCGTTTGCACGTTCAAAGCAGGCAAGGCAGTAGACCGTTGTGCCGCGGATCAGAAAGCGCGATTCCCAGTCCTTCGGGAAGGTCAGGCTGAATTCGCCGCTGCGGAAATCCCAGCGGTAGCCGTCTTCGGTCTCGGTGATCTGTGAGCTGTCATCCGCAACCGGCACAACAGAGCCGTCATGGAGCACAACGGAACCGGGCGGGATTTCCGGTGCATCCTCCTGCTTTTTTCCGCAGCCTGTCAGACACAGCGCAGCGAGCAGGAGCGCGCTCAGCACGTACAGAAATCGGTTCATATCGAAGCACCCCCTTGAGAAATCAGCAGCGCGGTATTGTGATATATATGGTATCAGTATAGCATAAAAACCGAAATCTGTCAAGCTTGCGCCGGATTTCTGTCAGATGTGTACGGTCGGCAGAGCCGACAGCCGTTATTCTATAGCTGCCGGAGAACCATGCTCCAATGTAACGCAAAGGGCTGACCGCGCAGTGCGCGTTTCCGATTGTCTACAGCTGTCGGAGAACCATGTTCCAATGTAACGCAATGGGCTGAGGATATGCAATACCCGGTAATAATAGCGCACGCAGCGGACACCGCAATTTCCCATTTCTTATTTCTATTTTCACGCGCGCTCTTGTGTTTTGCGGGAGAATATGCTATTATGCGAGCGGTTTATCGCGGTAAAGCAGCAGTATTCAAAAATCGCGCTATGTCGCCAAAATCAGCTCGGACAGGCCAATCAGCTTATTCAATTTTAATGTGGTTTTCAGCCAAATAGTTGACCAATAGTTGCCCATACTACAACAAGACAAGCGAATATATCGTAAACGGCGCACAGGACAAAACTGTGTGCCGTTTTTGTATTTGAGAAAGATATTTTTGAAAGGACAGAACAATTCTTTCCACTATATTATAGATATTTACTAACTTTGTTGACATTAATATGCAAAAGTGGTATAATAAAACATATTGTTATACCATTTTGAGTATTCATATGTGAGAAACAAATAAGCGGGCTGGATATTGCCGGAGGTGCAGAATGAAGACTTCAGACTATGAGAGCCGATGCGGAAACTGTCATGCCTACATGAAAAAAAGTGATCTGTTCTGTCGGTACTGCGGAACAAAATGGGGCGACGGTACATTTGAACCGTTTGATGAATTGGAGTTTGTTCAATATGCTTATGGTCCACCGATCAAAACATATTTCAAATGTGAAGCTTGCGGATACAACTGGGAAACAACTGTATTTGGCGGCGACGACTCCAGGTTTTGTCCGCATTGCGGAAAAAATGCCATACAGATAGTTGAAAGAACAATACTAAACTTTGAGGATGCGTTTTCATTACCTGACGAGGAGGATTCGGTGCCGGATACCGAATAATAGAAGAATATGAATAAAGATTTATCAGAAAAGGATGTAGTGCCTGAAATTTCAATACCGCCTATCGTATTCGATTTGTTATCTGACGAATACGCAGAAAAGCTGCAGCAGGCTGTCGGGATGATCCGACTGGTACGCGATGTTGCTTCTAAACGAAAAACTGTAATGGACGCGCTGGCAGAAATCGGCATTACCTCTGATACTGTCGCTGAAAAGATACAGGGTGTTCTGAACAACTCGGAATCCGGCTTCCTGAATGCACTTGCCGGAACAGATTTCACAAGGGATCTGGTCGGTGCTGCACAGGATATTGGTACGACGCTGCACGGCTTTTTCAGCGGATCACTATCACAGGAAGAATGCATGGAAGCGCTCTTTGACCGCGGCTTTGAAGAAATCAATAATGCGATCAAGCATACGCTGAGCGTCATTGATGTCCCGAGCCATGTTCCGGAACCGCTTACCAAGCTGCTTGACGCAACCGGCGCAACTTTTTGCTATGAAGCCTTTGAATATGTGGTCAATGAGGTAGCCGATTCACTGAAAGAGGCTCGTGAAGCAAAGCGTGAGCGTGTTCTGATCGAACAGCAATGCGCTGAAATGCTTGCAGAAATGATGCAGGCAAGAGAAGAAATGCGTCAGCTGACAGAACAGTATTTCAAAGATCATTATGAAACCATAGAAGCAGGATTTGCAGCGATCGACCGCGCGATTCTGCATGACGATATTGATGGTTTCATTCAGGGAAATACGATGCTTCAGGAGATGTTCGGATATCAGCAGCAGTTTCATAATATGGATGAATTCGACGCGCTCATGGATTCCGATGAAGCGTTTAAGCTGTGAAAGGAGAAAAGGATCATGGCAACTATCAAGGATATGGCAAGCGGCGTTGCCGATAAAGCCGGTACTGCACTCGGAAAGGTTCATGACCTTGTAAAGCCGATGAAAAAATCAGAGCATGAGATCATTCGGCCTTCATTTACGGAAGGTAATATCTCCCCCAAAGCGGCAATTATGATGATGTACTATCTGACCGCGCTAGACGGTGAAGTTACCGAAGACGAAATGAAGCAGTTTGATGAAATGGGCATGGCGATTGATTCCATGTATCCTCACATGAAACAGACATTTATCAGCGAGTGCAGAAAGCAGATGGATAAGGCGATTGATCCGGAAGATTACTATGATGTCATTCAGGAGGGCGCTGATTATGCGCTGACGCATATCCCCCGCTCCAAATTCTCGGAGATCACGCCGAAGCTGATGCTGTGGAATCTGCTGGTGATTGCGCAAAGTGATCATGATTATGCGGAAATTGAGCGTAAATTCCTGAAATTCACCGCACGCAAGCTGGATATTGATAAGAGCGTTTTTCTGGAAATGGAGCAAACGATCCAGACGATGCAAATGCTCGATGCTGAAATGGAATGGCTGAAAACAACTGATCGTCCCTATGCCGTGATTGAAAAGATGGTAAAGGAACTGGAAGAACGTCAGCAGATCATCCGGAAAAGCATCGCCGCATTGATTGCATGAAAGGAGTAACACCATGCCGTTACCTTTGTTATTTATCGGAATCGCTGCCGCAACCGGTACGATTGGTGTCGGAAAGTCCGTTAAGGCTGTTGCAAATACACGCGAAGCAAAAACGATCAATCAGGATGCAAATGCCAGCATAGATGATGCCAAAGCAGCGCTTGAAACGCAGCGCGATCTCTGCCGGGAATCATTGGAGAATTTAGGTAAAGAGAAACTGTTTATCCTGAATTCAAGTGTGCAGAGCTTTATTCAGACATTTCAGCAGATCAAAAACATTGACTTTCAGGCATCCGAAGGCCTGGACGAGCTCAACAAGATGCCGCTGGACCATAAAGAATTTGAAGAATTGAAGGAAATGGGCAATTTCGCAATGAATATTGCAAAGGGCGCGACTGTCGGCACGATGGGCGGCGCTCTGACAGCAATCGGCGCATATAGTGCCGCATCTACATTTGCTGCTGCTTCAACCGGCACAGCAATCGCGACGCTGAGCGGTGCAGCTGCAACCAATGCGACACTTGCATTTTTCGGCGGCGGCTCTCTTGCTGTCGGAGGACTTGGTATGGCAGGCGGAACCGCAGTACTCGGCGGACTGGTTGCCGGTCCGGCTCTATGCGTAATGGGCTTAATTACTGATGCAAAAGCGAAGAAAGATCTGGAAAATGCCAAAGCGAATCAGGCACAGTCTCAGGTGATCTGCGAGGAACTGCATCAGAATGCGCTTGTATGTGAAGCAATCCGCAGACGCTGCTATATGTTCTATACTCTGCTTGCAAGACTGGATGCGTATTTCCTGCCGCTGGTATATCGCATGGAAGATATTGTCGTAAATGAGGGCGAGGATTATCGGGCATATAAGCCAGAATCAAAGAAAGCGATTGCTGCCTGCGCATCCGCTGTCGGCAGCATCAAAGCGGTGCTGGACACTCCGCTGCTTACAGAAGAAGGAAATCTCACCGAGGAATCTGAAACAGTTGCGCTGCAGATTGATGGGGAATTTCAGAGTGATAGGCAGCTGGAACTTAGTTGATGAAATGCTCTTGATTGCTTTACATCATTGATATTGCTGAGGCTAAAACGATACCCCTGCAACCATGCATTGCAGGACGAGCTTTCAAAACACGAAGGAAGGAGAATCACAATGCGAAAATCAAATCAAGCGCAAGGGGATCTCATATCTAGTCGAGAAGGAGCACACGCGGCAAAATGACAAAGAATCAGATTATATGTTGGGGGGTGATACATGATGACTGAACTGGAAATCATGCAGCGCGCAAAGCAATATATTGATGCGCTTGCAAACGGATATGACCCGCTTTCCGGACAGCCTGTTCGGGACGATGATGTAGTCAATCAGGTACGAGTTTCGCGATGCCTGTTTTATGTTTCCGGTGTGCTGCAAAAGGTCATTGACAACGGCGGAGAAGTTCAGAAAAAGAAAGTACCCCGGTCACAGAAAGCGCCATTTGCCCTTCTGCCCGAGCAGATTGTGCAACTCAAGCCACATAGTTCTCAGCAGTCTGCTTCAAGAATCACAGCGTCGATCAATGAACTGATTGATACTGAAAAAATGCAGAAGCTGAAAACAACGGATATTACCAGTTGGCTGCTCTCCATTGGAATGTTGCAAGACATAGAGACCTCATCAGGCAGAAAGCGAAAGTTTCCGACGCCGGACGGTGAAATGCTCGGTATGAAGGAAACAAGCTTTATCAATGAACAAGGTGTTCCGACGCAATATACCGTGTATGACAAGAACGCGCAGCAATTCATTTTTGATAACATGGAAACACTCATTGCATTTATACGTGAAAGAGAAGCAGAGAAATGAAACCAATCCTATTCTTTGACGCAGAGATCAATCCCGAAAACGGGCAGATACTGGATATTGGCGCAGTCGATGCTGACGGGCGTCAGTTTCATGCTGCCCCTGTGGGGGAATTCACTGAATTTGTCAAGGAATACAGCTTTATCGGCGGACACAATATTCTTGCCTTTGACCTGAAATATCTCGAAGCGGCGATACCGCAGAGTGCGTCAGCGCAGTATGTTGACACGCTCTGTCTGTCGCCGCTTTTGTTTCCTGCAAAGCCATATCACCGGCTTCTGAAAGATGATAAGCTCCAGACAGATTCGCTCAGTAATCCGCTGGATGATGCCGTGAAATCATTTGAGCTGTTCTGCGATGAAGTCATAGCGTTTGAAGCACTGGACGATACGCTGAAACAGATATGGTATCTGTTGCTGCATCAACTGCCGGAGTTCTCCGGTTTCTTCGCGTATCTCGATTTTGCTGCGGATAACGATGCCGTCAAGCTGATCGCAGAGTATTTTGGCGGCAAAATCTGCGCGAATGCGCCGCTGTCGTTTATGGTTATGAATCATCCGCGTGAGCTTGCCTACTGCCTTGCGCTGATCTCCGCGGATGACCGACATTCGATCACGCCGCCGTGGGTTCAGATCAATTACCCGCTGGTGGACAACTATATGCGCGTGCTGCGCAATCATCCCTGTGAAAAGGGATGCCCTTACTGTGCGCAAAAACTGGATGTGAAACGCAAGCTGACAGAGATATTCGGGTATCCGTCCTTCCGTACCTATGAGGGCGAACCGTTACAGGAACGCGCCGCCGATGCCGCTGTTCACAATAAATCGCTGCTTGCGATCTTTCCGACCGGCGGCGGTAAGTCGATCACATTTCAGCTGCCGGCGCTCATGGCCGGCGAGAACGCCAAAGGTCTGACCGTTATCATTTCGCCGCTGCAATCGCTGATGAAAGACCAGGTGGATAATCTGGCAGAACGCGGCATTACCGATGCAGTCACAATCAACGGTCTGCTGAATGCTGTGGAGCGTGCCGAAGCGATCGAGCGCGTACAGAACGGCATCGCATCTTTGCTCTACATCTCGCCGGAATCGCTGCGGTCCCGCACGATAGAGAAACTGCTGCTCTCGCGAAATGTCGTGCGGTTTGTCATAGACGAAGCACACTGCTTCTCTGCGTGGGGACAGGATTTCCGCGTGGACTATCTCTATATCGGTGATTTTATTCGTCATCTTCAGGAAAAGAAGAATATCTGCTATTCGATTCCGGTATCCTGCTTTACGGCAACAGCAAAACAAAAGGTCATTGAGGATATTCGCGACTATTTCAAGGTGAAGCTGGGGCTGGATCTGGAACTGTATGCGACCTCTGCCGCCCGCAGCAATCTTCGGTATGAGGTGCTGTATCAGGCAGATGATAACGAAAAATATGATACGCTGCGCAGACTGATCGAGCAGAAGAACTGCCCGACGATTATCTATGTATCCCGTACCAAGCGCACTGTGCAGATCGCGCAGAAGCTGACAGATGACGGCTACGAAGCAAGACCGTTTCACGGGAAAATGGACAGCAGCGAAAAAGTCGAGAATCAGGAGGCGTTTATCGCCGGAGAGGTGCAGATCATTGTTGCGACCTCTGCCTTTGGTATGGGCGTGGACAAAAAGGACGTCGGTCTGGTCATTCACTATGACATTTCCGATTCGCTTGAAAACTATGTGCAGGAAGCAGGCAGAGCAGGGCGTGATCCGAATCTGAATGCAGACTGCTATGTTCTTTTCAATGAAAGCGATCTGGACAAGCATTTTATCCGACTGAATCAAACTAAGCTCAGCCTCAGTGAGATTCAACAGGTCTGGCGTGCGATCAAAAAGCTCTCCGGCAACCGGCAGTCATTCAGCCGCTCTGCATTGGAAATCGCAAGAGAAGCGGGCTGGGATGATGAACACCGTCCGGAACTGGAAACACAGGTGAAAACGGCGATTGCCGCGCTGGAAAACGCCGGATATATCGAGCGCGGACAGAATATCCCGCATGTGTATGCGACCAGTATTATGGTCGATACAATGGCAGAAGCATCTGAGCGTATCCGTTCCTCTGAACTCTTTGATGAGCAGTCAGAGACAAATGCGCTGCGCATCATGAACGAGCTGTTCACGAAAAAAACGACTGCCGGTAAGAAAGATGAGGGCGAAAGTCGTATCGACTACCTTGCCGATACACTTGGTCTGTCCCGCGAAAGCGTGATCGAAGCGGTCAACCGGCTGCGGCAGGAGAAACTTCTTGCAGATTCACAGGATATGAGCGCCTATATCAAGCGCTCGGATTCTGAAAATAAGTCGATGAAGATACTGGAACGGTATGCGCAACTTGAACAGATGCTGCTGAATCTTATGACCGATGAACCGCTGACGCTTAATCTGAAAGAGATCAATGAACAGGCAGAGCAGCAAGGAATCAAAGGTACATCTGTCAAATCTCTGAAAACCGTTCTGTTTTACTGGACGATCCGCGGATTTATTCAAAAAACCAATTCCCAAACGGAAAAGGCGAGAGAGATCATCCCGAAGATTGAGATGCTTAAACTGACAGATCTGTTCATCAACCGAATTGCGCTTACAAAGTTCATTGTCGGATTCCTGTATCAAAGAGCCTACGGTCTGCCTGCGAATCAGAAGGGCGAAACACAGGTGTTATTTTCTGTACTGGAATTGCAGGAAGCATATAATTCGCAGTTGACAACGGTCAATCCTGTAACGGCAGAAGCGGTACAGGATGCGCTGCTGTATCTCACGAAGATCGAAGCACTGACGCTGGAAGGCGGTTTTCTGGTGCTGTATCAGACCATGCACATCCGCAGACTGGAAATGGACAACCGTATTCAGTACAAGCAGGATGATTACAAGCAGCTCAATGAGTTTTACAAGCAAAAAATCCAGATGATTCACATTGTCGGCGAATACGCAAATATGATGGTGCAGAACTACGAGGATGCGCTGCAATTCGTCAGCGATTACTTCCAGATGGACTATAAGGCGTTTCTGTCCAAGTATTTCAAGGGCAATCGCATGGGCGAAATCAACCGTAATATCACACCGCAGAAATACAATGAACTCATGGGCAAGCTGTCTGCTCGGCAGCGCGCGATTATTGACGATGAATCATCTCAGTATATCGTAGTTGCAGCCGGTCCCGGCAGCGGAAAAACGATGCTTCTGGTACATAAGCTGGCAGCGCTCGTCATGCTCGATGATGTGAAGTATGAGCAGCTGCTGATGCTAACCTTTTCCCGTGCCGCTGCAACGGAATTCAAGGCGCGTCTGCTGGCTCTGATCGGCAATGCGGCGAAATTCATCGAAATCAAAACATTCCATTCGTACTGCTTCGATCTGCTCGGCAAAATCGGCTCTCTGGAACAGTCAGAAAACATCGTGCCGCGTGCGGTAGAGATGATTCGCGCCGGAGAGGTCGAGCAAATCCGCATTACCAAGACAATCGTTGTGATCGACGAAGCACAGGATATGGATGCGCACGAATTTGATCTGATCTGTGCGCTTATGGAGTGTAATGACAATATGCGAGTGATAGCGGTCGGTGATGACGATCAGAACATCTATGCATTCCGCGGCTCAGATTCCCGCTATATGCGCTCATTTATTACGGAGCACGGCGCAAAGCAATATGATCTGCCGGATAATTACCGCAGCACTCCTGAAATTGTCGATTTGGCAAATCGGTTCGCTGAGACGATTCAGGATCGAATGAAAAATGAACCGATCTGCGCTGTTCGCAAGGATACCGGCATTGTGCGGCTGATTCGGCATAGAAGTAATAACTTAGAATATCCGATTGTGCAGAACATCATCAGTAATCGCGCACAGGGTAAGACGATCTGCGTTCTAACTTCTACGAATGATGAAGCCCTGCGTGTGAACGGTCTGCTGCGGCAGATGCAGATTCCGTCGCGGCTGATTCAGAGTTCAGACGGGTTCTCTCTCTATGATCTAGCAGAACTGCGGATGTTTTTGAAGTATACAGGCAAAGAAAATCACCCAATCATATCTGATGAGCAATGGGAAAAAGCGATCGCTGATCTGAAAGACAAATATGAAAGCAGTCAATGCCTTGACCTTGTGCTGAGCCTGCTGGAACGGTTTGCTTCGGTCAATGAGAAGAAATATCGATCAGATCTGGAAGCCTTCATCCGCGAATCGCAGTTTGCAGACTTCTGTTTCCCCAATGACAGCGAAGTCGTTGTGTCGACCATTCATAAGGCAAAGGGACATGAATTTGACTGCGTGTATCTGATGCTGAATCGTGTAGACCTCAATGATAATGAGAAACGGCGCGTGTTGTATGTCGGCATGACGAGAGCAAAATCGGAGCTGTATCTGCACTATAACAACCATGCTTTTGACAGCTTTTCCGATGATATCATTGACGATCCTGAAATGTATCCGGAGCCGGAGCAAATTACATTGCAGCTGACACACAAAGATGTCGTATTGAACTATTTTATGCCAAGAAAGAAGCTGGTTTTCGCTTTGCACAGCGGTACGACGCTGACATTGCATGGAAAGGAATTGTATGCTCAGATAGGCGGAAAATCTTATTCTGTCGCAATGCTGTCCAAAGCGGCACAGGGGACGCTGAACGGCTTGCTGGCAAAGGGGTATCGCGTCCAGTCTGCACGAGTGCGGTTTGTGGTCGCATGGCGGAGTCAAGATGATACCGCCGGACAGGAATATGCGATTATTCTGCCGGATATATTCCTCGAAAAATGAATTATTTATTCTCATATTATGATGCCTTGCTTGCTGTTCGATCAGTGGGCAGGGCTTTTTTTGCGCTGGATTATGATAGGAAACGTTTATATACAAAACGAGCAAATCATGCGCAGTAGATAAGTGCTTCATCGTGCAACTATACAAACTATTCTCTAAAGTAAAAAAACAGCCGATTTCTGAGGATATAGGTTAGAGTCATCGCAAAGCTCTGCAATCGCAGAAACGCAAGCGTATTGTACAAAACGATGGATGCCGTTTTGTGCAGTCAGACAAAGTTTCGGAAACAGACTATTATTTTAGCGCATATCTGTAGGGCTGTATGAGAGGCGGTTCTCTCAAATCAATTCAAAATCAGGGAGGTAACCAAAATGAAACGAAACCAGCAAGAAGTCATCGACCGTATCCTCGATCTTCTGACCGAGCTCGTTGATGATGAGCCTGCCGAGAAGCAGGCAGAAACTAAACCCGTGGATATGCTCACGATCAAGGAATGTACCGAAGCGGTCAGGGGCATTTCCGAGCATACCGTCCGTAAACTGGTCGCACAAGGGCGCGTTCGCTACATCCGGACCGGTGAGGGCGAGCGCGGGAAAATCCTCATCAGCAAGCAATCCCTGCTTGACTATCTGGGAGGTGCGGAATGATTGCAAATTGATGTCACAGCATCATTCTCTACTAACTGAACTGCAGCGCCGAACAGCTGCTGAACGATTATCACATTTCATATTTGAGCAGCAAAAAGCACAACTGTAAGAAAGTTACATTCACAGATATTGATTAGGGGTATGCGATTCAGGAGGAAAACGGTCAAATCCGGAGTATCCGTATTCTTTTGATTTTTCTTGGTGTAGCAAGCAGAGAAAGAAACCGTATACTCCGGTTCTTTCAGGCGGCGGAACAGGCATACCCCTTCACCGCAGCGTTAAGCGGCAAAACGCCCCTTAACGCATACCCCTGCGATAATCAATCGCATCGGAATGACTACCGAAGCCAGCAGAGAGGAGAATTATCATGCGAAAAACAAAACAGATCAAACGCAAGGAGATCATTTTCGAGCTGGATGAATGGGCGCGCATTGAAGCCGATGCCGCAAAACTGAATCTGAAAACAAGTGAGTATATCCGGCGTATGGTGATGAACGGGCAGATCATTCATATTGATGTATCAGACATCATTCCGCTTGTAAACGCAATGCGAACGGTGAGCAATAATATCAACCAGATCGCGCGCAAGGCAAATGAAACACACAGCATTTATGCAGAGGACATCGAAAACCTGAAAGGAGGACTGAACGAGATATGCCGATTATTAAATCTGTGCCTGTCAGAACTACAGTACAAAAAAGCCTGGCCTACATCCTGAACCCCGACAAAACCGAACAGCTTTTATACACCGCCTCGCTGAACTGCATGACCGATGCCGCGAACGCCTATCTCAACATGAAGGCGGTTTACGA
>CAMKLV010000076.1:0-15889 GCA_946413695.1 uncultured Ruminococcus sp. | reverse complement strand
AAATGAGAAATTAGAAATGAGAAATTGTGGTATGCGCTTCGCGCATGGATCTATATTTATAGTGAGGAGATTGGAGTGAGAAGTTGCGGTGTCCGCGGACGGATTTGAATATAAGATGGAGAGCGGAAGTGTCCTGCGATTGCCGTTTCTGGTGATGCTTTGATTTGGAATCATTGATAAAGTTTATTCTTTGAATAAACTTTACTTTAGCCTCTCGGCTGCACGCCCTTCGCGCTGCCCTCTCTATAAGGGGGTGCCAAAACGGGCAAATGTTGTACAGGTGCGTGCAACATTTCAAAAAGTTTGCACAAAGATTTATGTTTGATATTGCTTTTTGTGCAAATGCCGCTGAATATACTTCCTTCGTACCCTGCGGCTTTTTTCGCTTTCTTTTGGTTCACTGATTTTATGATATGCGCCGCTTTTAGCCGCCGGAAAAAATATTGCAAAAGGGGTTGACAAATCAGAGATACTCTGCTATAATAAGAACATGCAAAGCATATCATGCAGATAGGTTATATGGGATAATGATAAAACAGGAGGCGTCTGCGATGCGTAAACGATGTTGCCCGTGTACTGTGCGGCACATGATCTGCCGTAGAACAAAATCAGCCTGAACAGCGGAAAATCCGCTGCATAACCGTATTTTTTATAAGTAAAGGAGATTATCACTATGAGCGTTTATCAGAAAATCACCGACCTGATCGGCGGCACCCCGCTGCTGGAGCTTGTCAAGACCGAAAAGGCAAATCAGCTTTCCGCAACCATCCTCGCAAAGCTGGAGTATTTTAATCCGGCGGGCTCTGTCAAGGACAGAATCGCTAAGGCGATGATCGACGATGCTGAGGCGAAGGGTCTGCTCAAGCCGGGCAGCGTCATCATTGAGCCGACCTCCGGAAACACCGGTATCGGTCTTGCATCTGTTGCGGCTGCCCGCGGCTACCGCCTGATTATCACCATGCCAGAAACAATGAGCATTGAGCGCCGCAACCTCATGAAGGCCTACGGTGCGGAGCTCGTTCTGACCGAGGGCGCGAAGGGCATGAAGGGCGCGATTGCAAAGGCGGAGGAGCTCGCTGCTGAGATTCCGGGCAGCTTCATCCCCTCGCAGTTCACGAACCCCGCAAACCCCGCTGTCCACGAGGCTACCACCGGCGTTGAAATCTGGAACGATACCGAGGGCAAGGTCGATATCTTCGTCGCGGGCGTCGGCACCGGCGGCACGATCAGCGGCACGGGTGCTTATCTCAAGTCGCAGAATCCGGACGTCAAGGTTGTGGCTGTTGAGCCGAAGGGTTCGCCGGTTCTCTCGGAAGGCGTCTCCGGCAAGCACGGCATTCAGGGCATCGGCGCGGGCTTTGTGCCGGAAACCCTCAACACGCAGATTTACGATGAGATCATCACCGTGACGAATGAGGATGCTTATGCGACCGGCAGAGCAATCGCGCGCAATGAGGGCGTGCTCGTCGGTATCTCCTCGGGCGCCGCTGTCTGGGCTGCAATCGAGCTCGCAAAGCGTCCGGAGAACAAGGGCAAGACCATCGTCGCGCTGCTGCCGGATACCGGTGAGCGCTACCTTTCTACCCCGATGTTTGACTGATTCATCACTTTTCCATACAAAAGCATCCCCTCCGCGGAACAGGCTGCGGAGGGGATGCTTTTTCTGCAAATGAAACAGCGGCAGAGCATTGCTCCGCCGCTGTTTTTTGATCATCAGTAGCTCTCGGTATGTGCAAGATAGCAATAAAATCCGTAGATCACCAGCGACACGATATTCATGAAGCCGACGCCGCCCGACTTGATCGCACTGATCAGCGAAAGCACGGAAAGTGCTGCCAGAATGATCGAAAGCTTCTTGCATCTGTCCGGATCGCTCTGCAGACCTGCTCGGCCTGCCAGAACACCGATCACACCCTGCAGAATCGCAGGCAGAAGCGCGAGCATCGTGAAGAATGTTGCGCCGCCCTGTGTGACGCTGTCTGTTCCGGCTGTGAGCGCGCCCATTCCGGCAACTGCGACAATCGCAAGCAGAATGAGCAATCCGCCGAGCACCATAACAACATAATTCAATACCTTAAAAATCTTGCTGAAATCCATGAGATGTCCCTCCATGATGAAAAATTTTCTATATTATACACGATTCGTGCCATTTTGTCAAGTGGTTTTTGAAAGTTATTGCGTCGCTCCGGAAAATGACCCGCTGTGCGCATAAAGCAAAGCCGCTCCGATTTTCACCAATCAGAGCGGCTTCATACTATCCATACTTAAAATGGGGTCTGGGGATCATATCCCCAGCGAGGGGGTTGGGGGCGAGCAGCCCCCATTATCAATCCGTCGGAGACACCTTATTTATGGTGCCGCTGCAGGAAACGCTCGATGCGGTTTGCCGCTTCGGTCAGGTGCTTGAGCGAATATGCATAGGAGATTCGGATATTGTTTTTGCCGCTTTCGCCGAACGCCGAGCCCGGCACAACTGCGACCTTCTCCTCCTGCAGCAGACGCTCGCAGAATTCCTCGCTGCTCAGACCGCTCGATTCGATGCTCGGGAACAGATAAAACGCGCCCTGCGCCGGGAAACATCGAAGCCCCATCTGCTCAAAACGCTCGAGCAGGAACCGGCGGCGGTGATCGTATTCCTCGATCATGTGGGCACAGTCTGCGTCGCAGTGCTTCAGTGCTTCAATCGCTGCACGCTGGCTGACCATCGGTGCGCACATGATCGCATACTGGTGAATCTTACGCGCCTGCGCGATGATCTCCGGCGGCGCTGCCATCCAGCCGAGACGCCAGCCCGTCATCGCAAAGGTCTTGGAGAAGCCGTTGACGACAACCGTCCGCTCGCGCATGCCGTCCAGCTCTGCAATCGAGACATGCTTTGCGCCGTAGGTCATTTCGGAGTAAATTTCATCCGAGAGCACCATGATATCCGTGCCGCGCAGCACCTCCGCGATTGCCTCGTAATCCTCGCGCCGCATGATCGCGCCGGTCGGGTTGTTCGGGTAGGAGAGCATCAGCAGCTTGGTCTTCGGGGTGATTTTTGCCTTGAGTTCCTCAGCCGTCAGGCGGAATTCGTTTTCCTCCTTCGTCGGCAGGGAGACCGGCACGCCGTCTGCCATTGAGACCAGCGGTGCATAGCAGACAAAGCACGGCTCGGTGATCAGCACCTCATCGCCGGGATTGAGCAGCGTGCGGAAGGTCAGGTCAACTGCCTCGGAGCCGCCGATTGTGACGAGCAGCTCATTTTCTGGGCAATAGCTGAGCTTATATTTACGCTGCATAAAATGCGAAATCTCTTCGCGGAGCTGGAGCAGACCGGAGTTTGCACCGTAGAAGATCGCCTGCCGCTCGAGGGTCGAGATCGCAGCGGAACGGATCGTCCACGGGGTTCGGAAATCCGGCTCACCGACGCCCAGAGAGATGACGCCCTCCATGTTTTCCGCCATGTCGAAAAAGCGGCGGATCGGAGAGGGCTGGATCGCCTGTGCGCGCTCCGAGAGGATGGAATCATAATTCACAGGTAAACACCTCTTTCATCGCCCTGTTCATCCTGAATCAGGATGCCCTTTTCTTTATAGCGCTTGAGCACAAAATGCGTCCGGGTGGAAAGCACGCCGCTGAGCGTCGCAAGACGCTGCGAGACAAAGCCTGCGATATCGCGCAGACCGGTGCCTGTCAGCGTGATGCCGAGATCATAGCCGCCGGACATCAGCGTGACGGATTCGACCTCCTCAAAGCCCGAGATAATGCGCGCAATCTCATCAAAGCCGCAATCAGGCTGCGGGGTGATTTTCAGTTCGATATATGCCGAGACCTCGTCGCGGTCGGCAAGCTCCTCATCGACGATGACGCTGTAGCCGCGGATCACGCCGGATTCCTCCAGTTCTGCAATCTGCTTGGTGACGGTTGCCTCGTCTCTGCCGAGCATGGCTGCAAGCTCTGCGTTCGAGAGTCTTGCGTTCTGTTTCAAAAGCTGCAACAGCTCTTTCATGTGTAATCGCTCCTTTACGGTTGAAAATTATTTATCCAGTTTATCAAGCTTATCAATCAGGAAATCGCAGACCATGCGCTCTGCTTTCTTTTTGCGTCCGGCAGAGGTGGTCGGGATGCCTGTGACCTTTGCAATCTTGCGCTTGAGCTTTTCCGTCGGGCTCTGGCGGCGCTTGCGTCTGCGGCGGCGCGGCTCAAAGGGCGGCGGGAAAATTCCCGGCGGCGGGGGCGGCATTTTTCTTGCCGGCATGGTGATCATCCTTTCTGTTTGGAATATTCGATGCATCAGCGGATTCTTGTATTTCTCCTGAATATCCGTGATGCCAGTTTGTTTCCCTTGTCTTAGCCTTTTTCGGAAATGTCTGCATCCTCATAGCGCACAACGCCGCCGGTGATCGTTGTCAGCACTCTGCCGGTGAATGTCATGCCCTTGAACACGGTGTTGTGCGATCTGGAATGCAGCTTTTCCGGATCAACCGTCCACTTGCGGTTCAGATCGACAAGAATCACATCCGCGGGCTGCCCCTCTGAAAGCGTGCGCGCCGGAAGATGCAGCAGGCGCCGCGGGTTGTCGCTCATCAGCCGGACAATATCCTGCAAGGAGAGCAGACCGGTGTGATAGAACGCCGTCAGCGTGGCGGCGAGTGAGGTTTCCAGTCCGACAACGCCGTTCGGGGCTTTTTCAAAGTCCGCCTTTTCCGCTGCGGTATGCGGGGCGTGGTCGGTGATGATGCAGTCGATTGTGCCGTCAAGAATGCCCTCTTTGATCGCCGCGACATCATCGGGGGTGCGCAGCGGCGGGTTCATCCGGTAATCGGCGTCGCGCTTCAGCAGCAGCTCATCGGTCAGCAGGAAATAATGCGGCGCGGTCTCGCAGGAGACGTTTCCGCCTGCTGCCTTCGCCTTCCGGACGGCATCTGTGCTGCCGCGCGTCGAGACATGGCAGATATGAAGCTGTGCGCCGGTCTCGAGCGCCATTTGCAGGTCGCGCTCCGTGATCGAATCCTCGGAGAGACGGTCCATGCCCTTGACGCCCAGCGCCTCGGAGACTGCGCCCTTGTTGATAATGCCGCCGTTGATGATCGCCAGGTCCTCGCAGTGCGACACAACGGGGAGACCCGCTGCCTTCGCCTTTGCGAGCGCCGCTTTCATCATCTCTGCGGTCGGGACAGGTCTGCCGTCATCGGAGAGCGCTGTGACGCCCGCCGCTTTGAGTGCTTCGTAATCGGCGAGCTGCTCACCTTTCAGCCCGACGGTCAGCGTGCCGGTCTGGTGAACATCGACGCCGGTTGTCTTTGCACGCGCGAGAAATTCGCGCACCTGCTCCGGATTGTCCATCGGCGGCGTGGTATTCGGCATACAGAGCACGCCCGTGACACCGCCTGCAAGCGCTGCCGCCGTTCCGGTATAGACGTCCTCTTTGTGCGTCTGACCGGGATCGCGGAAGTGGACATGCATATCAAACAGTCCCGGCAGTGCGGCAAGCCCTGTGCCGTCGATCACGCGGTCCGTCTCTGCTTCGATATGCGCCCCGACTGCGGCGATTCTGCCGTCTTTCAGGAGCATATCGCAAACTGCGTCCCGCAGGCTGTCAGCCGCGCGGACATTGCGGATGAGTATGGTTTCCAAAGGATCCAGCCTCCTTCTTTGAAGATATATATGATACGATCAGATGCCGCTGCATTCGATCTCGTTTTCGCCGTTGATTTCAATATGGATGCGGTGTCCGGCGAAGTAATCCGGATCGCAGCAAAGCTCGACAGATGCCCCGCAGACTTCCGTGCTCTCTTTGAACTCAAAGTCAAGCGCCATCGGATAAAGGCTCGCCATGAAGCATTCAGGCGACACATCGACCGAAACCATTTTGCCGTCCTCAAGCTCGACCTCGGTATCATCCTCATTTTCGACCAGCTCGTAGAGCCAGTCCTCCGCAAGCTCATGGAGATATGCGGCGGATTGCTTCACGGCTGCTTCGTTCTCCTCGATGAAAGCGAGCTTCGCGTTCAGCGCAGGCAGTGCCGCGGCAAGTGTTTCCTCGGTTTTGCCGAGCTTTTCCGCAAAGCAAACAGAGATTTTATGTGCAAGCCGCTCTCCCCAGAGCGTGCGCTCCGTCACAAAATCTTCATAGGGGTTGCCGCCGCGCCGGAAATCTGTAATTGTCAGCATATTTTTCTCCTTCGTACATTCTTTCGGTATCGTTTCATATTTTCTCGCAAAATGCGATAATATCATCTTTTCGCGGTGTGACCTGCGGCTTGTATTCGATGCCGGTGAGTCCCAGTCCGCCGCAGCATGCGATTTCGAGATGACCGTAGAAATGTTCGATCGTCCGGATGATCTGCTCGCATTCATGCATGCCGGGACCAGTGCGCAGCGCGATCACATAGCCGCGTTTGCCGCTTTTGATTTTTGCATGCGGCGTATGCGTATTGCACCACGGCGTGCAGCGGTCAATGAACGCCTTGAACTGTCCGGGAATATCCGCCCAGTAGGACGGTGCGGCGCAGAGGATCACATCGGCTGCATCCATTTCGCGCAGAATTGCAGGGATATCATCCTGCTGCACGCATTTCGCGGTCTCATGACAGCGGCGGCAGCCTTTGCAGAAGCTGAACCGATAATCGTCGATGCAGATCGTTTTCGTCTGATACCGCACGGAAAGCTGTGCCGCCGCGATCCGGACAATCTCCGCGGTCGCGCCGTTTCGTACAGGGCTGCAATTGATCACAAGTGCATTCACGGCGATTCCTCCGATCTTCATACGGTTGTTTGCTGTTCCGCTTACGCGGCAGCTCAGAACAGTCTGCGGATTCCGGCAATATTGCGCCCGATCCTCTTGCGCTTATTGCGCTTTCTGTGCGTCAGCAGCCGCAAAGTTCCGGCGACCAGCGCGAAAATCCAGATGCGGTCTACGCCTTTGGAAAAGAGCAGTCTTGCGCCCTCCTGCAGCGGGATCGCATCGCTCGGCTTTTCGGCGCCGATTGCATCCTGTGTTCCGCATCCGGCATGGAAATACGCCTTGCCGGATTTACTTTTCCACTTCCATTCCCTCGTCATGCGGCAATTCCTCCGTTTCTCCGAGGATGATTCGTTTGCGCTGCTCGAATTCCTCCTCTGTCAGGATGCCGAGCATGCGCTGCTTTTCCAGTGCGTGAAACAGCTTGACTGTATCCGGTGCATGCAGATTCGGGACAGGCTTTCCGAAGGCATCCGCCGGCGGTTTTGCAATCAGAAAATGGATTTTCTTGCCCATTTCCGTGAACATATTTTCGTGCTCTGTGCGGATGTTGTCAGCAGGTTCATCCGCGTGCAGATCGAAGCTCTTTGTCAGAATCTCCCAGCCGGATTCCTCGAAATATTCGATCGACTCGGTAAAGAGATCGTAGTCATCGGTTTTGAAGTGCAGCTCTCCGCGCAGGATCGCCGCATACTGCCGAAGCTGCCGCGGATGCGTCAGGCGGCGCTTTTTGTGTCCTTCTTTTGGCCAAGGGTTGCAGAAGTTGATATAGATGCGGTCTACGCCGTCCTCTGGCGTGACCACCTCCGAGATGCGCTCGATATTCAGAATCGAGAGCAGGATATTCTCCGGCTTTCTGCCTGCCTCCGCAAATGCCTGCTCGGTCTTGCGCTTTGCAACGCCGAGCATCTCGGATTTGATATCCAGCGCAAGATAGTTATTTTCAGGGTGCAGCAGCGCTGCCTGCGAGACCCAGCCGCCTTTGCCGCAGCCCAGCTCGATATAAAACGGCTGCTCCGGCTTTGCAAACTGACTCCGCCACTTCCCCGCGAGTGCAAATGCATTGTCCATGCAGAACGGTGATGCGGCAAGCTCCGGTCTTGCCCATTTTTTGAATCGGATTCTCATAGCTGTTCGTTTCCTTATCCGTAAATCTATAGTACCTTTTATTATAGCATATTATAACGTAAAAAGCAACCGGAGAGAAGGAATCTTTTGCGAAACGGTCTTCTTGCCGGAGTGCTTTAGATCAATGCAGGCGGGCGCTGCCCGCTTATAGCATATTCTCCCGCAAAACACAAGAGCGCAAGTAAATTTAGAAAATAGAAATGAGTAATTAGAAATTGCGGTATCGCTTCGCGATGATTTTATAAAACAGCAGCCGCACTCCCGAAGGAATGCGGCTGCCTGATGCATAATCAGTTTTCGCTCTGCGGCTTCTCGCCGCCCTGCGGACGGTGCGGATTGTGTCCGCGGTGGTTCGGATTGCGGCGGTTATTGTTGTTGTTCGGTCTGCGGAAGCGGTTGTTCCGTTCGCCCTGCTTCTGCGGATTCTGACGCTGCTGCTGCGGATGCTCCGCGGCACGCTCGGGATGCTCCACAACGGCGCGGTGTTCGGTGAAGTCCATATCATCCAGCGGTGCGGCACTGCGGCGTGCGGGTTTCTGCGGAGCAGGCGCCGCCTTCTGCTGCCGGTTCTCGCCGAATTCCGGATGCAGAACCGGTGCTGCTGCGCGCGGTGCAGTTTTCTCCTGCTGCGGCTTCTCCTGCTGCTTTTCCGGCGCCGGACGCTCCTGCGTCTGCGGCTTTTCCGCGGCTGCTCTGGGCTGCTGCGGTCTTGCAGGCTTCTGCGGATGCGGCTTTTCCTGCTTCGGCTTCTCCTGCTTTTGCGTTGCGCCTTCCTTCTTCTGCGGCGCCTCCGCCTTTTCCGGCTGGCTGCGCTTGTCACGCAGGTCATCCTTGGTCATGCGGCGGCTGACATCCTGCAGGCGCTCGACATTGTCGCGGCTGACCGTGATCGGCATATCCGAATTCTCCGGCTTGACGCGCAGATTGCCCGTCACAAGATTTGCCTCCATGACATATGCACGCACCGGCGGCTCGCCCGGCAGAATCACCGTTGAGCCGACCTTCGGCGTCAGCTTGATCAGCTCCTCATAGACGGGGCTTTCGTAGCGCAGGCAGCACATCAGTCTGCCGCAGGCGCCGGAAATCTTCGTCGGATTGAGCGCGAGCCCCTGTTCCTTTGCCATCTTGATCGAGATGGGCTGGAAGTTGTTGAGATAGCCCTTGCAGCAGAACTCTCTGCCGCAGATGCCGAGACCGCCGAGCAGCTTTGCCTCGTCTCTGTCACCGATCTGCCGCAGCTCAATGCGGACATGGAATGCCAGTGCCAGATCCTTGACCAGCTCGCGGAAATCGACGCGCGATTCTGCGGTGAAATAAAAGATCAGCTTGTTGCTGTCAAAGCCGCATTCAACGTCCACGAGCCGCATCGGCAGCCCTCTGGCGTCAATGCGCTCCTGACAGATGCGCATCGCATCCGCCATGTAGGCGCGGTTCTTTTCAAGGATCGCCATATCATCCGAAGTTGCAAGCCGCAGGATCGGCTTGAGCGGTGCCGTGATGCTGTCATCCGGCACGGCATGGCGTCTTGCCGCGACCTCGCCGCATTCGGGACCCCTTGCGGTCTCCACGACCACATAGCTGCCCTCTGCGGGATTTAAGTCGCCCGGCGCAAAATAATACATTTTTCCGCCGCTTTTGAATTTCACTCCGATTACTTCAATCATATCTAATTCCTATCTGTATCCGGCTGCGTGCTGCCTGCACCGCCGGTGAATCTATGGGATCATGCCTCGCAGAGCGCCGCGCAGAGCGCCGTCACGGTCAAAACCGCGCCGACATTGCTCTCTAAATCGGCAAAGGCTTCTGCGACCGCCCCGTGCATCCGCATGGCGCGGCGCGGGGACAATCTGCCTGCGAGTGCTTCTGATGCGTTGCGGTCACAGCCGAGCTGCCGGATCTCACCGTCCAGCGAATGCACCGCCGCATCACGAATCTGCATATCAAACAGCTCAAGCGTCCGGCGCAGCAGATCCTTGTCCGCAGCTGCCGTTGTCAAAAGCTGCAGCAGCGCATATTCATTGACCTGTGCGAGCGCCGCCGTCAGTCCGGCAGCGGTTTCGGCAGCCTGCCGCTGCAGATCGTCGCTGAGATACCCGATGCATTTGCCGATATTGCCGCCGAAGCGCGAGACCGCTGCCTGTATCTCCTCCGCCGAATACGAAAGCTGCGTCAGTGCCGTGATGCACTCGCTTTCGCTGACAGGGAAGACCGCCTTCGCCGTCATGCGGGAGAGCAGTGTCGGCAGCAGTGCGCCGATTGTCTCCGCGGTAAAGACGAAGCATGCGTGGGCAGGGGGCTCCTCAACGGATTTGAGCAGCGCATTCTGCGCCTGAATGCTCATGCCGTCGGCATCGGTGAACAGAAAAATCCGCATGTCGCCGTTGTTCGGCAGAATGCCGGATTCCCGCCGCACCGCGCGGACGGTCTCGACAGAGAATCCCATGCGCTTGCCGGAATGCTCCGCCGTCATGACATCGGGATGTGCGTCCTCGAGAATCAGGCGGCAGTTTTTGCAGCAGCCGCAGGGCGCATGCGCTGCATCCTCGCAGAGCACGAGCATCGAGAACCATTTTGCAAGTGTTTTTTTGCCGCAGCCGCGTTCGCCGTGCAGCAGCAAAGCATGCGGCAGGTGATTCTGCCTGCGCATCTGCTGCAGATCGGCACGGAGCTGCGCATTGCCGGCAATAAGCGGCATTTCAGGCGTGTTCACAGCTTCTCAAACCGCTCGATGTTGGTCACAAAGACGGTTGCGCCGCCGACGGGAACCTCCAGCGGCATCGAGGGAATCTGACCGGTTGACGGACCGTATGCCGGTGTCGAGGGGACAAACTGCTTTCTGTGGTGGCACTTCTGCTGCACCACATTGATGACGGTATCCACTTCGGATTCCTCCACGCAGATCAGAAAGGTCGTGTTGCCGGAGCTGAGAAAGCTGCCCGAGGACGCAAGCTTTGTGGCACGGAATCCGTTTTTCGCAAGTGCTTTTGAAACAGCGGCGCTGTCATCGCCGTTGACAACTGCAAAGATCAGTTTCATCTATGTATCAACCTCATTTCTGCAACAGCATTACATATGTAACGGGAGCCTGCGCGGTCTGCACAAGGTATCCCATAATCAGTATACCACAAAAACGCAAATTATGCAAGCGGTATGACAAAAAACAGAGAGCCGCCGCGTTCAGAACGCCGTCAGCTCCCTGCCGCGGATCCATTGAAGCGCCGCGATAATGCCGTGCAGCTCCGCGGAAAGCTCATCGCTCTGCTCGGTCTGCAAAGCATCAAGCCGCAGGATTGCGGTGTTGAGGTCGGTCAGCGGCTGGTTCGGGACAAAGAAATGCAGCAGGCGGCTCTCTCTGCGCCACTGTGCCGTCAGCGCTTCGATCTCCGCCTGACGGTTCTCCGCCGTGAGGACGGCTTCGCTCTGCTGAATCAGCTTTGTGCAGCTCCTGCGGACTGCTGCCGCGGAATATCCCGAGACGAGCAGATTTGCGCAGAGGATCACCGCCGCAATGCGCACGCGCAGATTTTTCATGCCTTTGCCCCCTTTTCAATCAGTGTGCAGATGCCGGAACGGTCCGCCGTCAGCAGAAAGACCTGCTCCGGCTGCAGATGCTTTCGCTTCAGCGCATGCAGCAGCGTTTTTTCATCCATGCCGCAGGCGGCAAGCCCTTCTCTGCTGAGGGCGCCGTCCGCGATGATCACCTCCGGCGGATCGGCACACGCAGGCTGCATCTGCAGATCCTTCGGCGTGAGCGGCTGCGCGGCGGCTTTCTGGCAGGCGGAGACCGTGCCGTTTGTCTCGACAACGGCGAGCTGCACATCGCGGATATCGAAGATGCCGTTGCTGCGCAGGGCGGTCATGAGGTCATCGAGCGTGAACCGCAGCTCTGCCATGATGCGCTGATCAATCTCGCCGCCGCGGATGATCACCTGCGGGCCGCCTGCAAGCAGATGCCGGACTTTGCGGCTTTTTAATCCGAGCCATGCAAGCAGCACCTCAAAGCAGATGAGCAGCAGCATCGGCGCAACGCCCATGAGCAGCGGCAGATTCTGATCCTCGAGCGGCAGTGTCGCGATGTTGGAAATCAGAATTGTGATGACAAGCTCCGCGGGCTGCAGCTCCCCGATCTGGCGCTTGCCCATGAGCCGCACGCCGAATACCACTATCGGATAAAGAATCAGGACGCGCAAAAAACTGACAACCATAAGCACCTCCGGAATGGCTGGGAGTGAGGAGATAGGAGGGAGAAGTGAGGAGTTGCGGTGTCTCCGACGGATTGATAATGGGGACGCTGTCCCCGTGTTAATTGAAATTGCAGAATTGTGACGTGCACTTTTCTGCATTTGAAAAAAAGCGGGATTCCAAAGGGACAAGTCCCTTTGGCGGAGTTTGAGGCGGAGCCTCATTCAAAATCATCGCGGAGCGATACTTTATTACAGCGCTTCTGCGTCCTCATAGGAAAGCTGCGGATGCAGTGCGAGATTGATGCCGAGCGCGAGCAGCCGCGCCGCATGATGCAGCAGCCGGTCGATATCGCGCGGCGTGACCATGAGATTCGGCATATCCTGCGGCGGCTCCGTGCCCGCCTGCCGCACGACCGTATGCAGATCGACAACCGTCGGGACGCCGACCGCAATCACCGGCACGCCGAGCGTCTTGGCACTGAGCTCTGCGCGGCTGTTTTTGACCCCGCTCCCCGGCGAGATGCCGGCATCCGAAATCTGGACGGTTGTCCCGAGCCGGTGCAGATCGGAGCAGGCAAGCGCATCCACGGCGATGACGCAGGCAGGCTTCACGCGGTCACGCAGTGCGGCAATCAGCTCCGCCGTCTCGATGCCGGTCTGCCCGAGGACGCCGTTTGCAAGAACGCTGACAGGGCGCAGTGTGCGCAGAAAATCTGTATCGGGATCGTTATCGGCGAGTTCCTTCCGCAGATGCCGCGTCGCGAGAATGCGCCCCGCCGTCAGCGGGCCGAGTGCATCCGGTGTGATATCCGAATTGCCGAGCCCTGCAAAAAGCACCGCGCCCTCGGGGATGAAGCTGCGCAGTTCCGCGGCAAGCTCTGCTGCCTGCCTGCGGAGCTGCGGCGCGTCATGGTGCAGATGCGCCGTTTCCAGCGTCAGATAGCGCCCTTTTGTTCTGCCGATTGCGGCGCCGTGTTCATCGGAGTCGATCTCGATCTCCGTGATGCGGAAAACATCGCCGCGGTGCCGCATGAAGATGCCCTCCTGCGCGGGGAATCCGGCGGCGCGCTCGAGCGCTAAGTCTGTACGGTTGTGCATAACGATCACCTCATTTGCTATTGACATATGCATTGCTAGATGCTATTATTATTTCAGGGACGATCTGCTTTTATACGCGGAAAGGAGCGCATTATGAAAAAGCTGAACTGTCTGATCTGTGCGGCATGTCTCGCCCTGACGGGAACTGCTGCTGCTCTGCCTGCTCCGCTGACCGCACTTGCGGAAAGCGGCGATGAGACAGTGCATACATATCAGGGGATGCAGTATGCGATTCACGGAAATGCTGTGACGATCACCGGATATACTTCTGATCTGCCCGAGGTGCTTGTGATTCCGGCGGAGATCGGCGGACTGCCTGTGACCGCGATCGGAGAAAATGCTTTTGAACACTGTGCGGCATTGCGCAGTGTCACGATTCCGGAAAGCGTGACCGCTATGGAGCAGATGGCATTTGAAGATTGTCAGCAGCTCACGGAGGTGATACTCCCGAAGGCACTGAAAAGCATCGCACGCTATGGCTTCGGCGACTGCAATTCGCTGGAGCAGATCGTAATTCCGGAGGGCATTGCAGAGATCGAAGAATATGCATTCTATTCCTGTGACACCCTTGCAGATATTACCATACCGGAAAGTGTGACGGAAATCGGCGCAGGGGTATTCAAGGATACCGCATGGCTCGCGGAAAAGCGGAAGGAAAACCGGCTCGTGATCGTGAACAGCATTCTGGTTGACGGTCAGAAATGTACGGGCAAGATCGTGATTCCGGAGGGCGTAACAAAAATCACCGAGCTTGCATTCTGGAAGAGCATGATCTCCGGCGTGCAGTTTCCGGAAAGCCTTGCGGAAATCGGCAGACGTGCATTCCATTCCTGTGAATTACTCCGGAGCGTGACGATTCCGGCAACGCTCAAAAAGTGCGGCGACAATGTATTTATGCACTGTACCGGACTGACAGGCGTTACGCTTGCCGACGGCGTGACGGAGATCGCAGGCGGCGAATTCCGTGAATGCAAAAGCCTCACAAGCATCACAATTCCGGAGGGCGTAACAAAAATCGGTGATTACGCATTTGCTGACAGCAACAGTCTTGCGGAAATCGTGATACCGGACAGCGTGCAGGAAATCGGCAGGCGCGCCTTTTATAAGACCGCGTGGCTCGCTGCAAGGCAGGAGGAGAATCCGCTTGTAATTGTCAATCATTATCTTTTAGACGGCACAGCCTGTGAGGGGGATATTACGGTTCCGGACGATGTGACTGTCATCACGGAGCAGGCATTCGACAATGCGCAGGCGCTCACCGGCATCACGATTCCGGAGGGTATTGCAGAGATCGGCTTCAACACATTTTTCTACTGCCCGAATCTCACGCGCGCAGCGCTGCCGCAAAGCATCAGAAGCATCGGGATGAATGCGTTTTCAGGCTGTGAAAAGCTGACGGACCTCACGATTCCGGAACAGACAGAAAGCATCGGGAAGTATGCATTTTCCGACTGCGATTCGCTGGAAAAGATCACCGTTCCGGCAAGTGTCGGCAGCATCGGCATGGGCGCGTTCAATTCGATGGAAAAGCTCACTGAGATTACGATTCTGAATCCGGACTGTGAGATCTATGATGCGCCGGATACGATTTGTCAGTCTGTACCGCTTTTGCCGGAACCGATGGAGAAAGGGGAAGACGATACGCCGGCAACGGAAAGCAAAAGCGTTTTCACCGGCATCATTCGCGGATATGAAAACTCGACCGCACAGGCATATGCAGAAAAATATGATTATCAGTTTGAACCGCTCGGCGCAGCACCGGAACCGCTGACGGGAGATTACAACGGCGACGGCGTGATCGGTGCGGAGGATGCACAGCGTGTACTGGATGCTTATGTGAAAACGCTTTCGGGCAGCAATCAGACACTATCGGAACGCAAGCAGCGCATCTGCGATGTCAATGCAGACGGTGCCGTCGATGTGACGGATGCGCAGTATATCCTGCTGTATTATGTGAAGAATACGGTCGCAAAGAACCCGACAACATGGGAGCAGCTCCTCGCAAAATAAGCGGCAGGGCATCAAATTGTGCATTTTGCTGAACAAGTCTGCGAAAGCGGCGCAAAATTCCGCATTTTGCCCTATTGCAATTTTTTCGCGGAACTGGTATAATAATACTTGGTTTGGCAGCATGTAACAAGTATGCGGTCCCCACCCGCACCACGGCAGAATGATCCCGCCATAATCATTCTGTTATTACTGTATGCCGTCTTTCCGAAATGAATTTTTGAAAATCTGCATTTCGGCAGAAAAGAAAAGGAGTACCAAGCTATGGCAGCAGCAAAGAACACCGCGCCCAAGAAGCGCCCCACACCTGAAAAGAGAGATAAGACCAACAAGATTCGTGCAGCACGCAACAAGGCTACCAAGTCTGCACTGAAGACTGCAATGAAGAAGGCATATGTCGGCGGCAAGGATCGTGAGTCCGTCATCCGCTATGCGATCAAGCGCGTTGATCAGGCATGTGCAAAGGGCATTCTGCATAAGAACAACGCAGCAAGAAAGAAGTCTCAGCTCATGAGACTCCTGAACAAGGCTGTCTGATCTTATCGGATCTTGAACGGAAACAAACCGCCGCTTTCGGAATGAGAGCGGCGGCTTTTGTTTTTCAGTGAGAAGTTAGAAATGAGAAGTGAGAAGTTAAGGTATCTGCTGCGCAGATGGTTTTGAATGGGGCTGTGCCCCAAGCAATGCCAACAACAGTTGCGGCAGACGGTGAATTGCTTTGCAATTCACTTAGGGGAGCCCTCTATCG
>CAMKLV010000075.1:0-16104 GCA_946413695.1 uncultured Ruminococcus sp. | reverse complement strand
CGTCAGCCGATGCCGAAAAGCGGCTTTCCGTACTGCAAAATCAATATGAAAAAGCAAAGCAGCATTTGATGTATACAGCGACATCGTGCACACTTACCAGACAATCTCGCAAGGCGACTATATCTCCAAACTCATCGAGGAGGAACGCAAGCTGCAGGCTGCCGAAAAGTCGCGCAGAAAGAAGAATGTGTCGCTTTGAAATAGCCTAAATAGCCTAAGGATTACTTTTGAATTTTACGGAGATAGCCTAAGCTGCAATCCACATCTTGACTTTAAATTATAAAAGTGATATAATGATAGCGATATATTCGCTGTCGGAAACGGAGGTATTATGAAACAGACAGTATACGCCGTCGCAATCAGAAAGGCGGCGGTCAGATGAATATTCAGGAACGCAGAAACAAAAACGGGAAGATCACTTCCTACCGCATCAGGGTGTTTGATCATCGTGATACGCAGACTTACAGGCAGATTTTCAGGACACTATCAATCAAGTATGATACCAGCAAGTCCGAAGCATGGAATCGCAGGAACGCTGAAAAGCAGGGCACGATCTTTGAAAAGCAGATCGAGGAGCATACGATCAGTGATTCGCACATCACCTTTGACAGCTACTGCGAATACGCCATCGGCATGAAGGAGCAGGCAGGACTTTCGCCTTCGACAATCTACAGCTACACCGGCTGCCGAAAGCGCGTAGCGCCCTACATCGGGCATATACAACTCAAACAGCTTACCCCCGCGGCGATCAACAAGGCGTATTCAGATATGCTCAATGCATGCGTGTCAAAGGCGACGGTCTATCAGTACCACCTGTTCATCCACTCCATGCTTGCAATGGCGTTCAAGGAGAATCTCATTCCGCGAAACTACGCAAGTGCAGCGATGCCGCCGAAGCGTGATGCGAAAGAAGTGCAGGCACTTAGCGAAGAAGAAATCAATGCATTCTTCACGGCGATTTATGCCGACAGCAAGCACTATATGTATCAGGTGCTGTTCAGTCTGATGCTTGCGACCGGCTGCCGGATTGGCGAAATCTGTGCATTGACATGGGACAACATTGACTTTGAGAGTAACCGCATTCACATTTGCCGACATTTTGTTTACAGCAAATCCGGCACTCAGATTGTGGACGGCTGCAAGACGAATGCCGGTTATCGCTGGCTGACGCTTGATGGCGGCATTATGGATATGCTCCGCGAGTATCGTGTCTACTATCTCAAAAAGGCGGAAAGATACGGCAGCAAGTGGAATAACGAGGAGAATGCTGTGTTTTATGCAGAGAGGCGATACGGCGGCTGTATCAATCCGGATACTGTGCGAGCGTTTCTGAACAGCTTTACCAAGAAGCACGGGCTTCAAAAAATCCACCCCCATATGTTCCGCCATACATCGGTTAGCCTTCAGCTTCAGGCAGGGATCAGCATTGCGGACGCTGCCAAGCGAGCAGGACACGCCAGACCGGATGTCACCCTGAGGATTTACTCTCACGCGTTGAAAAAGAATGATTTGCATTGCTGCGAGGCAGTTACGAAAGTCATGCCGAAAATGCCGAAGCGTGAAGCTGACTGACAGAATACAAAAAGCTGCGATAATTCTATCTTCCTGCATCGTTCAGGAACATCAAAGTTGACCGGTTGTTGACCAATCAGCAGACCTGACCGCTGAAATTACCCGAAAACATCGCAATTTCGCGGCGAGGGTTGAAATTTCACGGTTAATATGCTATAATATAACATCAAATCACATCAGAAAGGATGTGCCCGAAAATGCAATACCGGAAGCTCCGGAACGGCGAGCCGGTCTCGCTGCTCGGCTATGGCTGCATGCGCTTTACCAAGAGCAGCGGCAAGGTCATCATGGAGAAGGCGGAGCGCGAGGTCATGCAGGCGATCCGCTGCGGCGTCAATTATTTTGATACGGCGTATGTCTACCCCGGCAACGAGGAGGCGCTCGGAAAGATTCTCGAGAAGAATCACTGCCGCGATAAAATCAAGATCGCCACAAAGCTGCCCTATTACCTTGTCAAATCACCGGAGGCGATCGACCGCTTTTTCAGGGAGCAGCTTGCCCGCCTGCGCACGGATTATATCGACTGCTACCTGATCCACATGCTCAGCGATGTCAAATCGTGGGAGCGCATGAAGGCGTTTGGCATCGAGGAATGGATCGCCGCGCGCAAGCATGAGGGCAGCATCCGGCAGATCGGTTTCTCGTTCCACGGCAGCACGGATACCTTCACCGCGCTCATCGACGCCTATGACTGGGACTTCTGCCAGATTCAGTATAATTATCTCGATGAGCACACGCAGGCAGGACGCCGCGGCTTGCAGTATGCGGCAGAAAAGGGGATTCCGGTCATTATCATGGAACCGCTGCGCGGCGGCAGGCTCGTGACGAATCTGCCGGCGGATGCGAAAAAAGCAATCGCGGAATATCCCGTGAAGCGCTCGCCCGCGGAATGGGGACTGCGCTGGCTCTGGGAGCAGCCGGAAGTGACCTGCGTGCTCTCCGGCATGAACTCCATGCAGATGCTCAAAGAGAATGTCCGCATTGCACATACCGTGCGGGCAGGGGAGTTCACCGCGCAGGATCATGCGCTGATCCGGCAGGTGCGCGATGCAATCCGGCGCGCGGCAAAGGTCGGATGTACGGGCTGCGGATACTGCATGCCGTGTCCGCACGGCGTTGATATCCCGACAGCGTTCGGCTGCTATAACAAGATGTTCCTCGAGCGGATAAATTCGGTGCGCCGCGAGTATTTTCAGGTGACATCGTTCAAGAAGGACCGCAGCGATATGACGCAGTGTGTCGGGTGCGGAAAATGTGAGCGGCACTGTCCGCAGCACATCGAGATTCGCAGGGAGCTGAAAAACGCGGAGAAGGCACTGCTCCCCGCGCCGGTTAAGCTGATTTTTACCGTTGCGAACAAGGTTGCGAATTTCCGCGGGTTTGCTCCGCGGGGGAGGGAATAAGGCGCCTCCGACGGATTCGAGTTGAGGGCTCCGCCCTCAAACTCCCGCTGGGGATATTATCCCCAGATCTCATTTTATCTCTATGGATAGAAGAAAGCCGCTGAATGAACGCATTTACGTCAATTCAGCGGCTTATTTATATTCCGGTATAAAAGCGGGATTCCAAAGGGATCCCTTTTGGCGGGTTTGGGCAGAGCCCATTATAAATCCATCGGAGATACCGATTCAATCAGTGATTCCTTAGAGGTCGATGAGCTTGGCGATGTACTTCAGGATCATGATGACATCGCTGCTGCCGGGCTTGCCGTCGCCGTCGCAGTCCGCATTCAGCTTGCCGGTCTCGCTGATCTTTACCGTGGAATCCTCTGCGCTGAACCGTGCCAGCATAACCGCATCGGAAACATCGACATTGCCGCTGCAGTTGACATCACCGCGCAGCGTTACAGCCGCCGGTGCATCTGTGACAGTGACCGTCTCCGTGGTTGTGGTCTCGGCGGTGGTTTCTGTTGTGGTTGTCGTCTCCGTGGTGGTGGTGAGCTCGGTTGTGGTTGTGGTCTCGACCTTGCGATGCACCGCAAACGCAGTATAGTTTACGCAGTTCGCGGACTGTCCGTTTGCGCCGAGAATCATGCTCTGACCGGCGTCGAGATCCTTTGTCCAGCAGATGAACTGCTCGCCGTTGCTGCTCTCCACTGTGACGGCGGTTTTCGTCCAGCCGGAAAGCCATGCGGGAGCCGGATCGACGCGCGTATCAACAGCGACATAGATCGTGACCGGTTCATCTGCGGTGATCTCCGCAAGATCGCTGGTGACGGTCTTTGCGTCGCAGGCTGTCCGGATCAGCTCGGAACCGGAAAGCTCTGCCGGCAGATTTGTAAGCGTATAGGCGCGGTCACCGAAAATCGCGGTGCCGTTCTGCGCCGGATACATCAGATCCCAGCTTTCGATATGATCGGCATCGAGCACCTTCATCGTGCGGATCAGGGTGCCTCTGAACGGGCGGACTACCGGCTCAAGCTCCCACTGCTGATCGCGCTCGCCGTTGCACTGCCACTGCAGCACGTTGACGCCCTCCTCCTTTTTGCCGCTGTCCACGCCGAGGCAGCTCTTATCCGAGGAGGTCTGCGTGCGCAGCTCATAGGTGCCGTCACCTGCGCCGTAGAAGGCGAACAGATCGCCCTTTGCATCCTTGCGGATCGAGATGTTCGCGCCGTTTTCGCCGGTCGCGCCGTCCACATCGAGCAGATAGTAGCTCTCGTTGAAGAAATCGTTGTTCTCGTTATCCGCATAGAGCATGTAGTGCCCGTTGACGGGTTCGAGTGTCCAGAGCAGTGCGCTGCTCTTGGCGGTCTGGACGATGTTTGCGCCGTCTGCGACTGCGCCTTCAGCGCCGAGATACAGTCCGCTGTTTACATTGCGGATGTAGTAGGATTTGGAGGCGTCGATTTCGGTCAGCTTGCGCTCGACCACGCCGCTGTAATTCATATAGTAGGGCGTCCAGCCGCCGAGATACTGCTCTCTGGTCGCATTGCAGGAGGAGAGCACGGTGCCTCTGGTTCTGCCGCCGGTGTTGACATTGCCGCCGTTCATGGTTTTGGTGTTGTATTCGCGGAAGGTTGCCTGCTCGGGGCTGACGCCGCTCATGCTCGTCCAGCCTGCCGAGGAGATGATATTCTCATACTGCAGCTTCGTGTTGTAGAACAGGACATGCGCCGTATTCGCCCACGGTCTGCCGAAGCAGCCGGAGCCGACCTTCATGCCGGATGCTGCCGTGACATTGCAGTTCCAGAACAGATAGCCGTTTGTCTGCTGACGCGCTGCGGTGATATAGCCGCCGACTGCGTTGTCGGTGTAGCCGCCGAAGCGGAGCTCGCAGTTATCGAACACAACATCGCCGCTGCCGAAGATGTAATCGGTGTTGCCCTGAATCATGCACTCCTTGAAGTACGCCTTTGCCTGCGTATAGAGCGTATCCTGACTGCTGATGAACTGGCACTTGTAGAATTCGCAGTTATCCGCCTCAACGCACATTGCCGCTGCGCGCTCTGTCGCGGATTTTGCCTTGACGTCAAGACCGTTTCTGCGCTGCACCTTGATCGTTTCATTTGTGCATTCGACGCCGTCCGCGATCTCCTCATTGGTCATATAGCGGTTGAAGCTGTTTTCAAATGTGATGTTCTCTGCGCGGAAGTTTTTGGCGCCGCTCTGCAGCCGGACGGATGTGCCCCAGCGGGATGCGATATGCTTGCCGCTCTTTGCAGATGCCTTCTGTGCGCTGTAATAGCCGTTGTCATCCGCGGAATAATATTTGTAGCCGATGCCGTAATACCATGTCACGAGCACCTCGCCGCCTGCCGGATTGCTGTTTGTGAAGGTCAGGTAGGGCGTGTTGATCAGCACCTGTTCGCGGTAGGTGCCCGGCTCGATCGCGATTGTGACACGGCTGCCCTCTCCGCTCGGATTGAGCTTTGCCGCTGCACTGACGGCTGCCGTGATGGTTTTATATGTGCCGTTTTTGCCGACGGTCAGCGTGGTCGCCGCGCTTGCCGGTATTGCCGGAACAGCCGCCGCAAGCAGCACGGCCGAGGTGCAGACAGCAGCAACTCTGCCTGCCAATTGACGTTGATTCATACAGAATCCTCCTTTTCTCATTCTCCGGATTCAGATTCATTCGATTCTGCGCCCCCACGCATTATTCTCATTATACCATACAAATTTTTAATTGTATAGTCAATTTTTCGCATCGTTTATGCTGAATTGTCACCGGTTGTCTGTATCCGGATGAAAAAACACGAAAATACTCGAAAAATTTTTTTGAAAAAGGGCTTGACATTTTCGCCGGAATGTGCTATAATATCAGAGTTGACGGTTCAAACCGCAATATGCGCCGGTAGCTCAGCTGGATAGAGTAACTGGCTACGAACCAGTAGGTCGGGGGTTCGAATCCCTTCCGGCGCATTCTGAAACCCACTCCAATCGGAGTGGGTTTTTGTCATGTACGGAAATGAAAGTGAGGCTTCATGCATATCAAACATATTCTGCCGCTGCTGACTGCGATGCTGCTTGTCGGCGGGATGGCGGCGGCTGCGGAGCTGCTGCAGAACCGCGAGATCATCTTTCCGGAGATTGCGGCGATTGCTGCCGGTGCGCTGCTGACGCCGAAACGCGCATGGAATACCGATTCCAAGCGGATGTTCCTTTCGATCGCGGTCTGTGCGGTGCTCGGTGTGCTGATTGTGCGGCTCTGTCCGTTCGGGACGGCGCTGCAGATGTGTCTGGCGTTTGCAATTGCGCAGATGCTGTTTCTCTGCTCGCGCACAACCTTTGCGCCGATGATCTCCGCGATTGTGCTGCCGGTGCTGCTGCATACGGAATCGCCGGTTTATATCGCTGCTGCTGTGATTCTGACGGCGCTGATTCTGCTTTGCCGCGCACTGCTCATCCGGCTGCATATCCTGACTGATACACCCTATGAAAAGCTGCCGCCGCCCGACGGGTCTGCCTGCCGGAGCATGCTGCTCTGCACGGTGCTCGGCATCTGCTGGATTCTGCTCTCGCAGGCAATGCATCTGTCCTATCTTGCTGCGCCGCCGCTGCTTGTCGCGTTCACGGAGTTCCGCAAGCCGGATGCCGTCTCGCGCAGAGAGCCGCTGCGTGTGATTCTGCTGCTGACATCCTGTGCGGCTGCCGGAACGCTTCTGCGCATGCTGATCTGTGTGCGGCTCGGCGCACCGCTCTTTGTCAGCGCCGCGCTGACAATTGCCGCGGTGTTCGGCATCATGCGCGGGCTGAAGCTGACTCTGCCGCCTGCTGCCGCAATTGCAATCCTTGCTGATCTCATCCCGCAGGAGGCGCTGCCGCATTTTCCTGCGCAGATCGCCTGCGGCATTGCAGGGCTCGTGCTGCTCTCATTTGCCTTCCGCCGCAGTGACCGTCAGGCGGTTCTCCCCGCACAGACAGCCTGAGTGGAGAAAGGTATCGCTTCGCGATGATTTGTAATGGGGCTCTGCGCCAAACCCCGCTGGGGTCATTGACCCCAGACCCCATTTTATGTGTGGATAGGATGAAGCCGCTCCTGTTTTCGTAAATGGGAGCGGTTTCGTTTGTGTCGCACAGCATATCGAAAGTTTTGGTCGAGCTTTTTCACCGCGCCGTGCGCGGCTCCGTATTGCTAAAGCATTCCGGTTACGCATTGCGCCGCCGGAGCCCTGCGATAGAGGTGCCCATTTATAAATCGCATCCGCGAAGCGGATACTTCTTTTTATCAGTATCTCCGATGAATTTATAATGGGCTCTGCCCAAACCCGCAAAAGGGTCACTGCCCCTTTGGAATCCCGCTTTTATACCGGAATATAAATAAGCCGCTGAATTGACGTAAATGTGTTGATTCAGCGGCTTTCGCCATATTCTGTTTTTGGATCGGGAAACTGGATGACAGTCCTGATTTTGAATCATTCGGACTTTCGCCTTTCGGCGGCACGCCCTGCGTGCTGCTTGCACCTTTTTCCGGAATGTGCTATAATGAGAATATCACACAAAAACGGAGGTATGTATATGCCTGATATCAAACGGGTGCTCGCGTTTGCAGCTGCCGCACTGATGCTCAGCTGCGGCACAGCCGGTACCCTTCCGCTGCGCGCTGACGAATACAATGGCAACACACAGCTCCGGGATCTCATCCGGAGCCTTGCGGCGCTGCCTGCTCCGGCAGAGCCCTTTGAAACGCTGACCTATGATACTGCTGAGCAGCAGCTCTACTGCGACGGCACCGCTGTCGGGCAGCACTACGGCGGATTCTCCGTGCAGGACGGAAAGCTGACCGTCTCAGCGGAATCGCTCGGCATTTCCGGCGCCGGACAGGATGCGTTTTCCCCTGCGGATGCGGCATCCCTTGCAGGGCTTGAATATACTGAGCAGGACGGAAAAGTCACTGTTCGTGCGCCGTTTTCCGGCAGCCGCCTGATCGTGAAATCCGGAAAGACGCCGCAGCATGACAGCGCTGTTTCCGTCACGGATTACGGCGACCTGCACTTTTTGCAGTATGCTTCTCCTGCGGATGCCTATTCCGCCTATCAGCAGTTCTGCGCGGACAGCAGCATCCGGAGCGTGCAGCCCGACCGTATCTATCACACCGATGCGGCGGTTGGCGCAATTTCAGATGATGATCTGGACAGAATGACTTACGATATGGGCTTTGTCGAGTATAACAGCTGGCTGCAATCCGAGAAGGAGACGCTGCCGGAGGTCAAGGTCGCCGTGCTCGATACCGGCATCTACGCAGAGCATAACTGGTTTGCGGGCAGGCTCGCAGAGGGCGGCATCTCTTTGATGACAACGGATTCTGTCGAGCCGGAGGATGCCTTCGGTCACGGCACACACTGCGCCGGTATCCTTGCGCAGGCCACGCCGGAGAATGTCAAAATTCTGCCGGTCAAGGTCATGAATGACCGCGGCTACGGCTACGGCACGGTGATCTACTGCGGCATGCTCTATGCGATTGAGCAGCATGCGGATGTTGTCAGCATGAGCCTCGGCGGAAACGGCGAGGACTGGCTGATCGACGAGGGCATTGCTGCGCTGACTTCCGCGGATATCCCCTGCATTGCAGCCGCGGGCAACGAAAGCGATGACGCGAAGTATCATCATCCGGCGCGCAATCCCGATTGCGTCACTGTCTCCTCTGTGACGGCGCAGGGCGGAGAGCACGGCGAGCACATTTACGAGCGCTCGCACTTCAGCAATTACGGTACTGTCGTGGATTTCTGCGCTGGGGGCGACAGCGTGGAGAGTGCTTATATCGGCGGACGGGATCAGACTGCGGTGATGAGCGGCACAAGCATGGCGACGCCGTTTGTCGCAGCCGCATATGCAGATATGCTTTCCTATGATCCGACGCTGACCGGAAAGCAGCTCTATGCCTATCTGAAAGCGAATGCCACCGATCTCGGTGAAGCGGGCTTTGATCCGGATTTCGGCTGGGGATATGTCAATATGGCGGAATTCCGGTTTACGGAGAATCTCTGCAAGCCGCCGGTGATCGCGCCGGAAAAGGAACAGTCTGAGGATGCGGTTACTGTCACGCTGACCGCTGACGATCCGGATGCGGAGATTTACTATACACTGGACGGCAGCAATCCTTCGGCGGAAAGCTTCCGGTATACGGAGCCGTTTGTGCTGACCGAAACGGCACAGATTCGCTGCGCCGTCTGCGTGGACGGCATTTTCAGCCGCACGGCTTCAAAATGGTATATGATCGGCGGAAAGGACACGGCAGATGCGATTTTGTTCGAGGACGGCGTTCTGCTCCGCTATAACGGCAGAAAGGAAACGCTCGATCTTGCTGAACTCTATCCTGACGGCAGCCTGAAAGAGATCGGGCGCGGCGCTTTTGTCAACACGCCGGTCAAAAAGGTGATTCTGCCGGATTCTGTCACAAAGATCCGGGCGAATGCATTTCTATTGACCGGGCTCACGGAGATTCAGGCAAACGGCGTGACGGAGATCGAAGAAGGCGTGTTCAGCTTTGCGGCGGATTTGAAATCTGCATCGTTCGGTATGCTGAGATCCATCGGGGATGAAGCATTCAGAGCGTGTGAAAATCTCAGCGAGCTGATCTTTACGCCGGATGCTGCACTGACGGAGATTCCGTCAAATGCATTCCGGAACTGCGCTGCGCTGAAGGATATTCCGCTGAAATGGGAGCGGCTCACGAAAATCGGGGATCAGGCCTTTGCCTATGCGGGGCTGCGCTGCGAAATCAGTCTTCCGGCGCTGGAGACGCTCGGGGAATCTGCTTTTGAAGCAAGCGACATCACGGCGCTGACCCTGCCCGAAACGATCACGGCGCTGCCGGACTGCGTCCTGCTGCAGACAAGCTCTCTGAAGAAGCTTTCTGCGCCGGGAGTCACGGAGATCGGAATGCGTGCGCTTGCCATGTCCGGAACCGATGCGCTTGCAGCCTGCGATATCGACTTTTCAAAGGTGACTTCGCTCGGGGACGAAGCACTTGTCGGAATCCGGTTTGACGCGCCTGTGACGTTTTCCGCGCTGAAATCGCTTGGAAAAGGTGTGTTCAATCAGGCGATCGGTGCTGCGGTCACGCTGCCGCAGATCAAAACAGCCCGCAAGGATGCCTTCCGGTACTGTGCTGCGGATTTGTTTCTGCCGGCGCTTGAGCAGGCCGATGATTACGCATTCTCGGGCTGCACCGGCAGAATTATAACAGGGGACGGGCTCAGCACCATTGCGCCCTGTGCATTTGATGACTGCGCGTGCCTTGCCGGACCGGCGGATTCCCAGCTTGCGGACTATGCGCAGACGAATAAGATTCCGTTTTTGGCGACCCCTGCCGTGTATCCGCAGGGCAGCGCGGAGCAGACCGTTCTGCCGGGCGCAAAGGCTGCGCTGACCGCCGGGACGGCGGGCGCGGACGGCATGACACTGCGCTGGTACCGCGTCAGCGGCGAAACCGAAACAGAAATCAGCGGTGCATCCGGTCTGACCTGCTGCCCGCCGACGGATACGGAGGGCGTGTTCCGCTACCGTGCGGCGCTCTATGACGGCGACAGGCGCTGCGGTGCGGCGGATTTCACGCTGACTGTCAAAGCGGAGAATCTGCTGCAGATGCAGTCCGGTCAGACGGCGGTTCTGCTGGACTGGTCGGCGCTCCGTTCTGAATCCGGTTCGGAACAACTCAGCAGTTATACAGTCGCATTCAAGCCGCCGCATGCGGGTGACTACCGCGTCACACTGGCTTACTATGACAACAAGGACAATCCGTCGGAGATTCTCTGTGCGGGCAGCACTGCCGGAAAAGTCAATTTGACCGGCGACCGCAGAAAAGGCGACACCGTCACGCTGGAGGCGGATAAAATCTGTCTGGTTTCCGTGCGCGTTCCGGCAGAGAGAAAAGGCGCCGACTGCTCCGTGCTATATGTGGAACCGGCAGAGCAGACCTATGAATCGCTTGCAGGCAGCCGCATCCGGTATGTGACGCCGGAGCCGCATGTGCTGTTTTACGATCCGGCAAAGGGCAGTCCGCAGATCGAAAGCCTCACCGCGTGTGTGGATTCTTCGTCCGGCGGAGAGACGCGCACGCTCACATCCGGCAAGGATTTCTTGTTTGCTGCGGAGCGGCTCAACAACGGCAGATACCGCATGTATCTGTATCCGATCGGGGCGTATACGAATCTGCTGCCGCTGACCTCGGAGTTCAGTGTCTATCCGCTGAACGGCACGGCGAAAACCGGCAGCAATCTCATCCGCAAGGTCGATGCGGAAACCGAAACCGCCGCGCTGACATTTGTTCCGGAAAAGGACGGCATCTACACATTTGCGCCCGATATCCGCGAAGATCTCCGCGAAAGAGAGCTGCAGTCCGGCGTGTACCGCGCTTCGTTCTGGCAGTGCCCTGCGGTGGTGATCGCGGATCAGGCGGGAAACAAGCTCGATGAGGAGGTCGCGAATCATCCGGCAGAGGCAGAGCTGAAAGCCGGTGAAACCTATTATATCTGCCTCTACCGCGTCCGTGCGGATTTCCAGTATGTCCTGCAGATTGCGCAGGAAACAGATGATGCATGGCTCTCTGTGCAGGGGCGCAGTCTCTATGTCTGGGATGCGGATGATCTGGCATACACCGGAAAACCTGTGATACCGGAAACGGAGTTCTCGGCAGGCGACCTGAAACTCGAAAACGGCAAAGACTATGATACCTATTTCCTCAGCAATGATGCGCGCGGCACAATGGCGGCTGTGGCGGTCGGAAAGGGCGATTACCGCGGCTTCTGCATCACCGAATGCCCCCTGACCGAAACGATCAAAGCGGGCTTTTCCTGCACGCTGCCGAAGCGGCAGACAAAATGTTACTTCTCCTTTACGCCGGAGGAGGACGGTGTCTATATCTTTGATATGGATATGCCGGATGTGCCGGAGACAACAGAGGGCAGCCTTTCTGCATGGATCTATCCGCAGGACAACGAAAAGGCGATCGCGGCAGCGGTTGCGGATGCGGCGCACTATCAGGATTATTCCGCACATCTGCGCGCGGAGCTGAAAGCGGGCGAGACTTATATCTTCTTCCTGTGCAAGGAGATCGAGGGTGACATGCAGATCCGGCTTGTGCGCGGCGAGACGATCTTCGGAAGCTGGATTCATCCGCAGATGATGGCGTATGCCGATCCGGACGGCAGCTGCAAACCGCCTGCGGTTACCATTACCCGCTCTGAGGAGACCGAGCTGACAGAGGGAAAGGATTATACGCTTTCGGTCAGCTATGCGGATGACGGCGAGACCGCGGTGATCGCTGCGCACGGCATCGGCGGATACGTCGGCAGAACATCGGTCAGAATGCCCGTCGCAAAGCCGCTTTCCGCAGTCGATACGCTGATGGATGTTCCCTCGCTGCATGACAGCAAGCGGGCACATTTCTTCTATTTCATCCCGACCGAATCCGGCAGATATTCCTTCCGGACAGCGCCCGCAGAGGCGCCGCTCCGTGCGGTCATGGAGAGCGGCATCTATGAGGAAGCCGCAGCAGCCGAAACGCAGACATATCTCAGTGTTTACCACGGCATCACAACACTCGGAGACTATATTTCGTCTCGTGCAAAATATTTCGGAACGCAGTATCTGGAGCTGGAGGCAGGGGAGCTTTACTGTGTCGAGCTTTCCGATGAGGGCGGCGCAGAAGCCTGCAGCCTGATCGTGCTGAAGGAGAAAAAGCTGCTGCGCGATCTGCGCGCGGAATATGAAAAGCAATACCCGTTCTACCAGATTCCCGTGGAGCCGGAGCTGCATCTCTTTGACGGCAAAACCGAACTGGTGAAGGGCGTCGATTATCGCGTTGCGCTGACAGATGACTGGTATTTTGTTGCGGAGGGCATCGGGAAATACTGCGGACACTGCCTGTTCCCGTTTATGATCTCCGCTGATATGTGCGGTCCGATTCCCGGCGGCACACGCACGAAAGTCCGGCTGGATGAGCCTTTTCAGCACAGCTGCGAGGGTTACGTATTCTATCTGGATTATGACACAAGACTGACGCTGCAAGCCGATGCGGAAGATTCCGTATCCGGTGTGATCTTCGATCTGAGCCATCAGAATCCTTCCTGCCAAATCGACGCTGACAGCGTGACGGAGCTCGAAGCCGGAACCTATATGCTCGTGCCCGATTCCGAGCCGGAATCCATGCCGCACAAGCAGGTCACGCTGACGCTCAAAACCGAGGCGGTCTCCGTCTATATGGCGGATGCGGTATCCATTGACGCATGCTACACCGGCAGCGCCGTGACACCGCATGCATCCGTCAGGCTCGGTGACAAGGAGCTCACGGAAGGCACAGATTTCCGGATTCTGACCGACGGCGCGCTGACTGAGACCGGCAGCTACCGCCTGACAATCGAGGGCATCGGCAAATATTATGACACGCAGACCGTTACATTCCGGATTCTGCCGCAGGATTCTGAGGAGCTGCCGCTGCTCACAGAGGGCAGCCATGCGCCACAGATTCCCGCAGACGGTCAGCCGGTGATCTACCGCTGGATTCCGACCGAATCTTCGTATTGTTTCAGCCGCACGGATAACCGCCCCGGCAGCATTCAGGTCTATGATGCAGAGGGCGCGCTTGCCGGTGCGCTGAAAGGCATCGGACCGCAGGAAACGGAGATCAAAGTCGAACCGGATGCGGAATACCGCGTTGTTCTCGCGCTGGAATCCCCGAAGATGACCGGTGCGTTCATCTTCTCCGTGACCTCGGATTACCGGATGCTGAATACCTGCACGGTGCAGATGCCGGCGCGCATCACCACGGCGCTGACAGACGGCATACCGGCATATGCGCTCTTTGACGGCGAGCAGAAGCTGCAAAGCGGCGTGGACTATGAACTGTTTGCGGCGGGCGGCGAGAAACAGCCCGGCATTGCGGTGCTGTGCTTCCGCGGCATCGGCAGGTATCACGGCATGCTGGAGCAGGAATATGAGATCTGTCCGGCATCGCTTGCGGAGACGCCTGCAGACATTTCAGGCAGCTATCATCTGCCGGAAAACAGGATTGTTCCTGTGCAGCGTCTGCAGCCGGGGACGATGCAGCTGTTCCTGTTCACCGCGCCGGAAACCTGTGTCTACAAGCTGACGCTCCCGCAGATCGAAGAAGACGGCGCATGCGCCTTCCTGTATGACGAGGCAGGCAATCTGCTCGAAGCGGGACTGACCGAAATCAGGCTGCAGAAAGCGGAGACGCTCCGGATCCTCTGCGTGACGGCGATGCTGACAAACGGATTCGAGGATGTCGATTTCTATCCGGTCGGTGTCTCCGGTGTACACTGGGAGGCGGAAGGCATCACCTATGCCATGACGGACGAGGAAACGGTCATCGTTTCGGATGCTGTGCGCGATGAACAGGGCGGCATCCATATCCCGGGTTTCGTGATGATTCCCGAGACCGGCATGATCGCTGATGTCAGCGGACTGGATGAAGCGCTCTGCGCCGAAATCGCAGATACCCACATCGTCTACGGCGAACGCGGCAGCCGTCTCGAGACATTCTGTCTGGAAAACGGGCTCTGCTTTGCGTCCGAGGCGCTGACGGATCCCGCTGCCGGTGATCTCACCGGGGACGGCGCGGCGGATCGCAGCGATCTGCTGACGCTGAATCGCATTCTCAGCGAGTGCAGCGGCATGACCCTCAATGCAGCCGTCATGCAGGCAGCCGATCTCAATGCAGACGGCATGCTCGACATGACCGATCTGCGGCTGCTGAATGCGCTGACAAAGACGGACACGCAGCCGTGACAACAAAAAACAGCCGCTCTGTTCAGGCAATGCTGAACGGGGCGGCTTTCTGTTCATACGGTATCAAATGCTGCAAGAAATGCTGGGGTATTGAGCTCGCTCCACTGCGAGACGGTCTGCATGCAGACGGCTTCGAGTGCGTCCCAGTCTGCGCGGGCGGTTTCGTCGCGGAACCCGATCGTGCAGAATCCGGCGGCTGCTGCGGTTTCGGCGGCATAGAGCGCGTCTTCGATTACAACGGTCTCGGCGGGAGATGTCCCGAGCCGCTTTGCCGTTTCAAAGTAGATTTCCGGCTCATGCTTGCCCGCAGTGCCGGATTCCGGCGTCATGATGAACCGGAAATACTGCCGGACGCCGAGCCGTTTGAGCGCTGATTCCAGCAGCGCCGGATAGGTTACGCTCGCGATTGCGCAGGGGACGCCGCGGCACCGGAGCGCTTCGAGAAAATCTGCGGCGCCTGCTTTCAGCGGAAGCTCCTGCTCATAGGCTTGGGCGGCGAGCTGCTCAACCCGTCGCTTGACCTGCTCGGGCGTCATGGGCAGGTGAAAGCGCTCGACAAAATACGCCGAGGATGTATCCACGGTCATTTTCTTGACAATCTCGGAGATATCGGGCGGCGGCTCGATGCCGTTTTCGCGCAGGAACCGGCGGTCGAGCTGCTGCCACATCCCCATGGAATCGAGCAGCGTGCCGTCCATATCAAAAATGATGCTTTTATATTGCATTCTCATCCCTCGTTTTCACATAAAACACGAGCGCATGACGCCTTTTGAGAACGGTGTCATGCGCTCAGTTTTTTCAAATATGCGCAGCGTGGAGCCTCCGCCGACCGGTCAGGCAAAAAACGTGAAAGAAAGGCGAAGCAAAACGGAGACGGGCACTGCCCGTTACATTTCGCTGCGGTTCGAGAGTGCACGGTAGAGCGTGACCTCGTCCGTATACTCAATGACACCGCCGACAGGCAGACCGAACGCAAGCCGCGTGACACGCACGCCCAGCGGTTTGCAGAGCCGCGAGAGATACATCGCGGTTGCTTCGCCCTCGACGCTCGGGTTCGTCGCCATGATAAGCTCCTCGATGCCGCCTTCCTGAATGCGTTTCAGCAGCTCGGCAACGCGGAGCTGTTCCGCGCCGATGCCGTCCAGCGGCGAGATCAGGCCGTGCAGCACATGATAGACCCCGTGATATTCATGGGTTCGCTCAATCGCGGCAACATCCTTCGGACCCTCTACCACGCAGACCGTTGTGCGGTCGCGCTTGGGATTGCCGCAGATGCTGCAGACAGGCTGCTCGGTCAGATTCTGGCAGACGGGGCAGTCATGAATCTGGTGCTTTGCGTTGA
>CAMKLV010000074.1:0-16139 GCA_946413695.1 uncultured Ruminococcus sp. | reverse complement strand
CCTCTCCCTAAGGTTCTCCCCCTCGCGCTCCCTCTCTCCTTATCCTCTCCTCTCTGGGGGCGTAAGCCTCTTGCTTGGCATAAGCCGCTTGATAAAATGAAAGCCGCTTGCTTAGATGTATCCGCTTGATTGGCGTGCGCTGTCTGATTACCCAATAAGCCGCTGTACGAAGACACAACCAAAGCCAAACGCGAGACTTACGCCCCAAGGGGGTCAGGGAATGAGGAAAGGGGAGCGCGAGGGGAAAACCTAAAGGGGATAGGGGGAATGCGAGCGCGCGAGCCATCCCCCTGTCCTCTTTGGGTTCTCCCCTCGCACTTGCGCCCCGCGCCCAGTGAAAAATCTATTTGACGAAATGATAAAGAACAAGAGACAAAAGCGAATCATCCGCGCCCCGCGCCCAGTGAAATAAACATCGGGCAAAGGATAAAGAACAAGAGACAAATGCCGCACGAAAGCCCAAAAAATCTACAAAAAGTATATTACCTGACGCTATCTCCGGATTGCAATTGTATGTATCGCCTCGCAGCAAGATAATTATATACCCGTCTTTGTATTGTTGCATAAGAGTAATATATGAAAATTGTCGATAATAAATGAATTTTCAGCAAAACGAATAAATTTACCTAAAATAGATTGACTTTTATGAAAGATAATAGTATAATAAAGAAAATAAAAATCGCAACAAATCACAAACATCCTGCATGGTCTGTGCCCTCCATAAATCATGCAGGATGTAACAAATTCGTGAAAATGTACAAACTGTAATATCTGTACCAATCATATTAAAAGGTGTAAAAATATGACGGACAAGGAACTGCGAAAGCTCAGGCGATCTGATCTCATCGAGATTCTCTATTACCTGAGCCGGGAAAACGATGAACTGCGGGAGACAAACGGAAAGCAGCAGGAAAATCTCGATGCCTTTGTTTTGCAGGCGGCTGCCGGACAGTCAGCCGGAAGCACCGGAACCGCAGCACCGCCCCGCCGGAACAATACACCGAAAAACCGAAACAAAGGTAAAAAGAAAAAACGATGAAGGAACGAAAAGATTTACCGACCACCGCGCAGCTCGCGGCGGAGATGAAACGCCTGCGCTACGGCGAACGGTTCCGCCGATCCGTCCGGAATACGGTCGGTTCGCTGATCGTTGCCGCTGCCGCAGCCGTTCTGATTTCCACGCTGCTGCTGCCGGTTCTCCGCGTGACGGGCGCGAGCATGACCCCGACACTGCAGAACGATCAGGTGCTGCTCTGCAACAAGCTCGCGCAGCCGGATCGGGGAGACATCATCGCGTTCTACTATAATAATAAGGTATTGATCAAACGGGTGGTCGGGCTGCCGGGCGATGTGGTGGATATCACCGAGGACGGCACGGTCTGCCTGAACGGTGAGACGCTCGAAGAACCCTATGTCAGCGAGCTTGCAGTCGGCGAATGTGATATCCAGCTGCCGTATCAGGTGCCGGAAAACCGCTTCTTCGTCATGGGCGATCACAGAGCGGTGAGCATCGACAGCCGGTCAACTTCCGTCGGATGCATCGCAGAAGAAAACATTATCGGAATAATCTTTTTCAGAATCCTGCCGCTGCGGGAACGCGGATTTTTTTAATGTATCGCTGAATGATGTATCGCTCCGCGATGATTTTTAATATGGGGCTTACAGTGTTGCTGCGCAAACTGTGCCCCATACCCTGCCAAAGGGACATTGTCCCTTTGGAATCCCGCTTGATAGTACGTGTTTTTGCTATTGTATCTTAAAATGGGATTCTTAAGGGCTAGTAGCCCTTAAGCGGGAGTTTGAGGGCAGAGCCCTCATTATAAATCCATCGGAGATACTGCTTAATTCCAAACACCTTTTGAAAGGAGGGTCAGCCGTGAAGGATTTTCAGATCAAAATGCAGCAGCTTATCAGAGAGAACCGGATGCACAGCCGTGCAGCAGCATTGCTCACTGCGCTGACGCTCCTGATGATGTGCATTGTGCCGTGTATCAGCATGAAGCAGGGCGCCGCGATCACAACCACAAACGACGTCACGGACTGGAATGACGGAATCGAATATTTCCTCGGCAATGCGCCGAAAGCGATTCCGCAGAATTCCGGATATACCAATCTCTCCGGCAAGATTACAAATGCCTCGTTCAAGGTCGGCAATGCAAAACCCTATGTATTTGAAAAGGGCAAGAATAACAACGAGGTCACGATCGACGCCCAAAACGCGAATCCGGTCAGCCTTGATGTCAATATGGGCTATTCGATCAGTGAAGAGGATGTTTCCGCGATCATCGGCACAAAGGACCCCGTAACAGGCGAGTATTCGGGCGGTCAGCCCTATGCATACTTCCAGATGGACCCGAAGATTCAGCCGTCGCAGAGCTATTTCGGTCCGGGCTGTATCATCACGGATGATTCATGGAATCCGAAGAAGATCGCCGGCTACTTTTCGATTTCAGAAACCGGTCTGATTATCTTCCGCTATTCCGATGAATACATCGCGCATCTGCGGAGAGAGAATGACAACGGCAACGGCGGTCTGAACGGCTCGCTGCTGTTTACCGCAAACGTCAACCGGAAACAGGACGAGGGCGGCGACGATGAATTCTATTTCGACACCGCAAAGGTCAAAGTCACATTTGATGACACACTGCCTACCATTCAGAAATCCGGCTCCTCTGTCAAGCTGGGTGATGATTACGGCGTGGACTGGTCGATCACGATCACGAACCCGAACGGGTATGTCGATCTCAGCAAATATACGCTGACCGATTCGCTGAATCAGGCGGCGATTGACTGGTCGGCGGTCAGTGACTTCACGGTCACACCGGCGGGCGCTGCGTCGTTCGGTGCAAACGGCATCATTCAGCTTGCGGATATCCCGCAGGACAGCCGTCCGCAGCAGATCACGATCACCTACCGGCAGACGGGCGTGCAGCTCGGCGACACCAATACGAACCGTGTCGAGCTGACAAAGGGCGAGACCGTGATTCCCGATGAGCAGACGGTTCAGGTCGAGAACGGGCTGAACATCAGTAAGAGCGGCAAACCGGATTACGAGCTCGGCGGCGGTCTGCATGACCGCATTCAGTGGACGATTCATGTCGATCACAAATCCGCGGACAGCCTGCGGAACGTCTCGGTGACAGATGTCAATCTGCCGCTGGATGCAGCGGGAAGCGACCTGAAGGTCTATGATGCGGCGGGCGCGCTGCTCGATGCATCGAAATACACCGTGAACGGCAATGTCCTGACATTCGCGGATGATGCGGCGGTTCCGTCCTCGGTGAATATCGTGTTCTGGGGGCCTGTTGATATCACGCCGGAAGATGCCGACCACACGCAGACAAACCGTGCAAAGGCATCCCGCACAGGGCTCGATGAGGTCGATACGGGCGACAGTCCGGTTTATTACAAGCACAGCATGTCGCTGCTCAAGCAGCTGAGCACGCTCAATCAGGAAACGGGCGCGATTGAATGGCAGTTCACGCTGATCGCAAATGACGGCGGAACCGCAACCGACGATATCTATGACTACACCATTCAGGATGCGGCGTTCGCAAACCTGACACAGGAACAGATCAACGACATGTTCGGCTTCAATGTGTATCACCGCGAGGGCAGCGCAGAGATCAAAAAGGGCGACCAGATGACCCAGAACAATCTGAATGTGCGGCTCGAAAAGAACGGCGATACCATCAAGATTCTGTTTGACCGCAGCGCTGCGGATCAGACGATCAATGAAATCAAGATTTACTATAAGACCACCATTCAGGATTATCTCCCCGAGAGCGCATGGAACGATTATCAGGACGGCAAATCGGTTCCCCTGATGAACACTGCAACCGCACAGGATGCGCAGGGTACCCAGAGCAAGACGTCGGGTCCTGTCGGGCAGGATATCCACCTGCGCAAGGAGGCAGGAAAGACCTATGAGGGCGCGGATAATCCGCAGAACTACTCCTTCGGCAGTCAGGATACAACAGACCGCGTGCTTTCGTGGTCGGCTGACCTCATCAAGGATGCGGGCTTCGCAGGCGGAGACAAGTACACCGATGTACTGAAATCCTATGACGTCACGGAGAATCAGGATCCGCCGCCCGAATCCGCAGTCGAGCACTATTTCGCCGCAGATCAGCGGACACTCACACTGCAGGGCTCCGCAACGGAAAACGGCGAAAAGACCGCAGTCTCCGCTACGGATTACACAGTCCGGTGGTTCGATGCCGCGGGCAATGATGTGACGGATGATACATCCAAGCATGCGGTGCGGTTTGAGATCACGTTTGCGGATTCCGTCGCTGCACAGAATTACCGCTATATCACCGTGCGCTACGCTTCGACGGCGGATACATCCGAAGTCGAAGCCGGTCACAAGGTGCGGTTCGCAAACAGCTATGATTTCGGCAATCACGGCGAAATGAACGGCATGACCTACGAGCGCGGCAATCCCGAGGATGTCAGAAACCTGACGCTTTCGGTCAAGAAGCGCTGGCAGGATAACAACAATGTCTTTGAGACCAGACCGCAGACCTTTACCGTCAGAGTGCTGCAGGCGCTTTCCGAGCCGGACGGCAGCCTGTCGGATTCCGCAGAGTGGAAAGTGGTCGATACACAGACGCTCAATTCCGATTTCGGCATTGATGACCATGCGTATCAGCTTGGAACCGCGTATCCGCAGTGGAAGTATGACACCGAAACCGGTGAAGTGAGACGGTACTATTATAAAATCGAGGAGGTTCTCGGCGAGAACAGCGGCTATGTCCAGACGGAAACGATCACACCGGTTTCGTTTGAACCGAGCGCGAACAATCAGAGCAAGGAATTCCCGCTTGTGAACAAATCGGAAAAGGATTTCGGCAAGCGTGCGATTGATGCAGACGGCGCGGAGATCACCAGAGTGACATCCGCACAGGTTCCGGTTGCAACGCATGAGGGCACGGATTACTACATGTTCCGCTGGGAAATCCTCACAGACCGGACACCCAATTCGGTGTATTTCGATACACTGCCCGCGGGCGCACAGTTTGTCTGGGGCACAGAATCCGGATTCAGCGGCTATGAGCCGCAAGCCTTTGACAGCATCTACAACTGTCAGACCATTCTGCAGAGCAATCCGTATCAGGCAAATTTTGAAATGGTTGACGGTCAGCTCAAGGTGACGCTCCGGCAGCAGTTCAACCGGCTTCGCTACTACACGGCGATTCCGGTCTCGGCGCTGGAATCTGCACTCGATGAAAACGATAATCTCATCAACACCGTCACGAAGGACAGCAAAACCGAAACAGCCTCGCTGACAGTTTCGGATTCGCCGCCGCAGGATGATGAGAATTACCTGACAAAAGCATTCGAGCAGGGCTATGCTCCCGGTTATCTGAACTACACGATTGATGTGAACCCGAAGGGCAAAAAGCTCTCGAACACCGGCATGATTGATATCACCGATGCGCTTTCGTATCTCGGCGGCGACGTTGCAGCGTCGGATCTGACAATGACGCTCTCCGATATCAATGTGTATCCGCTGGTGAACGGCGAGGCGTATGAAGCCAATCCGCTGAGCGCAGGTGCTTATAATTACACGGTCGGTTACAATCAGACGGATACCCTGCAGGCAGGTGTCTCTCAGGTTTCGGAGAAAAAATGGGAGATCACCGGCTGGGTAAAGGGCGACAATCTGACCGTAAAGCTGCAGGGTCCGCCGAATTATAACGGCGGCTGGGGAAGATATGAGATACGCGCATACAGTGACCTCACATCCTATAACGGCAATTACAGTCAGAAAACCATCGGAACCGCAGGACAGTATTTTGATGCTGACGGTCAGCTTATACTGACAGGCAAGGTTCCGGAAGATGCAGTGAAGATTGCCGTATTTGATCTGGGCGACGGCACAACGGCGATTACAGATGTAAGCGCGGAAATTCAGAAGAATTACCCCGCAAAGCTCGAGGTCAGTGTTCCGGATGAAACCCCGCTGCGCATCACATACAGCTACGCGGTCAGCGGATGGAAAACCGGCGACACGCTCAAATTCTCCAACACAGCCTCGTTCCACGCCGATAACGGTGACGGCAAATGGAGCACCGGCGATCACGAAATGTATACCAAATCCTCCGCGCATGTTGAGACAAACTACCGCCCGAAAATCTATAAGGTCGATGTCAACAACTACGCGATGAACACAATCACAAGTACATTCCGGGTTGCAAAGCTCGTGAACGGCGAATGGGTCTATGCAGACGATGTGACAGTCGGGCAGTCCGCTGCACGCCGTTACCGGATCCTGCATTTTCCGGCAACGCCGGCAGCGGGCGACAAGGAAGGCGGCACGCCGCTGACCTACGCTGTCAACGCCGCACCGGTGGAATTTGCAGCGGAAGGAAACGGCAGTCTCCACGAATTCCAGCTTGAGGCGGGAACGCTCTACAAGTTCGTTGAGACAAGCGTCGATTCCGAATACAGACAGCCGGACTGGAGCAAAGGCTTTGCCGGAAACAGGGATTTCGTCTTCTACTACGCCTACAACGGCTACAGCGGCGAGATTCCGGCAGAAGCGGAAGGCAAGGTCACGATCATCCAGAAGACCGGCACAATCAATATTCCGAACGCCAAGACGGTCAGCATCAGCGCGGAAAAATATTTCAGCGGCGATGCAAACGATCTTGCACATGCTGAGGGCTCAACCGTTAAGCTCCGGCTCTATTGGAGCAGACAGCGCAGCGGTGCCAATATGCAGCTTGTCAGCAGCCAGACGCTTGATGTTCCGGCGGGATTCAATCCGGAGAAAGAGATTATCTATTCTGCGGGTGAACCGAACCGCGTCACATGGGAGGGTCTCCCGACCGGTCAGGACAGAGCGCCTGTCTACTACTTCGTCCGCGAAGTAAGCTACACCTATGACGGCAAAACCTATCAATACGATGCAGAGAGCGGAAAGTATCTCTCCGGCAGCGAAACCGGACCGTTCCAGCCGGTCTATACCAGAAACGGCACCAACACGGACGGCACGGTCATCGAGGTGAACAACTCCGAGGGAATCACCGTGAAAAAGCTCTGGGTGGATTCCGAAGGAAATCCGGTGCAGCCGCCGACCGATACAAACGGCACAGAACAGATGCGCGTACCCTTTACCGTGCGCGGCGAAAAGGACGGCGTCAAATATCCGCTCGCCTTGCCTGTCGAAGCGCTGACCGCGCCGGATTATACGTACAGACTGCCGCAGACCGTGACCGACAGCACAGGCAGCCATCCGCTTTCCTACTACGATAATTTCGAGATCACGGAAAACCTGACAGATGAACAGATCACGCTGCTCGGCGATGACTGGACATCCTCCGTGACGAGAAAAATCTCGATGGGCACAGGTACACTCGAGATCATCAACACGAAGAAAACGGAACAGATGACAGTCGATGCATCGGTCGAGAAAATCTGGAACGGCACACCGAAGGACAGCGTTCCGGTCAGGCTGATTCAGACAACCGAAGCCCTGACGCCGGTTCAGCTCCTCGCAGCCGATCCCGCGGATTTTACGGCGATCAGCAGCGGCAGGGATGCAGCAGTCGCAGCACCCTCGGGCGAAACGGTCTATACGTTTGACAGTGCGGTCACAAGCTTTACGGTTGAGCCCGCAGGTCTCCTCACCGCGGAGATTGATCCGGCGGATGCAAAGCGCCTGATCATCACCGGCGGCGCAGCGGAGGGCAGCGGCACAATCACGGCGGTGCTCGCGGACGGCACAAAGACAATCCATGCGGCGGTGATACAGCAAGGCGCGGTTCTGACAACCGGCAGCCTCACGAAAGCATGGAGCGGCCTGCCGAAATATGCGGCGGACGGCACAACCGAATATCACTATTACGTGCTCGAAGCGCAGAAGCCCGCAGGCTATTCGGTCAGCTACACCGTGAGCGGACAGAAAACAACCATCACCAACACAAAGGATACCACGAGCCTTTTCGTGCAGAAGCAGTGGATCACAAACGATACGGATTATATCGGGCTTTCGCCGGTATTCACACTGTATCGCAGCAGCGATTCCGGCGCAGCATGGGAGCCCGTTGAAGCGAATACGCCGACGGTTTCCAAACACGAAAAGATCTGGACCTACACCTATACCGGACTCGACAAATACGATGAAAGCGGCACGGAATACCGCTACAAAGTCGAGGAGGATGCGGTCGCAGGCTATGAGACGTTCTACGGCAATCCGGAGGGCGTCACGGGCGGCAACAGCAGCACACCGGTAACGGTTTACAACATCCGGCAGTTCGGTCTGACGGTGAAAAAGGAGTGGTCGGACGGCAGCGAGGCACACGCAAACGATGAAATCACGATTGTGCTGCATCGCTCGGTAAACGGCGCCGCCGCACCTGTTGTCACAACATTTACAGGCAGCACGGCAGCCACCACCACCACCACAACCACCACCGAGCAGACCACTACCACAACAACAACCACTTCCACCACCACGGAGACAACCACAACCGTGACAACAACCACGGAGGCGGTTGTCACAACGACCACTAGCACGATTTCAAACGGAACACTCATCGAAGCGAATAATTACAAGTATTTCCCAGTTGATCCGAGCAAAACATTGATCGGTATTCGATATACTGTTGTCAATGATTCTGATTCCGGAATTGCACAGCCTGTCTGGTCAGTGTTTAATTCTGAAAAGGTAAAAATGAACGATGACTGGCATGATGCTTGGATTGATTCAAAAGGTGAGACTGTTGTAGACAAAGACAACAACCTGAATTATCAAGGCGCAGCCTATGTAGGATTTACTGCTTGGACGCAGAATAATAATAATCTGCTGTCATCGTTTGTTATCAAAGACTTTGAACCGATTTATGCAGAGAATATTGAACCCGTTGACACTTACAATCTTTCGGAGATTGAAGGACAAACACTACCTCTAATTACGAATGAATTGTATACTGTGAATACTGATAGTCCTATTACCGGAATTGAATTATCCGGAAATGGAAACGGAAAGGTTAATGATTCTGCATACTGGTTTGATGTATATTATACCGAAGGCAGTACATCCCTGCAAATCAGAGTGAACCATTCGGGTATGAATTGGGGCGAAGTAGTAAAAGTGCGTATGGGTGATGTAACCAAGCAGTTTTATATTACGGGCGCTCCCAACGCGCAGCCCGCACCGCGGCAGATTCCGCTCCCGACGCAGGCGGCATCCGCAGCATCCTCTCTTGCCGGAAGGCGCCGCATCACCAGAATCGGCATGATCAATCAGGCAGAGGAGATCATGGAACAGAACGCAGGCGTCAGCACGATCGGTCAGGCAGCCGCAATGCTCGCGCAGCCGAAGATCGTCCTCAAGGCAGCCGCAGCGTCCGAATGGTATCAGGAGGGCGGCGGCACAGAGGGCATGTCGATCCGGATCAGGGCGAGCGACAACTGGGAAAAGCTGCTCGATCAGCTCCCTGCCTACAACGCAGCGGGCGAACCCTATTACTACTGGGCGGAGGAGCAGGCAGTTCCCGGTTATACCGTAAGCTATTGGTTCAATGACGGCGATGCTGATACAGCCTACTGTATCAGCGCCGAAAACAAAGGAGCGGGAGAAATCACGGTGCTGAACACCAAGACGGATTCCGCAGTTCTCCCGGAAACCGGCAGCCGCGGCACCAAAATGTATATCATCACAGGTGCAGTGCTGATGCTGCTCACAGCAGCCGGTTACACAACGGTCAAGCGCCGGAGGTGGTCATCTGAGTAGTTGCAGCAGATGCCATACGGCACGTGATACAAGCTACAGAATGTTACAGAAGCCAGTCCGGAGCGCAGGGGAGCCTCCGCTCCGGACAATCCGAAACGAATAACAAAAAGGAGTGTTATTATGAAAAAGACAAGAAGAATCGCTGCTATGATCGCAGCTACGGCGCTGGCAGCTACAATGGTAATCCCGGCAATGAGTTTTTCCGCAAGTGCATATGATGTGACAATCGTCCAGAATGACGCGGATAAGGGCACGCACACATACGGTGCATATCAGATTTTTGCAGGTACTCTTGCAGAGGACGGCACACTCTCCAACATCACATGGGGCTCCGGTATCACCGATGCCGGTAAGACCGCGCTCGGCGATGCGGAGGCATATGCAAAGACAATTACTGACGCAACCGTGGCTGCTGCAAAGGCGGCTGAGCTTGCAGGCTATCTGGCATCTCCTGAGGGAACCGGCGCAGATAAAATCGAAGGACTGACAGGCGGCTACTACCTGATTCAGGATACAGTGGAACCGACCGGTGAGAAGCCCGCTTCTAAGACAAAGTTCATCCTGAAAGTTGTCAAGAATGAAACCGTAACCGTGAAGTCCTCGGTTCCTTCCGTTGAGAAGAAGGTGCGGGATATCAACGATTCGGAAGCAACTCCGACGCTGTCCGGTCTGCAGGATTCCGCTGACTACGAAATCGGCGACAGCATCCCGTATACCATTACGGCAACGATCGGCGCGGGCATCGAGAACTTTGAGAAGTACAGCTTTGAGTTCCACGATGATATGTCTGCCGGTCTGAGCATGGATGACAATGTGGCTTGGAAGATCACAATCGGCGGCAAGGATGTCACCTCGAACTTCACCAGAACCAATGAAGGCAATGTCTACAAATGGGCGGTGACGGACAACGATCTGAAGGCGTACACCTACACCGAGGGCGGAACCGAGTTGGAAGGCGCGCTTGCAGCCGGTGATGAGGTTGTGCTGACCTACAATGCGTATCTGAATGCAAATGCAGTTGTCGGCAAAGCGGGCAACCCGAACGAAGTCTGGCTCAAGTTTGACAACAACCCCAACAGCTGCGGCGAGGGTACACCGGGCGCAGAAACCCCGAAGGACAAGAACATCGTGTTCACCTATCAGACCATTATCAACAAGGTCGATGATAAGGGCGCTGCACTCGTGGGCGCAAACTTCACGCTGTTTAAGAAGGTGAACGGCGAGTGGAAGGATGTCACAGAACTCGGCGGAACCGGCGGCGCAAAGCCGACAAAGACCGGCGATGCAACCGGCTCGACGTTCACATTCTCCGGCCTCGATGACGGCGACTATAAGCTTCACGAGACTGCAACACCTCAGGGATACAACAGCATTGCGGATATCGAGTTCAAGATCACCGCAACACACGATATCATCTCCGATGATCCGCAGCTGACTGCGCTGACCGGCGCCGGCACCGGCATCACCCTGGAGCCGGATCTGGATGCAGGCAGCCTGACCGGTGAAATCGAGAACGTGCCGGGTTCCAGCCTTCCGTCCACCGGCGGCATCGGCACCACGCTGTTCATCCTCTGCGGCAGCATCGGCGCAGCAATCACGGGCGTCTACCTCGTCTCCAGAAAGAGAACGAAGGAAGAAGCTGCTGAGTAATTCTCCGGATATCATCCGGAATCAGGCAAACGCATAAACTGAACCCTGCGCCTCCGGCGGCCGCCGCTGCCGGAGGCGATCAGGGAGAAATTCACAAGGAGCATGCCATGCAGAAAAAACGCGAAATCATCATTACGGCAGTTTTCGGCTTTTTCTTTCTTGTGAGTCTCTCCGTGATGCTTTATCCGACATTTTCCAACTGGTGGAATACGCATATGGCAAGCCACGCAGTCGCCGGATACAAAGAGCAGGTCGCAAAGATCGACACAGGCGAAACCGAGCAGATTTTTGCCGAGGCGCATGCCTATAACGAGCAGCTCGCAAAGCTCTATGCGCCGTTCACGAATTTCAGCGAGATCCCCGGCTATGAGGACATACTGAACATTTCCGGCACCGGCATCATGGGCTATGTGAATGTGCCGAGCATCAATGTCGAGCTGCCGATCTACCACGGCACAAGCGAGGGCGTTCTGCAGATCGCAAGCGGACATATTCAGGGTTCGAGCCTGCCCGTCGGCGGCGCTTCGACGCATGCGGTCATCTCCGGACACCGCGGTCTGCCGAGCGCAAAGCTCTTTACCGATCTCGATCAGATTGTGGAGGGCGATATTTTCACGATCAATGTGCTGAATGAGGTGCTGACCTACGAGGTCGATCAGATTCTCATTATCCTGCCGACGGAGACCGAAAAGCTCGCGATCACGCCCGGCGAGGATGAGGTCACGCTGATGACCTGTACGCCCTACGGCGTCAATTCGCACCGCCTGCTGGTTCGCGGGCACCGCATCTCATCGGTATTTGACAAGCGAGTCAAGGTCGGCGCGGATGCACTGCAGGTCGATTCGATGACCGTGATCCCGATTGTGTTTCTCCCGCTGCTGGGCGTGCTGTTTGTTTACTGGTATCTCTCCGGCAAACGGCAGCGGCAGGTTCGCATTGACAAATATATCACGCAAAAGCTGCCAAAGCAGCCGGACGGTGAGTGAGGAATAAGGTGCCTCCGGCGGATTTGTAATGAGGGCTCCGCCCTCAAACTCCCGCTTAAGGGCTACTAGCCCTTAAGAATCCCATTTTAAGATGTAATAGAAAAGTACATATTTCTATCATTTCTTGAAATGGTATTTCAAAGGGACAGTGTCTCTTTGATGGAGTATGGGGCAGAGCCGCATTTCAAATTCACTGGAGATACCGATATATTGACGCTCCGGCGGCGATTTGTTCCAATCCCCATATACAAAATGGGGTCTGGGGATAATATCCCCAGCAGGGGTTTGGGGACGGAGTCCCCATTATAAATCCATCGGAGATACCGAATAAAACCACCGGAGATACCGAAACGAAAGGAGGCAGGGGCATGACAGGTATATCCATTGCAAAAAGCGGAAAACTAGCCGCGGCGTGTTTCGCGCTTTTGATCGCGATTTTGTGTATGAGCGGCGCATTCCTGCGGGCTTCTGCCGCGGACGGGGAGACATCCGGCACGCTGACGCTCTGGTGCGTCAAGGATGATGACATTGTCTCCGGCATGGAGTGGCATCTCTACCGCGTGGGACATCGCGAAAAAGATGACTACGTTTTCGAGGGCGATTTTGCAGACAGCCGCCCGACGCTCGGCGACCGGACGCAGCCAATGCTCAAATGGGACGCGGAAACCGTCGCGGATGCAGGCAATACGCTGAAAATCATGAGCATTGCAGAGGAGATTCCGGAGCGCGCAAACGGCGAGACCGATGCACGCGGCGCGCTGACATTTCCGGCGCTGGAAAACGGGCTCTATCTCGTCTGGGGCGAAACGCTGCAGCGCGGCGACACCACCTATATCCCGGGTGCGCTGTTCTTTGAGATGAACGGCGCGGATACGGCGCTGCTGAATGCCTATCCGAAAATTATCATCCGGACGCGCGATGACCACGATGTGCGGTATTCTGTCCGCAAGGTCTGGCAGAATGACGAGAATCAGGAATGGAACAGAGCGGTTTCGATTGCGGCGGAGCGCTACCGCAACAATCAGCTTTATGACGAGGTGACGCTCAGCGAGGCAAACAACTGGACATTCTCCTGGAGCGATTCGGATGCAAACGAGTGGTTCGTGCGGGAGAAAATTATTCCGGCAAATTACACCGTGACGTATAAAAACAACCAGACGCAATATCTGATTGTGAACACCTATGAAGGCGAGACCAGCGTGACAACAACAGCCGTTTCTGCGGTCACAACGGAGAGCGTGACAACCGCGGCAGTCACCAACGCGGGCAGTACAACTGCATCCGGCAGCCGCACAACCTCGGAAACACTGGCGGTCAGACCTTCCACGCAAACGCAGACCGTGACCACCACTGTCCGCACCGCAGAAAACAAAGTCCCGCAGACCGGACAGCTCTGGTGGCCTGTCCCCGCACTTGCTGGCGGCGGTCTGCTTTTGACCGGCATCGGGATTGCGCTGCGGAAAAAGGAAGATGATGAATGAGAAAAGCAGTGAGAATCTGCTGTTTGATACTGGGAGCAGTGCTGCTGATGTCAGCACTGTTTCTCGTTCTATACAACATCGCAGAGGATAAAAAAAGCGGCGAGACCGCAGAGCATGTTCTGGATGCGCTCAGGGAAAATCTGCCGGAGACGCAGGCGCCCGAAACCACGGCGCCCGCAATGCCGGAGGCGGAGCAATATGACCTCTACGCGGAATATGAAACGGAGACGGAGACGGTTCCGGAAATGCAGACCGCCGAAATCGACGGTGTGCAGTATATCGGGAGCATTGCGATTCCCGAACTGCAGATCGAGCTGCCGGTCGCCGCGGAGTGGAGCTATCCGGCGCTGAAAACATCGCCGTGCAGATATATGGGCAGCATCTATACAAATGACCTGATTATCTGCGCGCATAACTATCAGTCGCATTTCGGCACGATCAAAAATCTGCACACCGATTCGGAGATTCTGTTCACGGATGTGCAGGGCAATGTATCCCGTTATAAGGTGCTCAGCATGGAGGAGCTGCCGGGCACGGCGGTCGAGCGGATGCAGTTCGGCGATGCGGATGACTGGGATCTGACCCTGTTCACCTGCACGCTCGGCGGACAGTCCCGCGTGACCGTGCGGGCGGTGCAGACAGAGGGGTGAAAACAGCATGAACGGAAAAATGATAACATCTTTCGTTTTGATACTGATCGCAGCAATGCTGACCGCCTGCGGCAATTCCGATGATACAGCCGTGCAGCCGCTGCTCGGGCTGGAATGGTATACAGACTATGAAGCCGCAAAGACAGATATGGAGGATTACAAGCTGCTGCAGGAGCGCGAAAGCAGCGCGCAGGATGCGCAGAAAATGCAGGATTATGCAGGCGTTTCGCTCTATGACACCGCCTGCGACCTGACACTCTGCTTTACGGATTCCGGCTTGATCGGGCTGAATTATCACGATGCGGCGCGCAGCCGGAATTATCGGGAGTGGTTCGCGGCGCTCGAAGGCTCCTACGGGCTCCCGACAGAGCAGGGGAGCGGCATGGCATCGTGGTACGGCAATCCGCTCGGCAAAAATACGGCGATCTATCTGTTTAATCTGCAGGAGGGCGTGCAGGTCTCATTCTATGCGACCGCGGATTCGCCCGATCAGAGCTACGGAAAGCAAAAGAGAGCGCAGATTCCGACACCGGAGCTGCGGACGCCGGTCATGCCGGTTGCGGAGGACAGTGCGCCTGTCACGGAGATTGCTCCGGATGCCGCAGAAACAACGGCGCCTGTCTCCGCGGGACAATACCGCGCGATCATCCGCGATGTGCCCGCGAGCAATCCGGCGGAGAATCAGTTTGTGATCGTGACCGACGATGCCGGTGCAGCCGTGACGGATCCGGCAGGCGTGACCGTGACAACCGCGGTGACGGTGACCGGCACGGCGGCGGAATCCGCTGTACAGAGCAGCAGCACGAGCAGCCGTGACGGCGCAGACAGTGAGACCGTCACCACAACGGCAGCGGCGCAGGAACCGGCGCTCTCGGCGGAGGAACGTGCGTTTTTGCAGAACGGGCTGACATTTTACGGTACGCCGGAATCTGCGCGCCGCCGGATGAGCGGTTATGTGCAGCGTTATGAATACCGGACGGCAGAGCCGGGGCAGCCGTGGGAGCTGATTATGGAGTATGCGGATGTGCCGTATTTCGGCAAGGCGTGCGACTGCGTGCTTTGCTTTACGAGTCTCGGGCTGGTGGGCGTGAATTACTATGATACGGATGCGCGCCGCTATGATGACTGGGTCACGCAGCTGACGGAAATCTACGGGGCGCCGGATGATCTGCAGCGCGGGTATGCTGTCTGGAACGGCGACCCGGTCGGTGCGGGGACGATGATTTATGCATTTGTGATTGATGACGGCGTACAGATTTCGTTCTTCGCGGATGACACGGGGTCTGAGGCTGCCTGAAGCGATGAGAGAGGTGTCTCCGACGGATTTCTAATGAGGCTCCGCCTCAAACTCCGCCAGAGGGATACTATCCCTCTGGACTCCCATTTTTATGAATAGTATGGATGAAGCCGCTGAATCAGCGTAAATGCGCTGATTTGGCGGCGATTATTTTTCACTTTTCATTTTTCACTATTCACTATTCACTTTGAAACTGGTGCGGATTTTGTTTTCTTGTTCTTGATCTTTTGTCCGAATGGTTATTTTTACTGGGCGCGGGGCGCGAATGCGAGGGAACAACCCAAAGAGGACAGGGGGAAGGTTCGCAAGCTCACATTCCCCCTATCCCCT
>CAMKLV010000073.1:0-16573 GCA_946413695.1 uncultured Ruminococcus sp. | reverse complement strand
CCCCGCTTAAGGGCTACTAGCCCTTAAGAATCCCATTTTTATGCTGAAATAGAACGAAGCCGCTCCAATCAACACTGATTGGAGCGGCTTTCTGTGATCCGCATATGACGCTACTTATGCCTCGTAATCGTCGCTGTCATCGCTTTCATCGACAGAAGCGATCGCTGCCTTTGCAGCCTCAATCACCTCTGCGGTGTTGTCAGTTGTCTGCTTGGCAGAACCGTCCGCGAGCTTGCCACCGAGGAATCCTGCGAGCAGTGCGCGCAGATCAATACCGGTTGCCTCAGTCAGACCGTCGGTGATCTTGGTGGTCGAGCCGATGATATCGCCGACAAGCTTGCTGGAGTTGCCGTCACCGTACATGGTGATCTTGTCAACCTGTGTCAGCGGCAGAGCAGCATTCTTGACAACATCCGGCAGTGCTTTGAAGTACATCTCGAGGACAGCAGCCTCGCCGTATTTCTTCATAGCCTCAGCCTTTGCGTTGATACCTTCAGCCTCTGCAAGACCCTTTGCGCGGATTGCGTCCGCCTCTGCCTGACCGACAGCAGCGATACCTTCCGCCTCCTGCATCTTGGCATACTTTGCAGCCTCAGCCTCAGCCTTCTGCGCCTCAGCATCCTGCTCACGCTGGAAGCGGTCTGCCTCAGCCTCTTTCTTCAGCTGATAGAGTTTTGCGTCTGCCTCCTGCTGTGCCTTATAGCGGGCAGCTTCCGCCATCTTCTTGACGTCTGCGTCGAGGGCTTTTTCCTTGACCTCTGCCTGCTTGGTTTTCAGCTCGACATCCTTCTCGGATGCAGCGATGTTTGCGTTTGCCTTGGTAATCTCGATTGTGCGGCGCTGTTCTTCCTTCTGGATCTCATACGCAGCGTCAGCGATTGCGAGCTGGGTATCAGCATCCTTTTTCAGTTCAGCCTGACGGATTGCGAGCTCGTTGTTCTTCTTCGCGATCTCGGTCTCAGCCTGCACTCTTGCATCGTTGGCTTCCTTCTGGGCAGCCGCCTTTGCGATTTCGATTTCCTTCTCGGATTCGGCTCTTGCGATCGCGGCCTTCTTCTGGATCGTGGTCACATTGTCGATACCGAGGTTCTCGATCAGGTTCTGATCGTCGGTAAAGTTCTGGACATTGAACGAAACAATCTCAAGACCCATGCGGTTGAGGTCCGGTGCGGCGTTCTCCTGTACCTTTTCCGCAAATGCCTTACGGTCATTGACCATTGCGACGAGCGTCATCTGACCGACGATCTCACGCATGTTGCCTTCCAGAACCTCTCTTGCCACCTTTGCGATGTAAGCGGTATCCTTATTCAGGAAGTTCTCAGCGCCGAGCTTGATGAGCATCGGGTCGCTGGAAACCTTGACGTTCACGTTTGCATCAACATTGATGTTGATGTAGTCTGCTGTCGGGACTGCGCTGGATGTCTTGACGTCAACAGCGATCAGCTGGAGCTTCAGCTTATCGACGCGCTCAAAAAACGGGATGCGGATGCTCGCTTTACCGATGATGATCTTTTTCCGCAGACCGGAGATGATATAAGCGGTGTCCGGCGGTGCTTTCAGATATCCGGAGGCGAGGACAACAATTAAGAGGATGACGACAACTGCGATAATTGCAATCGTGATCGGATCGGCGGGCAGCGAGATTGCTGCTGCGAGTAGTGTGTTCAGAAGCATACAAACACATCCTTTCTGTCTTCTGCAAGATGATACAAAAATCCGGACACAACACGGCGCCGCTGCCGTGATCGTACCCGTTGAGCGTATTATACCACAATTTCAGGGCTTTGTCAAGATATTCCGCACCAAAATCTGTGAACAAACCGTAAATCTCAGTGCAAGATACAACAAAACATAAAAAGAGTTGCATTTGATATTCTGCGCAGATATGCACAGTATGCGGAAAATATGCAGCCGCCGCAGAATCCCTGTTTTGTCGGAATTCTGCGGCGGCTTTTGGCTCACAGTGTGCCGCGCTCGGCGACGATCTCAGCAAGCTCCCCGACATTCTTCATGCCGGAGACCTCCTTCATCTTGAAGCGCATGCTGAACGCGCTCTCGATCTCGGAGATCAGGTTGAAGTGCTCAACGCTGTCCCAGCCGTCCACATCGGCGGCGGTCAGCTCGTCGCTCAGCTCAATGCTGTCATCGTCGAACACCTCACGGAAAATCGGAGTCAGTGCCTCCATTGCTTCTGCCTTTGTCATAATTTTGTTCTCCTTTCTATCTTTGCCGCAGTGCGGCTTATAAACGGGTTACTGCACGCGGATGGTCTCGATCTTATCGGTATTCGGGCCGTTTGCGCTAAAGGTGTTCATCGCAAAGAGCACATCCGTGACGCCCTGCTCGCGCAGGAAGCTGATTGCATTGAGCTCGAAATAGCGCATGTCCACCACATAGACCGTCTCGAAGGACGAGGTCAGGAACGGAATCAGCGCATTGCCGTAGCTGTCCTTGATCACGCAGAGCTTTCTGCCGTTCGGCATATCGGTGTCGATCTTGACAATGTGATCGTCGCCGGAAATATAGGTCATATACCAGCTGACCGGCGCCGTGTTCTCGATATCCATGAACAGGCTGCCTTCATAGCCGCTGCCGAAGCTGCGGTTATAATAGGTGGTGGTGTAGTTCGCCTTCGGAACATACCAGAAGAACTCCTCCGGATTGTTCTTGAGGATGATGTTGTTCGAGAAGCCGTAGAGCGTGCCGACATAGCCCTCCTTGGCGTGGCGCTCGTAGTCCCCGATCGGTGCAAACGGGACGCGCGCCGCCGCGGAGAATGCCTCCGCCGCATAGAATGCGCCGAGCGATGACCAGTGGTGATCGGTACGCATGAAGATCGGCTCATCCTTGTGCTTTTCGAGTGCGCCGTAGGCATCGACAGGAATGACGCCCTTGAGCACGGAGTTGATATAGTCGATGTTCGCTTTCTCGCTCGTAATCAAATGCTGGAATTCCTCCGGCGTATAGTACGAGCAGACCGTCGGCACAACCATCGAGTACATTTTGACATCGGGGAGCTGCTCCTGATAGCGGTTGAGGATGTTGGCGTAATTCTCGCCCATTGTCTCCCAGCCCTGAAACAGCATAATGCCGCGGTTATCCACAATCAGAATGTTGTTGCTGAGTTCGCCCTCGCGCTCCGGCTCAGCGGGTGTTTCCTCTGCTTCGTTGACAGTTGTCTCCGCGATGGTTGTCAGCTCCGCCGCAAATTCGGTGACCGCGGTTGTTACTGTAGTTTCGGCAGGTGCGGGCGCAGTCTCATCCGGCTCCTGCTGCACGGCAGGCGCATTGCCGATAATGACCGCACTGCTGCGGAGACCGAAGCAGCTCCGGAGATTCTGAATCCAGCCCTTGAAGGTCGAGCGGAACGGCACGGTATCATTATAGTATTCCGCAATGCCGCCGGTCAGCTCGCCGTCGAGATATTTTTCAACGGAGATTTCCGGCATCTTTGCAAGCGTGCGGTTCTCCTCCATCGAGACCGTCGGGCGCTCAAAGATCAGCATGCCCGCCGCAACGCCGAACAGCATCACAAGGCAGACGGCGATATTCCAGCCAGCAAACTTCCGCTCGGTGCGGCGCTTGGTCTCTGCCGCGCGGAGACTGCCTGCCTCCTGCTGCCAGCTGCGGTCGAATCTGCGGCGCATTTTGCGGACCTCGGCTTTTGCTTCCGCAGTCGATTTGCGGTACTGCTTTGCAGCCTCGACATCGCTCATCGAGGGCGTTTTTGTGCTCATGCGGCGCAGTGCGCGGATCACCTGCTCCTCGGATTTCTGATGCGCCGCTGCCGGATCGGACGCCTCTGCGGGCTGCTCCGGTTCGGCATCTGCCGCAGCGGATTCGTTATCAGCAGTATCGGCAGTTTCAGCAGTATCAGCACGATCCTGCGGCGCGGATATCTCCTCTGCCGGTGCCGCGGGTGCCGCCTGTTCGGGTTCCGGTGCCTGACCGGTCACCTCCGCGACGATCTGATCGACCAGCGCATCCGTGACGGGCGTTTTCGGCTTGCTCTCAGAGGTCGCGAGCAATTCCTCGACAATCTCCTCGGGATCGCGCTCCGGTTCCGGCTCCTCCGGCTTCTGGAGCTCATCGAGCCAGCCGAATTTACCGGTCGCATTGGAAACAGGAACGGGTTTGGTTTTATTGTGCATCGGCGCTTTGGGCGGTGCAGGCTCGGCATGCTCCAGAATCATGCTGACCGTTTCATTTGCCTGCGCCTTGGCCTCCTCCTCGAGGGCAGCTGCCTCGCGCCGGATCGCTCTTGCCTGTGCGATTGCAGTGCGCCGGTCGAGCTTCTGCTCCTCCTGCGGCGCGTCCGCAGCCGGTTCTTTGATCTCATCCGGCAGATCGGTATTCGGCATCGCAAGCGCTCCTTTCTGTATGGTTAGTCCTGCAAATCATAGATAATCTGTTCAAGCTCCAGACAGGCATCCTCCGCCTGCGCTGCAGTTTCTTCATCGTAAAAATCGCTGCCGCGCGCGAGCTGGTCAATCAGCCCGAGCAGCTCTGCCATTTCGTCAAACGGCACGCGGTCGTTCTGTTTCCAGATCGCCGCATGTTCGGTCAGTGCATCGCGAATGCGCTGATAGGCATCGGAATCAAATGCGCCGTCCATGCGCAGCGTGACCTGAAAACCGGTCTCCTCAAGCAGTTCGTGTATCGTTTTCATTGTGTCTCCTCAGAAACGGAAATACAGGAACGGGTTATTCGTCGCATCGACGAGGAAAATGCTGCTGACTGCGAGCAGCGCGGCATTGGCTGCGATCTGGAATGTATCCACAACATAGACCGCGCCGGAGAACCGCCGCTTGAGCGCCTGCAGGCCGTCATAGAGCGGGAAGCAGCAGATCACGGCGGCGAGCAGCAGGAACAGATTGTTCTGCACGGAAAGCTCGAGCACATTGTCATAGAGCACGTTGCCGTTCAGCCCGATGAGGTTTTTGAAGAATTCGCCGAGCCTGCCGAAGTCCTCGAAATAGAAGATGCCGAATCCGATGAAAATGATGATCTTGCTGTAGATATGCCGGATCACGAGCGGAATCTTCTTGATGCGCTTTTTGCCGATGAGCTGTTCGATCAGGATAAACACGCCGAAGTAAAGACCCCAGATGATGAAGTTCCAGCTTGCGCCGTGCCAGAGACCGGTGCAGAACCAGACGAGGAACAATCCGCCGTATTTTCTGCGCTTGCCGAAGATCGGGACATAGAGCAGATAATCGCGGAAGAATGTGCCGAGCGAGATATGCCAGCGCTGCCAGAATTCCGATATATCCTTGCAGAGGAACGGATGCCGGAAGTTTTCGTCAAAGTGGAATCCGAACATTCTGCCCATGCCGATCGCCATATCGGAATAGCCCGAGAAATCAAAGTAAATCTGCATCGCATAGACGATGACGGCATACCATGTTCCGGCGACGGAAAGCGCCGTGCCCTCTGTCCCGAAGAACTGATCGACAATCACGGAAAGGTGGTTTGCGAGAATGACCTTTTTGCCGAGACCGATCATCAGGCGTGTGAAGCCCTCGCTCAGGTCAAGCAGGGTGGTTCTGCGCTCTTTGATCTCATCGGCAATCGTCGAATAGCGGACAATCGGTCCGGCGATGAGCTGCGGGAACATCGAAATATAGAGCAGCAGATGAAACGGATTCTTCTGCACGTCGATCTTCTCCCAGTACAGGTCGATGATATAGGAGAGAATCTGGAACGTGTAAAAGCTGATGCCGATCGGCAGTGTCAGGTGCGGAACAGGCAGGCTGACACCGGGGATCAGGTTGAGGTTTTCGACAATGAAGCCGCTGTACTTGAACACGCCGAGCAGCCCGATGTTGAAGATCAGGCTGAGGATCATGATGAACTTGGCGCCGCCCTGTTTTTCCCGCTTCTGGAATCCGCCGATGCCGAGACCGAACAGATAATTCATCAGGACACTGGCGAGCAGCAAAATGATATAAACCGGCTCGCCCCATGCATAAAAGACGAGCGAGAAAACCGTCAAAGTGAAATTTTTAACTTTCAGAGACGGCGAAAGCCCGTAGCAAAGAAGGCATACGGGCAGAAACAGATATAAAAAGTACAGGCTTGAAAATACCATATCAAAACGCTCCTGCTTTTGTTCTTCTTTGTGCAGATTTCTGCACATGCATAGTATATATCTATCTGTTCACGATCAGAACGGCGCAAATAGGCGCACTTTTCTTTATTATAGCACAAAAGCCTGAAACATGCAAGAGATTTTTCGGTTTTTATTCAGATTTCGCATGACAAAGAAAAGTTCATTTTATGGCGGACGTAAACACACTTCACTTTGATTATCCAAGTGAATAGTGAAAAATGAAAAGAGAAAAACCAAAGCCGCCCAAATTCTAAATCTGAGCGGCTTCAATTATATTCCATATACAAAATGGGATTCCAAAGGGCTAATAGCCCTTTGGCGGGGTTTGGGGCAGCGCCCCATTATCAATCCGTCGGAGACACATTTAATACAGCTCACTGCTGCCGTTCCACTGGATCAGCGCACGGATGCGCTTCGGGAGAATCGGATGCGATGCAAGCAGGTTGACAAGCCACAGCCAGAAGCCGCGCTCTTTGATAGTTGTGTCCACATAATCCTGCACATCGACCATCGGATAGAGGTGACGGTCCACCATCAGCATGACGATTGCCTGCACACCGTCATAGTTTGTCAGGCGCTGTGCAAGGCGGTCGCAGCTGTATTCACGGGTTCTCGAAGCGATCGACCCGACCAGCGGCAGACTTTGCGAGAACAGAATCGGGAGATTGTAATGCAGCGTCGCATGCCCGTAATAGATATGCGAAAGCTCATGCGCAAGGATAAACGCCAGCGCATTCATATCCTTGTGCTCGCGGTAGGCAACCTCGAAAATCTCCGTATGCACGAGGATATACTGCCTGCCGAAGATGAACGACGAAAACGCATTCAGCACGCCGCTCTGCTGCACAACGTACATTTCCGGCACTTTCTCCATGCCGAGCCGGTAGGCGTAGGAATGCAGCAGCGAATAGATTTCCGGAAAATTTTTCTGCGTGATTTTGAGGCTTGCTGCCTTCACCTGAGCAAAATTCAGATACATCGAGATAAACAGAACCACAATGGAAGCGATGCCGCCGATCAGCCATTTGATTTCGGTCGGCATATATTTCTGGAAGTTCTCCATATACTCCGCCTCTTCACGCTGCTGTTCGCGTTCTTCCAGATATTTTTCCTTCTCGGATTTTTCGTCATCGGTATCGGTCTCCGATTCGGCATCACTGTCCGCGGAAAATTCGGCGAAGAAATGCGCACTGAAATCCTCCGCCTCATAGACAACATGGTTGAAGTGTGCAACAAACATGATCAGCACCGAAACGATGAGCAGCACATTGAGCTCGATCAGGCGGCGGTACCAGCGCTTTTCGTGACTGTGGCGGCAGCTTTCCGCCTCCTGCTTGGAGATCGGCGGGAGTGCCAGAATGCGCTCATAATCCGAGGCATAGCTGACCGGATCCTTCGGCGGTGTCGGGCCGCCGTACTGCGGCTGAAACGGTGCCTGCCCCGTGATCGAGGGCTGACGGAAACCGTCCTCCGGAAAATTGTTCGGGACAGTCGGTGCAGGCGGTGTCAGCGTCTGCGGTGCCTGATGATTAACGGGCTGTGCATCAGGTGCAGCCTGCTGCGGTGCCCGTGCGGGCGGTGTCAGCAGCGGCTCCCGCGGCAGCACCGGCTGATTGACCGGCTGAATCCCGGGGATTGCGGGCTGCGGCGCCGGCTGAGGGGGTGTCAGCAGGGATTCACGCGGTGCTTCCGGCTGTGTGAGCGGCTGCATTTCAGGAACCACAAGCTGCGGCGCCTGTGCAGGCGGTGTCTGCGGCGGTATCTGCGGCGATATTGGCGAAGGCGTCTGCGGGGGCGCGGGCTGCGGATTGACCGGCGTCTGATTCAGATAGGACGGCATCGGATTCCGCGGCGGCGGCGTCAGCATCGCCTCAGGCGGCAGCGGCGGTTTCTCCACAGGCGGTGTGAGCGGCGGCTGCGGATTCTGCAGTGAGTCTTCAAGCGGTGTCATTTTATCCAGTTCCATGGTACGTTTCCTTTCCTGTGTAGTTATGATATACTATACCATACAAAATTGCTGACGTCAAGTGCTTGCGGCGGATTTTGTCAAAATTGCGGATTACATTGTTTCTAAGTATACAACTGCGGACGCATGAATCAAATGCTCAGTCATCCCACCAGCCGTTTTCAAGCCGCGAAAGCGAATGCGGACTGACATACTGCGGAAACCTGCCGGTTTTCTCGACGGTCAGCCCATGCAGCATGCCGATGTGTACCGAGATATGCCGGAACTGCATCAGAATCAGCTCGAGCCGCGTAAAGGGGCATTCCGGCGGATATTCATTGAGCTGAGCGTCTGTCAGATTCGCAAGATAATCCGCGGTTTTCTGCCGGACGGATTCCAGCAGCGCGAGCAGTTCTTCATCGCTCCATTCACGGGAGATCGGCTTGAACGGATTATCCGAGCCTTCCTCAAATCCGGCGCGCTCTGTGTAGACATTCGGATTGAAGAACCACTTATCCGCCGAGTGCAGCGTGTGATAGACAAAGCGCCACGCCGGAACCCCTTTCACAAGCGCATTCCGGTCATAGGTTTTGAGCGCGATGATCAGATTGACAAAATTTGCGTCAGTCTGGCGCGCAATCATTTCGCAGACAGATTCCATATTGTCCTCCGTATAAAGCAAGCCGATCCGGAGAAAATCCGGATCGGCTCAGATTCATCAACTTATTATCAGAAGTTGACCTTTCTTGCGACATAGCTGGTGTGCAGGAGCTCGTGAGCCTTGTGACCGCCCGGCTCGCCGAGATACTCTTTGTAGAGCGTCTGGATTGCAGGGTTATCCTGAGACTTACGGAGATCCATCTTTGCATCGACACTGTAGAGTGCCTTTGCACGCTCAGCGCGCAGATCGGTGAAGTTGCGGACAGAAGCCGGCTGAATCGGCTGACCGCCGCCGTTGACGCAGCCGCCCGGGCATGCCATGATCTCGATGAACTGATAATCAGCCTCACCTGCACGGACCTTGTCCATGAGCTTGCGTGCGTTTGCAAGACCGCTAGCGACAGCAACCTTGACAGTCAGACCGCCTGCGGTATAGGATGCCTCCTTGATGCCCTCGATGCCGCGGACGTCAGTGAAGTCAACCTTATCATTTGCGAGCTTTTCGCCGCTGATCTGCTCAACAGCAAAACGCAGAGCAGCTTCCATAACGCCGCCGGTTGCACCGAAGATCAGACCGCCGCCGGTGTAGATGCCCAGCGGATCGTCGAACTTTTCTTCCGGCAGAGCGGTGAAGTCGATGCCTGCACGGTCGATCATTCTGCCGAGCTCACGGGTTGTGAGTGCGATGTCAACATCCGGATAGCCCGATGCGCTCTGATCGTCTCTCTTGCACTCGAACTTCTTTGCGGTGCACGGCATAACAGAAACAGAAACGATATCCTTCGGGTCCCAGCCCATCTTCTCTGCAAAATAGGTTTTGATGATTGCGCCCTGCATCTGCTGCGGGGACTTGCAGGTGGAAAGATTCGGGATCAGATCCGGGAAGTAATGCTCAAGGAACTTGACCCAGCCCGGGGAGCAGGAAGTGATCATCGGGAGCACGCCGCCCTTGGTAACGCGCTCGATCAGCTCAGTGCCCTCTTCCATGATGGTGAGGTCAGCACCGTAGTTGGTATCGGTGACAACGTCAAAGCCGAGTCTGCGCAGTGCTGCGACCATCTTGCCCTCGACATTCGTGCCGATCGGATAGCCGAACATTTCGCCGAGGCCTGCACGGACAGACGGAGCGGTCTGCACAACAACGTGCTTGGTCGGGTCTGCGATTGCCTTGAAGACATCGTCAGTGAAGTCCTTTTCGGAGAGTGCGCCGGTCGGGCAGACCGTGATGCACTGACCGCAGGAGACACATGCAGTTTCGCCGAGCGGCTTGTTGAACTGCGAACCGATGTTGGTGATGAAACCGCGCTCGTTTGCGCCGATGACACCGATGCCCTGTGTGACCGCACATGCTGCAACGCAGCGGCGGCAGAGGATGCACTTGTTGTTGTCACGGTACATATGTGCTGCGGAATCGTCGATCGGATACTCGGTGCGCTCGCCCTTGTAGACATCTGCATCGGTGATGCCGAGGTCATTAGCGAGTCTCTGCAGTTCGCAGTTCTTGCTGCGGACGCAGGAGAGACACTTCATATCGTGGTTCGAGAGCAGCAGCTCCATGGTCTTTCTGCGGGAATCGAGCACCTTCGGGGAGTTGGTCTGCACCTCCATGCCCTCCGAAACCGGATAGACACATGCAGCGACCATTCTTGCCGGTCCGAGGTTCGGGCCGCGCATTTCGGCAGCCTCGACCATGCACATACGGCAGGCGCCGATCTCATTGATATCTTTCAGATAGCAGAGCGTCGGGATTGTGACGCTAGCTGCGCGTGCAGCTTCGAGCACAGAGGAACCCTTCGGGACCTGTACTGCAAAGCCGTTGATTTTTACATTTACCATATCACTCATGTCCTGAAGCCTCCTTTACTGCTTGCTGATTGCGCCGAACTTACACTTCTCGATGCAGGCGCCGCACTTCACGCACTTCGTGCTGTCGATTGCGAAGGATGCGAGCTTGTTGCCCGGAGCAGTATAATCGGTACGTTCAATCGCGGATGCAGGGCACTGTCTTGCGCACATCGAGCAGCCCTTGCACTTATCCTGATCAATGACGAAGCGGAGCAGGGACTTGCAGACGCCTGCCGGGCACTTCTTGTCAACGATGTGTGCAATATACTCGTCGCGGAAGAAACGCAGTGTGGAGAGAACAGGGTTCGGAGCTGTCTGACCGAGGCCGCACAGGGAGTTTGCCTTGATGTACTGGCAGAGCTCCTCGAGGCGGTCGAGGTCTTCCATTTCGCCGTTGCCGCTGGTGATCTTGTCAAGAATCTCATAGAGACGCTTGGTACCGATACGGCACGGTGTGCACTTACCGCAGGATTCATCCATTGTGAACTGCAGGAAGAACTTTGCGATATCGACCATGCAGTTATCCTCATCGAGAACGATGAGACCGCCGGAACCGATCATGCAGCCGATCTTTGCGAGGCTGTCATAATCGACGCTGACGTCATAGTGCTCAGCCGGAATGCATCCGCCGGAAGGTCCGCCTGCCTGCGCAGCCTTGAACTTCTTGCCGTTCGGGATGCCGCCGCCGATCTCCTCGATGATCTCGCGGAGGGTGGTACCCATCGGGATCTCGACCAGACCGGTGTTCTTGATCTTGCCGCCGAGCGCAAAGACCTTGGTGCCCTTTGCGGTCTCGGTGCCCATTGCAGCATACCACTTTGCACCCTTGAGGATGATCTGCGGGACGTTTGCATAGGTCTCAACGTTGTTGAGGATGGTCGGCTTCTGATACAGACCCTTTTCAGCCGGGAACGGCGGACGCGGACGCGGCTCACCGCGGTTGCCCTCGATGGAGGTCATCAGAGCAGTCTCCTCACCGCAGACGAATGCGCCTGCGCCGAGACGGAGGTCGATATCGAAGTTGAAGCCGGTACCGAAGATATCGGTGCCGAGCATGCCGGTTTCTCTTGCCTGCTTGATCGCAATGCGCAGTCTCTCAACCGCGATCGGGTACTCAGCACGGACATAGATGTAGCCCTGCTGTGCGCCGATTGCATAGCCTGCGATGGTCATTGCCTCGAGCACGACATGCGGGTCGCCTTCGAGCACGGAACGGTCCATGAATGCACCGGGGTCGCCCTCGTCAGCGTTGCAGCATACATATTTAATATCAGCATCCGGCACGATGTTGCGTGCGAGCTTCCATTTCATACCGGTCGGGAAGCCGCCGCCGCCTCTGCCGCGCAGACCGGAATCGAGGACTTCCTGAATGACCTCCTCCGGTGTCATCGAGGTCAGCACCTTGTGGAGCGCCTCGTAGCCGTCTCTGCCGATGTATTCATTGATGTCTTCCGGATTGATCAGACCGCAGTTGCGGAGTGCAACACGGTGCTGCTTTGCATAGAATGTTGTTTCGTTGAGTGATTTAATCTCATCAGAACCCTCGGTGACGGTCTCGTCATAGAGGAATTCCTTGACAGGCTTGCCGCCGATGAGATGCTCCTCGACGATGCGCGGGATCATCTCCATCTTGACATGTGTATAGAAAGAGCCTTCCGGATACACGATCATGATCGGACCGCGTTCGCAGAGACCGAAGCAGCCGGTGCGGACGACAAAGATTTCGCCGTCGATGCCCTTTTCCTTCAGTGTCTTTTCCAGTTCATCCGCGATCTTCATGGAACCGGAAGACGTACATCCGGTACCGCCGCACATCAGGATATGCTTCTTATACTTGGCAGCGTTTGCCTCCTTGCCGAGGCGGAGCGCCATTTCCTTGCGCATTTCCTCTTTGATTGCAGTGAGTTCCTGCAAAGTCTTCATAGTAAACCTCCTAATTTACAGTCCCGATGTCAATCGGCATATTTTGCGAGAATGTCCCGGACCTCTTTGATATCGCCGGTGAGTCTGCCGTAAACGTCATCGTTGATGGTGACAACCGGAGCCAGACCGCATGCACCGACGCAGCGGCAGTCATCGAGCGAGAACTTGCCGTCCTGCGTGATCTCGCCGCTCTCGATGCCCAGAGCCTCCTCCAGCTTCTCCATGACGATGCCGGAGCCCTTGACATAGCAGGCGGTGCCGAGGCAGACCGAAATGCGGTACTTGCCCTTCGGGGACATGGTGAACTGTGCGTAGAAGGTTGCAACGCCGAATACCTTTTCAAGCGGGATATTCAGCTCCTCTGCAATGATTGTCTGAATCTCGATCGGCAAATAGCCGTAGATTTCCTGCGCCTTCTGCATGATCGGCATCAGACATCCCGGATCCTCACGGAGCGCATCAATGGTTGCGCGGAGCTCCTGCTCCTGCTCCGGGGTACCGGTAAAGGGAATGGTTGCGATTTTTTTTGCCATATGAATCGTTTCCTCCTTTATATATTGAGATACGATTAAATTTGACGTTCCGCCGGATGGAATCCGGACGGTTTCAGGTGTGGGAATTTGCATATCTTCAGTGCGACTTCAGCACCTGATAGACAGAAGCCCGCACCGAGCCTTAATGATTTTACTATATTTTTGCGAAAAAATCAAGGTGAAAAGTGCACAACAATTGCAACAACTTTTCGTATGTTTCTATGAAGTAGCTGCGGCTAACCTCACGAAACCGACGTATTTATACGAATTTCAACATGTTCCAAAATGATGAAAACTGTCCGCCATACACGGACAGATGTCCGGAAACCGCGGTAAATCCCAGAAATCGACACGCCCCCGAAAATATTATTGCCGTTTTCAGAAAAAACGCGCTTTCTCGGCAGGTTTTTTGCGTAGAATGAAAGACGGGAGCGCTGTGTCTCCGCGGACAGCCGCGGACAGCTCCCGAATACAATCTGCAAAAAGAATCTGGAGGTCGAAATGGAACAGCAATCATGTTACTTACCGGAAGGCTGCCTGCTGGAAACACCGCAGAACGCGGCGGCGATCGGCAGCGAGCAGGCGCTCAGGGAGGCGATCCTCTCGGGCAGGCGGCTCGAGGCGCGCGTCCGCGTCTGTGACGGCGCACACAATCTGCATGTGGAGCTCCCCTGCATGCGCGGCCTGATTCCGCGCGCGGAGGGCGCACTCGGCATCAGTGAGGGCACCACGCGCGATATCGCCCTGATCTCGCGCGTGAACAAGCCGGTATGCTTCTCCGTCCTGCGCATCGAGCACGATGAACAGGGCTGCCCCTATGCCGTGCTCTCGCGCCGCATCCAGCAGGAGCAGTGCCGTGAGGGATACATCCGGCACTTAAAGCCCGGCGATGTGATCCCTGCGCGCGTGACGCATCTCGCGCCGTTCGGGTGCTTTGTCGATATCGGCTGCGGCGTCCCCTCGCTCATCCCGATTGACGCGATCTCGGTCTCGCGCATCTCGCATCCGGCGGACAGATTCCGCGTCGGCGAGGAGATCCGCGTGATGGTCAAGGGCTTCGAGAACGGCAGGGTTCTGCTGACGCACAAGGAGCTGCTCGGCACATGGGCAGAAAACGCCGCATGCTTCTCCGCCGGAGAGACGGTCGCAGGCATCGTTCGCTCGGTCGAGGAATACGGCATCTTCATTGAGCTCGCGCCGAATCTTGCGGGGCTTGCCGATCTGCGCCCCGATGTCAAACCCGGACAGCATGCGAGCGTGTTCATCAAGAGCATCGTGCCGGAGCGCATGAAGATCAAGCTCGCGGTTGTCGATGTCTTTGACGAAACCTGCGCACCGCCGCCCCTGCATTACTTCTTCCGCGGCAGCCATATGGACGAATGGGTGTATACGCCGCCGCAGGCAAAAAAGAAAATCGCAACGCAGTTTGCCCACGGGAATCTGTGAACAAAATACGGTAAACATGCACAAGTCCTGTCATAGAATAAGTCAAAAAAATCATGAGAAAAGAGATTGACATCAAGCGGGCAATGTGCTATAATATCAATCGCTCAGAGAGGCAGACTCTCAGAGCCGCAAAAAATCAGAACGGTTAAAAATAAAAAGGATGTGTTCACCATGCTGCAAACTGCCGCGCATGATATGACAAAAGGAAAAGAAGCAAGCCTGATCATCCGGTTTGCACTGCCGCTGCTCGCGGGCAATCTGCTGCAGCAGCTTTATAATGTTGCGGATACGGCGATTGTCGGCAAGCAGCTCGGCGACGATGCACTTGCCGCCGTCGGCGCAACCGGCTCCGTAACCTATCTGTTCTATACGCTCTGTCTCGGGCTCGCGACCGGCGCCGGCATCATGATCGCGCAGTTCTTCGGCGCGGGATTGCTGCAGCGGATGCGCTCGGCGGTCTGGAACTCCGCAATCGTGACAGCGGCATTCGGCATTCTGATCAGCATTGTCTCGGTCTTTCTGACCGTGCCGACGCTGCGCCTGATGCATACCGACCCCGACCTGATGCAGATGTCGGTCAGCTACATGCGGATCGCCTGCGGCGGAACGGCTGCGGTCGCCGCGTACAACTGGATTAACGCCGTGATGCGAGCGCTCGGGGATTCCAAAACGCCGCTGATCTTTCTGGCGGTCGCGAGCGTGCTGAACATCGGGCTCGATATCCTGTTCGTCATGGTGCTGCATACGGGCGTTGAGGGCGCCGCGATCGCGACTGTCGCATCGCAGTGCATCGCCGCAGCGGGCTGCATCATCTTCGCGTTCCGCCGGACACCGGAGCTGCATCTGACAAAAGAGGACTTCCGCATCAAGGGTGAAATGCTCGTACTTTCGCTGAAAACCGGTCTGCCGATCGCACTGCAGAGCGGTCTGATCGCGATCTCGATGTCGGCGCTGCAGCGTGTGACAAACAGCTTCGGCAGCAAGCCCGTGATGGCAGCATATACCGCGTCGATGCGTGTGGAACAGCTGATTCAGCAGCCGTTCTTCTCGCTGAATGCGGCGCTCGCGACCTTTGCCGGACAGAATGTCGGCGCAGGCGAAACGGCGCGTGCAGAGCGCGGACTGAAATCCGGACTGCGCATTTCCAGTGCCCTCGCGATTGTCATCGCCGTGCTGTTCTGGATTGCAGGCGGTGTAATCATTCGCTGCTTCATCTCCGGCGCGGACGCAGTCTCGATCGGATATTTTGCGCTGCGGACAACCTCGCTCTGTTATATCCCGCTCGGCTCGATTCATGTTGTCCGCGGATTCCTCAACGGTGCCGGTGATACCGGTTATGCGATGCTCAACGGCATAGCGGAGGTTGTCTGCCGGATCGGCGGCGCGTTTGTCATGACATCGGTGCTCGGCATGGATTACCGTGCGATCTGGTACACAACCTGCGTGACATGGTTTGTGACAGGACTTGTCGGCTGGATCCGGTACTGCCGCGGAAAGTGGCGCAGCAAGGCGCTTCTGCCCGCCGGTCACGCCCCCTCCGTCCGCTACGCCCCCGCGGATTAAGGTATCGCTGCGCGATGATTTATAATGGGGCTCCGCCCCAAACCCCGCTTAAGGGCTACTAGCCCTTAAGAATCCCGTTTTTTATGCTGATATAGAATGAAGCCGCTCCAATTGGCGCTGATTGGAGCGGCTTTCGTTTTGGGTACACAGCACGCCGCCGGAGCGCCAATATAAAAGTTTTGGTCGAGCTTTTTCAAAAGCTCGCAGGTTCTTAGGGCAGCGCCCTAAGCCGCACTCCGCAGAGTGCGGAACTCCTCAGCGTTCGGGCTCGGGAAGATAGGAGTTTGAGGGAAGACCCCTGCGCGAGCGGGGTATCTTCCCTCATTTCAAAATAGCATCCGCAAAGCGGATACTTTTTTTGTCGGTATCTCCGATGGATTTGAAATGGGGGCTGCTCGCCCCCAACCCCATTTTGTTATTCTCTTTTCACTTTTCTCTATTCACTATTCACTCGTACTCCCCGTCCCCATGTTGATATTGAAATAAAACGAAAGCCGCTCCAATTGGCGCTGATTGGAGCGGCTTTCGTTTTGGGTACACAGCACG
>CAMKLV010000072.1:0-16938 GCA_946413695.1 uncultured Ruminococcus sp. | reverse complement strand
AATCTTCAAGGGTTTCTCTTTGGTTGCATTGTTCAATTTTCAAGGTGCCGCTGTGATACTTTTTCGTGTCATCCTCTCGTGAGGCGACCTCTTTATTATATCACATCTTTTCGGTTTTGTCAAGCCCTTTTCAGAACTTTTTTCTCGCCGGTCGCTGCTCTCTCGCGGCGACTTGTATATAATACCACAGATCGCCCGATTTGTCAAGCGTTTTCTTCGATTTTTTTCGAGTTTTACGTTCTGCACAAACACTGCGCAATATCTCAATTTTATGAGGGCAAAATTACCAGTACGCGACGGTTTTCGTCCATAAATGCACGGTATGACATTGCACCGCTCGTTACTTTGACCGCATCCCGCATTTCCGACCACGTTGCAAGTTTTCCCGCCACATCCTGCACGACCGCATCATCCGTCAGACGGAACTCCAGCATCAGCGGATCCCCGAGCCATGTTGACGCCATGGAAGGCAGTTCCGCCGCAGAGCTCGCCGTCAGCATATTGAGCGCATAGTAATTCTGTGTGTCATCATCGCAGACCGGCGGCTGATATGCCGTCAGATCGGCGCTGTGATCCCCGAACAGCTCATCCGGCACTGCAAAGCAGGTATGCGTGATATGCCCCTTATACTGCACCGAATCGTCCCATGTGACATCTATATTGTAGAATTTGCCGTTTGCCTCTGCAATGTTCCAGACATGGTTCTCCGAGCCGTTGATCACGCCTGTGACCGCCATGACGTTGAAGCCCGCCTTGCGCGCGACATAGAGAAACGCCTTTGCATAGCCCTCACACTTCGCCTCGCCCTGCGCAAGGCAGCCGTATGCCTCATCCTGATAGTCTCCGTCCTTGTAGGTGCACATCTCCGCAATGCCGTCATGGATCGCGAGCAGCTTGCGGATATCGTCTGTCTCCGCGGACGCCGCACTGATAATCGTGTTCGCCGCGACGTCAATCTCCGCCTGCATCATGCCGATATCATCCTTCGGGACATCATAGCGCATGGTTGCGGTGTCCATCAGCTCCGCCGTCTCATAGACCGAATCCAGATAGAAGAACTGCGGCTCCTGCTCACAGACAAGCAGGAATACACGCTCATATGTCGCCTTGTCAAATGTGCCGGGCAGCTTGATCTTTTCCTCATAGTTCTGAATGCCCGTGCAGAGCGTGCCGTAAAGCGCCTTTTCCGTCGCGCTGAGCTGGCTGTAGGGATAACGCACTTTCGCCTCGTCATGCGGCAGAGCGCCCTTTCTCGAGCGAATCCAGCCCATATTGAACAGCAGTGTAAACAGCAGCGCCGTAATCGCCGCCACCAATACTACAATGAGAATGATTTTACTCCGTTTCGTCATGCTCCGTTTCCTCGTTTTCCTGCGGGATCCGTTCCGCCTGAATGCGGCTGATCCAGTTGTCCTCATATGATAACAGTGTATAGCGGATGCCGTCCTGCTCTGCCGAGAGCGTTTCGCCCTCCTCCGGAATGCGTCCGAGCAGATGCACGACAAATGCACTCATGGTGTCGAATTCATCATCCGGCTCAAACCGGATGCCGAGCTTCGGCAGAATATCCTCAGGGTCTGCCTCGCCCGCGATTGACCAGACACCCTCCGCAAGCTCGGTGAACTCTGCCTCCTCGTCATCGTATTCATCCTGAATGTTGCCGACGATCTCCTCGAGCAGGTCCTCCATTGTGACCATGCCCGCCGTGCCGCCGTATTCATCCGAGACGATTGCAAGCTGACTTTTATCGCGCCGCATCTGCTGAAAGACGTCTCTGCACTTTGCCGTCTCCGGCACAAAGCGCACCTCACGCATCAGCTCGGTGACCGGGCAGTCCTTTGCCTTGCCGACGAGCGGCAGCAGGTCTTTGACCAGCACAATGCCGATAATCGTGTCGATCTGATTCTCATAGACAGGGATGCGCGAATAGCCGCCCTCGAGCGCGATTGCCGCGGTTTCCGTCGCGGTCGCGGTTTTCGGGACAGCGGTCATATCCTTTCGATGTGTCATAACATCCGAGACAGACACATCGTCAAAGGTAAAGATGTTGTTGATCATCTCGCGCTGACTCTCCTCGATGCCGCCGGTCTCATTGCCCGCATCGACGAGCAGGCGGATCTCCTCCTCGGTCACAACATCCACGCCATCCGCTGCCGGAATCCGGAACAGCCTGCAGAGCAGCGCCGTGATGCCCGAGGCAATCGCCCAGAACGGCGTCAGCACAAGGATCAGCAGGCGCACCGTCGGGACGCAGAACTTCGCGAGCGCCTCACAGCGGTGCATCGCAATGCGCTTCGGGAACAGATCCGTCAGCACGGCGAGCACCGGCATCAGCGCGAGTGTCAGCAGCACTGCAGCGAGCATCGAGCCGCCCGGAAACGGGAACAGCGTTGTGATGCGTCCGCCGAACAGCAGCCAGCACACCATGCCGATGAGCAGCGCCGAGAAAATCCGGTGCATGGTAAAGCTGCGGCGCATGCGCGTCGGTTTATCAATCAGTTTATCAAGCGGCTGCCAGGCTTTGTCCTCTGCGGCGCGCGCATGCACAACCGCATCGTTGATCTCAGTCAGCGCAGTCTCGCATGCCGAATACCACGCGCGGATGACTGCAAACAGCACCAGCAGCGCAATCACGATCCATAATCGGTCTCCGTCTTGTTCCATATTGTATCCTTTCTGCACATATCAGCGGAAATTTATAAAAACATTCGCAAAGCGCACCCCGCAATTTCTTCTTTCTGATTTCATGCGGCATCGGTATTGGTTTGATTATAGTACATTTTCAACTGTTTGTCAAGCGCACGCAAATTCGCTCCTGATAAAGACGCAAGCCGGTCCTCAGATGAATGAGCACCGGCTTGCCGTAAGTTTCAATTCAATCGCAATCAGAGCTTTGCGAGCTTTTCCTTGAGCAGCTCGGTTGCCTCAACCGGATTCGCCGCACCCTTTGTCCGCTTCATGACCTGTCCCATGAGCGCCTTGATTGCAGCCTCCTTGCCTACCTTGTAGTCTGCAACAGCCTTCGGGTTCGCCGCAATGACCTCATCCGCGACCGCATTCAGCAGACCGGTATCCTGAACCTGCTCGAGCCCGAGCTCCTTGACCAGTGCCGCAACCTCGCCGCCCTTTTCGCGGTAGACTTCGAGAATCTTCGCCGGTGCCGAGCGGTTGATCTTGTTATCCGCGCAGAGATTCGTCAGCTCTGCCCAGACCTCCGCCGGAATGCCGACGGCATCCGCATCCGCGAGCATGAGATTTGCAAGCAGCTTCGGCTGTTTGACCTGCTCTGCCGCCGCCTGATAGAGATTTGCGAGCTTCGGCTCATCGCAGAGCGTTTTTGCCGTTGCCTCAGGCAGCTTATATTCATTGATATACTTTGCAAGCCGCTCCTCCGGCAGATCGGGAATCATCGCGCGCAGTCTTGCGTGATCCTCGTCGGTCAGGATGATCGGCACAAGATCGGGATCGGGGAAGTAGCGGTAGTCATTCGCATTCTCCTTGACGCGCATCGAATAGGTCTTATCCTTCTCAGGATCGTAGCGGCGCGTCTCCTGCACGAGTTCTCTGCCCGCTTCGGTCTCGTCGATCTGGCGCGCTTTTTCCGCATCAATCGCCGCTACGATGTGTTTCAGGCTGTTGAGGTTCTTGATCTCGGTACGGGTATAGAGATTGGTATCGCCGACCGGACGGATCGAAAGGTTGACGTCGCAGCGCATGGAGCCGGTCTCCATCTGGCAGTCGGAGACGCCCACCCAGCGAACCAGCTCACGCAGGCGCTCGAGATAGGCTCTTGCCTGTGCAGCGGTGCGGATATCGGGCTCGGAAACGATCTCGATCAGCGGCACACCGCAGCGGTTGCAGTCTGCGCCGGAGCCGGAGTCCATATGCACGAGCTTGCCTGCATCCTCCTCGATGTGGATACGGGTGATGCCGATGCGCTTCTCCTCGCCGTTGACATTGATATCAATCCAGCCGTGCTCGCAGAGCGGATGATCGAGCTGCGAAATCTGGTAAGCCTTCGGCAGGTCGGGGTAGAAATAGTTTTTGCGGTCCATTTTCGAGAAATGTGCGATCTCGCAGTTGAGCATCATGCCGGCTCTCGCCGCAAAATCGACAACCTGCTTATTCAGCACCGGCAGCGTACCGGGCATACCCATGCAGACAGGGCAGCAGCGCGTATTCGGATCGCCGCCGTGGTCTGCAGGGCAGTCGCAGAAAATTTTGGTCTTGGTGCGCAGCTCAATATGCACTTCCAGACCGATGACACTTTCATATTTTGCCATGTTATTTTAGCTCCTTATTCAAATTCGCCTGATCTGCTTCAATGATCTGCCGGACGATCTCCGGCGTAACGGTATCCGGCAGCGGAACCGGCGCTGTACATGCTGCATCCCGTTTCTCCGGGCGCAGGCAGGAATCCAGCGGGAAACACACCTGCCAAGACAGATCCTCTGAAAAGATATGCAGCTGCAGCATCTTTCCGATCAGCCACATGTTGTCATAATTCGGTTTGACATACCAGTAATAGGTTTTATTCTGACAGATCAGTTTGCGTTTCCCTTTTGTGCTGATTGACATAGTATAACTCCTTATCCTTGGTTCACTATATACACGCATCAAAAACGGGATTCCAAAGGGATATGGGGCAGCAATGCTGACAACTTAAACAGATGCGGCAGACTGTGAATTGCTTTGCAATTCACTTAGGGGAGCCCTCTATCGCAGGGCTCCCCTCTCCGAAAAACGATCCGCCGGATCGTTTTGTCGGATTCACCCCTGCGGAGCTCCTGCCGCCGGGAAATTCCGCACTCTGCGGAGTGCGGCGAGGGCTCTGCCCCTCGACCCCGCAAACTTTTGAAAAAGTTTGATCAAAACTTTTATTTTGGCTTCGCCGTCCACGCCTTAGGTTATCGGCAGAGCCCCATTATGAATCAAACACCGCTTTCATAAGCCGCAGCCGCCTGATAGAGCTTTGCCTCAGAGAAAGCAGGGCCGATGAGCTGGAAGCCGACGGGGAGATTTGCGCCGTCCTGCGCGACCTTGCCGCAGGGGACGGAGATCGCAGGCAGACCGCCGAGGTTGACCGGCACGGTGCAGATATCGCCGAGTGCCATTTCCATCGGGTCGCCGGATTTCTCTCCGATCTTGTAAGCCGGTGTCGGCGCGACCGGTGCGAGCAGCATGTCATATTTTGCAAACAGTTCCTTGAACGCGCCGATCAGCAGCGTTCTCGCCTGCTGCGCCTTCTTATAGTATGCATCGTAATAGCCTGCGGAAAGCACATAGTTTCCGAGCAGGATTCTGCGGCGGACCTCCTTGCCGAAGCCCTGTGTGCGCGTCTTGCGGTAGAGCTGATCGAGATCCTCGACGCCCTCCGCGCGGAATCCGTAGCGGATGCCGTCGAATCTTGCGAGGTTCGAGGACGCCTCCGCACAGCAGAGCACATAGTATGCAGGCAGCGCATAGCTGACAGCCGGCAGCGAGCATTCCTCGATCTGCGCACCGGCGCTTTCGAGCTGCTTTGCCGCATTCCGCACAAGCGCCGCAACCTCCGCGTGGATGCCCTCGCCGAAATATTCCTTCGGCAGACCGATGCGCATGCCGGAAAGATCCTTCCCGATCAGCGCAGAATAATTCGTATCAAACTGCGGCAGCGAGGTCGAATCGCGGCGGTCATGGCAGGAGATTGCCTCGAACACCTTTGCGTTATCCGCGACGGTTTTCGTCAGCGGACCGATCTGGTCAAAGCTCGATGCATATGCAACCAGACCGTAACGCGAGACCGTACCGTAGGTCGGCTTCATACCGACCACGCCGCAGAACGATGCCGGCTGACGGATCGAGCCGCCGGTATCCGAACCGATTGCGAACGCGCACTCATTCGCCGCGACAGCCGCCGCAGAGCCGCCCGAGGAACCTCCCGGAACATAGTCCGTCGCCGCCGGATTGCGGGTCAGCTGCAGCGCGGAGTTCTCCGAGGAGCTGCCCATCGCGAATTCATCCATGTTGGTCTTGCCGAGCATGACAGCACCGGCTTTCTTGAGCTGCTCCGTCACGCAGGCGTCATAGACCGGCAGCCAGTTCTCGAGCATTTTCGAGGCGCAGGTTGTGCGCACGCCCTTTGTGCAGATATTGTCCTTCATGGCAAAGGGGATGCCGGTCAGCGGACCTGCAGTGCCCTCTGCAAGCATTTTATCCGCTGCCTCCGCCTGCCGGTAAGCCTCATCCTCGGCAACGGTCAGGTAAGCCCCGATCGTTCCGTCGGTTTCCTTGATCGCGCTGAGCGCATCTGCGGCAAGCTCCTTTGCGGTGACTTCCTTGTTCTGCAGCAGCGCCGAAAGCGCCGCGATATCCATTTCACTGTATTTCATATCCGCGCTCCTTTCAGCCAATGACCTTCGGCAGGGTAATCAGACCGTCCTCGGATTCCGTACCGGAAAGCAGCAGGTCACGGTCAAGGCGCGGCGAAAAGGGTTCATCCTCACGCAGCACGTTTGTCAGCGGCGCGATGTGTGCCGTCGGCTCAACGCCCTCGGTGTCGAGCTCGGAAAGCTGCTGGAAGAAGGTCAGCATTTCCGCAATGCTGCCGGAGAGGGCTTCTGTTTCGTCCTCGGGAATGTCCAGTCTGGAAAGCCACGCGAGCGTATCCAGTGTTTTTGCATCTAACTGCATAATCGTTCTCCTTCAAATTGAAATCGGAATTGCCTATCCTACCTATTATAGCACATTGTGATACAAAAAGCAAGATAAGAGAATCATGATTTCCACTGCAAATATCTTTCCGGAGACCTTTCGATCAACGGAGCCGCGCACGGCGCGGTTATAGCACATTGTGATGCAAAAAGCAAGATAAGAGAATCATGATTTCCGCTGCAAATATCTTTCCGGAGACCTTTCGATCAACGGAGCCGCGCACGGCGCGGTTATAGCACATAAAAAGCAAAAACGCAACATCTTTTAGAATGAGAAATCAGAAATGAGAAGTGAGAAATTGCGGTGTCCGCCTGACGGCGGACGATTCTGAAAGAGAAACCGCCCCGAAGTGCAGTACTCCGGAGCGGTGACTGTTCTTTATTTCTCTGCGGCTTCAAAGCTGATCTGATAGGTCTCCCTGATGCCGGGCGTCGCTTCAATGATGCTGCGGACAAGCTGCTCCGCTTTATCGGATGCCTGCTCGAGAATTTTGTTCTCCACGGCATTCTGCTCCGCCTGCTTTTTGATCTGGTCGCGCAGCTCTTTGCTGTCGGTCAGCGTGATCTGGTTCCAGACGGATTCGTCCTCCTGATAGACCTTAAAGCTCTTTTCATCCAGCTCATTGGAGAGAATCCGCGATTCCGGCATTGTGACGGTAATCGTCTTTTTGTTCTCGTTGCTCTCGATCTTGACCTGCGAGAGGTCGATGCCTGCCTTGATGACGCCGTCCATTGTGACGATTGCCGCCTTTTTGGAAAACGGCACCTTCCACTCCTTCATGAACGTGAACACGCGCGCGGAATCCAGCGTGCCGACATTGGTATAGCGATACTCGACCGAGGCAAGCTCGCTGATGTTTTTGATCTCATCCATCACAACGCCCGCATTGAATACGATGACCTCCTCGGTTGTCAGCTCGGCGATCTGATCCGCAAGCGATTCCTTTTCGTTCGTCAGCGAGAGATTTTCGCTTTTCAGGTCAGAGATGACCTCCTGCAGCTTCAGTTCGCTGTCATGCTGCAGTTCGAGCTGTGTCTGCAGTGCCGTCATTTCGTTTTTATGCTTGATGCCGATCGCAATGCCGCCGATGATGCATGCAACTGCCGCAACGGATACTGCCGCGATGATCAGTTTTGTTTTCATCTTCATTTCAACGTCCTCCTTCGACTGCCTGCGGCGCGAGCCGCTTTTATCATTATAGCACAAGCGGCGCACGAATGCAAGCATCTCCGGCAGGTTGTTATGATTCTGATATCATTTTGCAACCAATACGAAAACGGCGCTCCCTGCACGGGGAACGCCGCCTTCATTCGTTCAGATTTTCTTTGCTTCCATCCAGAAGCCGGTGATGCCGTTGTAGATCAGGATCACGCCGACGATCCGCACAAGCGTTGTGACCGCCGAAAACGGATTCAGACAGATCAGTGCGCCGCACGCAATCGTGATCACCGAGAACACGGTCATCATGCGCGCCGCAGGATCGCCTGCCTGCTTTGCCGCAAGCGCACGCATCAGATGCGCCAGACCGACCAGCAGGATGATGATGCCTGCAAACATCGGGAAGACCGACGCCGCCTTTTCCGGACACATCATCACAAGGAATCCGGCTGCGACCGTCATTGCAGAACTGAACATCGCTGCATTGCCCGCTGCATCACGCATTTTGCTGCGGAGCTGCGGCACGAACTTCAGCGTTCCGATCAGAATCAGCACCAGCCCGAAGCAGCGGACGAGCGTCGAAACAGCTGCGCCCGGCATCAGGATCAGCACTGCCCCGAGCACCGCCAGAAACACCGCGGAACCCGGATTGTTCAGGTTTTCCTTTACCATATGAAATTCCCCCTTGCGGCGGATTTTTCCGCCTGCTATATATTTTTGATAGGCAGTCTCTCTGCCCTGATTCTATTATATCAGAATTTGGAAAATATTGCAAGCATTTTCATCATTTGTTCATGTTCTTTTCAGCTTTCTTTCGTTTCCGGCGCAAGGAACCCTTCCAGTCTGCCCGCAAGGATCCTGTCATGCATCCCCGCCGCGAATACATCAAGCGACTGCTCCAGATACTCCATCAGCGGGCGGTGTGTCGGCATCAGGCACGCACCGAGCCGGAGCCGGATCACATCGCCGAGCTGCGCCGCTGTCCGGCTGCTGTATTCCGCCTGCACCGCCTCGATCATGTCACCGGTGACAGCGACAGAAAAGCCCTCTGCACCGCAAAGAAGCCGGATCACCCAGTGCCGCAGAATCAGCTCTGCGATGTTCTCCGCGATCATATCGGGGGATGTGAGAAAGCGCTGCGCATAGCGTGTCATCATCGCGCGGATATCCGCCGGATCAAAGCAGCAGATGAAGTCGCTCTCGATGCTCAGCGCCGCATAATACCCGCACACGCCGACGGCGCCGTTCTCCGCAATCTGCCTGCCGCAGAGCAGCGGATAGGAGTACGAAATTTTTGTATCGGTTGCACGGAACCGCGCGTCATATTTTGTACAAAATTGCTCAAAATCCTTGAGCAGTGCCCGAAAGAACGAGGTCTGCACGGGCTTTGTCTGCTGATACGCTTTGCGAAAATGCATCTTTGCATATTCGCAGGCGTGCACGGTCAGGAGCGCGCCCTGATCGAGCAGTTCGGTCAGCGGTGTGGATGCAAGTTCTTCGAGCGCCTCCGCGTCCGTCGGCGCAGTCAGCAGAACCGCATCGAGCTGCGTGAACACCGAAGCATAAAACGCCTCCGCCTGTTTGCGCGTGACCGTTGTGCTTTTCCCCGCCGTATACTGCGCGGCACGTTCCGCCGCAGCGCGCTGCAAACCGCTGCGGAGCGCCTCCAGCTTTTCCGCCGGCAGCAGATTGTATGCCGCCGCAGTCTGCAGCAGGTGCATCGTGTAATCTTTATGCGGCAAAGGCGCTGCAAATGCATCCGCCTGCATGATCTGCATATCTGCCATCAGAACATCTCCTCTCCGGATTCCGAATCCCAGTCCTCGGTTTTCTGCAGCCATTCCGCCTCCTGCTGCGCGCTCGGCAGCAGAAACGCCGGATTGCGCCGCAGTGCCTCCTCGAGCTCCTCGGCAAAGGTGCCGCGCGTATGCTGCTCGGCGGGATCCTGCACATAATCGCGCAGATAGCTGCCGAACATATCGCGGTGCATCTCCTCACGGTAGGCGTAGTCATACTGCTCCTCGTCATAGGCGGATTCGTAGGTATCCTCCGCGGATTCCTGCGCGATTTTATCCGCATAGAGCATCCGCATTTCGGGGTCGCCGAGATCCTCCGCATGCTGTTTGCGCTCCGCCGCCCGCACCTCGAGCAGTCTGCGCATCGCGGGGATCAGGATGCGCTCCGCCTGTGCGAGCATCTCCCCCGCATCGCCGCTGCATGTCGGACTCGTGTAGAATTTATACATATAATCGAGGATCGCGTTATCCGAGAGCACACAATCCGGATCGTCTCCGGTGTCATAGATTGCCTGCAGATCGCCCTTGAGCTGATAGAACGCTTCGGTCAGCTCCGCGATCTGTGCGGCATAATTGCGCCCGAACAATCCCGCGGGCAGAAACCAGCGGATCAGCCGCGGCGTGATGCTGCCGCCGAACTGCACGAGCTCCTGCGAACGGATTGCGTTCTGTGCGGTCTGCACCAGCATTTCGGCATCGGCAGGCGTCAGCTGCAGACCGTAATAGGATTCGGCGTCGCGGTTGGTCGCCAGAATCTGCGATTTCTGTTCGGTCGGCGAAAGCAGCGAAAAGCCGCTGAGTGCAAGTGAAAAATCCATGCGATCTCCTCTTTTCTATCCGGATCGGGCGGCTAAAATCCTGCTGTGTCTGCACCTGCCGCCCCGCCTGATTATTATACAACATTCCTCCGATTTTGTAAAGCCGGTCGGTCGGCAGTGCCGACCGCCGTTTTGCTTCGCCTTTCTTTGGTTCATCCTGCGAAAGCGTTTCCTTGTCAGTTCAATCGGGTGCGCTCTCCGCGCACAACTATATTTCCACTTTTCCATTTATAAATCGTGCGCGCAGCGCACACCGCATCTCCTCACCCCTCACTCCTATCTCCTCACTCTTTTTCCCATTGCATTTCGCGCGGGAGTGTGATATAATCAGATTATCAATCAATTGCAGAAAGGCGGTGCAGGCGCATGACACATATTCCGGAAGGCATTGCGGAGATCGCACTGCCGCAAACCGTATTTCAGACCGGTATCTGCACACCGGCGGCGGTCAATCTGATCTGCGGCAAAAACGGCACGGGCAAATCAACCTTTGCAGAGCAGCTCCGGCATCCGGAGCATCTCCGGTTCGCGGCGGCGCGCTGTGAGATTCTGCACTTTGACCGCCGCTTTATCCGGAACAACATCCGGCAGTATGCGAATATGCCCGGCGTGCTCATCATCAGCCGGAAAAGTGCAGAGCTGCTTGCGCTGTACGAACAGATCGCCGAAAAGCGCCGTCAGGCTGAGCGGCTGCTCCGGGAGCAGGCGCCGGAGCGTGAAAAGCTGCGTGCGGAATCCGAAGCACAAAAGCAGCAGTTTGCAGAAAGCTGCCGGCGCCGCACACAGAGAATCCGTGCACAGTTTCCGGCAGCCATGCAGCCCGATCAGGACATGCAGCGCCTTGCCGATACCCTGCTCTTTACCATGCCGCGCTACTGCGATATCTCCGAACTGCGTGCGCGATACCGCAGAGCATTTGAGACAGAGACACAGAAGTATCCCGAATTCCGGTGCATCGAAAAGCCGCATCTGCTCGACCATATCGAGGGCGCAGAGCTGCTTTCGGAGCCGGTTCTCAGCAGCCGCGATTCCGCCTTCGCGCAGTTCATGAACCGTCTGCATGCCGCAGACTGGGTACAGCAGGGACATGCGCATTTTTCGCAGCAGGCAGAGGATATCTGCCCGTACTGTCAGCAGAAGCTGCCCGCGGATTTTGACGCAAAGCTCCGCGCATGCTTTGACGATGTCTATCAGCAGTCGCTCCGCTCGCTGGAACAGTTCCGCGAACGCTACCGGCAGGCTGCAAACGAACTCTATCTGCCGCTGCAGGAAAACCTGAAAACACGCCTGCCGGATTACGATTACAGCCGCTATTCGGATATGCTCCGGTATCTGCGGCAGATCATCTCCGCAAATCTCGAACGCATCGGGCGCAAAATCGAAAATCCCTCGGAGACGATCCGGCTCGAGCCCGTCACGCAGCACAATGACAGCATCAACCGCGAGATTATCCGGATCAACAAGGCAATCCAGCAGAACAATGAGATCATTACCGAAAGCAGGCGGCTCCGCAGGGAAAGCACCGCGGAGATTCTCGCCTATCTCGCGTATCAGCTGCGCGATGAATCCGCGGCGTATCAGTCCGCAAAGGCAGGGCTCGCGCTGCGTCTGGAGATACTCGATGAACAGTGCGCGGCGCTGCAGGCGGAGCAGAATGCGCTGACGGAACAGCTCCGGCAAATGACAGCGCAGGCATCCGATCCGGACAGCGCTGTCCGCACGATAAACAAACTGCTTTCCGCAGCAGGATATGCAGGATTCCGGCTCGTGCGCAGCAGTGACCGCCTGACCTATACCGTCCTGCGGGATAACGGTCAGACCGCAGGCGCACTGAGCGAGGGCGAGCAGCGGTTCCTTGCGTTTCTCTATTTTTATCATCTGCTGCTGGCGGGCGCCGCGGACGGCACACCGCGCGTCGCCGTCATTGACGATCCGTTCACGGCGCTTGACCGCGATGCGGCAGGGATTGTCTGCAGACTGCTGCAAAAGCTGCTCCCGCAGTGCGGAAAGACACCGTCGGCTCCCGCGCAGATTTTCGTGCTGACCTGTCAGGAGCAGTATTATCGGGCAATGGTGCATTCTGCGCAGCAAATGGATGTGCAGGCAGAATGCTGCATCTTCCGCAAAACGCCCGACGGTACCCTGATTGAACCCGCTCAGCCCGCAGAAAAAGATGTATCGCTGCGCGATGATTTTGAATGAAGCGGCACCCCGGACAATGCTAACAACTTAAGGCGCACACGGCGAAGCCGAAATAAACGTTTTGGTCGAGCTTTTTCAAAAGCTCGCAGGTTTCCAAAGGGCGGCGCCCTTTGGTCGCACTCCGCAGAGTGCGAAATTCCCCTGCTTTAGGAGCTCCGCAGGGGTGAATTTCAAAAAGCATCCAGTGGATGCTTTTTGAGAGAGGGGCGCCCTGCGATAGAGGGCGCCCCTAAGTGAATTGCAGCGCAATTCACTGGGGAACGCAATATCTTAAGTTGTTGGCATTGGCACCCCGGATCCCGTTTGATATGCGGACAGAAGAAAGCCGCTCCAATCAGCGTTGATTGAAGCGGCTTTTCTGAACCTTTTACAAAGCGGGATTGACAGGTTCGGGCAGAGCCCGCTATAATCCCTCGCGGAACGATACCGCTTTATCCGTTTTTCTCAAGGAGCTCGCGAAGCTCTGTCATCTTCTGCTCGAACTCCTGCTTTGACCACGATGAAGATTCACGGAACATGCTGCCCTGCCGATACGGCGCATTTGCTTCATTGTAGAAGTCGCGCACTGCCTGCGGAATCTGTGCGCCTGTCAGTCGGTCTCCGGTATATGGAGCGCTGTCGGGCGTCATCTCATTGTCATAGAGTGTTCTGAGTATCTCGGACAACTGTTCGTCCCTTCGCTCTGCATAGAGCCAGCCGGTGGCAGGATCCGTAAGCGTCTGAACGTAGTCCTCTGCGGTGAGATCGGGCATGCCGCCCCATGCTCTGAGCACTGCAATATCTCTGATGCAGGTGACATCGTTGTAGGACATCGGCGTCATGTGTTTTGCGCGCTTCTCCTCCAGCGTCGGCATGGTGTCCGTGTATCGGAGATTGCCGTTTTCATCAAAGGTCGGTCTGCCGCGTTCATCTGTAATCAGTCTGATGGTCTGCCACACATAGTCCGGTTCATCATCACCGATAATCCGGTCAAGATTGCCGCGGTCCCATGCCGCCTCGTCCATGAGAATCTGATCGAGCAGGGTCAGCTTCTGCAGCGAATACTCATAGGATGCGCGGAAGTAGTCGATCAGCGTGATGTCACCGTCGCCGTCAATATCGCCGAGCAGTGCATCCTGCGTATAGGGCTTATACCAAAGCTCGTCCATTGTATGAATGCCGTTGGAGTAAACGACGGCGGTGGTTTCCTGTGCCTGTGTCTCGGCTGGTGCAGCGGTTGTCTGCGCCGGAGCCGCATTCGTCTCCGACTTCTGCGCTGCAGTGCCGGATGCCCTGCCCGCTGCCTGCGTCTGCTCCGTAACCTTTTTCGTCTGCGTTCCGGTGCTGACTGCCTGCACTGTTCCGGTTATATCCGCAGTCTGTTCTGCGGACTGCGCCGCATTGACGGTTGTCACGGCGGCAGCAGCGGAAAGCTCCGTCACGGCATCCGTTCCGGTGACCTCCTCGATCTCCTGCACCGCAGATGCGGCGGAATCGGATGCGGTCTCTGCGCGCTCCGTCTGCCGGATGTGCATGATGCCGACAACACCGGCGACACATGCCGCCGCACTCGCAAGCACCGCGAGATACCGCATTGCACCGCCGAGCGGCTTCTGCGAAACGGTGACCGACTGCGCACCGTCCTGCGCATCTGCGTCCTGCCGCAGCGGCACGGATGTATTCAGAATCGAACCGCCGACTGTTCTGCCTTTTTGTGCTGTATCGTGTTCATCGAGCATTTCCATGACATAATCCTCCCTCACATCGCTGAGCGCATCCATAAATTCGATCGGTTTCAAATGAATCCCTCCTCTTTCAGAAAATGGTTCAGCTTTTTTCGCGTGCGCATCAGCGAGATTTTCACCGCGCCGGTGCTCATCTGATAATATTCCGCGATTTCGCGGACGGAGTCTGCCAGATAATACCGCCGCAGAAAGATTCTGCGCGTCTGCGGGCTGAGCGTCTGCAAAAAGCGCTCAATCGTCTCTGTCAGTTCACGCTTTTCCACGGCAGCGCTGACATTCTCTCCGGAGGCAAGCGTCTCCTGAAGCTCATCGAGCGCTTCATCGAACTGTGTTCCGCCGCGTTTCTGCGCCGTCTGCGCATGGTAGCGGTCGATCGCCAGGTGCCGGATCAGCGTGACGAGATACGCGCGCAGGCTCTCAGGCGCATTCGGCGGAATCGTCTGCCATGTTTTCAGCAGCATATCGCTGACGCATTCCTCCGAATCCTCTCTGCTCCCGAGAATCTCATAGGCAACCTTGCCGCAGAGCCTTCCGTATTCCTGCCGGATCTGCTCCAATGCCGATTCATCCCGCTTCTGCAGCAGCGAAAGAATCCTGTCATCATGATTCTGTTCCATGCGGTATCTCACCTCCTCATATACCGGGACGGGATTTTTCCGGAAAAGGTTACATCCCGCGCGAAAAAATTTTCTGCGTTCATCTTTATCATACCGCGCTTCGGGATATCTGTCAAGCAACAAATATGATTGATTCAAGAATACACGATAAAGCCAAGCATGCGTAAAAAAGAACTTTAGCAAAATGGAATCGGGCACTGCCCGCTCAAGCAGATTGCTGCCGCTTGACAGATCGGTGCAATTGCGGTATGATATCAGAAGAAGGCAATCTCAGCCGCGCACTGCGCGGAGAAGTGAAAAGGAAATCTACAGTGACAGGGGGAATCCACATGAAAAGACAATTTGCATGCTTCACAGGCGCGGTGCTCTCGCTCGGGACGCTGACCGCCGTGAACACCGCCGCGGAGACGCAAAGCGCGTTCACCGCAGAGGATGCGCGGGCGCTCTGCGGCGTGCTGCTCGGGAAAGAGACCTTCACCAAAGAGCAGGCGGCACGCACCGATCTCAATGCAGACGGCATCCTGAACGCCGCCGATCTGACGCTGCTCAAGCGGGCACTGCGCACAGATCCCGCACAGCCGCTCTGGTGCGATGAATTCGACGGCGACGCGCTCGACCGCACCAAATGGAACTACGAGCTCGGAAACTGGAAACTCGACGCCGACGGCAACTACATCACGAACGGCTGGGGCAACAACGAGCAGGAATTCTACACCGATTCCAACGCATCCGTGCATGACGGCATCCTGACCATTGCGGCGCGCAGGGAGCATTATGCCGATCCGGTACAGGGGGAATATGAATACACCTCGGCACGGCTCAGCACACAGCATTTGTTCTCGGTCTGCGGCGGCAGAATCGAAGTCCGCGCCCGCTGCGATGCAGGCAAATCGCTCTGGCCTGCAATCTGGATGCTGCCCGAGGACAGCGTCTACGGCGGCTGGGCGGCATCCGGCGAAATCGACATCATGGAGGGCTGGGGCAGCACGCCCGAAAAGCTCTGCGGCACAATCCACTTCGGGGATACATGGCCGAACAACACCTATCTGACCGGCGAGCACACCTTCACGGACGGCAGCACCACCGAAAGCTGGCATGTCTACGCCGTGGAATGGGAGCGCGATGAGATGCGCTGGTATGTCGATGATATCTGCTACAGCACCCAGAAGGACTGGTTCTCCGCAAACCACGCATATCCGGCGCCGTTCGACCAGAATTTCTATCTGATTCTCAATCTGGCGGTCGGCGGGCACTTCGACGGCGTAGACGGCATCTATGCCGACCCTGCGGTCTTTGCAGACGGCGAGCGGCACTTTGATATCGACTATGTGCGCGTCTATGACAAGGGCACATTCACCCCGACCGAAACGACCTCACTGCCGCTGGAAGCCTATATCGAGGGCGCAGAGGCATCGCTGACGAACAAGGACGGCGAAACCGTCATCGCGGTGCAGAACGCGGGCAGCCTTGAATACGCGGTCATGGGACTGCTGCGCGGTCAGAAGCTGCGCGCCGGTGAGACATACACCGTTTCGTTCGATGCCGCCTCCACGGTGCCGCGGACGATGATTGTGACCGTTGAAGACGCCGCCTACACGCGCTATCTTGATGAAGCGGTCAGCCTGACGGAGACCCCGCAGCATTTCAGCTTTGATGTCACCCTCAGCGCCGACATGACCGCCGATCTCAAATTCCAGCTCGGCAACATTGAAGGCGCCGCGGCGCTCGGGGCACACACTGTCACGCTCGGCAATATCCGGCTATCGCTGCAGGACGGACAGCACGCACCTGCATGATTCCATATTATACGGTTCTGCCGGCAAAAGCCGCTGAACGGGCATTGCACCTGTTCAGCGGCTTTTTCTTGTCATATTCAACTTATTGATGTCCCAACTATCTCTTGAAGATATCTGCTTGTCTTTTTGCCATG
>CAMKLV010000071.1:0-17341 GCA_946413695.1 uncultured Ruminococcus sp. | reverse complement strand
GGGCACATTGTTTCAACTTCGTGCGAATAAATCATTATGAAAACTCCTTTCGGTTTTTAGACAGTCATTTCAACTATCTCTTCCCTATTATACAACTTTTTATACCGTAAATCAAGCCCTTTCGTTAAAAGATTAGCTATAGCTAACTTCACTTGATTTTTTGCTGTTTTTCATATATAATAGGAAATAACAGTTTTCGTTCTGATTTTTGGAATATCCGATAAAACACCCCGAAAGGAGCCCGAAGCATGTACGGAATCAAAGTGAGAATCCGCTGCATTACAGATGAATCATTCCCGCGGTTTGCAGAATGCGTGATGACCGATTATGACGGCATGACGCACACCTTCCGTGATAAGCTGCCGGTCTTTACCGCGGAACATGATCCGATGATCCCCGGAGACGGCGTCATCCGCTGCTCTGTGATCCGTGAGACGGCGAAATTTGCAGAGGTCGATACCACGCTGCCGGATGATGTGGAATCCGTTATGGGCGAAACCAGATTCCGGATCGCACTTTCCGATCTGACAGATAACGCCTGATAAGAAAGGAGCAGCAATGGAAAAAATCAGAAAGCACTTTATTTTTCACGGATATGTTCAGGGCGTCGGATTCCGGTTCCGTGCCTACCGTGCTGCAGAAAGCCGCGGCATCACCGGCTGGGTGCGCAACTGCTATGACGGCACCGTCGAGATGGAGGCTGAGGGCAATCCGCGCGATATCGAAGATATGCTCGTCGCACTCGAGAAAAATCAGTGGGCGTCGATCGAATCAATCAGTGCGCGCGAGATTCCGCTGCAGGATTCAAGCAGCTTCAGCATCCGCGATTACTAAAAGAAAATCCCTGCGGCAGGCAAAACCGCAGGGATTTTTCAATTCATACTGTGTCAGCAGCATGAAGGAGGATCGGATTATCTGCCGTAGATGATGTCGCCGAGCATCAGATCGCGCTCAAGGGCGACCGGCGTGGTATCCGCATTGATCGTGACCAGCTCAATGCCCATGATGCGGGCAAAATCGCGGATTGCCTCATCTGTAATGTCATAGGACAGCACCGTGTGATGTGCGCCGCCTGCAATGATCCAGCATTCCAGACCGCGCAGGAAATCCGGAGCAGGCTTCCACATGGTTCTTGCAACCGGCAGATTCGGCATGCTCTGGAACGGCTTTTCGCAGACAACATCCTGCACGATCAGGCGGAGTCTGCCGCCGGCGTCGATCATCGAGAGCACCTTTGCGGCACCTGCCTTACCCTCGAAAACGATTCTGGCAGGCGGTTCCTTGCCGCCGATGCCCAGCGGATGCACCTCGATACGCGGACGGTCTGCTGCGATGGACGGATCGACCTCGAGCATGTGTGCGCCGAGAATCAGCTCGTGCGGATAGTCATAGGTGTAGTCCTCCATGAAGGATGCCGCACCGTCCGGATACATTGCCTTGACAACAGCCGTCAGACCTGCGGTCTTCCAGTCGCCCTCGGCACCAAAGCCGTAGCCCTTTGCCATCAGGTGCTGCGTTGCAAGGCCAGGCAGCTGCTTCATGCCGTAGAGATCCTCAAAGGTGTTCGAGAACGCCTTTGCACCGACGCGGACGAGAATCCGCTCGATAGCAATCTCCTCGCGTGCCTGATAGCGCACTGCATCCATATCATCGGTGACAATGTCATAATCTGCTTCGTATTCCCTGACGAGCGCGTCGATCTCGGAATCCGTAACCTTATCCATCTCCTTGACCAGATCGCCGACAGCCCATGTATTGACCTGCCAGCCGAGCTTGATCTGCACTTCGACCTTGTCGCCCTCGGTGACTGCGACCTCGCGCATGTTGTCGCCGAAGCGGACGATCTTCAGATTCTGGCTGAACTGCACGCCGATTGCGGCACGCTGCCAGTCAGCGATCTTTGCCTGCACCTGCGGATCCTTCCAGTAGCCTGCAACGATCGCGCGCGGCAGACGCATACGTGCGCCGATGAAGCCGTGCTCACGGTCGCCGTGTGCAGACTGGTGCAGGTTCATGTAATCCATGTCGATCTCATCGTTCGGAATCGACTCGTTGAACTGGGTGTGGAAATGCAGCCACGGCTTCTGCAGTGCTGCAAGACCGTTGATCCACATTTTCGACGGCGAGAATGTGTGGCAGAATGTAATGATGCCTGCGCAGTCATCGTCATAATTTGCTTCTTTGACAACCTTCAGAATCTCTGCATTGGATTTCGCGGTCATCTTATAGACAACCGGGAACGGGACGTTCAGTCCTGCTGCGATCTCCATTGCATCCGCTTCAACGCGGCGAAGTGTCTCCTCACCGTACATTGCCTGTGAACCGGCAATAAACCAAAATTTCATTTTCATTCACCTCTGTGTATATATCGCTTCATGATGACTGCGAAACTGCTGCATGTTCTGCGGCAAGTCCCTCGCTGTATAACTTCATATAGGCATTCAGCCCTGCCGTATCGGCGGCAGACGGAGAAACGGTCTGCTGTGCCTGATCCGCAAAGACACGTTTTTTCAGATACGCACGCAGCGTTTCACTACGGTCGGATCTTTGCAGATACGCGGCGAGCAGGGCGATGCCCCATGCGCCGCCTTCTCCCGCCGACTGCATCAGCGTGACATCTGTACCGAGTACGGCGGCCAGTGTCGGCTGCGTGATGAGCGGCGTTTTGAACAGTCCGCCGTGTGCATAGATCCGGTCAAGCCCGACCGATTCTTCTGCCAGAATGTCCATACCGATCTTCAGCGTCGCCATGCAGGAATACACAAGGCTGCGCATCAGATTCTGAACCGTAAATGCCGAATCGGGATTGCGCATCAGCATCGGTTTGCCCGCCTGCAGATGTGTAATCTCCTCGCCGGAGTAGTAGTTGTAGCTGATGATGCCGCTGCAGTCGGGCTCACCCTCTGCGGCAAGGCCGTAAAGCAGATCATACAGCTGCGGCTTGGAAAGCTCTGCGCCCGCCGCCTTCAGGAGACCGTCAAACATCTTCACCCATGCATCAAGATCACTCGAGCAGTTGTTGCAGTGTACCATCGCGACCGGTGCGCCCTCCGGCGTTGTCACGATGTCGATCTCGCGGTGAACCGATTTCAGATTCTGCTCCAGAACCGCCATCGCAAAGATCGAAGTACCGGCGGACACATTGCCCGTCCGCGGTGTGATGCTGTTTGTTGCCGCCATACCGGTCTGCGCATCGCCTTCCGGCGCACAGAACGGAACGCCCGCGCCGAATGTGCCGCTCGGATCCAGCAGCTTTGCGCCGGATTCCGAAAGTGTACCGGCGCTCTCGCCTGCAGGGACAATCTCCGGCAGCAGCGTCATCAGTTTCTGCTGCAGCGGTGTCGCCTGCGTGAGCGTATCAAAGATGTCACACATCTTTGCGTCATAGTTTTTCGCTTCGGGATCAATCGGGAACATGCCCGATGCATCACCGATGCCGAGCACCTTTCTGCCGGTCAGCAGATAGTGTACATATCCGGCAAGTGTTGTAAAGTGCCGGATCTGACCGACATGCGCCTCTTTGTTCAGGATTGCCTGATAGAGATGCGCAATGCTCCAGCGCTGCGGAATGTTGAAGGAGAGCTTCTCCGTCAGCTGTTCCGCCGCATCCTTTGTGATTGTGTTGCGCCATGTACGGAACGGCACCAGCAGATGCATATCCGCATCAAATGCTAGATAACCGTGCATCATCGCGGAAATACCGATGCTGCCTGTTGTTGTCAGCTTCACACCGAACTGCTGCTCGGTATTCCGCATGAGATCCGCAAAGCATGCCTGCAAGCCGTTTCGGATGTCTTCTTCGGAATATGTCCAGATACCGTTTTCAAGCCGGTTGTTCCAATCGTGTACGCCGGATGCGAGCGGTGCAAAATCCGCTCCGATCAGCACCGCCTTGATGCGCGTCGAACCGAATTCAATGCCGATCGCCGTCTGACCGGCTGCGATCTGCTCCCGAACTTGCATGTTATCACCCCGTTTCAATCGTTTGTGCGTTCAAAATCTTCATGCTTATCTTGCACTTGCAGCGTTTGCTTTCTTTCTGCGTGCGATGATGATGCTCTGGACAATCAGGAACAGGCAGAGCATTCCGGCAATCGTGATACCGGTCCACCACGCCTGATCAAGACCGACAGACTGCACGATCGTCTGGATCAGCGAGAGAGACATGACGCCGAACAGTGTGCCGATGATGTTTCCGACACCGCCGGTCAGCATCGTGCCGCCGATGATCGAGGACGCAATCGCGTTCATCTCGGCGCCCATTGCATGCGATGCAGAGCCCGAGCCGACATGCAGGAAGTAGACAAACCCGCCGATGCCTGCGAGCAGACCGCAGAGCAGGTGCGAAAGGAAGGTCACGCGCTTGACATTGATACCGAGCATCAGAGCGCTCTGGCGGTTGCCGCCGACTGCGTAGAAGCTGCGTCCGGTTTTGCCCCACTTGAGGAACACAAACAGAATCGCAACAATCACCAATGCAACAATCACGCCGATTTCCACATAGGCGGGGATATAATTGCCGTGCTTGTTGACCGTACCGAGGAACGGCACTGTGATGCGCGTATCCTTCAGGCGGACAAATGCTTCGTTCTGGACATTGAACGGGTTGGTATGGACAATCGTTGTCATGCCGCGCGCGAAGAACATGCCCGCAAGCGTCACGATAAACGGCTGAATCTCCAGATATGCCACAAGATAACCCTGAATCAGTCCGAATGCCAGTCCGATGCCGAGTGAAATCAGGATTGCGCCGAGAATGTTGCCCCCGTGGTAATCCAGATATACCGCGCAGCTCATGCTGACCAGCGCCGCAACACCGCCGACGGAAATATCAATGCCGCCGGTGATCATGACAAGCGTCAGACCGCAGGAGAGGATGATCAGCGCCGCATTTGCGTTCATGATATTGAACAGTGTCTGCGGCTTGAGGAAGCCTTTTTGCAGGAAGATGATCGCGCCCAGATACATCAGAATGAACACGATAATCGTAATGGACATCAGCAGATTGGTGTCCGTCATTTTGCGCAGTCTGCCTGCGAGACCGCCGCGCTTTGCTACAGAATTCGTCATATTGCATTCCCCCTTCTGTTAAGCCGCGGCCTTGCCTGCGCGCAGCTTGCGGAACAAGCCCGTGATCTTCTCGCGGAAGACCGGTGCGCTCAGGACAACCAGAAGAATGACGACAACCGCCTTGTATGCGGAAAGCGCATCAGACTGTACGTCAAACTTATAGAGTGTTGTTGTCAGGAACTGAATGACATAGGCGCCGAGAATCGAGGCACCCATGTTGAATTTGCCGCCGCTCAGCGCATTGCCGCCGAGTGCGACCGCAAGAATCGCATCCATTTCGATATCCTTTGCAATAACCGAATAGTTGATCGTGGAAAGACGGCTGACCTTGATCAGACCGCAGACCGCGACGCAAAGTCCGAGCAGAATGTAAACCGCAAACTTGATCAGCTCCGGATTCAGACCGTTCAGACGGGAGGTCTTTTCGTTGATGCCGACCGCCTGAACATACAGCCCGAGATTCGTGAATTTCAGAACTGCCCATGTGATCGCGAAGCACAGCAGCGCGATGAAGAACGGTGTCGGAATCGGGATGCCCGGCAGATAACCGCCGTAATAGGTAAACGATTTCTCGCTGACGATCGGGAGCTCATTGTTATTGATCCACGCAGCGATCGAGCGGCCTGCCGTAAAGAGAATCAGTGTCGCAACCATCGGCTGAATCCGGAAGAACGCAACCAATGCGCCGTTGAATGCACCGAAGATCATTGCCACGATGCAGCAGACGATAAATGCTACAAAGACAGGTGTCTGCAGGGTTTCGGGACGGGATTCCGTGCCGCAGAGCACTCTCAGCAGCACGCTGCCGGCGATCGCAATGCCGGCGCCGACGGAAATATCCTGTCCGCCGGATGCTGCGGTCACGAGCGTCATGCCGATCGCGAGGATCGCGAGCTCAGAGCCGTAGTCGATGATCGAGATCAGATAGCCGGACAAAACCGGATTGCCGTCGCTGTTGTATCCGAGCGAAATCCGGAAAAAGGACGGATCTGCGATCAGATTGAATATGGTCAGGAGCAGAAGCGCTGCAATCGGAATCAACAGCTGATTGTGCAGCAGACCGGAAAGAAACGAGTTCTGCTTTCCTGTAGCTTTCGCTGTCATTCTTTTCCACCTCCTGCAATGGTTGCCATAACGGTATTCTGGTTCAGATCGTCACCGGTCAGCTCACCGACGAGCTTGCGGTCACGCATGACAAGCAGTCTTGAGCATGTGCGCAGCATCTCATCTGTCTCCGAGGAGATGAACGTCACGCTCATGCCCTCAGACGCGAGCTTGAGCACCAGCTTCTGGATATCGACCTTAGTTCCGACGTCAATACCGCGCGTCGGCTCATCAAGGATCAGATAATCCGGTTCGGTCAGCAGCCAGCGGCCGAGGATGACCTTCTGCTGATTGCCGCCCGAGAGCGATTTGATCGGTGTATCAACGGATGCGGTTTTGACATCCAGCAGCTCGATATACTTCTTTGCGAATTTTGTCGCTTTTGCTTTGGAAAACGGTTTGAAGAAACCGGTCTTGACCTGCAGTGCAAGGATGATGTTATCCTTGACGGAAAGATCGCCGATGATGCCGTCGCGCTTGCGGTCCTCCGGCAGATAGGCGATGCCGTTTTTCATGGCATCCAGCGGTTTTTTGATATCGACGGGCTTGCCGTTCACGCGAACCATGCCGCCCGTGACCTTATCCGCGCCGAAAATCGCACGCACAGATTCGCTTCTGCCCGAGCCGAGCAATCCGGTAAAGCCGTTGACCTCGCCCTTTTTGATGTAGAAATCAAACGGCGCAATGCCCTCTGTGGAGCAGAGCTGATTCGCCTGATAAACCGGAACACCCGAATCGCCCTGATAGGTCTGGGCATCGTTTTTGATGTCCGCCATATCGTCAAGCTCCTTGCCGAGCATCTTCGAGACAAGCTCAACATGCGGAAGTGCCGCTGCATCATACTCTCCGACAAGCTTGCTGTCACGCAGAATCGTGATCTTATCGCAGACTGCGTAAACCTGATCGAGGAAGTGCGTGACAAAGATGATACCGACACCGCGGTCCCGCAGCTGACGCATCAGACCGAACAGCTTTTCGACCTCGGATTCATCCAGCGAGGATGTCGGTTCATCAAGGATCAGCACACTGCAATCCATATCAACAGAACGCGCAATCGCTACCATCTGCTGCACGGCGATGGAACAGCTTGCGAGCTGCTGGGTCGGCTCAACAGGAATGTCGAGCGATTTGAGCAGCTTTCCTGCCTGTGCGTTCATTTTTTTCCAGCTGACAAATTTGCCTTCCGTTCTGCCGAGATAGATGTTCTCTGCGACAGACAGATTCGGGCAAAGTGAAATTTCCTGATATACCGTACTGATTCCGGCGCGCTGCGCCTCCTGCGGTGAGTGGAATACGACCTTTTCTTCTTTTCCGCCCTTTCTGATATAGATATCTCCGGCGTCCTTGGAATAGACACCTGTCAATACCTTTATAAGAGTGGATTTGCCGGCTCCGTTTTCCCCCATAAGCGCATGGATCTCACCGCTGCGAAGTGTCAGATCAACATTCTGCAGCGCTTTCACACCGGGAAAAGACTTGTAAATCCCGCGTAATTCGAGAACGGAATCCTTTTGCATAACGATCCCTCCATGTAACTGATATAATTATAGCGGGACAGCATACAGAAATGAACTATATGCCGCCCCGCTAAGGTTCTTTCTAGAAACAATCCCCCTACGGCAGCGTGGCATCAAATGCCGTACTTGTCAACATCCTCCTGCGTGATCGTAGCAGCATCAAAGCCCTTTTCGTCCATGATGATGGTCTTCTGCTCAAGCTTTTCGCCTGCTTCGAGCTTCTTGATGATGTCGGTGATGTAAGAAGACTGGAACGGGTTGCACTGTCCGTCATAGTTCCAGTTGCCTGCCTTCAGCTCCTCAAGAGCCCACTTGTTGCAGTCAAAGCCCATGACGATAACGTCCTTGCCGACGCCGTGCGAAATATTCGCCTTATCGAGCGCAGCAACAGCGCCCTTGGCCATATCGTCATTCTCAGCGTAAATGACGTTAAATTCCTTGTTGGAGTCGATCGCAGTCTGAACGATCTGCTGTGCCTTCTCAGCATTCCACTCAGCGGTCTGCTCAGAAACGATCTCCCAGCCCTCAGCAGCTGCGGTATCCGTCAGCGCACCGGAGCGACCCTTCTGTGCTGCGGAACCCATGACGCCCTGCAGGTGGATGATCTTGTAATCAGACAGGTTCTGAGATTTCAGCCAGTCAACTGCGGTCTGACCTTCTTTCGCCATATCAGAGACGATCGAAGCCTCATAGAGATCCTCGGAAGCATCAATGGTACGGTCAAACAGGATAACCTTGACACCGGCGGTCTTTGCATCCTGAAGGACGCTGTCCCAGCCTGCGGTATCAGCAGCGGAGAGCAGCAGGTAGTCAACCTCGTCCTGAATGAACTTCTGAGCAGCCTGAATCTGCTCCTCGTTCTTCAGGCTGTAGGAGAACTGTGCCTCATAGCCGTTCGCCTCAGTGAAGGTTGCCTTGAGGTCATTGACGTTTGCGGTGCGGTAACCGGATTCGTTCGGATCATTGTTGATGATGCCGACGCGGATGAGGTCGCTGCCGGTGCTTGCGGGCTTCTCTTCATTACCGGTGCTTGCGGTGCCGGTGCTGGAAGATTCGCCGCAGCCTGCGAGCATACCGCCGCAAATGGTAGCCATCAGCATGATTCCCAACATTTTCTTCAATTTCATAACAAATCACTCCTTTTCCATGTCGTTAACGGTTCGTTAACTTGTACTTACATTATATTCCAAAAGTACGCACAAATATACCGACTTTTTTATCTGAAATGTTTGTAATTTTACGTATTTGGATTTTCCGTAAAATTATTACACTCAGTATATGACATTTGTACTGCTTTGGAATTGACGCGGAGTCATACCGGTCTGCTTCTTGAAAATCTGACTGAAGTACCGGTAATCCCTAAATCCCACTTCATATGCGATTTCAGAGATCAGCTTGTTCGTGCAGCAGAGCAGTTCCTTTGCACGGGTAATGCGCAGACCTGTCACATAATCGGTAAAGTTCTGTTTTGTCTCTTTTTTGAATAATGCGCTGAGATACGTCGGCGTCAGACCGACATTTTCAGCGACTTTATTGAGGGAAATATCCTCGTCCGTATAGTTGCTGTCGATATAATCCCTTGCCTTGCGAATGACGCCGTTTCCGTTTTCGGCAACCGATGCGATCCGCCAGCGGATGCACTGTGCGACAATATTATGCAGATATGCTGCGGTGGAATCCACGGTTTTCATATTTGCGGAAATATCGTCAAGGGAGCCGAACGTCAATACAAATTCTTCGTTTGTGATACCGAACCCGCGCGAAACATTCCGTGCCGCGAGGTAGACATCCATGCCGATGTAGAGCCGGAGCATCAGCGATTCCAGACTGTAGAACTGAACGGAATCCAGATACGAATCAAACGTATCTGCGCAGCTTTCGAGGTCTCCGAACTGCATCAGTGACGTCAGCTTTTTGTGATCGAGAAGCTGCACGTCATAGACGGTATCCTGTTTGCTCAATTTCTGCATTTTGCCTGCTCACCACCTTGCTGATTACGGACAATGCCTCACAGATTTTCGGTGATCTTCTTGACGGAATCACGGATAATCAGCTCGGGCATATAGACAACATCTTCTACGGTTTTCTGCGGCATGTTCATTTGATCCATGAGCATTTTCGCAGCAGTTTCGCCAAGAATCTGGTGCGGGTGGCGCACGGTTGTCAGTGCGACATCACAGAGCACGGAGATCTTGGAATCGTCGATGCCGATGATGGAAATATCCTCCGGCACACGGATATTGTGCTCCCTGCAGAAGCGCAGGAAGTTGATCGCCAGTTCATCATTGTAGCAGACGATCGCTGTGGAATCGCGGATGATCGCCATGAGCTTTTTCTGCGCATAATAGAACAGTTCGCTCTTGTCACCCGTTGCAAACCAGAGGACGTTCTTTTCGGCAGTGCGGACATTGTGGGCAATACAACTGTGCATAAAGCCGCTGTAGCGCTTGTGTCCCTGAATATCGTCGAGCGCAAAGATGCCGGAAATCTTCGTATGTCCGCATTCAAAGAGGTAATCTGTTGCAATCTTGCCTGCAAGCTCATCGTTCATGGCGGTGAAGGGGAAGTCCGCCCACGGATACTTCGCGTTGAAGAACACGAGCGGCAGATGATTGCGCTTGATTTCCTGATAGAGCTCCATATTCGGATTCGGCAGCGCGCTCTTGGAAGGTTCGATAATCAAACCCTGCACGCCGTTGGAAATCATGGTTTTCAGGGCTTCGGATTCCTCGAGCACCTGGTTATGCGTGATCGCAAGCTGCATCGCAATGCCTGCCTTGTTGAGCACGCTTTCGATGCCGGTGACGATCTGAGGAAAGATGTAGTCGCTGAAGTACGTCGAGATTACGCCGACGCTTTTGAGTGCAGCCGGCTTTTCGAGCTTGGCATCCTCTGTTTTCTTGACAAAGGTGCCGCTGCCGCGCACGCGGCAGATGATATCATCTCCTTCCAGACATTTGAGCGCCTGCCGGACTGTCTGCCGGCTGACACCGTGAATTGAGCAGAGCTCGTTTTCGGATAGGAAGCGATCATTCGGATGCAGGTTTTTCGATGCGATATATTTCTTGCTCCATTCGACGATCGCCATATATTTGTATCCGTCCATATTATCCTCCTGTTTTCATGTGGGCATGTATTTCTGATATCGTCTGCATTTTTACTCCGGGGTGTCTGTACGATACAAGTTTCAATACATCTTAATCATATTATACGTGCAAATCAAATAAAAATCAACAGATAAAACGCAGAAATAATAGAAAATCCACATGTATCTACAAATACATGTGGATTTTTGTCTATTTTGATACAACTAAAGCTGTTTAAGCAGCCCGTTTTCGGGCTCTCAGGAGCCGGTTCCGCTGTATTTTGACGCGCCGTACATCCAGAAACGATAGCTCAGCCAGAAGAACACAATGCCGAACAGCGGCGAAATCCACGAGAGCACCGGCACCGCATCCGGCCGCAGGATCACAAGGCTCGGATAATATGCGATGAATGCAACCGGCATCACAAACGTGAATATAAACCGGAACACCGGACTGAAAATCGTGATCGGATACTTGGCGTAATCCTTGAACCGCATCACCAGATCGAGCATGTAAAACGAGTTCTGAATCCAGAAACAGGTCGCAGCAGCCGCATTTTGCAGCGCAATCATGATCAGCGAGGCGGTCAGCAGAAACACGATCATCTTGAGCAGCATCAGGACGGAAAACCCGAGCCCGAGCTTCACCCACGCATAGATCAGCGTGCCGAGCCCGAAAGCGAGCTGCCCCAGACCTTTGACATCAAACACCTCCGATTGGAAATAGAAAAACATATTGATCGGGCGGAAACAGTATTTGATGAAGTCGCCGGAATAGACATACTGCCGCAGGCTCCAGTTGTTATCGAAGAAGCACTGTACAGGTGTCAGGGAGACCAGCGAAAAACCGTACAGGAACAGAATTTCGTAGTAGCCCCAGCCGTCGATGGACGGAAACCGGCTGAACAGAATCCAGAAGCTGATAAAGCCAGCAATATTGGTACAGATCATACCGATCGTCGAGATAATGAAATCGGCGCGGTAGCTCATCTTGCTCTTGAGGTCCTGTGCAAGAATTTTTCCGTAGATACGTAAATAGAAGCGTAATCCTCTCTGTGTCATGATATCAGCCTCCGTTCACGGTGATCTGCCGCAGCGAGCGGTTCCAGAACGCAACGCTGAGGAGTGTCAGCGCCGCTGCCCAGAAAAACTGCAGCCCCAGCGTTGAGCAGACTGTCTGCATGTCCGGATGTTCCTGCAGCAGAAGCGAAAGCGGCGCATTGTAAATCGACTGGAACGGCAGGTAATTGACAACCGTCCGGAGCTTGTCCGGAAAGAATGCCAGCGGAATCGTTGCGCCCGAAAGCAGCAGGACAACCACCTGCTTCATGATATTGATGCCCCAGATCGACTCTGTAAACAGGCAGACTGTGCCGATGATGAAATCAATGCTGAAATTGATCATGACAGCGAACACCACCGACAGCACAAACCACACAAGATTGATGCCGAGCGGCACTGCGCCGTGTGTCACAATTGTCACAACGATGAATGTCGGCAGGAATGTGAAGAAGAACTGCGTCACGAACGAGCCGGAATATGACCAGAACAGATACCGCCTGTAGGGCATCGGTTTGAGCAAATCTAAAACGATCTTGCCGGACTGGATATTCCGCCCGATCTCCCAGACCAGATACATCTCCATGAAGCCGTAGAGCGCCGTAGCGAGCACCAGATAAATCAGCGTATCCGTGAATGTCATGCCGTTGACGGTGTCGCCGTCCACCGAAGCAAACCCTGCTTTCCACAGGAAATACGTCACAATCAGATACAGCAGATTGCCAATCACCATGATGACAAATGACAGCCGGAACTGCAGTGCTTCAATGATACCGGCACGGGTCAGGGTGAAATACTTTTTCAGATTCATTTCACGCCCTCCTCGTAGATCTTCTTGATGACCTCCTCGGTTGAGATTTCCTCGAGCTGCATATCGCGGATTTTATAATCTTTTTGCAGTTCGCTGAGCACCTGCATCACCGTGGACTGCGACTCATCGACGAGCACGGAAATCCATTCATCATCTGCAGAAACGGAACATCGCGGCAGCTTCTCCGCAATCTCCGCCGCATACTGTTTGAGGTCACCCTTGATGCGAATCTTCAGCGTGCGGTACGAGCCGAAAAACTGTTTCAGATGCGAAATGTCATTGTCATAGAGCATTTTGCCCTTGTCGATGATCACGATGCGCTGACAGAGCGCGTCCACATCACCCATATCATGTGTGGTCAGGATGACAGTTGTATGCTTCTGCTGATTGAGCGCGTGGATCAGTGTCCGGATTTTTGCCTTCATGGAGACATCCAGACCGATCGTCGGTTCATCGAGAAAGACAATCTTCGGATTGTGCAGAAACGCTGCAAGAATATCGCTGAGCGTGCGCTGCCCGAGTGACATCTGCCGGACAGGCTTGTGCAGCAGCGGCTCAATATCGACAAGCGACTGATACAGCTTGAGCATTTCATCGTAATCCGCATCGGAAATCTGGTAGATATCCTTGAGAATCTTAAATGATTCGATCAGCGGCAGCGCCCACCAGAGCTGCGTCCGCTGACCGAAGACAACGCCGATTTCCTGCGCATTTTTCGTGCGGTTGCGGTAAGGTACATTTCCGCCGACCAGAATCTCGCCGGATGTCGGTTCCAGAACACCGGTCATCATCTTGATCGTGGTTGATTTTCCGGCGCCGTTCGGTCCGAGATAGCCGACAATCTCTCCCTGTTCAATCGACATGGAGATATCGTTCACTGCCCGGACGGTTTTGTAGTCACGCGAAAACAGATCGCGGATACTGCCTTTCAAGCCCTCGCGCCGGTTGAGGACCTTGAACTCTTTTGTCACATGTTTGATTTCGATTATTGCTGACATGTTCCTCTCTCTTTCTGTAAATAGATTTGATCCTGCACCTGTCCGGTATATACTATATAGTATATGTTGTATTATAGCACGGGCTTTGCAGAATTGCAAGAATATTGCGGTATCATTGGCTGAATGCACAATCCGGTTTCCGTATCGTACAAAGCTTTCACAATCCAGCCAAAGAAACAGCCGCAGAACCGGAATCCTGCGGCTGTTTGTATTATCCGAGAATGATTCGTTTCAGGAGTGACAGATCGGCGGATGTGAGCCTGCCGTCATCATTCAGGTCGCCCTGCTGCCATGCTTTCAGTGTACCGGAAGTCAGCAGATACTTTTGCAGCGCAACTGCATCCGCGATGTTGACAGCACCGTCCGCAGTGACATCCCCGCGCAGATTCTTCGGCTGCTCCCCTGCGATCTCCGACTCCGTCAGCGCGGTGCGGTAGATCTTTACATTGTCAATCGCGCCGCTGAATCCGACATCATCCTTATAGAAGCTCCTGCCGAGATAGACATGCAGCTTGCTGCCCATATCCGCGGGCATGGTTGTCAGATCGGTTGTCTGCTTGACGAGCGTGCCGTTTTTATAGAGCCGGACCGTCGCGCCGTTGACCGCAAGCACATAGCTGTTCCAGCCGGTGTTATCGGAATCATAACGCATGCCGGTTTCGCCGCGCCATGTATCGACGGTTGTCTGGAAACGGAAGTGATCGTCCGCGACCTTGAAAAATGCGTATTTGTTTTCATCCTGACCGAGGGCAAATGTGAAGAAATCGCCGGTCGAGCTTGACTTGACATCCATGCAGATTGTGTAATCGCGGCAGCCGTCCAGCAGACCGTCCGGCAGGGCTGCATAATTTGCGGCATTTCCGTCAAAATACAGACTGTTGCCGTCAGAGCCCTCTGCACGAACCGGAAGATCGCCGGTCAGTGTCAGATCGTTGCCGTTTCCGGTGATATCCCTGACTTTGCCCTGCGAGACCGATTCAAAATCGAATGCTGCAACGGGCTTCGGCGTATCCGCCGACTGCACCGGCGTGCCAAAAATCTTCATCTCGTAGACAGTCGGCGTATACCAGTTGTTTGTCGGGTTGTTCTGCAGCGTCGCGTTTTTAACATTGAGCCGGACATACCGCGCCTTGCCGGAGAGCATATCGCTGTTGAAGCCGTAGGTTTTCGTGATCGCATCGTTGTTCGTATCGGTGCGGTCGAGGAGCTTTGTCCAGTTTTCGCCGTCCAGACTGCCCTCGACAGTATAAGTATAGTATCCCTCGGAGCCCTTGCAGATGTACCAAGATGTCTGGATATTGCCGAGCTCGCAGACCTGCTGCAGATCGACCTGCAGATGGAACGGCCACTTTTTCGAGTCGCCGATCGCAGTGAACGCGGACTGATAAGAGCCGTCCACTGCTTTTGCCGCCGAATCACTTGATTTCGCCGCAATGGATGCCGTCGCAGGCATATCCTGCGAGAGCAGTCTGCCCTGCTGCACCGGATAGAGATCACCGGTCGAGGTGTTGTATTTGAAGTACGGGCAGTAATCATAGAACGCGAAGCCGTTGTCAAAATACAGCGGGCAGAGCGTTGTGCCGCTTGTCGATGAACCGCGCAGCCAGCGGTACGCATGCATCAGGTAGTTGCGGTCCTGCAGGTTGACAATCCAGCCGGACTGTGAAGAAAACGTTGAGCTGTTGCCGATGCTGCGCAGACCGCTCCATGTGCCCGCGATGTTGTCCGTCACGGCATAAGCGCCGCTGCTCGGATACCAGCCTGCCGCCTGCGAGGTGAACAGGAAGTAATAGCCGTTGCGCTTGATCAGATTCGGAAATTCGCGGTACTGATCGTCAAACAGCGTTTTGACCACGCGCGTGACACCGCTGTAATCCTCGTTCATCTGGAAGATGTACATGGTTTTGTTCGCGCCCTCACCGCTCTTGTTTGCTGCAGCGATCAGATAACCGGTGCTGTCATCGTCGAAGAAGATCGCCATGTCGCGCACCTGAATATCCAGCGGGTTGTATACATGGTGGACAGTAAAGCTGCCGCCCGGCGTTCCGGTGATGACAAGCGCCTTGCCGTCCTTATAGCCGTCGGGCTGTTCCCAGTGCGCCCAGACAACTACCTTGTTTTTCGCCGCAACATAGTCGATATGCACCGATTCGATCTTGCAGCTCGCGAGCGCGGAATTCTGTGAACTGTCCGCGACATTGCGCTCGCTGCCGAAGCGTTTGCCGTCGGAGGATGTGCTCTCGGCAAGGTAGATATCCTTCTGTCCGGCATGCGATTTCAGCGAGTAGCTGTAATAGGTATTGCCGACCTTGTAGCCGCTTGTCTCATAGACAAGGCTGCTCCCCTTCTGGTTGTCATAGGTGCTGAGACCGGAAGGCAGCTTGCAGGGTTCCAGTGACTTCACAGCGGAATACTGCGTTCCCTTATCCGTTTCGACCGCAAGCTGATAGTAATAGATTTTGCCCGGTTCCAGATCGGGATCGGAACAGGATTTTCCGGTTCCGCTGTAGATCGGGACAAAGCCTGACTCCGCATCCTCAGAACGGTAGAGAACATAGGAGCGCGCCGAAAGCGTTGTATCCCACTGCAGGGCGCCCTGATCTGCCTGATCGGTGCCGTTGACCGTATAAACATTGCCGACCAGACCAATATCCTTCGATACATTCGCCGATGCCTGACGCGGCGCATCGGCTGCAAATCCTGCAAGCGGCAGAATCTGCACACTGAGCATCACCGAAGCGATGCCCGCCGCAAATGCCAAAAACTGTTTTCTCATAATCCCTCACCTTTTTTCTATTCTGCGGGACGAAACACCGCCCTATACTATTATATATGATTTGCAGACAGAAAGCAATGGCTTTTTGTATCTTATTCTATATATGCAGGAATGCGCGCCCGATACAGATGCAGACAAGTTCAGACAGGCAGCACACAAGCTGCTGACGATCCCTGCTAAGGTGCCTTTCACTATCTGTCAAATGTCATATACATGTTTTGCAGAATCGCAAGAAATGGGAAAAAGCTGTACAAATTCGCAATACTTGTAAACATCTTCAATTCATCCAGAATATCTGAAGATTGCACATTGAACAACACAATAAAATCGTTTATAATTGAAGTATAAATTGGTGAATTATAGACAAATCAACACCAATCAAAGCAGAAAGGTTAGGGGAAATTATGAAACTATGGAAAAGAACCGGCGCGTTGCTGCTCTCCCTGAGCATGCTCGCAGCAGCCATTCCGGGGCAGAATTTGTCTGCACATGCGGCTGCATCCGATATACAGCTTGGTTTATCACCGCTGTATAGGGCCAATGTGAACGAAAACAAGTTCACGCACAACGAATGGACGGGTAACAACGGCGCAGAGGATGTCTTTGCAGTGAACCGCGAGCCGGCTTCACTGACACTCATCCCCTTCCAGGATACGGCAACCGCTGCTGCTGCCGTCTGGGACTACAACGCCCGCACCGAATCCGAGTACATGCAGATGCTCACCGGTCCGAATGAGCAATGGGATCTGACCGTCGTGCAGAATTCCGGTCAGGCACAGACGCTGCTCAACGCCGGCGCCATGAAGCCCGGATACACCCCCGGCAACGGATGGAAATCCGTTACCCTTCCGAACAGCTGGACCTCTCAGGGATTCGACTTCCCGATCTACGCGAACGTCACGATGCCGTTCCAGAGCGCAT
>CAMKLV010000070.1:0-18407 GCA_946413695.1 uncultured Ruminococcus sp. | reverse complement strand
CCTGCGATAGAGGGCTCCCCTAAGTGAATTGCAGCGCAATTCACTGGGGAACGCAACATCTTAAGTTGTTGGCATTGTCGCCCCCAAACCCCTCGCTGGGGATATGATCCCCAGACCCCGTTTTGATGTGTGAAAGAATGAAGCCGCTGAAATGAGCGCGAGTACTTGTTTCAGCGGCTTTTGTATATTGACAGTTTTGTTGTTCGCATTACAGACGAAAACGCATCCAAAAAAGCCTTTGACAACTTGATTTCCGCGCTTGAGAAGGAACATATTTCTTTTGAAGAAGCAGAGTGACACTTTTCACTTATAAAACAGCAAGGGGACATCTCAGCGATGTCCCCTTGCTGTTATATTCTAATCAGCGGTTCAGTCGGTGGTGGGCTCCAGAAGCGCATAGTTGTCATCAACACGGCGATAGACGATATTGATGGAACCGTTATCGGCATTCTGGAAGACGAAGAAAGAATGTCCCAGCATGTTCATCTGGAGGATTGCTTCTTCGACGCTCATCGGCTGGACGCGGAAGCTCTTCTTGCGGATGAGGTTGTACTCGGTCTGCTCCTCGATGGTATCGGTGAATGCCTCGGGAGAGAGCGCGCTTGCCTTGATGCGCTTGCCGAGCTTGGTCTTGTTGCGGCGAATCTTGCGGATGATCTTGTCGATCGCGGAATCCAGCGCATCATTTTTATCAGCAGCACTCTGCTCTGCACGATAGATCATGCTGCCTGCGCGGACGGTCAGTTCGCAAACGATCTGACCGCGGAGTTCGTTCAGAGTAATCTTCGCCTCTGCTTCATCCTCAAAAAATTTGTCGAGCTTCTGATTCAGTTTCTTTTCTGCATATTCCGAAAAGCTCGGACCGATCTGGATCTTCTTTGCCATAATGTTCAGCTTCATATGTTCAGTTCCTCCTTTTGTCCGGCACGTATATATCTGCCGGTTCATGGTTATATTATAGCATATCTGCACAAAATTTGTCAAGTGATTTTTCGGGTTTTTAGAAAAATTCAGATTCTTGTCACAATTTATCACAAAGTCAGCAATATCGCATGTTTTGCAGGGCGGATATCTGCACCGCCGGAGTTTTATAAAAAATTCAGGTTCATTTTAGGTTTTTGCGGTATAATCAGATCAAAGATTAGGAACGCCCGCCCAAAACGGAACGATGAGAAAGCGTGAACAATATGGAAATCCTGTTGATTGAATCGAATGAAGCGCTGCGGGCAGCAGTTTCGGCAAGGCTCACCGCAGACGGCTTTACCCCCATTGCCGTTGAAACCGGAACCGATGCGCTGCGGCTTCTGGATTCGCCCCGCTTTGAATCCGTGCTGCTGGATTGGCAGCTCCCCGATATGGCAGGCGTATCGGTACTGCGTGAAATGCGCACCCGTGCGCTCGATACCCCGGTTATGATCCTGAGCAGCCGCGGTTCCGTTGCAGACCGCGTCCTTGCGCTGGACAGCGGTGCCGATGACTATCTCCTGAAGCCGTTTCATATGGATGAGTGCATGGCGCGCGTCAGACGCATGGTACGTACTTACCGGCGGAGAACGCCGCCCTCATCCGGCAGCGGCCTGCACTGTATCGCAGACCTGACCGTCGATACAAACCGTCATGTCGCCACCAGAGGCGGAAAAAAGCTGCCGCTCTCCGCAAAGGAGTGCGCGATTCTCGAGCTGTTTGCACAGCACGCAGGGGATACGCTCTCGCGCGAGGAGATCGAGCAGCATGTCTCTCCGGAAGGTGCGGACAGCGCCGTCATTCCGGTTTACATTCACTATCTGCGCAAAAAGGTGGATGACGGATTTTCTGTCAAGCTGCTGCGGACTGTCCGGAAGCAGGGCTATGTCCTGACCGGCACCTGAACGCTGCATATGTCTTTCCTGAATCACAAAAATCAAGCCGCTCCGATCACACCTGACCGGAGCGGCTTGATCTGTTCGCAGCGGAGCAGCTCATCCCCGCGAAGACGCAGCTGTCACCGGCGCGGCAACAGCATCATTCTCATAGGTAAACCTGACGGTGCCGCCCGCAGCATTGACAACCGTTGTCTGCGCATGCTGCGAAAGCTCCGGTGCAGGGATATTATAGTTCATATGGATATGCCCGTGGATGTGATACTTCGGCTGATACTTTTCGATCAGCTCATTGAACACTTCAAACCCGTGATGACAGATGTCATTCGGGTCCTGACTGTCATGGAAACCGGCAGCCGGTGCATGCGTCAGCAGGATATCAAACCCGCCGAAGGAACGGAGCTTGAGCCAGAGCCGCATGATCCGGAACCGCATCTGCCGCTCGGTATACTGATGCGCGCCGGACCGGTAGCGCATGCAGCCGCCGAGCCCGAGAATCCGGATGCCCTGATAGACCGCGATATCGTCCTCGATGCAGACGCAGCCCTCAGGCGGCCGCTCCTGATAGCGCTCATCATGGTTGCCGTGAATATAGAATACCGGCGCACTGGAATATGTCACACAATATTGCAGATAATCCGGATTGAGGTCACCGGCGGACAAGATCAGATCAGCTTCGCGCAGCTTCTCCGGCTTGTATCTGTCCCAGATCGTCGGATCTTCCTTGTCCGCAATCGCCAGGATCTTCATATTTGCACTTCTCCCCATATTGGAATTTCCCCGAATTTATGATCCAAATCAATGCAAAAACGAAAAGTATATCTATGATTCTATCTGTTACTGTGTTGAAGATGTTTCGGGATCGGCTGCAGCGTTTTCACATGCAGCTTCGCGGTCGATATCAGACATGATATCGCTGTTGGTATCATATACAGTGTGCCACTTGGCAAAATCACGGAACTTCCAATCCAGCTCAGAGACCTTCGGCAGCCTGCCGAAGACATTATCCGGCAGCCAGTCCTCGCGAATGATCTCATCCGGCGTCATGGATTGCTCCGCCGGAAGCTTGCATGTTCCGTCCTGTCCGTAGATGGGACCGGTGATGGGCTTGAATTCGTTTTTCGCGATCTCATTCTGCACCAGATTCACAAGCCGCCGGATGCCGGCAGGCAGCTTATCGGAAACAAACACATCAATCGCGCCCGAGGACATGCCCCAGTAATAATTGAGCGCCTGCAGTTCATTCTGATTGCCGTCATTTTTCCATGCACCGATCAGCACCGAATGCACCAGATCCTCATAGAGGCTGCCCCAGTTCCAGACCGGCATCGCCAGACGGAACGAGACGTCGCCGTAGAGCGCATAGAGACCGAAATCCGTATCATCGAGCCCCGGCGCCTTGATATCTCTGCTGGAGATCAGGTCGATCTGCTTGCTGCGGAAGAACTCATGCGGATCGTGATCTCTGAGCGTGGACCAGTCCAGATAGACCATCGCACGCGGATTGACCATCTTGACGCCGAGCGCAAACGCGGTGACAGAGGCGGGGGTGCCGAGCACCGGATAATCCGCGATATAGCCGATGCGCTCTGTTTCGGTCATGGCACCGGCAATCAGTCCGGTGATGAACTTTGCCTCGTAAATGCGCAGATAATAGGTGCGGAGCTGCTTATAGGCGGTGTTCATCGAGCAGTTGAGAATAATCACTTCCGGATGCGCCACTGCCATGCGCATGCTTGCGGTGTGATAGACCGGCGAGGTTGTGAAGATCATGCGGCAGCCGTCTGCAATCGCCTGTTCGATCACGGTTTCGGCTTCATCGACTTCGCAGGTATAGGAAGATGTGGTGATCGCGCTGCCGAACGAATCCTCAAGATAGCGCCGCCCGATCTCGTGGTTATAGCTCCAGCCGGAGCCGCGCGGATCACGCGGGAACAGGAATGCGATGTGCAGCACCTGCGAGCCGGTCAGCGGGATTTTCTTTGTCAGTGCGACCTTTTTGGAGGCGTCGGTCGGATCGAGAATATGGGAGGTCGGGTTTTCGCTGCCGAGCACGCGGAATTCCTTTCGGATCCGGTTGATGCGGCGGCGCAGTTCCAGCGAGGAAAGCCCGCGGATTTTTTCAAAGCCGTAGATTTCCAGAAAATGCAGGAATGCGGCACCGGGCGTCAGCTGACTCTGCTCCACTTTCCCCAGATAATAACTTGCGAAGATTGTATAGAGGAACTTGACATCCTTGCGGAGTGCATCGCTCCAGGGCGGCGGCAGCGGCAGCTTTGCGCCGGGGGTATCCGGCATTTCAGTCGGCGTAATCGCCTGAATCAGCCGCATAAATTCGCCGGGGTGGTTCATCTCGATTTCGTAGATGCCGGAGATGCGGTAGAAATCCATGAACTCCGTGTAGACCAGATATTCCTCTGTGTCATTCGGCTTCGGGATGATGCGCGTCACCTTCGCTTCGATTGCAACAGCGCCGTTATACTTTGAGACGCTGACGCGCTTGTTGCCCTCGCAGACATAAAAGCGCTGCATATATTCCATGACCGTGATTGGTTCATTGACGCCGATCTCACGGACGGAATCGCAGAGCAGCGACCATTTGCTGCCGAATTCGGTATCATAATCGAGCAGCGGCATAAAATTGCGGGCGAATGCGGAAGTCCGCTCAGCCTGTGCCGTGCCGACAACCAGCGAAAGCGGAATCTCGATCTGCCCGAGCGGGAGCTGCCCTTCGATCTCATTCTCGCGCAGAATATCCTCGAGCACCGGCAGATACATCTCCTTTTCGGAGGCTGCCTGCCGCTGATATTTCTCTGCGAGCTTCTGTGCTTTTGTATAATCCTGAATGGACATGTTGATGCTCCTTTCTGATCGGATGCGGACGGATGCAGAAATGATCCGGAAAGGCTTTTTCTATTATAACACAATACGCTGTTTTTTTCAACAGAAAAAAGCAGAAATGTGAAAGGAAGGCAGGCGCTGCCAAAAGATGCGATTTTCTCCGGATATCCGTTTCCGGTTCTTGCATTTTTCGGGAGAATGTGATATAATGCAATCAAAATACCAAATCAGGAGGGATTGCTATGAAGCGGCAGCGCCGTGAACCGATTGTGCTTTCACAGATGCGCCCGATCACATTGTTTCTCGTGCTCGCAGGATGCATCACGCTGACCTTTGCCTTCATCCACTTCAGCGATGTTGCAAGCTTCTTCCGCCGGATCACATCCGCGCTGGGACCGGTGTTTGCAGGCTTTGTCTTCGCGTATCTGCTGGCACCGGCGGCAACGATGCTGGAAAAGCGCTTTGCAAAGTGGCTTGCCCGCCCGATTGAAAAGCATCCAAGGCTTTCGATTCTGCCGCGCGGCATCAGTTCGTTTCTGGTTGTGGCGCTGTTTATCGGCTCGATTGTGCTGCTTGTCATCGCGACTTTTTCGCAGGTTGTGACAGGCCTTTCGACGGCAATCGACCAGCTCCCGCATTATTTCGATCTCATCATGGAGCACATCGAAAAGCTGCTCCATGCGGATAACACTCTCGCAGGCTATCTGCGTGATCTGCAGGAGCGTTTCTCCGCCACTGAGCTCGGCATGGGCAATGTCGATCCGGTGGATATCACGCAGAAGATTCTCTCTGCGGTCGCATCCGGCGCAACGAGCACGCTCGGCTTTCTCTATGATGTCATCGTCGGCTTTGTGATCGCGGTCTATCTGCTGATCAGCCGGAAGCGGTTTGTCCGGCAGTGGAAGCAGATTCTTTACGCCGTCTGCAAGCCGAAAACCGCCGACTGGATCGACAAGCAGATGACCGCCGCAAACCAGACCTTCGGCACCGCGGCAATCGGCAAGCTGCTCGATTCGCTCCTGATCGGCATGCTGTGCTTCATCGGCGTGACGATCATCGGCGCGCCCTATACCACACTGATCGCAGTGATCATCGGCGTCACGAACATGATCCCGTATTTCGGCCCGATCTTCGGCGCAATTCCCTGCGTGCTGCTGATCCTGATGGAGAACCCGCTCAAGGCGCTGTACTTCCTGATTTTCATCATCGCGCTGCAGCAGTTTGATGCGAATATCCTTGATCCGAAAATTGTCGGCAAATCCATCGGACTTCCGGCGTTCTGGGAGCTGTTCGCGTGTCTGCTCGGCGGCGGATTGTTCGGCATCATCGGTCTGATCATCGGTGTGCCGATGTTTGCGGTTGTGTATACGCTGGTGCGCCAGCTTGTTCTGGAGCGGCTTGATGAACGCGCGAATGACGGCGAGCTGACACCGGAATTCCTCAGTGAAACGCTCGGGGTCTCCGGCAATATCGAAGATTCCGGTCTGTTCCGCGATGACGAATCCGACAGTCCTTATCTGCAGCATTTGATCCTGCTTGAGGATATCGCGCAGAAGCCGGATGCAAAGGAAGGGGAATCCGGCGTATGAGCATGACCTATTATCTGGATACCAGACGGGATGTCCTGATCCGGGTCGCACCGGATCACAGGCGGAGCGTGCTGGAAAAAAGCGCAGGAACATGGCGCCCGTTCGATTCGCAGCGGGATGATTCCTATGCACGCGCACTGATCTTCGGCGAGGGCTGCTGGGAGGATCTTGATCTGCTCGATGAAGCAGAAGCGCTGGAAATTCTCCGGCAATGGCAAAATGCAGCCGAATAGCATGAAGCCGCTCCGATGAACGCCAATCGGAGCGGCTTTCTATACATAAACATGGGGTCTGGGGTCAATGACCCCAGCGGGAGTTTGAGGGCGGAGCCCTCATTATAAATCCATCGGAGATACCGCAATCTCCCCCCCGCCGAGGACGATTTCGCCGTCATAGAAAACGGCTGCCTGTCCGGCGGTGATTGCGCGCTGCGGCGCATCAAATTTCAGGACGGCGGTGTGCTCATCCGTGAACGTGACCGTTGCGGGCTGTGCCGGATGCCGGTAGCGGATCTTTGCCTGACATCGCACAGGCTCCTGCGGCGGTGTGCCGGAAATCCAGTTGACCGCATCCACCGTGCAGGTATCCGTAAAGAGATCGTCATTTGTGCCGATGATCACGCGGTTATGCGGCACATCCAGTCCGCAGACATACGCCGGTTTGCCGAGCGCAATGCCAAGTCCGCGCCGCTGCCCGACAGTATAATGAATCAATCCCTGATGCTGCCCGATCACATTCCCCTGCAGATCGACAAAATCGCCGGGCTCGGGTGTCTCGCCGGTGTGTGCCTGAATCACGCGCGCATAGTCGCCGTCCGGCACAAAGCAGATATCCTGCGAATCGGATTTATGTGCATTGACAAAGCCCTGCTCCTCCGCAATCCGGCGCACTTCCGCTTTTGTCAGTCCGCCGAGCGGCAGCAGGATATGCGCCAGCTGCGCCTGTGTCAGCATATAAAGCACATAGCTCTGATCTTTTGAAGCATCGGCGCCGCGGCGGAGCTGAAAGCCGTTTTCGGTCTCGATGACCTGCGCATAATGCCCCGTCACGATCTTCTCGCAGCCGAGCACCTCTGCGCGTTCCAGCAGCTTCTCAAACTTCAGATGCCGGTTGCACTCGATGCAGGGATTCGGCGTTTTGCCGCACTGATAGCAGCGGATAAACTTTTCGATGACCTGCTCGCGGAACTCCGACGTGAAATTGAAAACATAATGCGGCATGCCGAGCCGGAACGCGACCGCTCTTGCATCCTCGACATCGTCGAGCGAGCAGCATGTGCTCTCGCCGGAGAGCGCCGCGTCCTCATTGTCATAGAGCCGCATGGTGCAGCCCAGACATTCATATCCTGCATTCAGTGTCAAATGGGCGGCGACGCTCGAATCCACGCCGCCGCTCATTGCGATCAAAGCCTTTGCCATTTGCTTATTCCCCGTTCGTTCTTATCGGTTACGTACTGCAGCAGTGCGGCTCGTCGCCCTCGCGGAATTTCTCCGGATCATAGGCGATGCCGTTCTTATCGTAGTAATCCTTGACTGCCGCCTTGATTGCCTCCTCGGCGAGCACCGAGCAGTGCAGCTTGTGTGCCGGCAGACCGTCCAGCGCCTCGGTGACAGCCTTGTTTGTCAGCTCGAGCGCCTCAGAGAGCGGCTTGCCTGCAATCAGCTCGGTTGCCATCGAGCTCGAAGCGATCGCGCTGCCGCAGCCGAAGGTCTCGAACTTGACATCCTCGATGACCTCGCTGCCCTTTTCACCGGCGATCTTCAGATAAATCTTCATGATATCGCCGCATTTTGCATTGCCGACCTCGCCGACGCCGTCTGCGTCCTCGATGATGCCGACATTCCGCGGATTGCGGAAGTGATCCATTACTTTTTCGCTATAAAGTGCCATATCAACACATCTCCTCTCGACTGCTGTTCACGGTTACGGCAGGACAAACTGCTGTCTGCCTTCGTTCAGGCTGCGCCACACCGGCGACATATTCCGCAGATAGTCCACAACCTCTTTGACTGCCTCAATGATATAGCGGATCTCATCGTCCGTGATATCCTCACCGAGCGAGAGCCGCAGCGAACCGTGCGCGACCTCATGCGGTCTGCCGATTGCAAGCAGCACATGGCTCGGATCGAGCGAACCGGATGTGCACGCACTGCCCGAGGAAGCACAGATGCCCTTGTCATCGAGCAGGAGCAGCAGCGATTCGCCTTCGATCGCCTCAAAGCAGAAGTTGACATTCGAGGGCAGACGGTGTTCCGCATCGCCGTTGAGGATGCTGTGCGAAATCTCCGAGAGCCCCTTGATGAGCAGATTGCGCTGCCGGATGAGCTTTGCGGTGGTCTCGTCGAGATGCGCAAGGCTTTCCTCCAGTGCAGCCGCCATGCCGGCGATTGCAGGGAGATTCTCGGTGCCTGCGCGTTTATTGCGCTCCTGTGCGCCGCCGTAGATCAGGTTCTCGAGCCGGATGCCCTTTTTCGCATAGAGCACGCCGATGCCCTTCGGACCGTGGAATTTGTGTCCGGAGATCGAGAGCATGTCGATGTTCTGCGCCTTGACGTCAATCGGGAGATGACCTGCCGCCTGTACGGCATCCGTATGGAACAGCACGCCCTTTTCGCGGCAGACTGCGCCGATCTCCGCAACCGGCTGCACCGTGCCGATCTCATTGTTCGCGAACATCACCGTGACAAGCGCGGTATCCTCACGGATTGCCTCCGCGACCTGCTGCGCCGTCACAAGACCGTTTTCGTGGACATCGAGCAGTGTGACCTCGAAGCCCTCTTTTTTCAGTGCGTCGAGCGTGTGCAGAATTGCATGGTGCTCAAACGCAGTCGAAATGATATGTTTTTTGCCCTTTTTCGCGCCGAGGGCTGCGGCGGTGCGCAATGCCTGATTATCCGCCTCGCTGCCGCCCGATGTAAACGTGATCTCCTTCGGATCGGCATTCAGGCAGCGGGCAATGCGCGCGCGGGCATCCTCAAGCTTCTCCTTTGCCTCCTGCCCGAAGGCGTAAAGGCTCGAGGGGTTGCCGTAGACCTGCTCAAAGCAGGGGAGCATCGCTGCAAGCGCCGTTTTGCTGACTTTGGTCGTTGCAGCGTTATCTGCATATATCATAGACGAAGCCTCCTGATTCTGTGTGATTTCTGCCGGAATACGCCGCCGGATCCTGCGGGATACTCCTTCAGTAAGCACATTATAACACGTTTTACCTACTTTGTCAATAGGGAAAGTATATTTTCAGAAATCAAGAGAAATAATAGGCAGGAGATGAAGTGATTTCCGGTGCATGCAGCATGTCAAAAACCGCCCGCGGCTTCGCATGAAATGCGGGACACCGCATTTTTTCACTCCGATCTCCTATCTTCTCACTTTTTTCGTACCGGCATCTTCGTGCGAATTGCGGAGAGGCGTGTGAGCGCTTCCTCAAGCGTTGCCTGTTTCTTCGCAAAATGCAGCCGGATGAAGCGGTTTTCCGGCTCCTTGAAAAAGCTCGAGCCCGGCACCGCGCCGACGCCGACCTTTTCCGCAAGCACCTCGCAGAATTCCAGATCGCTTTCATAGCCGTACTCAGAAACATCCAGCAGGATGTAATATGCGCCCTCCGGCACGGTGTGCGCAATGCCGATTTCATCCAGACCGCGCAGGAACAGATCGCGTTTTTCGGTATACTCCTGCTGCAAATCTGCGTAGTAATCGTCGCCGAAGCGCAGACCGGTCACGGCTGCCTCCTGCAAAGGTGCTGCCGCACCGACGGTCAGGAAGTCATGCACCTTTTTGACGGTATCAATGATCTCCGGCGCCGCAATGACATATCCCAGACGCCAGCCCGTGATCGAATAAGTCTTGCTGAGCGAGCTGCACTGAATCGTGCGCTCCCACATGCCCGGCAGCGTCGCAAGATAGGTGTGCACATGCGGCTTGTAGAGAATGTGCTCATAGACCTCATCAGTGATGACGAATGTATCGTATTTCTTCGCAAGGTCTGCAATGATTTCAAGCTCCTGCCGCGTAAAGACCTTGCCGCAGGGGTTCGAGGGATTGCAGAGAATCAGCGCCTTCGGATGCTGCTTGAATGCAGCCTCGAGTACATCCGCATCAAAATTGAATGCGGGCGGAATCAGCGGCACATAGATCGGCTCTGCGCCGGAAAGAATCGTATCTGCGCCGTAATTCTCATAGAACGGCGAGAACACAATGACCTTGTCTCCGGGATTGGTCACGCTCATCATCGCCGCCATCATGGCTTCGGTGCTGCCGCAGGTCACGACGATTTCGCCGTTCGGATCAATCGCTCTGCCGGCGAAGTGTTCATATTTTGCAGCAAGCGCCTCGCGGAAATTCTGTGCGCCCCATGTGATCGAATACTGGTGGAAATCCTCTCTTGTCACCGCTGCGAGGCGGTCGAGGATTGCTTTCGGCGGATCGAAATCCGGAAAGCCCTGCGAAAGATTCACCGCCCCGAACTGATTGGAGATCCGCGTCATGCGGCGGATGACCGAATCTGTAAATCCGGCGGTTCTGGTAGAAAGTGTCGGCATAAATGCCCCTCCTCTGTATTATATCCTATATCATGCGTAGGTATAGTATGTTTATCTTAGCATATCCGGCTGAAAAAGTCAAGCGGTTTTTGCGGATTGAACCTGTTTGCATAGCGATTTTGTATGTTTTGCAAGAAGCCGTCTGCTTTTTTTGCCGAAAAAACGTGAGATTGCCATGCAAAAAGCGCTTGAAATCCAAAATCAGTTATGATATAATAGTATACAGATACGTATTGTATGTGAAAGGAGCTGCACATGAAAATCTCAACAAAAGGCAGATATGCGCTGCGCATGCTGATCGAACTTGCCACCCATCAGGAAGACGGCTTTGTCTCCTTAAAGGATATTTCTGAGCGGCAGGGCATCTCCAAAAAATATCTCGAGCAGATTGTCCCGATGCTCAATAAGAGCGGCATTCTGCGGACGAACCGCGGCAACAAGGGCGGCTATATGCTTGCAAAGCCTGCGAATGAATGCTCGGTCGGCGAGGTGCTGCGTGCGACGGAAGGCAGCCTTGCACCGGTCTCCTGCCTCGAATATGAGCAGAATGACTGCCCGCGTGCGGACGGCTGCGCAACACTCTATGTCTGGCAGGGGCTTGAAAAAGCGGTGAATGATTACCTTAACAGCGTCACCGTGCAGGATATCATCGACCATGCCGCCGAAGCCGGAAACGATTACTGCATCTGATTTTTCAGCAGCCTGTGCCATATCCGCGCAGGCTGCTTTATTATAGCATACTCTGCGGCAAAAAGCAAGCTGAACGAGAATGTCAGGCGTTTGAGAAAGTGAGCAGTGAGGAGTTGCGGTGTCCGCAGGCGCGGACAAAATCCCGTGTACAGGACTGCTGCGTGAATTGTGCGGTGACGGGAACATGACAAAAACATCAAACGGTAAAGCAGTTGTCTCCGGAATAAAATCCGCGTACCCCGTTTTGCGGGATACGCGGATTCTTTTTATTCAGCGTATTTGGATTCGATGCCGAAGTATTCCTCAAGGCAGAGACCGCTGTCATAGATTTTCTTTGCCATGTCCTTGCCGACATAGCGGATATGCCACGATTCATACTTGTAGCCGGTGATCGCCTCTTTGCCCTTCGGGAACCGGATGATAAAGCCGTATTTCCACGCATTGTTCTCGAGCCACTTTGCCTCGGGCGTATCGTGGAAAGCGTCGCCTGCGTAGTTGCAGTCGATCGCCAGACCGGTCTGGTGCTCGGAATGTCCCGGACGTGCGGAGTAGGTATCCGCCGCCTCCTTGCCGTCGCGCGCAACATAGTTGTTGTAGAGCGTATCCTGCGCCTCGTAGGAGCGGAAATCCGAGACCGAATAGATCGAGAGACCGTCTGCCGAGGCTGCTGCCTGCAGCTCTGCAAAGGCTGCCTTGGTCTCTGCGGTCAGTCCGTTCGGATTATAGGACTGCGGCAGGGAATAGGTCTTGTTGACGATCATGACGCCCTGAATATAGGTCACGCCGTCAATCACTTCCATGTCTGTGCGGTTCGGGTCTGTGGTGGTTGCCGCAGATGCTGCGGCGGTGGTTGTTGCCGCACTCTCGGCGGGTTTTGTCTTTGCCGCTGCATTCGGATCGGCAACGCTGACCTTGACCTCTGCAAAGACTGCCGGATTGTTGACCGAAGTCACGCGGATGACGCAGTTTCCGGCACCGACTGCGGTGATATTGCCGAGCCCGTCAACCTTTGCGACCTTTTCATCGGTCGATTCCCATTTCTCGGATTTATCTGTCGCCTCATCCGGTGTCATCTTGACAAGCGGCATCACGGGATCATCGCCGACCTTGAGCGCTGCATCGTAGAACGAGAGCGTCAGACCGGTGACCGATCCGGGCGGCAGAGACTGTGCTTCTGTCACGGTTGTCGCGGCAGAAGTGATGATAGATGTGCTGTCTGCTGTCGTAGCAGTCACCTCCGTTGTGGATTCTGATGAAAGCACCTCTTCCTGAACGGGGACTGAATTCTCAATTCCTGCGCGTGTCCGCGGCGAATGGTCTGCGACAATGAATGTCACGCCCGCTGCAAGACCGAATACAGCAACGATCGCGAGCGGCAGCGGAGAATTCGAGATCACTGTTTTTTGTTTTTTCTTTGCCATGCTTTGTGTTCCTTTCTGTTATCACTTGTTTTTGCGGTGGCTTCCGCTCTATTATATCACATTCTCCTGCAAAAAGCAACTGTTTCTAAATAGTAAGGAGATGCGGAAAGATAGAAATGAGAAAGCAGGCAGTGCCTGCATCCATATTACTAAAGCAGATTCAGAACAATTCCCGTATCCGGCACAGACTCTTTTGTGTTTCAGTTCTCATTTCACCGAGTATGAAATCTGTTCAGCCCATCGCGCGAAATAGCAGAATGGTTCTCCGGCAGCTGTAGACATATGGCTGTCGGCACTGCCGACCGGGGATAAAGACGAAAACATACACATATACATTATAATATAAAATCATCGCCGCAGGCGATACAACAATTTCTCATTTCTCATTTCTAATTTCTCATTCAGAGGCACAGGCGCAGGGAGGGGGCGGAGGATGCGCATAACGGCGATCTATGTCCGGCAGTCGGTGGAGCGGCCGGACAGCGTCAGCCTTGAAACGCAGGAGGCGCTCTGCCGCTCGGAGCTGCCGCCGGATATCCCCGTCACCGTTTACAGCGACCGCGGCTATTCCGGCAAGGATACCGGACGCCCCGCGCTGCAATCCCTGATGCAGGCTGTCCGCGCGGATGAGATCGGGACAGTGCTCGTCTACAAGCTCGACCGCATCAGCCGCAACCTCGCGGATTTTACACAGCTCCTGCGCGTCTTTGAAGCGCACCGCGTCGAGTTCCGTTCGCATACAGAGCGCTTCGAGACGGCATCCCCGCTCGGGCAGGCGATGCAAAGCCTGCTGATGGTCTTTGCGCAGCTTGAGCGTGAGACGATCAGCGGCAGAGTGCGCGATGCGGCATTTGCGCGGGCAAAACAGGGCTTCGATACCGGCGGACCGCCGCCCGCAGGATTCCGGCGCATCCCTGTCACGATCGGCGGAACGCACACACAGATGCTCGCGCCCGATGAAACCGCGCCGCTTGTCGCGGAGGGATTCTCGTTGTATCTTGCAGCAGAAGGCTCGCTCACCGCCGTCAGCCGCAGGTGGAACGATGCCGGATTCCATACGCGCCGCGGCGGTGCATGGCTGCCGCATACGGTCTGCAGGGTGCTGCGAAATCCGGTTTATGTGCAGGCAAATGCCGAGGTCTATGCATATCTTTCCGCGCACGGCGCCGCGCTCTGCATGCCGGAGCAGCTGCCACAGAAGCACGGCGTCTATCTCTATGCCGACCGACGGATCAACCGCAGCCGCTTTACCGATCTGCACGGCGTATATGCGATCTGCGCGCCGCATCAGGGGATTGTCGCGCCGGAGATCTGGCTCGGGTGTCAGCAGAAGCTGACGGCATCCCGTCAGAGGCGGACAGCGGGCTCCGGTCAGAAGACATGGCTCAGCGGCAGAATCTTCTGCATGCGGTGCGGCAGCGCAATGACCGCCGTCCGCGGCAGAAATGCCGACTATCTGATCTGCGGCGGCAAAAAGCGCGGGATCTGTTCCGGCGCCGGGGCGGTCTGGCGCGTGGATACCGCCGAGATGCTGGTCGGCAGGCTGCTTGCTGAGCAGATCAGGGCGCTCTCGCTGCCTGCGGAGCAGCATCCGCCGGAGGAATCCCCCGAACTGCAGGCGCTGATTCTGCGGCGCGGCGAGCTGCTCCGGCAGATGACCGATCCTGCGGGCGGCGACATCGCCCTGCTGACCGAAGCCGCCGCACAACTCACGGCACAGATTGCATCCCTGCGGACAAATACGGCGACGGTCTCCGCGGAGGCGCTGCATCTGCCGGAGTGGGAGACCTGCACGCCCGAGCAGCGCAAAACCGCCGCGCATATCCTGCTGCACTGCATCATGGCGGAGGGGCACACGCTGCATGTCTTTCTCGCCTGACGAAAGGAGCATCCCGAATGGAAACAGTCCTGCACCTGCTGACGCCGCACAATCTTCTGCTGCTGACCGCCTGCGCTGCGGTTCTGCGCATGTGCATCGAATACCTGCACCGCAAAACGCACCGGCTCGCGGCATTCCTCATCGGCACACTGAGCGGCATTGCGGCGCTTCTGCTCCTGCACTTCTTCGGCGGCAGATTCGGTTTTGCGCCGCCCCTGACGCTCTATACGCTTTTTGTATCCGCCGTCGCCGGAATCCCGGGCGTGCTGCTGCTCCTGCTGATGCGGCTTTTGTCTGTATAAATGTGTCTCCGACGGATTTGAAATGGGGGCGCTGACTCCATACCGCGCCGTGCGCGGCTCCATTTTGCTTCGCCTTTATTCAGCATATCGTGCGGAACCGTTCGCAGCTCAGTTCAGCCGGTTTCATCCCAAAGTATTTTTCGGATTTCCATTGCTTTTCTGGTAATTATATGTTATAACCGCGCCGTGCGCGGCTCCATTTTGCTTCGCCTTTATTCAGCATATCGTGCGGAACCGTTCGCCGCTCAGTTCAGCCGGTTTTATCTGCAAAGTATTTTTCGGATTTCCATTGCTTTTCTGGTAATTATATGTTATAATAGAAATTACGATTCTAACCGAAAGGATGTTGAAACAATGGATTGGGAATTTCAATTCTTAAACTGGATCCAAAACAATCTCCGCAGCGATCTCATGGACAAGATCATGCCGATCATCACAAAATTCGGTGACGGCGGCATCTTCTGGATCGTTCTGACACTGCTTCTGTTCATCCCGAAGCGCACGAGAAAATATGCGCATGTCTCCGCATTCGCGCTGATCTTCTGCGTTGTCGGCGGCAACCTGATTCTCAAGAACCTCATCGCAAGACCGCGCCCGTTCTGGCTCGAAAACGGCAATCCGCTTGCCATGATCGGCATTCAGGGCAACCCGCTCGAGCGGCTTTATGTCCGTGACAGCGCAATGGTTGTGCCGGAGGGCAGAACGGTTCTCCAGCTGCTCGTCAAGGCGCCGACAGACTTTGCATTCCCCTCGGGACATACACAGGCATCCTTTGCCGCTGCAACCTCGATCTGCATGTGGAAGCGCAAGTGGGGCATTCCGGCGCTGGTGCTTGCGGCACTCGTCGCATTCTCCCGCATGTATCTCTATGTCCACTACCCGACCGATATCCTCGGCGGACTGCTGTTCGGCGTCGGCTATTCGCTGCTTGCGCTGGCAATCTGCAACAAGCTGTTCCGCAAGAAGACATGGGACGGCTGTGAGGGTGCCCGCCGTCTTGCAAGAAAGAAGCAGAAGCAGGCTCAGACCGTCGGCTGACTGCATGACAGATCATTTTGATGCCATAGTTTCTCTGACAGACCGTGCAGAGGGACTATGGCATTTTGACTGCCCGCCGGAATGGTAAGGATTGTTTGCGTTGCGCAAAAAACCGCGTAAATGCGGGAATGTTAACATGCGTTGCTTGCCGCAACGGGGTGATCCGGTGTATAATGAGTGCGAAAGGAGGTTTTCGCAATGTTGAACGAAAACATAAAAAGCATCAGAAAATCCAAAGGACTTTCGCAGGAGGAATTTGCCGTAAAGATCAATGTCGTGCGGCAGACGGTCTCCAAATGGGAACGCGGTCTTTCCGTTCCCGATTCCGACATGCTGGTCACCATTTCAGAGGTGCTCGAAACGCCGGTCAGTGTCCTGCTCGGCGAAAAGATCACAGAAACGGAGCCGGATGATCTCAAGGCGATTGCAGAAAAGCTCGAGGTGATCAATCTCCAGCTTGCACACAGAAAGACAGCCGGACGGAATATCCTCCGCTGCGGTTTGATTCTGGTATGTGTCCTCATCGTCATCGGATTCGTGATCCTGCTCGCGGCAGACAGCCCGTATCTGGAATGGAATTACAAAAATCCGGAGCTTGCCGCCGCCGGTACCATTCTGCACGGGATTGAATTTGTCTATGTCCGTGTTGCACCGCTGATTCTGATCGCCGCAGTCACGGGTCTCATCCTGACACGGCATAAAAGCTGACCCGCAAACAGAAACCGCGAACCTTTTTATCGGTTCGCGGTTTTGCTGTATTATTTGGATTCTGTCTCGCTGTCAGCGGTGAGCGTCTCCCACTCTGTCGGGACGCCCGAGATCGTGTTCTTCACATAGTACATCAGAATGAGCTGTGCATCTGCGGAGTCGATTGTGCCGTCGCCGTTGACATCCGCACCCTCTTTCTGCAGATCGTTCAGCTCCGGCTTGCTCCCCGCCATGGATTTGACATAAAAGCTCAGCGCGCTCTGCGCATCGTCCGCGCCGACCTTTCCGTTCAGATCAAGGTCGCCCCTGACCGCCGTGATCACCTCATACGGGAACGCATACTTTTCGCAGTACGACTGCGCAGTCGCCTGTTCAAAGCCGCGGATTGTGCCCAGCATAAACGCCTCATGTCTTGCGTAGTTGTTGGAGATGGTCGCCTTCATATCACAGATTTCGCAATCCGGATTCAGGATCGTGACCGTCTCCAGACGGTTGCAGTCAAAGAAGCCGTAGTGGCGGATCTCTTTGACATTCTCCGGCACGAGCACATTGACAATATCGTGATTATACGAAAATGCGCCCTCACCGACCGCGGTAATATCCGAAGGCAGCGTGATATCGCCCTTGCATGCCTTGCCGTCGATCAGCACATGATTGATGACCACAAACGGATTTTTCTTGCGCTGCTCGTCCATCCACGGCGTATAGAGGAATGCATCCTCACCGACGGTTTCGAGCCCCTCGGGCAGTGTCAGATCAGCCAGCGAATCGCAGTTTGCAAACGCCATTTTGCCGATGCTTTTGACCTTTTCCGGCACAACAAGACTTTCGAGCTTGCGGCTTTTCAGGAAGGTGTTGTCCGCGATGGCGGTCAGTCCCGAAGGCAGCTTGACGGATTTCAGGACGAAGCAGCTTTTGAATGCGGTCTCGCCGATCTCCGTGACGCTTTCGGGCAGTGTCACATCCGTGATCTTCGTGTTGAACTGGAACGCACCCGCTCCGATTTTTGTCACCGGCAGCTTTTCGATCTCTGCAGGGACCGTAACCTCCCCTTCGAGCTCGTCGCTCACGCCCGTGATTGTGACGGCACCGTCCGCGATCTCATATCTGAGACCTTCAAATTCCGGTGCGGTTTCCTCCTCTGCGGCGCAGACGACCGCAGGTGCCGGCAATGCAGCAGCCCCTGTCCAGATCAGACAGGCAGCGCACAGCATCGCCGCGCCTCTCTTTGCTTTCATTGAATTTTCCCCTCTCGATTCATGTTTCAGCATCCGTCTGCGCTCCGCGGGACAAATCAGGGCTGCCTGTGACAATGTTGCGCACCATTGCCGCGCCCTGCATCCGCTGCGGGAGCAGATTGTATGCTGATTTTATTATCATAACATAGAATGGGGACAAGCGCAAGGTGCGCCGTACAAGTTCGGCGTTGTGCATAAAATCGGCGGAATGTTTTGTGCAGTGTGCTGCCGGATATTGACGGCAACTCCGGATATACTATTGATGTACCAATTAAATCTTGAAGAATAGATGCGCAGGATTTTTGTC
>CAMKLV010000069.1:0-18680 GCA_946413695.1 uncultured Ruminococcus sp. | reverse complement strand
CGCGGCATGCGCGATGCGCTGCGTGATCCGATCCATGCCGCGGCGGCAGCGGACGGCAGCCGGTATCTGCGCGGCAGCCATATCTTCCTTGATGAATTTGAATCCTTCACGGGCGATCAGTATCTGATGCTGGATGTCATGCTGCGCGATGCGGCTGAGGTCTGGATCGCCCTGCGCTCGGATAACATTGACGCTCCGGATTTCACGCGCTTTGACGCGGTCAACCAGACGGCGCGCAGACTGCGGAAAACGGCATCTGCATACGGCATTGAAACCGAGCAGATTCTGCTGACGGAGCAGTACCGTTTCAAAGAGCAGTCGCTTGCACATCTGAGCAGATATATCTATGCGCTGCATCAGCAGCCCTTTGCGGAAAGCTCCGCGGTGACGATCTGCGAGGCGCGCGATATGACGCTTGAAGCGGAGTATGTCGCGGCGCAGATCCGGCAGCTTCTGATGCGCGGCGAAATGCGTGCGGCGGATATCATGGTTGTGATGCACGATCTCGGCGGATACGGTTCGCTGCTTGAGGCGGCATTCGAGCGCTACGGCATCCCTTATTTCATGGATCTGCGCAGGAGCGTGCTGCACACGGCGGTGATGAAGCTGCCGGTCTGCCTGCTCTCGCTGATGCACCGCACAACCACCGAGCAGATTCTGCTGCTGCTGAAAACCGGCCTGATTCCGCTGGAATCGACGGAGGCGGCAAAGCTCGAGGATTTTGCATACATCTGGGATCTCGAGGGCAGGGGATGGGAGCAGCCGTTCCCTGAGGAGATGGATCCGGAACAGGAAATGGAGCAGCTCCGTGTGAAGATCATGCAGCCGATCCGGAAGATGCACTTTGCAAGCCTGCCGAAGGACGGGCAGTCCGTGACCGGTGCGCAGCTCTGCGATGCGCTCTATACCTGCATGGAGGAGCTGGAAATCCCGAAGGCGGTTGTCCGGACGGCAAAGGCGCTGCATGACTGCGGCGATGTCTCCGGCGGCAGAGCGATGCGCCGCCTCTGGAAGGACATGACAAATATTCTTGACGCGCTCTATCTGGCGCTGGAGCACACTGCGATGACCCCGCCTGAGCTGCTCGATCTGCTGACAACCGTCCTGCGGAACAATCAGCTGCCCGTGCCGCCGCAGACGCTCGATGCCGTCACCGTGCAGAGTGCCGCCGCCGCGCGCTATGACGCCCCGAAGGCGGTGTTCGTCATGGGCGTGAACGAGGGGCAGTTCCCCGCGGATATTCAGGATACGGGTTTTTTCTCCGAGCAGGAGCGCGCGCTGCTCGAAACGCATGAGATCGCGCTTTCGCGTTCCGTGCGGGATCTCTGTGCCGATGAGCGCCTGATCGTCTACAAGACGCTGTCGGCTGCATCGGAGCGGCTCTGGCTCTGCTATCCGCTCGCAACGGAAAAGGGTGCGCATCTGATCCCCTCGCCGCTGCTGGAGGAGGTGCGCAGCCTGCTGCCGCTGACCGCAAAGCCGCCGTATTTTGAATACGCGGCGGGCATGGGTGCCGGATTCTATGTCTCGACAAGAGCCGCCGCATATTACAGCTTTGTCGAGGATTACGATATCTCACAGACAGAGCGCGCATCGGTGCGTGCCATGCTCAGCGCGATTCCGGAGGAGGCGGCGCGCATGGAGCGTCTGCGCCGGAGAACCGATCTCTCGCGGCTGCATGTGCAGGAGCCTGCGCTGCTGAGAAAGCTCGGCGGCGAAAAGCTCTATATGTCCGCTACCCAGATCGAAAACAAAATGATGTGTCCGTTCATGAGCTTCTGCAAGGATAATCTCAAGCTCTACCGGCCGGAAAAGCGCGATCTCAGCTCGCTCAATGTCGGCAATATGGTGCATGACTGCATGGAGCGGCTGTTCCGCGAGCATCCCGACCGCGATGATTTTCTCGCGATGACGCCGGATGATCTGCGCGCCCACGCAAAGCGCTGCACCGATGATTTCATGGAGCAGCAGCTCGGCGGAAAGGAGAACCGTCCGCAGCGTTTTCTGCAGCAGTTCACGCGGATCACGGGCAGACTCTACGGGCTGCTCCGCCACACGCAGGATGAGATGCGGCAGTCACAGTTCACAACGGATGCCTGTGAGCTGACCATCGGGCAGCTCGGGGAGGAAACCGGCACCGCACCCTATACCCTGACGCTTCCGGGCGGCGTCACGCTCTATCTGCACGGCAAAATCGACCGCGTGGATATCACGGTCGATGCGCAGTCCGGTGAGCAGTATCTCCGCATCGTCGATTACAAGACCGGTCTGCACAAAAAGGAATTCAAGCTCGCGAATGTCTATTACGGGCTGAATCTGCAGATGCTGCTTTATCTCTTTGCAGTGCTGGATGATCCGCAGGTCTATCCGGATGCAAAGCCTGCCGGTGTGCTCTATATGCCGGCGAGTTCTCCGGCACCGCAGGACCGCGAGAAGATGAAGGATACCGAGACCTATCTGCGTGAATACTTCTGCATGAGCGGCACGGTGCTGCGGGATACAAAAATCCTCACGAAGATGGAGGAGGCGCTTGCCGGTGTGTATATTCCGGCAAAGCTCGATGAAAAGGCGACCGAAGCCTCGGGCGAGCTGACGCTGACGGCGGATTCGCAGGTCTTTACGCCGGAGCAGCTCGGCCGTCTGCGCGAATATGTCGAAAAGCTGGTTGCAGCCTGTGCAGAGGCATATCTTGCAGGCGATGTCGAACCGCGCCCGATGCAGGGCGGCGGCAGCGGATACTACGCAAACGCCTGCATGTACTGCAAATACCGCAGTCTGTGCGGCCTGACGGATGATGACACAGACCGCATCCGGAAACCGCAGCGGCAGGATACCGTCAAAAAGGAGATGCAGAGCATTCTCGATCCGGCAGCCGCAGAAGCGGGAAAGAGGAAAGGGGGCAAACGGTCATGAGTCAGTGGACACCTGAACAGGAGGCGGCGATTCTGGCGCGCGGCGCATCGGTTGTTGTCAGTGCGGCGGCGGGCAGCGGCAAGACCTCGGTTCTGGTCGAGCGCCTGATCCGGCTTCTCGAAGATCCGGCATATCCGGCGGAGAAAATGGTCGTTGTGACCTTCACGAACGATGCGGCAGGCGAGGTGCGTGCCCGTCTGAACCGTGCGCTCTCGAAAAAAATCCTTGCCGATCCGGAAAACACATGGCTCCGGCAGCAGCAGATCATGCTGCAGAGCGCGAATATCTCGACAATCCACAGCTTTTGTCTGCGGCTGCTCCGCGAGCACTTTGCACAGCTTGATCTTTCGGCGAACTTCCGCGTGATGGAACAGAGCGAAGCGGATGAACTGCGCGCGCAGGCGGCTGCAGAGATCATGGAGCAGCTCAGTGCGCGTGCGGCAGCGGATGAGACCGTCCGGCAGCAGCAGAAGCAGCTCTTTGAGGCGTTTTGCGGGCAGGATGATACCCCGCTGGAAAAGCTGCTGATCTCGCTGCATGCGCTGACGGAAAACGAGCCCTTCGGACAGACGCTCCTTGCAGAATGCGCGAAGAAATACGCATCGCCGGAGATGATCCGGCAGGAGGCGCTTGCGATGATCGGGGAGAAGCTCACGGAGATTCTCTCGTATTATCCGCGCGCGATTGAACTGGCAGAGCAGATGAACGCGGAGAAGGCTGCGGTCACGCTCCGCACAGAGCAGCAGAATCTCCGCGAGATCGCTGCACTGCCGGAGACCGGTGACTGCGCAGAACTCGGCAGGGCGCTGCAGCGCGAGCCGTTCGGTTCCCTGAATACGCTGCCGAAGAAAAAGGGCGAATTCGAGACGGAAAAGGCAGTCATCAAGGCGCTGCGCAATTATGCGAAAAATCAATTTGAAGCACTTGCAAAAATGTGGGCTGTGCCGCTGCTGTTTGCCGAACAGGATATCAGCCGCCATGCCTCGCTGCTGACGCTGCTTTCGGAGCTTGTTTCGGAGCTGGATGCTGCATACATACAGCGCAAGCGCGAGCGGAACGGCGTCACGTTCAATGATGCGATGGCACTGGCACTCTCGCTGCTCGCAGAGCGTCTGCCGGACGGCACAATCCGCAGGACGGAGCTCGCAGAGCAGCTTTCGGCGCAGTATGTCTGCATCATGATCGACGAGTTTCAGGATGCGGACAACACGCAGGATCTGATCTTCCGGATGCTCTCGCGCGGCGGCAGCGCCGAGCGGTACGGCTCGAATCTGTTTGTGGTCGGCGACAGCAAGCAGTGCATTTACCGTTTCCGCAATGCGAACCCCGAAAACTTCTACCGCGCAATGCAGGAGGGCGCCGCGTATCAGACACCGCAGCTGACCGAAAACACCTGCATCAACTTAAACCGCAATTTCCGCAGCGGCACCGAGGTTGTCACGGTGATCAACCATGTGTTTGCGCAGCTGATGTCCGAGCAGGTCGGCGAAATCACCTATGATGACAAACAGGCGCTCGTGCAGGGCGCAAGCTACTTTGCGCACCGCCGCACGGCAGAGGTCATGCTGCTGCCGCAGAGCGGTGAGGAGACACACACAGAGCCCGCCGCCGTCGCAGCAAGAATCGCGTGGCATCTGGCACATCAGACGCCTGTCAGGGGTGCCGACGGCGAACCGCGTCCCTGTGAGCCGCGCGATTTCCTGATCCTGATGCGCTATAAAACGCGGATGCCGGTCTATGCGGCAGCGCTGGAGGCTGCCGGCATTCCGGCGGCAGGCGCAGAGCGCGAGAATTATCTGAAATCGCCGGAGATTCTGCTGCTGATCGACCTGCTGCGTGCGATCGACAATCCGCTGCCGGAGGTACCGGTCGCTTCAGCCATGCTCTCGCCGCTGTTCGGCTTCACGGTCGATGAGCTGCTGCAGGTGCGTCTCTATGCGCCGCGGATGCAGCTCTTTCAGACGATGCTGCGCATCCGCGCGGATGAACACATGGCGGCGGAATCTCCGGTGCTGACGGAGAAATGCCGCGCGCTGACCGAATTCCTCGATACGATGCGCGTTTTTGCGGCAATGGATACGCCTGAGCAGCTCATCCGGCGCATTTACCGGCAGACCGATTTCCTCGGCATGATGCAGATGTCGGCGGGCGGTGCACAGAAAAAGGCGAATCTCCGCGCACTGACCGGCTATGCGAAAACCTTTGAGGAAAACCGCGGCGGCGGACTCTCGGCGTTCCTGCGCTATCTCGATGCGGTTCTCGATCGCGGTGAAGATCTGGAGGCGGGCAGTGTTCCGGCGGGAACGGAGAATGTCGTGCAGCTCAAGAGCATCCACGCTTCAAAGGGCTTGGAGGCGCCGTTTGTGATCCTCGCGGACACCGATCACGGCTTTTCGCACAAGGATGCATCGGACACGGTGCAGTACCACGGCAAGACCGGCATCGGCTTTCAGCTGCATGATCCGGAAACAATCAGCAGGGGCAAATCGCTGCCGTGGACGCTGATCTATCAGAAGAACCGCGCGGAGATGGTCAGCGAGGAGATGCGCCTGCTCTATGTGGCACTGACGCGCGCCCGCGAATATCTGATTCTGCCGCTGCCCTATTCCAACAGCCGCTGCACGAATGTCATTGCACCGGAGGCGTATCTGCAGGCGGAGCAGGGCGGCATTTCGCCGGAGCGCGTCGGCAGTGCGGGCTGCTTTGCGGACTGGCTTTTCATGGCGCTGATCCGGAACACATCCTGCGAGCAGATGCGCCGCGATCTGGAGATTGACTGCGGTGCGGACGGTCTGCCGCCGCTGCCGGTTGCCGTCTGGACGGTGACGCCGGAATCCGCGGCAGAAACAGCAGCGGAGACTGCCGAAGCGGAGCAGGTTCTGCCCGATCCCGAACTGACAGCACAGCTCGCGCGGCAGTGCGCGTGGGAATATGACAGCCGCCTTGCGGAGCTGACTGCGAAATACGGCGTCTCGGAGCTTGCCAAGCAGGAGGATTTCGATGCGCCGCTGCAGAATCCGCAGTTCCGGAGCAAGGGCAGCAAGATGACCGGTTCGGAGCGCGGCACGGCTGTGCATACTTTTATGCAGTATGCGGATTTTGCCGCCGCTGCAGCCGATCTTCCGGCGGAGATTGCAAGATGCAGAGCGGCGGGCAGACTGTCCGCGCGGCAGGCGGAGGCGGTCTCAGAGAGCAAAATCGCGGATTTCTTCCGCTCGGAGCTCTGGCAGCGGATGCAGAAGGCGCTGCACATCTGGCGCGAGCAGAAATTCATGGTGCGCATCTGTGACCTGAATCTCGAAGGTCCCCTGCAGCAGATCGGCGCGGATTACGCCGGCACGGACGGCATGGTGACAGGCATCATGGATCTCGTGTTCGAGGAGGAGGACGGCATCGTCCTTGTGGACTACAAAACCGATACGGGCAAAAACGAAGCGGCACTGCTCGAAGCCTATACCGAGCAGATCCGGCTCTATGCAGAGGCGCTCAGCCTGCTGATGAAAAAGCCGGTCTGCGGCTGCTGGCTCTATGCAGTTGCGCTGAGCAAATCCATTCCGGTCACACTGTGACCGAAACCTGAAAGGAGCGTTTATTATGACAGCAACAATCGAAGATCTGCGCAAGGCAGTGGAGCAGGCAAAGAAGATCGTATTTTTCGGCGGCGCGGGCGTCTCGACCGAAAGCGGCATTCCGGATTTCCGCAGTGTGGACGGTCTCTACAATCAGAAGTATGACTACCCGCCGGAGACGATCCTCAGCCACACATTTTTCATGAAGCACACCGATGAATTCTACCGCTTCTACCGCGACAAAATGCTCTGCCTTGATGCAAAGCCGAATGCGGCGCACAAAAAGCTCGCGGAATGGGAGCAGCAGGGCAAGCTCAATGCGGTCATTACGCAGAATATCGACGGGCTGCATCAGGCGGCAGGCAGCAAAAAAGTGCTCGAGCTGCACGGCAGCGTCCTGCGCAACACCTGCATGCAGTGCGGCAGAAAATATGATGTCACCGCGATCACGGGGAGCAGCGGGATTCCGTGCTGCGAACACTGCGGCGGCAGAATCAAGCCGGATGTTGTGCTCTATGAGGAGGCGCTCGACAACGATGTCATGGATGAAGCCGTGCGCTGCATCCGCGAGGCGGATATGATGATCATCGGCGGCACCTCGCTCGCGGTATATCCGGCAGCGGGGCTGATCCACTATTTCAGAGGCAGCGTTCTGGCGCTTGTCAATCGTGACGCAACGCCCTTTGATTCGCACGCAGACCTTGTCCTGCACGAGAAGATCGGCGCCGTGTTCTCGCAGCTCTGAATCCGGCTACAGCGCTGTTATCAAACTGATACCGGAATGTCACAAGAATTTCACTTGACTTTTTGACAGTAAACGTGTATAATGATAGGCGAACGTGCTTTGTACACGGGATTTTTTCGAGAGGCATCTGTCTGATACTGGATACAGATAAGTCTGAAAGGAGTATTACAATGGAAAATATGAAGAAGCGGGTTCTTGCAGCGCTGCTTGCAGCTGCGATGACCCTGCCCGCATTTGCCTGCGGCGAGAATATCAGCAGCGGCGATGACAGCTCGAAGGAGAGCAGCGTCTCGCAGGATGAGTCCTCGGCAGAGAACAGCGAAGGTGCTGAGTCTGAGTCCAAGGCGGAGAATGCCGATGACAGCAGCAAGAGCGATGACAGCAGCTCTCAGGGCGGTCAGGCGGATCCGGATGATGAAAATGTTGTCATCGACCCCAACGGCGGCAGAAACCAGAAGCTGACCTTTGAAACCCCGCAGAACGTCGAGGAGGAGGATACCGTTGTTTCCTCGATCCGTGCAGATGACGGCAAGATCTATGTTGCAAAGACCGATATCAACGGTGCGGCTGTCACAGAGGCAGGCGGCTCCGTCGCAACCGAGCTGTACACCGGCCCGACCAACGCGGCTGAGTACGAAAAAGGCTACACACCGGCTGTGAAGACCTATCAGGCATACTGGCTCGATATCTCTGAGCAGAAGGATTTTGTCTTTGACGGAAACCTGATCGAGTTTGAGGTCAAGGTCAATGAGAACACACCGGACGGCGTCTATCCGGTCGAGGTCTATTTCGCAGACCTTTCCAACTACAGTGCAAACACCGATGAGAATGCAGCAAAGCTCGCAAACGTCAAGTTCCGTCCGGGCTATGTCTGCGTTAACAAGGATAAGCCGGAGGTCGAGGCACTCGGCAAGGATATGACCCTGACACCGGATACCGTCACCGCAAAGCCGGGCGAAACCGTCAGAATGAATCTGCGTGTTGATAACAACCCGGGTCTGGTTGCATTTGTCATCCGTATGCACTATGACAGCAATGCAATGACCATCGGCAAGGGCGGCGCCGGCAGCGATCTCGGCGAGCTCGCAAGCCTGACTGCACGTACTCTCGACTGATCGGCAGTCACAAAACAGGAAATGAAAGCCGCAGTGTCTCGACGGAGAGGCACTGTGGCTTTTCTGTATCCATGTATTACGGGTTACAGCGGAATGCGGCTGTGACAGGAAGGAGCATGCACATGAGCGGGGAATACAAGGCGTATACGCGGGCGCAGATTATCCGGGATCTGGAAAGCCGGAATCTCGGGCACTTTGATATCACAGAGGATTCCGGTTTTGCGGGGATATCTGCGGGGATATCGGAACAGGAACATAAGATTTACATTGTGATCGAATCAGATCATCAGGTTTTCACAGATGAAGTATGCAGCTTTGCCGCCGCGGTTCTGAAGAATCTGGAGCAGGCTGTCAAAGCGGCGCATGGCTGGCTTGCGCATTTCAATCTGAAGGGGGACCGGCTGCATCCCGATGCACTGGATGCCGGTTACGAAATCAGCGGCATTTATATCGGCAGCTATGAGGACGGCAGCGCTGAGGCGCCGAGATTTATGACGGACGGCTTCAAAATCACATTTACGCCGCGGAATTGTTATCCGTGCAGCTTTACTGTGAAATATCATAAGAATATGGTTCCGTTTGCGGTGGAAGAATTTGTCGAGTGAATCGCTTTCCCATGAACCGGAACAGAACAATGCCCCGAAGCGACCGTGAAAACGCTTCGGGGCTGCATTTATAACCGGTTATCAGAAATGCGCGGTTTTTCTTGTGCAATCGGACAAAAACAATCTCCTAGTTATCCTATAGGTTTGTGAGAACAAACGAAATGCGAAAAATCCGGAAATTTTGCTTGACAAACCGTGAATCGCTGTGCTATAATGGCATCAATCCAATAAACCTAGTAAGCAAGTAGAAATACAAGGAGAATGCGATATGAGTATTCTGTTTCCGCTGCTTGACCGGAAAAACTACCGGAACGGCCGAATGTACCTCAGCTGTTGACTTTGCAGAAAACAGCCCGCGCGAGAACAGCGCAATTCCGAATCAGCGGCAGCATGCCGCGTAATATTATGAAATGAGGTATATGAAAATGAGCAACTATAAATTTGAGACTTTACAGCTTCACGTCGGTCAGGAGCAGCCTGATCCCGCTTCGGACGCAAGAGCCGTCCCGATTTACGCAACCACATCTTATGTGTTCAAGAATTCCGCACATGCAGCCGCTCGCTTCGGTCTTGCGGATGCAGGCAATATCTACGGCAGACTGACGAACTCCACACAGGGTGTTTTTGAGGAGCGCATCGCAGCGCTGGAGGGCGGCGTCGCGGCGCTGGCACTGGCATCCGGTGCAGCCGCGATCACCTATACGATTCAGGCGCTTGCACAGGCAGGCGAGCACATCGTCGCACAGAAGACAATCTACGGCGGCAGCTACAATCTGCTGGCGCACACGCTGCCGCAGTACGGCATTGAGACAACCTTTGTCGATGCGCACAACCTCGCCGAGATCGAGGGCGCAATCCGCGAAAACACCAAGGCGATCTATCTGGAAACGCTCGGCAATCCGAATTCTGATATTCCGGATATTGACGCAGTTGCAGAGATCGCGCATAAGCACGGTCTGCCGCTCGTGATCGACAACACATTCGGCACGCCGTTCCTGATCCGCCCGATCGAGCACGGCGCAGATATCGTGGTGCATTCTGCGACAAAGTTCATCGGCGGCCACGGCACAACGCTCGGCGGCGTGATCGTGGATTCCGGCAAATTCGACTGGAAGGCAAGCGGCAGATATGCGCCGATCGCCGCACCGAACCCGAGCTATCACGGCATTTCCTTTGCGGATGCAGTCGGACCGGCAGCATTCGTGACCTATATCCGTGCGATTCTGCTGCGCGATGAGGGCGCTGCGATCTCGCCGTTCGCTGCATTCCTGCTGCTGCAGGGCACCGAGACGCTCTCGCTTCGTCTGGAGCGCCACGCGGAGAACACGAAGAAGGTTGTGGAGTACCTGAAGAATCATCCGAAGGTCGCAAAGGTCAATCACCCGTCTCTGCCGGAGCATCCGGATCATGCACTCTATGAAAAATACTTCCCGAACGGCGGCGGCAGCATCTTCACGTTTGAGATCAAGGGCGGACAGAAAGAAGCGCACGCTTTCATCGACCACCTTGAGATTTTCTCGCTGCTCGCGAATGTTGCGGATGTCAAGTCTCTGGTGATTCATCCGGCAACAACCACGCATTCGCAGCTGACCGATGCGGAGCTTGCCGAGGCAGGCATCACGCAGGCAACGATCCGCCTGTCGATCGGTACCGAGCATATCGACGATATCATCGCCGACCTCGAAAAAGGCTTCGCCGCGGTGTGATAGAGGTATCTCCGATGGATTTATAATGGGGGCTGCTCGCCCCCAAACCCCTCGCTGGGGATATTATCCCCAGACCCCATGTTTATACGTGTATAAAAGGAAGCCGCTCCCATTCACGCAAATGGAAGCGGCTTTTCTGTAACACATATATCAAAATGGGATTCCAAAGAGTCAATGACCCTTTGGCAGGGTTTGGGGCACAGTTTGCGCAGCAATACTGTAAGCCCCCATTCTAAATCCGTCGGAGATACCTGATTCATGACTCCGGCGCGACCAGCCAGCAGTTCGGCAGTTTGCGCGGACCGTAAAGCGAGGAGCTGGCGGTGACCATCTGGTTGCTGCAGATCATATGCGACTGACTTCCGCCGCCGAGATTTGCGGCAGTGACAGCGCCGTTTTTCAGCATGATGTCAATGATATCGTTGTAGGTTGCGCCGAGGGAGTCTGCCTGTCTGCCCTCGATGACGAGCAGCAGAACAGTGCCGTCGGCAGTCTGTCCGATTGCGGTGCGCGGATTGGGACTGTTGCTGAGCGAGGCATCCTGTTCGAGCGCCTTTCCGTCGGCAATCAGAACCGGACTGCAGCTGACCGCATCGCGGAGACCGAGCTCCATTGCCTGTTTGCCGGTCATGCTGCCGGCGCGCAGGCGGTTGTCCTGATCAAAGCCGACAACATCCGTGGTCTCGTTCAGATCGCCCCAGAGCAGCTTGCTCTTTGCAATCACAATGCCGAGCGGTGTGCCGCCGTTTCCGACGCCGTTGAGGTCCATGAAGGTGCCTGCATTGATCGCAGCGAATGCACCGTTTTCGGCAGCCATATCCTTGACAAGTCTGCCCTCGTATGCATCGCCGTACTGACCGGAGACGCCGAGCGTGACTCTGGAAGGATCCTTGATTTTGAGCAGCTTGCCGCGGAAGGTGCTGCCGGAAACATCCGAAAGTTCTTTGATGTTCAGGGCATCGGCGGAATCCGCTTCAGGCGTGTTGTACCAGAATTCAAATGCATTCCAGACACCGTCCTCCTTGACAAATGCCCAGCGCATATCATTGCTGTAATTCTGCGTATTGCCGCCTGTCAGCGTCAATTCATAATCAAAATGCACATCGCAGGTGCAGGTGTCATTGTTCATCTGGATATTGCTGACGGTCAGTTCCTGATCCACACGCGAGTCATAGGGGGTGTTCCAGCTGACGTCGGTTGCCATGCTGTGCAGCTTCTGATAGGCGCTGCTGTCTTTGGAAAGATACTGATCGAGCACGCCGAGATTTTCAAATGTCGCTTCATTCTTGTTTGTCATGTAGTCGATAAAGGCGCGTGTTGCATCCTGCGCGCGGACTTCAAATTCCGCATATGCTGCTGTTGTTGATTCGTCTGCGGGGAGATTTACCTCTCTGGTGACTGTTTTGGTCTGCGGATCAATGAACAGGATGCGGTGTGCATTCGTTTCCATCAGGACGATTTCATTGTGGTTGCCGGTCAAGCCCAGCAGAGATGCTTCGTTTTTCTGCTCCGACTCATAGATCGTGACCGGCCTGGGCGAATCGCCGCGCAGGTCGAGCATCATCAGGCGGTTGCTGTCCGAGGTGTCATAGTAGTCCTCAGCCATGCTCATATAATAAAGCTGATCGCCCACGATGAAGCTGCTGCTGACTGTGCCGAGCCCTTCGCAGAGGATGCTCTGTTTGCCGTCCTCCATGCCGCAGAGCGCACCGTTTGCATTGAGATAGAGTGTCTTGCCGCCGGAGATGCAGCAGAAACCTGCGCAGTCCGTCGGTGCCTGATAGTCAGCGGTCTGACCGGGGGCGGGGAGCTCGCGGATTGTCACGGACTGACCGGGATGCTGCACATCGCCGACACTGTTGCACCGGTAATACACATGCTCGTTTTCAACATCCGTGAAGCAGCCGCCGAATTCCTCGAGCGGATCCTTCTCCTCGGAGATATCGAGCAGATTGCCGTCTTTGTCCAGCCAGAGGAAGACCTTGTATGTTCCGGCATCTTCCGGATTCTCCGCTCTTGCTTCGAGTTTTTCCGGATTCTCTGTCCGGAGGAACATGAAGTATTTGTCGCCGACACGGTGAATGCTGACCGGATTGATAAAGTCCTCAGCGGAGTGCGTTTCCGGATTCAGCATGCCGCGGATCTCCTCAATTGAGGGATACATTTTGCCGCCGGTCACGGGCGTGAAATTGATATCGGGATACGATGCGCCGCCGTTCACGGGAACAAGATAATTTGTCAGGACATTTTCGCCGTCGGTGAGGAATGCCTGATCCGGCAGCGCGGCGCCGTTGACGCGGTCGGGGAGCGGTTCTCCGCTGCCGCCGTCCAGTGCAAACCGGTACCACTGCGCGCCGATGAGCAGGTAATAATATGCGTCATCGCAGAGGAAATAGCACGTACTGTGACTGTCGCTGTTCCGGCATGCCGGATGAATCACGCCGATTCCGCCGAAAATATTGCTCTCATCGGTTTCCGCTGTTTCTTCTTCATCCGGCGTCGGCAGATAGAAATACAGCATTTTGCCGGTCTTGCGGTCAAAGAGCAGCTCGCGATCGAGGTCGGCATTGGCATCCACGCGGAGATAGACATAGTTTTCATCTGCGCAGCATGGCATCTTGAATTGCATTTCGCTGCGGAAGCGCTCCGGAATCTCTGCCGTGCTGAAATCATAGAGTGTCTCGGGCGCTGTCCATTCCGGATCGGTGCAGACAAGCTGCGTGTCTGCATTGACAACGGTAAAGAGCTTGTCGCCGTCGGTTATAAATCCGTCAAAATCCGGATTGGCATTGATTTCTGTATATTCTCCTGTCGCGAGGTCGATTTTACCGTAGGAATTGAGATTTCCGTTCTCCGGATTGTCTGTTTTTGCAGCGAGCAGATAGAGCTGATCGTTCCGGATGGTCCAGGAAGCGTAAATCACTTCGTGATTGTCTGTGAAAACGGTCTCTGTTTCTCCGGTGCTGAATGTGTATCGCACAATGTCGCCGGAATCGGCCGAACGATACAGGAGGCTGTCGTCAGATTCCTGATAGAAGTCAAGCGGGACAGGGTCGCCCGGCAGCATGTCAGCTTTTTGGGTTGCTGCGTTGAAGCGGCAGCTGTGAACATTTACAGCATCCCCGGGAATATCCAGATAATGAATGACATACGTATCATTGTTCAGCCTGTCGATGCTGCTGAATCCGACTTTCGTCCCGTCTGCATATTCAGGAATGATGAAAAACGGTGTCTCCTCGCGCTTTCCGTGATCGTCCATGCGGTAAAGCGCATTGCCGTCCGCAAAATAGAAATGTTCGCCGTCAGAGAATACATGCGAGAGATATTCTTTTTGCTTCTCACTGACTTCACGCATCTCTGTCAGACTCTCTGAACTGCGCGGCGCAACATAAAATCCGCGGCTGAAATAGAAATTCGTATCGTCATACATGGTTTCCGTATCACGCATGATATGGATTTCGCCCTGTCCGCCGAGAAAGTTGCGGTCGGAGATTTCTTCGATTTCGCTGTTTCCGGAATTTGCGGTCTCGGGTTTGTTCTGCCTTGCCTGCATCGCGATAAAGATACCGCCGCCGACGAATACGGCGCAGGCTGCCGCTGCAATGACGCCTGTCATGATGCGCTGACCGAAAGAACGATTGCTCATTGTGATATCCTTTCCGGAGCGCTGCGATTTCTGCTGTGACTGTTTCAGTGTGACTGTTTCTGCGGCGGATCTCGCTTGCTGCTCCACACGGGATTCATTATGCTGTTCCGTGTGCGGCTTTGCTTCGGCAATGTAATCCGCAGAGATGTACTCCATCGCATCAAGCAGATGTTCCGGCTTCATAAGAATCCCTCCTTTTCGAGATATGTCCGGAGTTTCTGGCGTGTCCGCATCAGCGTGACCGTGACCTTGGATTTGGATATGCCGAGATCATTTGCAATGTCCTCCACGGAGCTGAGATACCAGTACCGCTGCACAAAAATGATGCGGTGCTCTTTTTTGAGCGTTCCGAGGAAGGCATCCAGCACGCCGCCGAGTGCCCGGCTGTCGAGTTCCTGCTCCACAGTGTCAGGATCTGTGCAGTCGCGGAGCTCATCGAGCACGAGCGGAATCTCGCCGCCGCCGCGTTTGCGGGCGTTTTCTGCGCGGAAGCGGTTGCGTGCGAGATTGCGTGTGACCGTTGCGATGAAGGCATAGAAATTGTCAGGCTTTGCCGGCGGAATCTTCTCCCAGAGGCGCAGCAGTACGTCATTGACGCACTCCTCGGAATCCGGTGCGCTGCCGAGGATATTGTGTGCAATGGTGTAGCAGTAGCCGCCGAATCTGCGGAAGGTTTCAGCCGATGCGCGTTCATCGCGTGCAAAGTAAAGCGCAAGCAGATCTGCGTCGTTCATACTCTGCCACCTCCTTTCCGGTTGCATGTTTTGTGAAGCGCTTCAGAAAGACAGACAGCGAATATCGCCGTCAGATTACATTTCCGCATAAAATTTTTTCGGGGCGGGTTCCCCTTAGAGATTAAAGTGCAGTTCTTCAATATCATAAATCATTGAAAAGATCAGCCCGATCCGGTATGATAAATATGGAAACCGGATTCAACCGGACTGATGCGGCGGGCGGTGCTTCCCCCAAAGCGCTGCTCTGCCCACAGCCCAGCTTGATCACGGTTCAGCACAGAAGGAACCGGAAAACGGTCATGAGAAACAGAAATTGCCTGAACAGAAAAGAATCGGGCAGCTTGATTTTGGGAGGAAAAAACATGAAAGCCAAAAAGGGATTTGGGATTGCAGCCGCCGCAATGCTGTGCATCAGCAGTGCGGCAGCCGCGATGCCGCAGGTCTCCGCAGCAGAAGTCGCAGCGGTGACCGTCGCAGCAGCGCCGATCAGCGGCACGGTGACACACAACTTCACCACGCAGGGCGCGCAGAGCGACTACTTCACGATTACCGGCAATCTTTCGACCGGTAAGGGCACATCGAATTTTAACGGCATGACGCTGACACAGTGCCTCAAGATGGAAAGCGCAACGAGCGTGACATTCTCCACAGCTGGAAATGCACAGCTCACGCTTGCCATTCAGGACGGCACCACGATCTATGTGGACAGCCAGAAATATGATATCACCGGTAAAACCTCGCTGACGGTTTCGATCGGTGCAGGCAGCCACGAGATCAAAAAGGGCAGCGGCAGCTCCAATCTGTTTTATATCGAGGTCAAGGGCGACGGCAGCGCGCCGGGCAGCACGCCGGTTGTCACAACCGCACCGGAGCAGGGCACGCAGCCCTCGAATCCGACCACAACACCTCAAAGCGGCGGTACGGGCGCCGTTTCGGGCAATATCAAGCTTGTCAAATCCGGCGGCTGGAATGAAATGCTCTATGCCGTCCTCTCCGGTGTGCAGGATGCCGATGTCACCGCCGTCTCCTACAGCGGCAAGGCGAACGGCGCTCTGACCGGCGATGACCTGACCTATCTTGTCCGCGATACGCAGCAGGGTGTCCGCGTCGATATCCCCGGCGTACCGGCAGGCAGCTACACGCTTCATATCGAAACGAAAAAGGGCGCAGTCGATATCAAGGATATCAGCGTCGGCGCGCAGGATCGCTCCGGTTATGCGCACTTCAATTATACAGCAGGTGTCGGCGCCTATACCGATGCCGGCACACTGAAAGCAAATGCAATCGTCCTCTATGTGACGGACAGCAACAAGGATACCGTCACGGTCAAATCGAAGGACGGCACCACGGTTTCCGGCATCGGCAATATCCTGAACTCTGCCGGAAAGGAATCGAGCGGCGGCAAGACCGCAAAGGGCGGCACCGCAAATTCCAACAAGGGCATCATCGAGAAGCTTGCGAAGGACGGCACACCGCTCGTTGTCCGCATCATCGGCGATGTCAAGGCACCGGCAGGTCTCACCGCATATGATTCCGATAACTACGGCGGTTCGGTCGGCGACAACGGCTTCATGGCGAGAATGCAGTCCGGCAAGGATGTCACAATTGAGGGCATCGGCGCAGATGCATGCATCAACGGCTGGGGTCTCCACTTCATCGCCGAGAGCGGCAACCCGACGCTCGGCAAGAGCTTTGAGGTCCGCAACATCGCCTTCCGCAATGTCCCGGAGGATTGCATCGGCATGGAGGGCGTACAGACAGGCGATGCGCTGACATCATCCGTCGAGCGCTGCTGGATCCACAACAACGAATTCTACGCGCCGAAGATCGCAAATCCGGCGGAATCGGATAAAGCAGGCGGAGACGGTGCATGCGATTTCAAGCGCGGCATGTACTTCACCAACAGCTACAACTACTACGAGGGCTATCACAAGACGAACCTCGTCGGCGCTTCGGATTCCAACCTGCAGTTCCACCTGACCTATCACCACAACTACTGGAAGAACTGCGAATCCCGCGGACCGCTTGCCCGTCAGGCGAATATCCACATGTACAACAATGTCTTCGAGGGACAGTCGAGCTACTGCCAGAATCCGCGCGCAAATGCCTACATCTTCTCGGAGTACAACCTCTTTGAAAACTGCAAGAACCCGCAGCAGGTCAAGCTCGGCGCAATCAAGAGCTTCCACGATACGCTCACCGGCTGCAAGGGCGATATGCAGGCTGTGACGGTCACCGACAAGAGCCAGAAGGTCTCGAGCGGCAACCGCTACGGCGATTTCGATACGAACGCTTCGCTCTCTTACATCCCGTCGAACAGCTATCAGCTCCTGACGGATACCTCGAAGCTCAAGAGCTACTTTGCATCGAACGGCGGCACGCTCAACGATCAGAGCGTATCCGGCACGGTTACCGCGGCAGCAGCACCTGTCACAACGACAACCGCCGCCGCAGCCACCGAAACCACCACAACAACTGTGACCACAACAACCGAAGCGGTCACCACTACCGAAGCAACCACCACCGCAGCGACCACCACTGCAGCAGCGGTTACCACCGTAACAGAAACGGAGGCAGCATCCGGATCGCAGCTTCGCGGTGATGTCAATCTCAGCGGCATCGTCGATGTCTCCGACGCTGTGCTGCTCGCGCGGCTGATCGCAGAGGATCCGAAGGCAGTTGTCTCGACGCAGGGCGTCCGCAACGCCGATGTCAACAACAGCGGTTCGCCTGATTCCGGCGACGTGATCCTGATTCTCAAGTTTATCGCGCATCTTGTGGATGCGCTCTGAAATGCATTCAACTCTCTCAATCAATACACCCTTCCGCTGCAGCAGCGTCCGAATGTCAGGTGATAGGGGCGCTGCTTGCGGGGAAGGCGCAATGATTGTGCAGCGGAGCAGCTGCTCCGACCCACGTTTTTCATATGATTTTGAAACTACCGCTGAAATCTGCGACAACGCCGGATTTCAGCGGCTTTTTTTAGATACCGTCAAACGGCAGCAGATGCGGAAATCTGCTGCCGTTTTGGATCAGTGTTCGAGATAATCGCGGACCTTTTTGCTGCGGCTCGGATGACGGAGCTTGCGCAGCGCCTTTGCCTCAATCTGCCGGATGCGTTCGCGCGTGACATTGAACGCCTTGCCGACATCTTCGAGTGTTTTGGGCGGCTCATTATCGAGACCGTAGCGCATGCGGAGCACATCCGCCTCACGGGGCGTCAGGGTTGAGAGCACCTCGTTGAGCTGCTCCTTGAGCATGGTGTTGTTCGCGGCGTCATTCGGGGACTGCGCATGGTTATCGGGGATGAAGTCGCCGAGGTGGCTGTCCTCCTCCTCACCGATCGGCGTTTCGAGCGAGACCGGCTCCTGTGCAATCCGCATGACCTCGCGCACCTTGTCGAGCGGCATATCGAGATAATCCGCGATCTCCTCCTCAGAGGGGTCCTTGCCGTTCAAGTGCAGCAGCTGGCTCGAAGCCTTCTTGACGCGCGTGATTGTCTCGACCATATGTACCGGAATGCGGATCGTGCGCGCCTGATCCGCAATGGCGCGGGTGATCGACTGCCGGATCCACCATGTTGCATACGTGGAGAACTTGAAACCCTTGGTATAATCGAATTTATCGACGGCTTTGAGCAGACCCAT
>CAMKLV010000068.1:0-19331 GCA_946413695.1 uncultured Ruminococcus sp. | reverse complement strand
AACCTGCGAGCTTTTGAAAAAGCTCGACCAAAACTTTTATTTCGGCTTCGCCGTGATCGCTTTCAGTTGTTAGGTTATACTGTTTCTTCTTTCCGCTTGATGACAAATCCCACAACATGCGGGCCCGCATTGCAGCAGATTGCCGCGCCGATATTCCAGTAGCACTCCGGCGGATAACCGAGCGCCTTTGTCAGCGCTGCACCGAATTCCTGCGCGATTTTCGTATCCGCGCCCTGCATCACAATATACGGCGAATGCGGCTGAATATCCGCCTTGACAACCTCGACCATCTTCGGGATGATGTTCTGCTCGCCGCGAACCTTCTGGATCACATTCGAGACACAGTTGCAGATCCGGCAGAACGGCTTGAGCCCGAGCAGCTCGCCTGCAAATGCTGCCGCCGCGCTCACTCTGCCCGAGCGCTTGACATATTTCAGCGTCATCGGGACAAAATACAATCCGGCATGCCGTGCCCAGTCATCCATATAGTCGATCAGCTCCGGCACACTTGCGCCGCGTGCGAGCTTCTTTGCTGCCTCCACAACCGCATAGCCGTAAGTTGCGGTGTAGTTTCTGCCGTCCACCAGATGAATCTTCATCTGGCTCTGCGGGTGATCCTCATAATACTGCTCGCGCGCCATCATCGCGTTGTTATAAGTGCCCGAGCCGCCCGAACCGATCGTTGTGAAGATCAGGTCAGTGTAGCCTTCGGCTGCAATCTGCTCATATGCCTCCTGAATCTCAAAGGGCGTGATCTGCGCCGTTGAAGGATACTCCTGCGCCTCGTCGATCATCTTGTAGAATTCTTCCTTCGTGAAGTCGATCTCCTCGCGCAGTGCCTTACCCTCAATCGTAATCGGCATATAGAGCAGGTGGATGCCCAGTGCCGCGGCGCGATCCCTGGAAATATCGCTGACCGAATCGGTCATCAGCTTGATTTTCTGTTTCAGCATAGTGATTGATTCCTTTCTCAGATCTGACTGATATCGTATTCCCGCGGCGTTTCGGGTTCCCAATCCGCCTTTGCCCAGCGGCCGTCGCGTGCGAGTCCTGCAAAATCATGCTGCCGCAGCACCTCATACGCTGCGACCGCAACCGAATTGGAAAGATTCAGGCAGCGCAGCGTTTCGCGCATCGGGATCCGCACACAGCGCTCCGGATGTGCTCTGAGCAGCGCATCGTCAAGACCGGTATCCTCTCTGCCGAAAAACAGGAACGTCTCCTCCGGATAGGTGACATCCGTATAAAGCGTGCCGGTTTTTGCGGTGAAGTAAAAATAAGGATTCTGCTCCGATGCCGCCGGATGCTTTGCAAAAAAATCATCCAGATTTTCATAGTGGAAAATATCGAGCTTATCCCAGTAATCGAGCCCTGCGCGCCTGAGCTTTGCATCGTCGATGCGGAAGCCAAGCGGATGAATCAGATGCAGCGATGCACCGGTGACAGCGCATGTCCGCGCGATGCTGCCCGTATTCTGCGGGATGCGCGGCTCAACAAGAACAAAATGCAGTTTATGCAAAATCTACCCATCCTTTTTCTTTGATCTGGTCTGCATAAGCGACCGGCGCTGCGGCATGATACAGATATCCGGCACAGAAAGGAGCGGATTTATCATGCAGATGCAGGCAATCGCAAAAGGCATGGCAGTCGGAGCGGCTGCCGGAATGCTCGGATATCTGGTCAGCAGCGCAGGCTCCGGCGAAAAATCGAAGCTCAAGCGCCGCACGGTCAAGGCGGCACATGCGATCGGCGCCGTGATGGAAAGCGTCGCAGAGCTGCTGCACTGAGCATCATGCTTCGCAGATGAAACCGCCTGCGGAGCATGTTACATTTTTTTACGCATCCGCGTGGTTTTTGCGGTATGCAAGATAGCTTTCGAGAATAATCGTCGCGGCAACGGCATCGACAACCGCCTTGCGCTTTTTGCCGCGCGTATTGGTCACATTGAGAATCTGATGCGCCGTGACGGTTGTGCAGCGCTCATCCCAGAGCACCGTTTCGATTCCTGTCAGTTCTCCGACCAGCTTTGCAAACGCCTCGCATTTCTGTGCGCGCGCGCCGCAGCTGCCGTCCATATTCTTCGGGTATCCGACAACAATCCGTTCCGCCTTTGCATCCTTTGCAGCCTGCGCCGTTTTCTCCGCGCAGAGCTGAAAGCTCTTTTCTGTCAGGACGCCCGCCGGTGATGCCATGAGCTCCGAGCGGTCGCAGACCGCCCAGCCGGTACGGGTATCCCCGAAATCCACACCGAAAATGATCATCGCGTTCCTCCCCGTCAGACAGGCAGTGCCGTGTGGGCATCCTGCGGCAGATGCGAGGAATCATTTTTATAGATCAGCTTCCAGCCGGCTTCGGTGTCATATTCAACCAGCGAGACCGCGCTGTTATCGCCCCAGCCGACTGCCGGCAGCCCTGTGATCGAGCCGCTTTCAACATAGCTGAGGAAATTGCGCAGCGCACAGCCGTGCGTAAACACTGCGACAGTCTTGCCGGGGTTCTCATCCGCGATTTTCTGCATGATGCGGCGCATCCTCGCATAGACCTCTGTCATGGCATCGCCGTTCGGTGCCTGAAAATCCTGCATATGCTCCACCCAGACCTGAAACGCCTCCGGATACTCAACACGCAGATCGGGGATTCTTCTGCCCTCCCAGCTGCCGCCGTTGAGCTCGCGCAGATCGTACTCGGGAATCATGTTGAGATTGTGATACCGGTTGACCGCCTCCGCCGTCATGCGCGCACGCTGATAGGGGCTGAAATAGATCGCGTCAAGCGGAATCCCGCGGAAACGCTCCGCCAGATATTCGAGCTGCTGCTCGCCCTTTTCGGTCAGCGCCGTATCGAGGCTGCCCTGAAAGAACGGCACAACATTGCCCTCCGCCTCCGCATGACGGATCAGATAGATCGTTGTTACCATGCTTTGACACTTCCAGTCAGCTCGGCAGCGGACGCAATGTGATTGCTGTCGAGCCAGTCATTCAATTCATCAATGATGCGCAGCGGTGCGTAGGGATCCTGCACAATCGCTGTGCCGACCTGTACGGCAGAGGCACCCGCCATCATCAGCTCTGCGGCATCCTCGCCGGACATCACACCGCCCATGCCGATGACCGGCAGCGAAACGGCATTTGCCACCTGCCAGACCATCCGCACAGCGACCGGAAAGATCGCCGGACCGGAGAAGCCGCCCATATTGTTGTGCAGAATCGGTCTGCGCGTCCGCAGATCAATGCGCATGCCGAGCAGCGTGTTGATCAGGGAGATTGCATCCGCGCCCTCGGATTCAACCGCCTTTGCAATCTCGGTAATGCTCGTGACATTCGGCGAAAGCTTGACGCACAGCGGCTTTTTCGTCGCCGCACGGACTGCCTTTGTCACCTGCGCCGCTGCGGTGCAGGATGTTCCGAATGCCGCGCCGCCCTGCCGCACATTCGGGCAGGAGATGTTCAGCTCGATCATGTGGACATCGGTCTTGTCGAGCTTTGCCGCGACCTCTGCGCACTCCTCGGGCGTCGAGCCCGCGATATTTGCGAGGATCACGGTATCGCAGGAGAGCAGATGCGGCAGTTCATTTGCAATAAATGCATCAATGCCGGGATTTTGCAGACCGACGGAATTGAGCATGCCCATCGGAGTCTCCGCAACACGCGGCGGCAGATTGCCCGTGCGCTTTGTGCCGGTGGTACCCTTTGTTGCGATGCCGCCGAGCTTCGAGAGATCATAGTAGCGCTCATATTCTCTGCCGTAGCCGAACACGCCGGATGCCGGAATCACCGGATTCTTAAACGGAATGCCGCAGATATTGACAGACAGATCAGCCATTACCAGATCACCTCCTCCGCATTGAATACGGGACCGTTTTTGCAGACATGCGTATACTGCTCATCGCCGTTTGCGTCCTTTGTTCTGCATGCGCAGACAAGACATGCGCCGATGCCGCAGCCCATGCGCTCCTCGAGCGAAACCTGACACGGAATCTCATAGGCAGCCGCAAGCGCAGCCGTTGCTTTCAGCATCGGGAGCGGACCGCAGGCGCAGATCAGCGCGGGCTTTTCTGCCTTGATCTCCTCCTCAAGCGGCAGCGTGACAAGACCGAATCTGCCTGCCGAGCCGTCATCGGTGCAGAGGATCGTTTTTGCGCCTGCTGCGGCAAAATCATCCTGCAGAATGACCGCATCCTTATTCCGGAAGCCGCTGATTACAACAGCATTGCTGCCGGAATACTGCGCGAGCGGGAGCATCGGGGGTGTGCCGATTCCGCCGCCGACCAGAATCACGCGCGCATCCTTTTCAGGGAGCGAGAAGCCGTGTCCGAGCGGCGCAAGCATATTGACCGTATCACCGGCACGGAGCTCAGAGAGCGCCTTTGTGCCCTTGCCGCGCACCTCGAATACGATGCGGAGCGTGCCGGCTGTTTTGTCAATCCCGCAGATCGAGATCGGGCGGCGGAGCGTAAATTCTCCCTCCGGCAGCAGATTGACGAACTGTCCCGGCTCTGCCTTTGCAGCGACCTCCGGACATTCGATCACCATGCTCCATGCAGCCGCAGTGAGCTGCTCCATTGCGCTGACGCGATAGGTCAGCTTTTCGGTATATTTGTCTTTTTTCATATACATCACCATTTGTTGTTATCCGCCGCTCAGATGCGCGGCTTTGCGGCGGTCTTTCAGGCACAGCAGCAGACAGATCACGCTGACAGCCGCTGCCGGAAGCGCAGGAAAACAGCCGAAGAATGCGCCGACGATAAACCCGTCTGTTCCGGTCACGGTGCCGCCGTCCGTCGGGCTGTGAAAGCCGAAGATCATACACCCGAGACCGCTGATCATCGGAAAGAGCACCGAGAACACGACCGCAATGATACTGAGCTGCACCGGGCTGAACCGCCGCGCCGAATGCAGCGCAAGCGCCTCGCGTTCCAGCATCGCACGAAAGCGCACATCATCTGACAGCATACCGTGATCGCCCTGCATGTTGAGCGCGAGTGCCGCCCCGCGGGAAACGGTCACCGGTCTGAAGCGGTCACCTTCGGCTGACAATGTGCCCTCCGCTTTGCAGATGTAATATGCATGCACCTGCACCGCGCCGCTTTCACGCTCCGCATTGACCGTGATCAGCGGACGGATGCCCTTCTGCCGGACGGTCAGCCCCGTCTGCGCGGAGACAATGCGGCTGAGCGCCTGTTCCGGCGTTTCATCGGACTGCTGTTCGCCGTGCGGAAACTTATCATAAGCGAATTTTTCACTGTGAAGCATCAGAAATCCGCCGCCCCGCCGTATGACCGCATGGACATGAACGGCGGGCGGCTTGCTTTCGCCTGTCATCCGATCTTGATATACGAAGTCAGATCCTCTCTCATGCGGATTGCCTCTCTGCGGGCTGCACCGGCGAAGTCCTTTTCGTCGCAGCCTTCCTTTTTGTAGGCGCAGAGGATCGCGCGCGAGCTGTTGACAATCGCGCCGAGACCGTTTTCATCAAATCCGCCTGCGATGCCTGCTGCACCGCCGCCCTGTGCGCCGTAGCCCGGGACAAGGAACATCGTGTGCGGCAGACGCTTTCTCAGCTCGGTGAGCTGCTCCGGATAGGTTGCGCCGACAACTGCACCGACTGCGCTGTAGCCGAATGCGCCGACGGTATCTGCGCCCCATTCCTCGCACTTATCGCCCATTCTTGCGTAGAGCGGCACACCGTCAATCAGCAGATCCTGAAACTCTCCCGAGGAGGGGTTCGAGGTCTTGCAGAGGACGAAGATGCCCTTATCGCGCTCTCTGCAGACGCCGAGCAGCGGCGAAATGCCGTCGGTGCCGAGATAGCCGTTGACGGTCAGCGCATCTGCGCCGAAGGGCTCGCACTCAGTTGTGCCGATCACGCAGGAGCCGAGGTGTGCAGCGGTATATGCCTCCATCGTTGCGCCGATATCGTTGCGCTTTCCGTCGGTGATGACATACATGCCTTTCAGCTTTGCATAACGGATGGTGCGCTCCATGGTCTTGACGCCGTGGTGACCGTACATTTCGTAGTAGGCTGCCTGCAGCTTGACGGCAGGCACGATATCGCAGAGTGCGTCGATGAGCATCTGGTTATAGCGGAAGATTGCTTTGGAGGCGGCTTTCAGCGTTTCGCCGTCCTCCTCGAGAAAGCTCTTGCGGATGTACGCAGGGACATACTCGAGCTTCGGATCCAGACCTGCAACGGTCGGATTTTTCATACTGATAATTTTGGAAATCAAGCGGTCGAATGACATGGCTATTATCTCCTTTAACTTCATAATTGCGCATGGACAGCGGACGATAAGCCCCACTATCCCATATTACGCAATCATATTATACCACATCAACCCTCAACAGTCAAGCCCCGCCGCGCAGGCGGGCAGTGCCCGCTGCCGATTGTCTACAGCTGTCAAAGAACCAATCTACTTTTTAGCGCGATGGGCTGAGCGGATTCCATACTCGGGAATCTGAGGGGATTCCATACTTGATACTCCAAGAGGGCGCAGCCCTTGCAATATTACCATCGTGAACTTGAATCTATACGAAAAACGAGTATGCGCTTTCTCTTTCATGGTTCCAACTTCGTTGCCGAACCAAAAAAGCCGAACTGAAAAGAAAAAGCTGCCGGGGAGGCAGCTTTGAGGTGTTTGATTATAAATTCAGATATTCCTTTGCGTTTTCGGAGAACATCTTTCTGTAGTCCTCGAAATTGAAGCCGAGCGAAAGCAGCGTCTCTGCCTCTTTCAGCGGATCCCACATCGGGAAATCGGTACCGAACATGCATCTGTCAACGCCGAATTTCCGGATCATTCTCACCGCACGCTCCGGCGACATCAGGCAGACCGAGCTGCTCGTATCAAACCGGATGTTCTCGCTGCCCTGCAAAACCGACTCCGCCTCATCCCACGCGGCAAATCCGCCGAGATGCGAGGCAAGCACCTTGAGCTTCGGGAAATCCTGCATGACCTTCACCAGCATCCGCGGATGCGAGTAATCATGCCGGTAATCGCCCATGTGATGCAGCACCGGCAGTCTGCCCTCGATTGCTTCGTAGATTTTATAGGTCTTGCGGCTGTCAATCGGCTCCTTCTGGAAATCCGCGTGCAGCTTGACGCCGTGCAGCCCCATCGAGATGATGCGCTCGACCTCGCCCTCGATGTCCTCATAATCCGCATTGAGTGCCGCAAAGCCGATCATCTCCGGATGCAGGTCGCACTGCTCCTTGATGAAATTGTTGATCGAAACAACCTGCTTCGGCGATGTCGCGACCGAGCAGACCAGCATGCGCTTTGTCCCGATCTGTGCCTCTGCCTTCAGCAGATGCTCCGGATCGCCGATGGAATATGCCATGCCGATATCATAGAACTTTCCGATCGAGAGCGTTGCCTTTTCGCTGATCTTATCCGGAAAGATGTGCGCATGCATATCGTAGATTTCAAAATCCTGCGGGGTAAAATGTTCCATTGGGGGAAAACTTCCTTTCTCTTTTCGGGCTAATAAAATTTCAGGCGGATTCTCTTAGAAATAAGGTGGTTCAGAACGGTTAAAATGAATAAGGTATCGCTTCGCGATGCGATTTTGAATGGGTGCCTCACTTGCAGGCACCCAAGCCCGCGAACGCTTGAACGCCGGGGGAGTTTCGATCTCTGCGGAGATCGACCAGAGGCTCCGCGCCTCTGGACTCCCGCAAACTTTTGATATGGGCGCCATTCAAACAATTTGTTTGAGCCACAATTTGCCAGCCGCCTAAAAAGTTACACACCCTATTTTCAGGCTCTGAGATATCTGCTCAGCAATTCCGAATATGCCCAGAGCAGCATGAGCAGTTCTGTCAGCGCTTTGATGACCACATACATGATATTGAGCGTTTTCTGTCTCGGCAGAAGATGCAGCATCCTGCGGACCGGAAAGACCCCGACGGCGCAGAGAATCAGCAGCAGCCAGTTCTCACGCATCAGATACGCAGAGGTGTCGCTCAGCATGATGCCGTTGACGCCGAGCAGCGCCGCATAAAACGAAAAGCATTCGTTGATGCTGCGGCTGCGCAGCAGACCCATGCCGAAGATCACCGCCGCTGCAACAAACAGTCTGCGCGCCTGCAGCGGCATCGTAAAATGCTTTTTGCCGCGGTAGACATACTCCGCCGTCAGGAGCAGCGCCGCCAGCACGCCCCAGAGCAGACCGGAGCCGCCGCGCCCGAACACGATGCCGAGCCCGCCGAGCAGCAGCGCCATCCGCGCAAAATATCCGGCGGCATCGGTGCCCTCTGCGGGATGCAGCACGCGCTCTGTCCAGTCATAGAGCGGCGTCAGAAAGCGCCGGCGGAAATCCTGCAGCGAATCTGCAAACACCGGATTCGTGAAGCTGTCCGGATAGCAGAAGCCAAGCATCTGCGCAAGCCCCTGCCCGATCTGCGCCGTACCCTTCAGCCCGTAATAGAGGCAGAAATAAAAGCTCAGCGCGGCAAGCACCGCATCCGAGGCGGAGCGCAGAACGGTTCCTGTCAGCATGGTCTCCTGCATGGTGTACATCGGCAGACCGAGACAGACAAGCTGAAACAATCCGCGAATGCACCGCGATGCGCCGGAACCGATCCGCTCCGGCGTGACCTTGTACTCTGTCCGCAGCTGCTCCGCCGTGTTGTAATTCAGCACCGGTCCTGCCGGCAGCCGCGTCAGATCGCACTGATAACAGAAAAACGGGAACAGCGCCGGAATCCGGAAGCGGTTGTTTGCATGCTCGGACATGCACTCCGCGCCCTGCATCGCGCAGATCAGCAGCGGCACCAGCTCCATATCACTGAGCATGAATCTGCCGAGCAGCAGCAGCACCGCCTGTATCCCGATGCCGGTGTAGAGCCAGAGCTCCGCGCGGTGATGATGCGCCTGCGTTTTTTTCGGCTGCAGGCGGATTACCAGCCATGTTGCACTGACCGAAATCAGCAGCAGAATCAGCGCCGGAAAGCCGCCCGTCATCCAGACTGCGGCAAGTCCGCCGAGTGCCAGAACGCCCGCTTTCCACTGCACCGGCACAATCGCCGTCAGAATCACGAACAGCGGCAGGACAAACAGAATCATCGGCAGCGAGGCAAATGTCATGGAACCGCCTCCTCCTGCTCCGCCGGCAGATAATGCGCCAGCAGTTCTTCGAGCCCGTCGGCATCGGTCATGGTCGAGAGCACCTCGCAGAGCCCCTTGACCGAAAGATGCGGCGGCAGATGCATCGCGGAAAGCAGCTCTGCGCGCAGTGCCGTGCAGTCCGGCGCACCGGTCAGACCGCAGGCGTAAAGCATCGCGGGGGTGATGTCTCCGCGTTTGCGCGGCTGCGCATCAAAGACGCCTGCACGCTCCAGCGCGAACATCAGCGTTTCGGAATCCATGCCCTCAACGCCGAGCAGACCTTCCGCAGAGGGCAGCCGCTTGCGGTGCTCCTTGCCGTGAATGCCCGGAATGTAGACATGGTAGATTGTGCCGGTGCGGATCGTGCTTTTGAGATAGCTGCGGATCTGGAATCCGGCGGCATCGGCGTCCGTCAGGATCACGATACCGGTTGTTTCGGCGTAGTAGCGGATCAGTGCGAGCTGCTCCTCATTGTGATAGATGCGGAAGCCGCCCGTCACAAGAATCACCGCATCCACAACGGATTCCAGCCGGATCTTGTCATATTTTCCCTCGACAACAATCGCCGGGGTGATTTTGCGGCGCGGCTTCATCCGGCAGCCTCTGTGCCGTCGCGCCGGACATGCAGCATCCGGACAACAGCCTGTTCAAGCAGCAGCCGCGGTGCGGTGCGCGTCGATTTGCAGCTTTTATCGGTCTCGCGCAGAATCCGGATGCAGGTGCGGAGCTGCGGAACCGTCATGCCGCCGCAGTCGCGCATGGCATTGCGCACGGCAAATTCGCGGTTCTTCGGGTAGCCGAAATCCGCCGCGATGACTTCCGTCTGCTTGGCGGCGCCCTGCCCGAGCTTTGCGCGGTAAAGGTCGATGAAGGTTGTGCTGAGGACGGAGAGCAGCCCGAGAATCGTTTTGGAATCCTCGGATTTTGCCGTCAGATCGCGGAGCAGCCGGAATGCCGCCGTGCCATTTCCGCCGGTGACCGCTCTCGCAAGCCGGAACGCATCCGCATCGGGCAGTGCCGCCGTCAGATCATCGAGCATATCCTTTGTGATCTCGCCGCCGTCCGCACAGGCAAGCAGCTTTTTCATCTCCGAGTCGATCAGCGTCGAATCGCAGAGACAGCGGTTTGCAAGTTCCTCCGCAAGCTGCCGGCTGATCTCGGAGCCCGCCTTTTTGGCGCGGTCCTGAATCCCCTTTGCAAGCTGAAATGCGCCCTGCTTCTCACAGATGCACAGCACGCCCTGCTTTTCAAAGAAAGACATCAGCTTTTTATACTTCGGCAGAAAGACCGGCGCATTCCGCTTGATCTCATAGCAGGGGAGCGCGCGCATGACAATCAGGACAACCGCACGCGGCGCGATGTTCCCGAAGATTTCGAGCATTGTATCGACCGCGGACGGATTGTGCGCATCTGCATCGAAATCGCGGATTAAAATGACATTGTAGGGCTGAAACATCGGACAGAACGAGCAGGCATCGGCAAGCCGGTCCAGATCGACATCCTGCCCGTCAAAGGCAGTGTCGGAGAGCGCATCGCCGTCCGTCAGCTTTTTGAGGATTTTCTTTTCCGTCTGCGCGACGGTCAGCGTGTCCTCGCCGCAAAGGAAAACGAGCTGCGGCGGATTTTCCGAGCCGATCCCGCGCAGCAGTTCATTTGCTGCAAGTCTTGCCATTTCAGGACACCTCCGTTCTGTAATAATGGTATCAGATCACGGCGGCAATCGCATCTATATCGTAATCACGATCAATCAGGATATAGTCAAGTCCGGATTGTCTGCACTGCCGCTGTACATTGAGATTCTCGCGGATCAGCATTTCCGCGGTGATTTCCGGATCCGGCAGCCGTTTTTCGATCGCGTTCTCATATCCGGTAATCGCATCAAAATGTGCGCGGATATAGGCTTCGCTCATCACCAGACAGACATACCGGATTTCCTTGAGATATGCAGCATCAAAGCTCTGCTGCCAGTCAAACGGGATATAGCAGCCCTCAACAATCAGATTCTGCTGATTCTCGATCGCCGTTTTGATCATTTCTTTCACAATGCTCCATAAATATTCCGTCAGTGCATCGTCGTCATAGGGCGTCAGGGCGGTCTGACCGCTCCGGATCAGCCCCATTTTCAGATGATCCTCGGAAAGATACGGAATGTGGTATTTTTCAAGCAGCTTCTGTGCCAGCAGTGTCTTTCCCGTGTGAGAAGCGCCCGTAATCAGTATCAGCATAAGCAATCCTATCCGGCAGGGGAAACCGCAGCGCCGCCGCCCTTTGCAAATCGCAGAAGCAGATTCTCCCCCTGCGATTCCCTGCCGTTTATTGTCACGGTGTATCCGGCTGCATCGCTGTACCGGATGACGGCATCTGCATCCGCGGGCGGCGTTTCGTCCTCTTTACAGATGATGATCTGCTGCGCGCCCCATTGCACCGCCGCTGTCTCATCCGAGATGCTCAGCGTGAAATCATCGCCCGAAAGCGTGACCGCACCCGCATCGCAGAATGCCGGCTCCGTGCCGCAGATCCGGCTGTCTTCGCGCCAGCTTTCCGCATGCCGGAGCATCACCCGTTCAGGCGCGAGCGCTGCATCATAGCCCGCCGCTGCACGCATGCCGCTGAGGATCAGCACATCCGCGGACAGCCCGTAATCATCGAGAAAACGTGACGCATACTGCGCATTGTGCGGTGCATCCGTGAGATCGGCGACGAATGTTTCGCCGGAGACCGAAACCACGAGCGTCCGCTCTTTGCTGCCGCCGAGCACCGCGATCCGCAGCTCATGCATCGTGCGGAGACGCAGCAGCACCGGAAATCCGGCAAGCAGCACCGCCGTCCAGAGCATCGCTGCGGCAAGCGGTTTCTGCGGGATTCCCGCAAACATCAGATACAGCAGCAGCGCAGATGCAAAAATCAGCATCATCCGGAATGCGGATTCGCCGGTCACGATATGCGAAAAGGGCAGGCGTGCCGCAAATGCCGCAGAAATCCGGATCAGGCGGCAGAACAGCCCTGCAGCAGGCAGCAGAAATCCCGTCAGACCGCCCGTGAGCAGGAGCGAGAATCCGAAGCAGATCACCCCGACGCAGAGCGGCAGAATCAGCAGATTGCTGACCGGTGCCAGCAGCGAGGATTCTCCGCAGAGCAGCACCGAAGCCGGAAAGATCGCCGCCGAAACGCAGCAGAGACTGAGAAAATCCTTTTTGAGCCGGCTGCCCTGCACATGCTTTGTCAGATAGGGCGCCAGCACACCGATCCCGAACACGCCCGAGACCGAAAGCCAGAAGGACACCGAGCCGATTACATACGGCGCGGTGACCGTGCAGAGAAACATCGCGATGCAGAGCGAACGCAGCGTATCGCTCCGCCGCCCGAACAGCACCGCCGACTGCGAAAGCATCAGCATGACGGCAGCGCGCACCTCGGAAATAGAGGGATCGGCGAGCACGATGAACAGCAGAATCGCCGGTATATGCGCCAGGCAGACAAACCTTGCAGATGCTTGCATCCGGCGCAGAATCCACGCGAGGACACTGCAGAAAAATACCAGATGCAGCCCCGAAACAACCGTGACATGTGCAAGCCCCGCTGCACGGAACGCATCCGCGGTGTCATCGGGGAGCATGCGCTTGTCGCCGAACAGCATCGCGCAGAGCAGACCGGCGTCTGCCTCCGGCATTGCGGCGGTGATCCGCCCCGTGATATACTGCCGATAAGCATGGAGCAACCGCGGCGGATAAAAGACAGGCGCATCCTCCGTCCGGAGCAGCTTTGCCCTGTAGATTCGCAGATATCTGCCCTTGCCCGCCTGATATTCCGCCGTGTGATACCGGTAATCTGATTGAATCTTTGTCAGTACGGCGTCAAGCGCCACAACCGAACCGATCTCCTGCGGCGCCGTGCCGGCATCGGCGTGCCAATCCAGCGAAACGCGGTGACCGCTGAGCGTTGTCCGCAGTGTATAAACAGCGCGGTCGCCGGAAAGCACACGGATATCCGTGACTTTTCCGGTGCAGATCACCTGTCTGCCGTCCAGCGCTAGAAGCGGTCTGCGCACGGCGGCATCATATGTAAACCAGAGCGCTGCGCCGAGCATCGCCCCGAGCAGCAGCAGCATGCGCTCCTTTGCAGTCAGGCGCAGCATCACGAAAATGCCCGCCGCCGCAAGAAACAGCACAATGCGGATATCAAACAGAAAAGCCGCCAGCAGACCTGCGGTCCATGCGAGCGTGAAGCATTCCACACCGCGAAGACAGGTCCTGCTGCCGGCTCGTTTCATCTGATGCGAAACCCCCGAAACAACCGGCGAAGCATTCGCCTGCCGTGTTTCAGTGTTCTTCACACACCCTGTTCGGCAGACCAGCCCATTTTCTGACCTGCAATCAGGTGGAAGTGCAGATGCGGAACGGTCTGACCGGCATCATCACCGCAGTTTGTGATGACACGGAAGCCGGAATCCAGCTTTTCCTGTGCAGCGACCTTTGCAATTGCCGTGAAAATCTTGCCGACAACCTCGGCATTCTCCTCGGTAATCGCGGATGCGCCGGAAATATGCTGCTTCGGAATAAACAGATAGTGCAGCGGTGCAATCGGATTGATGTCCTTGAATGCGTAGACATATTCATCCTCATAAACCTTGGTGCTCGGAATCTCTCCGGCAATGATCTTACAGAACAGACAATCCATAGTGATCCTCCTTTTTCAGCGGTGCCGGAGAACGCCTGCGCTGCTCCGGCATCCGTCATATACCGATTATTTCAGGAATTCGCCGGCAATGCTCTGGAGCATGCCGAGTGCTTCATCGACCATATAGCTCTTGCCGATGCTGCCCATTGCGCTGTCGGGACGTCCGCCGCCCTTGCCGCCTGTGACCGCTGCAACACGCTGAATGATCTTGCCCGCGTGCGCGCCCTTTGCAACCGCGCTCTTGGAGCAGACGCAGCAGAAGTTGCCGCTCTCGCCGTTGACGCCTGCGAGCAGGGCAATGACGTTCTCCTCCTCATCGCGGATCTGGTCGCCGAGCGAGCGCAGTGCATCCGGCTTGACGTCGGTCAGCATTGCGGAAACGATCTTGACGCCGTTGATCTCCTTTGCGCCGGAGAAGATGTCCGTGATCTGGCTGTTTGCAAGCTTTGCAGTCAGCGATTCGACCTCGCGGCTCAGATTGCGCGTCTCATTGACGATTGCAGTTGCCTTTTCCGGCAGCTCGACCGGATTCGTGACCTTGAGGATGCGTGCGGTCTCTGCGAGGGTGTTCTCCTGCTCACGGATGAGCTTCAGGACATTTTCGCCGGTTGCGAGCTCGATTCTGCGGACACCTGCCGCAACGGAGCTTTCCGAAAGAATCTTGCAGAGGCCAATCTCTGCGGTGTTGCGGACATGCGTACCGCCGCAGAATTCGATCGACTCATCGCCTGCGCGGACAACGCGGACGACATCGCCGTATTTTTCGCCGAACAGTGCCATTGCGCCGAGCTTCTTTGCCTCGTCAATCGGCATTTCCTCGGTGGAGACCGGCAGTGCGTTCAGAATCTCTGCATTGAGCAGCTCCTCAACACGCTGGAGCTCCTGCGCGGTCATGCCGGAGAAGTGCGAGAAATCAAAGCGGCAGCGCTCTGCATTGACCAGCTGACCTGCCTGATGGACATGGTCGCCGAGCACCTTGCGCAGTGCAGCCTGCAGCAGATGCGCTGCGGTGTGGTTGCGCATAATCGCCTTGCGGCGCTTGACGTCGATCTTTGCGGTGACAGTATCGCCGACTCTGAGCGTGCCCTGCTCCATCGTACCCATGTGCAGGAACTGACCGTCGCCGCCCTTCTGGGTATCGCCGACGGAGAATGTGCCGTCTGCAGAGATTTCGCCGCTGTCGCCGACCTGACCGCCGCTCTCAGCATAGAACGGTGTGCGGTCAAGGATCAGGACGCCGTCGGTGCCTGCTTCGAGTGCATCCACAGCCTTGCCGTCCGAGAGGATTGCAATGATCTTTGCCTCGCCCTCGGTCTCGGTGTAGCCGGTAAATTCGGTTTTCGGGAGTCCCTTCGGAACAGCCGCATCGCCGCCCCACGAGGTCTTGACCTTGGACGCGCGGTCTGCTCTTGCACGCTGCTTCTGCTCATCCATGCAGCGGCGGAAGCCTTCTTCATCAACGGTCATGCCCTGTTCCTCTGCCATTTCGATGGTCAGGTCGATCGGGAAGCCATAGGTATCGCTGAGGCTGAATGCCGTCTCGCCGTCAATGACGGTGCTGCCGGATGCCTTCAGGGTATTGATCGAGGAAACGAGCAGCTCGGTTCCGCGGTCGATCGTGCGGGCGAAGCTCTCCTCCTCGTGGCGGATGATCTTTGTGATGAGCTCCTGCTTCTCCTTCAGCTCCGGATATGCAGATGCATTCTCGTGAATGACAGTCTCCGCAACCTGATAGAGGAACGGCTCATTGATGCCGAGCAGTCTGCCGTGACGCGCAGCTCTGCGGAGCAGTCTCTTGAGGACATAGCCTCTGCCGTCATTTGCCGGTGTGATGCCGTCGCCGATCATGAACACGGTCGAACGGATGTGGTCGGTGACAACACGCAGCGAAACGTCAGTCTTGTCATTGGTGTGGTAATCAATGCCTGCGATTTTGCAGATATGCTTCATGATGTTCTGGACGGTGTCAACCTCGAAAATGTTGTCCACGCCCTGCATGACGCATGCGAGACGCTCAAGACCCATGCCGGTGTCGATGTTCTTGTTCTTCATCTCGGCATAGTGACCCTTGCCGTCGCTGTCGAACTGCGAGAACACGAGGTTCCAGATTTCGATGACGCGGTCGCAGTCGCTTGCCTGTTCAAAGCTCTCGAACGGGCCGTAAGCCTCGCCGCGGTCGAAGTGAATCTCCGAGCAAGGGCCGCAGGGACCGGAACCGTGCTCCCAGAAGTTATCCGCCTTGCCCAGACGGATGATGCGCTCGTGCGGAATGCCGATCTCCTTCTCCCAGATCTGCTCCGCCTCGTCATCGCTCTCGAAAATGGTGATCCAGAGCTTTTCGGGCGGGATTGCAAGCACGCCGGTCAGGAATTCCCATGCCCATGCAATCGCCTCATGCTTGAAATAGTCACCGAAGGAGAAGTTGCCGAGCATCTCGAAAAATGTGCCGTGACGGGCGGTCTTGCCGACGCTCTCGATATCCGGTGTGCGGATGCATTTCTGACATGTGGTCACGCGGACATTGGGCGGAACCGCCTGTCCGAGGAAATATTTTTTCAGCGGCGCCATGCCGGAGTTGATCAGAAGCAGGGAGTTATCGCCCTTCGGGATCAGAGATGCGCTGTCCATACGGGTATGCGACTTACTCTCAAAGAAAGAGAGATACTTTTCGCGCAGCTCGTTGAGACCTGTCCATTCCATAGTATTCAGGATTCCTTTCGTTTCAGAAAATAATGGCAGTCATGCATGCTCGCATAACAATACAGTATATAGTATACTGCAAAAACGCTTTTTTGTCAAGCAGACATTTTCGGGCTGATACGGGCATTTTTCGCTCTCTTAAGATAACCTTAGCCGACCTTAACACATCTTCACTTGACTTTTGCATGCGCAGAGTGTTATAATACGAGTGTTCGTAAAATCAATACCGATGTTTAAGATTTTACAATCGCCACTCTATTATTTCAATTTTATCAGGAGGAACGTATGTCCAAAGTTTTCACCAAAACCGTTGCAGGAATCTCGGCACTTGCAATCTTAGCAGCAATGCCCTGCATGACCGCATTCGCAGCAGAGGCGGAGAACGCCGCCGAAGCAGACTTCACCGCAGCGCAGCTCCCTGTGCTGCACTATTCGCCGGAGGATGTCTCCGCGATTGACTGCCGCTTCTATGAAGATCTGCCGAACGTGCCCTATGTTAAGCTCAGCGACTACTACACGCTCTGGGTTGATGATACGCTCGAGATCACAAGCCGCGGCGACGGCGTCTTTGACGTCAAAGTCCCCTACGGCACAACCGGCGTGTTCGATACCGTCAAGGATACTGTCACCGCCGAGGACAGACCGACCTTCCTTGAGCCGCTGGAAAATCATGACGGCTCGGATTACACCCAGCACCTCTTTGTGCAGGAGGCGGATGATGCAGAAGATGACGCAGATGACAAGACCGCGCTCTCGCTCGACCTCGCAAAGTATAACATCGACCTGCGCAGCAGCGGAGACGATCTCTGGTGCCCGCTGCCGACACTCTGCGACATGTTCTATCACGGCATGCGAAACGCAAGCTATATGGAGAACACACTGATCTTCGGCAAGGATCTGACATCGAACTTTATGAACTATCTGATTGCCCGTTCGCCGGAGCACGCAAGCGCGCTGATCGAGCAGTATCAGAACGGCAGACCTGCCGATTTCGTAAAGTACAACTACGATGAATTGTGCTTTGCATTTGACCTGTACTACGGTTTCCCCGGCAGATCGCCCTTCACGGAGCTGATGGCTGAAAAAGGTCTGGACGGCATGCTCTCCGAGGGAAATGACTCCACGCGCTACATCAAGGAACTGCTGAACTCCGAAAGCCTGATGGATTACTCGGTCGGCATTGACCTCCTGAACGGCTACCTCTGGGACGGCGGTCATACCACATTTACCGCAGCCCCGCTGACCAATCAGGATTATATCGCTCAGTTCCGTGAGAAGGCTGCAACCTACAATCTGAATCTCGAAAACTCCATTGACTACGTCGGTGATCAGTATATTACAGGCATAACCGTGAATTCCGTATACGCAGCAAGACAGGCAATGCTGGAAAACGAAGGTGCTGATTACACTGAGGAAATGCCCGGCGCATTCTACATCGAAAAGGGCGATACCGCAATCTTCTCCTTCGAGCAGTTCGTTGTCTCCGCTGAGGGCTGGAAGGGCTACTATCTGGAGGACGGCGAACTGCCGCAGGATGTCCTGACCTCGTTCTATCAGGCAGTCCGCAGAGCCGACGAAAATCCGGCAATCAAGAATTTCGTGGTTGATCTCGGTACGAATGTCGGCGGCATCACACTGGTTGTTCAGTATATGATGAACATTATGACAGGACTTGACCATGTCATGATGGCAGACAACACCCTCGGCAAAATGGAGGATGAGCCCTTCAAGGTCGATAAGAATCTGGACAAGGCATTCGACGAAAAGGATGCGGCATTCAAGCCCGATCTCCGCTACGGCATCATCACCTCGCAGCGTTCCTTCTCCTGCGGCAACTGGATGCCCTCGCTCGCAAAGGATAACGGCATTCTGCTGATGGGCGAGCAGAGCGGCGGCGGTGCCTGCGCAGTGGAATATCATGTCACTGCGGACGGCATTCCGTTTGCAATCTCGACCGGCACCACACTGCTCGATCAGGAAGGCAAGAGCATTGATGCAGGCATCAAGCCGCACTATGAGAACGTGAAGTATCTCGAGGACGGCAGCAAGGATTTCTCCGAGACCTATAACTTCGCAAACATCAGCAAGTATTTTGACGAGTTCTACGGCACCGCGGAAGAAGTCACCGCACCGGCAGAGACCACTGCACCGGAATCCGCAACATCTGAGACAACAACCACAACAACCGTGACAACCGCAGTCACCTCCGGCGAGACAACCGCTGCACAGACCACCGAAACAAAAGCTGCCGAGACCACCGCACCGCAGACCGCTGCAAAGAAGTATTCCGTCAGCGACCTGAAAAAGATGGCTTCCAAGGATTACGAATCCAAGAACGGCAAGGCGCCTGCAAACACCGCTGCAAAGGAGAACGCAGACGGCACCGTCACCATTGAGATCACAGATGCAGCCGGCAAGGTGCTCGATACCTACACAGTCAATCCGGATACCGGCATCGGCAAGGACAGCAAGGGCGGCGAGGTCAATCTCCCGCAGACCGGCAACAACTCCCTCGGCACCGCCGCTGCACTGGCAGCCGCACTGCTCCTGCTCGGCGCAGGCTCCGCTGCAGTCGCAGGCTCCGGCGTCCTCCGCAGAAAAGACGAGGAGAACTAAGGTCTGTCATGAGACTCCGCCAAAGGGTCAGTAAACCTCTGGAATCCCGCTTTTGTGCATAAACAGAATGAAGCCGCTCAATGATACAGAATTGAGCGGCTTCGTTTTTCTGTTTCCCTGTGCGTTTTTCACGGCAGAAAAAGCCGCTCCGGTCATATGAACGGAGCGGCTTCAGCTTGTCGATAAAGGTATCGCTGCGCGATGATTATAATGGGGCGCTGCCCCATACCCC
>CAMKLV010000067.1:0-19335 GCA_946413695.1 uncultured Ruminococcus sp. | reverse complement strand
TTCACGCTTTCCGATAGATGCACCGAGCTTATAGGCATCTTCACATTCGGGGATACCCTGCATATCCATATCGTCGGTATGAAGCAGAGCCGCCTTGCCGAGATTATTCCACGCAAGCCGTTTCATCATATAATCAAAATGCTCATACAGCGGTTCGGGGTGACTTCCGCCTGCTGCGACCAACAATGCACCGCCTCTGCCCCTGCCGATCAGCTCACTTCGTTCAAACTCAGCCAACGCCCACAGCCTGTCGATCGCATTTTTGAGCAGACCGCTATACGACCAGAAGAACAGCGGAGTCGCAAACACGGTCACATCTGCCTTGCGGAACTCTGCGTAAACAGTATCCATATCGTCACGCTGTACGCAGGGGTGTTCCCTCTCCTTGCCGCCGTTCAGACAGCCGATACAGCTATGGATATTCAGCTTACACAAGTCAATGACTGTGACAGTGTGACCGACCGACTCCGCGCCGCTGCGGAACGCTCTTATCATCGCAGCCGTAAACGCATTTGGTCTGGCAGAGCCGTTCAGGACGAGAATATGGGACATTGCGATACCTCCTGGCGAATTGTATTATAATTATACAACCTGATAGCAGAAGTGTCAAGATTCGTGTTGTAAAAGGTCTGTTTTCCGGCGAGGGCCGGAATGTGGGTATGCGGAATAATAAGAAACGGATAGCCGTCTGATGAGGACAGTTATCCGTGTTTGCTCATTCAATGTGGTCAAGCTGATTCTTTATAGCAGAAATAAAATCTGTTATAAACCGTTCTCTTGTCTTTTCATCAAGCTCTCCGATAGACAAATAGGGATCAAGGTCTTCCAGCTCCACTAAAAGCAGTCGCCCATCACGTGTACGGCAGGCATCTACTCGCTGAATACCGTGAGAAATATCATTCCATTCGATGAATTTCTTTGCAAAATCAGCATCTTCGGTCGAGTAATCATAGCGCTTCAGTTCCCATCGTCTGGTTTTATCAGGAGCATACAGAGCGTATTCGAGTTTATTATCAATGAAGTAAAAAGACACTTCATAAACGAAGTCTATTGCTGGCTGGATAAGCATTTCTTTTAGATTATTCCTGCGGAACAATTCATCTTTTGATAGAAATTCAAGCCCGATAGAATCAGCACCGTCTTTGGGCTTTATCACATATCTATCGCTCTCAGACAATACGGAAAAGTCTTCTATCCGATCGATCGTAGGAATAACAGGGTATCCGAGCTGAGTCAGATCTAACAGGTATTGCTTTCCGAGCATATCGGCTTTACCTTTGAACTCGTTGAATGTTTTGATACCGCTTGTCTTGATCCTGCTGATAAAATCATGATATAGTCCAGGGAATCCGCTGACCGGACCGATATTTCTAACGATCACAAGGTCAGCACAGCCCTCAAAACTTGCAGAGTTTTTAAGGTTGCACATAGCTACATCGAAATGATCCATCAGTTTGCCGACTATGTATATATCCTCATCGCAGTATCTTCGACCCTTTGCTTCATAATACAAGTCGGTCAGATATAGTATTCTTTTCATTATGCCCTCCACATGGTTGATGCTTTGCTACTATATCTATAATTATACCAACCCGTCCCGAAAAAGTCAATCTCTGCACACTTTTTCACGCCCTTTTAAATGCAAAATACAAGGAGACACGAGCGAGAAACTACGAACAGAGAATGAGCAGACTGCTGGATATGATACAACGAAAAAAGACAGATACCTCGATCTGAAGTATCTGTCTTCCTTTATTATAGCCCGCTGTATAGGTCTTTACATAATAGTTGTTGAAAAACTTCTATATGAGTACCGACCTAAATACAGCAGGGATTTTTGATGTAACATTACTTGTTGAGGTTTGCCTCGATCTTGTCAAGCACATCGTAAAGAGCCTGCGGAATCTTGCCGCCCTTTGCCTTGATGTCTTCATCATAGTATCTGCGCATCTCAACGATCTCCTTCTTCCAGAGATCCTTGTCAACAGCGAGGAGAGCCTTCATCTGGTTGAGATCGACCTCACCCTCAAGGCCTTCGATGTTGATATCCTCCGGCTTCGGCAGGAAGCCGATTGCGGTCTCATCAGCATCAACAGTGCCTTCGCAGCGCTTGATGATCCAGTCAAGGACTCTCATGTTGTCGCCGAAGCCCGGCCACATGAAGTGTCCCTCTGCATCCTTCTTGAACCAGTTGACGTTAAAGATCTTCGGAGCCTTGTCGCCGAGCTTCTCGCCCATCTCGAGCCAGTGTGCCCAGTAGTCACCGACATTGTAACCGATAAACGGCTTCATTGCCATCGGATCGTGGCGGAGGACGCCGACTGCACCGGTTGCAGCTGCAGTGGTCTCAGAGGAGACTGCAGAGCCCATGTAGGTGCCGTGTGTCCAGTCGAAGGACTGGTAAACCAGCGGAGTGGTGGATGCACGTCTGCCGCCGAAGATGATTGCGGAGATCGGCACGCCCTGCGGATTGTTGAACTCAGGGCTGATGCACGGGCAGTTCTCTGCCGGTGCGGTGAAGCGGCTGTTCGGATGTGCCAGCGTCAGGTGCTTGCCGTTTGCGTCAAGCTGTGCGCAGTACTCCGGACCGTTGACCTTTGCACCCTTCCACTCGGTTGCATCGACCGGCGGCTCCTTGGTGAGGGATTCCCACCACGGGGTGTTGTCGGAATTATCCAGTGCAACGTTGGTGAAGATTGCGTTCTTCTTGGTGGAAGCAAGTGCATTAAAGTTGGACTTCTCGTTGGTGCCGGGAGCAACGCCGAAGAAGCCGTACTCCGGATTGATTGCATAGAGTCTGCCGTCCGGACCGGGCTTCAGCCACGCGATATCATCACCGACAGTAAAGACCTTGTAGCCGGCCTTGCGGTAGCCTTCCGGCGGAATCAGCATCGCGAGGTTGGTCTTGCCGCAGGCAGACGGGAATGCTGCGCAGATGTACTTGGTATCGCCGTCCGGCTTCTGAACGCCGAGGATCAGCATATGCTCTGCCATCCAGCCCTCGTTCTTTGCCTGATAGGATGCGATACGGAGTGCAAAGCACTTCTTGCCGAGCAGGACGTTTCCGCCGTATGCGGAGTTGATCGACCAGATGGTGTTGTCCTCCGGGAACTGGACGATGTAGCGCTTTTCCGGATCGACATCTGCCTTGGAGTGCAGACCGCGGACGAAATCGTTGGAGACATCACCGAGGTTCTCGAAAGCCTTGGTGCCCATACGGGTCATGATGTTCATGTTCAGAACAACGTAGATGGAATCGGTGACCTCAACGCCGACCTTTGCGAGCGGAGAGCCGATCGGGCCCATGCTGTACGGAATGACATACATGGTTCTGCCCTTCATGACGCCGTCATAGAGCGGAGTCAGCTTTGCATACATTTCCTTCGGATCCATCCAGTTGTTGGTCGGACCTGCATCCTCCTCCTTGCGGGAGCAGATAAAGGTTCTGTCTTCCACACGTGCAACGTCATTCGGGCGGGTGCGGTGATACAGGCAGCCCGGATATTTATCCTCATTGAGCGGATAGAGCTTATCGGGGTGACCGTCCGGCAGAGCGGTGACCTCTGCGGTCAGCTGATCGAGCTGTTCCTTCGAGCCATCGATCCATACAACCTGATCCGGCTTGCAGAGCGCGATCATTTCCTCTACCCACTTGTTTACATTCGGGTTCTTTGTCAGAGACATAATTGCAGACCTCCTAAGTACATTTTGAGAAAACCAATTTTCCCTTTTTATATTATACCGAAAATTGCGAAAAAAGTCAAGAGTGAAACTATGATAATCCCGTGAAAGTTATTCGGCGCATCTTCTTGACATCCTGTGAAAAATGTGCTATACTGAAATTGCTGAGGGATCAGCGAAAATTCTTATTATAAAGGAGTCAGTTGTTTGAAATATTACAGCCGACCTGAGATTGCAGCGTAAACGGGAAGGTTTGCGAATACAATCTCAATTACACAAGCCCTCCCGTATTGTCATACAAAAAATGTACAATTTCAGGAGGAAACAATCATGAAGCAAATCAACAATCAGGAAATCATCATCCGTTCGGAGCAGAAAAGCGATTACCGCGCCGTCGAGGAACTGACCCGCGAAGCATTCTGGAATGTCTACAATCCCGGATGCAGCGAGCATTATCTGGCGCATATCATGCGGACACATCGGGACTTTCTCCCCGGGCTGACCTTTGTCGCGGAATACCGCGGGCAGATCGTCGCGAGCATCATGTATATGAAATCGTGGCTTGAGGAGGATGACGGCACCCGCCGCGAGATTCTCTCGTTCGGTCCGATCTCGGTGCATCCGGATTTTCAGCGTCTGGGGCTCGGCAAGCGCATCATGGCGCATTCCTTTGCAGCGGCAAAAGCGCTCGGATACAAGGCTGTTGTCATCTTCGGCAACCCCGAAAACTATGTCAGCAGCGGCTTCAAATGCAGCAGAAGATTCAATGTCTCGATGGACGGCAATTACTTCCCGACAGCACTGCTTTGTCTGGAGCTGAACGCCGGACTGTTCGACGGCAGACATTATGTCTACCGCGAAAGCGATGTTGTCACACTGCTGGATGATGAAAAAGTCGAGGAATTTGACCGCTCGTTCCCGCCCAAAGAAAAGGGCTGGATGCCGAGTCAGGAAAAATTCTACATCTACAGTCATTCGTCTGTCGGAGAATGAAAACTTTGCGGACATCCTGCTTCCGGCGGGATGTCCGCATTTTTATGAGGTGCAAAATGAAAACACTGCTCAAAAACGGCACGGTCATCAATGTGTTCACCGGTGAGGCCATGCGCGAAAACCTCCTGATCGGGGATGATGTGATCCTCGGCGTCGGGGATTACACCGATGCGGATGCCGACAAGGTCGAAGATATCTCCGGCTGCACGGTCTGCCCGGGGCTGATTGACGGACACATCCACATTGAAAGCACCATGCTTACCCCCGCCGAGCTGACGCGCGCGGCACTCCCCCACGGCACCACCGCAATCGTCGCCGACCCGCATGAGATTGCGAATGTCTGCGGCACAAAGGGCATCGACTTTATGCTCGAAATGAGCGAAAATCTGCCGATGCATGTCTACATCATGCTGCCCTCCTGCGTGCCTGCCATGCCGCTGGATGAATCCGGCGCAGAGCTGCTCGCGAAGGACCTCGCGCCGTATTTTTCGCATCCGCGTGTGCCTGGGCTTGCCGAAATGATGAACTACCCCGGCGTGCTTGCCGGTGCGGATTTTGTCATGGACAAGCTTTCCGCCGCAAAGGCTGCCGGAAAGGTCATTGACGGCCATGCGCCGCTGCTTTCGGGGCACGATCTCGACCGCTATATCGCGGCAGGCATCCAGAGCGACCACGAATGCTCCTCTGCGGAAGAAGGCATCGAGCGCGTGCGCAAGGGCCAGTGGCTGATGATCCGGCAGGGCACTGCAGCGCGCAATCTCGAGGCGCTGCTCCCGCTCTTTGATGAGCCCTTCTGCCGCCGCTGCCTGCTTGTCACCGATGACAAGCACCCTGCCGATCTGCTCCGCGACGGGCATATCGACAACTCGATCCGCATGGCGGTGCGCGCCGGAAAGGATGTCATCACCTGCATCCGCATGGCGACCGTTCAGGCGGCACAGTGCTTCGGGCTGCAGTATGTCGGCGCAATCGCCCCCGGTTACCGTGCCGATCTCGTGGTGCTCTCCGATCTTGACAGCTTCACCGTGCGGGATGTGTACTCTGCCGGAAAACCCGCCGTACGCAGCGGCAGGTGTCTGCCGTTTGACGCCCCCGATTTCCGCGGTGAAAAATGGGCAGAGATCCTGCATTCGTTTCATCTGGATGCGCTCACACCGGCGCATTTCCATATCGAAGCGAAATCGAATCGCTGCCGCGTGATCGAAGTGGTACCCGGTCAGCTGCTGACAAACGAGCGCATCGAAACGCTCGATTTTACGCAGAATAACGGTATCGACACCGCGCGGGATATCCTCAAGCTTGCGGTCATTGAACGTCACCGCAATACCGGTCACAGAGGGCTCGGGTTTATCAAAGGCATCGGGCTGAAGCGCGGCGCGATCGCAGCATCCGTCTCGCATGATGCGCACAATCTCATCGTGATCGGCACGAATGATGCAGATATGGCATTTGCGGCAAACTGCGTCCGTGAACGCGGCGGCGGCTCAGTTGCAGTCGCAGAGGGCAAAGTCTGCGCGGAGATTCCCCTGCCGATTGCCGGTCTCATGAGCGATGCCGATGCAGAAACCGTCGCTGCGCAGAATGAAGCGCTCAATGCCGCCGTCCGTGATATGGGCGTGCCGGAGAACATCTCGCCGTTCATGAACATGGCATTTGTCTCGCTGACCGTCATTCCGGCGATCAAAATGACAACCTTCGGTCTCGCCGATGTGCAGACGCAGTCGCTGCTGCCGTTAGAGGTGCAGGATGAAAATCAGGCGCCCGGAACATGAATAGAAGAAAGCCGTCAAATCAGCGCAATTACGCGGATTTGGCGGCTTTTCATATGCATGTTACTGTTCCGGCGAAGAAACGTCTTTCCGAAGCTGCTCTGATCTGCGGGTGTTCTTCTTGAGCTTTTTGATCTCGTACATCTTATCATCCGCCTGCTGAATCATGCCGTAAAGCGTATCATCCTTGCCGGGCACCGTCACAATGCTGCCGATGCTCGCGGAAAGCTGATAGGGCTTCTGCAGGCGCTCATTGCACAGCCGGAGCGATTCGTTGAACTTTGCTGCAAGTGCATCCGCGGAATCCGCACCCGCACCGCGCGCAAAAATGATAAACTCATCGCCGCCGATGCGCGCACAGATGCCATGCGTACCGGCGCAGATCTTGACAATCTCGGCGAGCTGCCGGATCGCAAAATCGCCCTCATTGTGTCCGTAGTTATCGTTGATGAATTTCAGCCCGTCCATATCAATAAAGCTGAGGATCACGCTCTCCTGCTGCGCGATGCTCTCGCGGAACATCTCGCCTGTCAGGTTGATGAAGCCGTGCCGGTTGTAGATTTCGCAGAGCGGATCAATGACATAGAGCCGGTTGAGCTCCTCCATCGCGCGGTTTAAGTGGAACAGCTTGCGGATGTTCTCGATCGAGTTGCTGATATTCATCGTCAGCGTGTGACAGAGCAGGCTGTAGATCGGGAAATCGCCGTTCGTGACGATATAATAGCCGAGGCAGCGGTCGCCGAAGTGCAGCGGCAGAAAATAGTAGATATTTCCGCCTGTGCGGGGCGGCTCGGGGAACATCTCGCAGCTTTTGAAAATTGCGACACTCCGGCGCGCACCCTTATCCCAGATCAGCGGCGCGGTCATGTATTCGGAATAGCCGTTCGGATCACGCGGCGGCATCTTCGGGGAGAACGCCTCCTGCCAGTCCGCCGTCAGGCAGAGACAGAATTTTTCGCAGTCTATATCGCGGATGACCTTCTCGATGACATCCATATCCTCGGCGGTGGTCTCCGCCTCCGCAAGACCCGCGGTCAGGCGGTTGAGCATCAGGATATTGCTGTTCGTGATCTCGAGGCGGTGCGAGGTGCGCTTTTTGTATTCGCGCAGATCGTCGGCAGTATCGCCCGGGCAGCCGCAGCTTTCGGTAAAGACCGGCGTCGCTTTGAGCTCGGTCGAACGCGGCTGATTTTCACCGTTGAGCAGCCGGCAGAGCTTTTCGCATGCCTGATAACCGGAGACAAACTGCGGCCGCTTGACAGTTGTCAGCGCAGGGCATGCATTGCGCGCACTGAACGTGTGATCAAAGCCTGTGACAATGACATCGTTCGGGACACGGAAACCGAGGCGCTCCAGCGAGGTAACGAGCGTCAGCGCCATGCTGTCATTGGAGCAGATGAACGCATCGGGCAGCGGCAGTCCGGATTCCAGAAATGCATCGACAGCAAGCTTTCCGTCATAGCCGCGGAAACTGCCGTAAAAGATGCGGCGTTCGTCGATCTCGAGCCCGTTTTCCTCCATCGCGGAAAGATATGCCTCGTAGCGCATTCTGCCCTCGGGATTCGAGAGCGGGCCGGAAACGAAGTTCAGCGTCCTTGCGCCGTGCTCCACAATCACATGATTGATCAGCGCCTTCATGACCTTGAAATTGTCGATGCTGATATCGTAAAAATCGGGATAGTCCTTCGTTTCAAAGGCAACCGCAGGGATGCCGGATGCACGGACGCGCTCAACAATCCGCGCCTTGACCTCCGCATCGCTGAAGGTATTGAGCATCAGCAGCGCGCCGTCAAAATAAGAGAAGTTTGTCAGGTTGAAGATGCTGAATTCACCGAGGTCAAACCTGCGGCTGTCCACCACGCCGCCGAATGCGGCAAAATAAGAGATATTGACATCATGCTCGCGCGCATACTGATTGATGCCGCGGATGACATTGTACTGATATTCTTCGTCAAGACCGATCACAATCACGGCGATATTCCGGACCCTCATGCAAACACCTCTCTTTCGGGTCAAAATGTTTAGTTATCTTTATTATAACACGTTTCGCCGAAAGAAAAAGGTTTTTTCTGAGATTTTGTCAGTATGCACATAGATTTCCTGCATTATTTGTGCACAATTTGCCACGCAGAAGCAGCAGGAATATACGTTCTGTTGTATGTGATATAATTGCGATTTTTTGTCATATGTTGTGCATGTTTTCGCATTGACTTTCTGTTTTCACAGGTATATACTGAAAACACGGCAACAGACAAGCTGCACAATTCAGATGCAGCACACAGCCGGATTTTGGGGAGGATTATCATGAAGATGAAAACGAGAAAACTGTCAGGGGCGATCTGCGCCCTGACGCTGCTCTGTCCGATCGTGCAGAGCATGCCGCAGCAGGCATTCGCCGCAGAGGCGTATCAGGTGCGCGACCCGTTCTATCAGTTCGGCGGCGGGTATCACTATTACACCTCGGAGCATTTCCAGTTTATCTGGGGAAACAGCGGCGATGCGGGCAGAGTCACCGATGCATTTCTCAAGGCGAATGCGGCGAATCTGGAAACCTGCTGGGATATCTATGTCAACGATCTCGGCATGAACGAATGCGCCGAATCTGTTGAGCCGCGTCTGCGCGACGGCAAAAAGTACAAGCTCAATGTCTACATCTCCGGCACGGGGCTCGCGGATAAACAGGATGACTGGGCGTATATGTCCTATGACAATCAGGGGTTCCCGTTCCTGTTCTGCTGCGTCGATGCCATGGCGACCAATCCGGTCTCGTGGGTGATGCCGCATGAATTCGGTCACGCGATCACGGCGCATCAGCTCGGCTGGAACCGCAACAAATACTCGAATACATGGTGGGAGGCGCTCGGCAACTGGTTCCGCGAGCAGTGGATCTACCGCGTCTCGGAACAGTACGGCTGGGAGAATGATCCCTCGCACGGCTACGGCACCGATTTCTTTGAGACCTATCTGCAGAACCTCTGCTTCACATCGCCCTTCGGCAGAGACTACTATGCCGCGTGGGTGCTGATGCAGTATCTGACCGAGAACCCCGACGGACTCGAGGGCTACGGCGAGAATTTCGTCCGGACGATGCTCCAGCAGGGCAAGGATGACGAATATCCCCTGCTGATGATCGACCGCCTCGCGCCCGCCGATATCAAGGAGACGCTCGGACACTATGCAAAGCGCATGGCAACGCTCGATTTCGGACAGCAGACCGCCTACCGCAAGCGGCTCAATGAGCTGCTCGGACGCGGCGCATGGTACTGGCAGCAGATCTACACCCTGCCGGAGCCCGTCACCGGCAGAGCAGCAACCTACACCGTCCCGACTGAACGCGCACCGCAGGCAAGCGGTCTCAATATCATCCCGCTGGCGCTCAACGGCGATACGGTTTCCGTCACGCTCACGGGCAGATCGGATCTGCAGGGCGCGGACTGGCGCGGCTGCATTGTGATCGAGGATGCACAGGGCAAATCGCATTATTCCGATCTGTTCCGGAACGGCGAAACCGGCACGCTCGCTGTCCCTGCGGATGCAAAAGCTGCATATGTCACGGTCATCGCAACGCCGGATGCATCGCTCTACTGCCCTTCCGGTCTGCACTGGCATCAGGATTCAGATGAATTCGGCGAGACAAGACAGCCGTTTTCCTCCAAGCACCGCTATCCCTATGAGATCACGCTCGGCGGGGCGGAGATCATGGAGCGTCCGCTCGGCAATGTCCGCGGACACAAGCACGCAAACGGCGGCGGATTTGTCGCAGATACCGCAAAGGTCGCGGATACGGTCTATGTCGGTCCGGATGCGGCTGTACTCGGCAATGCGGCGGTCTCCGGAAACGCGGTGGTGACCGGTCACGCAATCGTCGCGGAGAATGCAAAGGTCTCCGGCAATGCTTATATCGCGGATACGGCAATCGTGCGCGGCAGGGCGACCGTCACGGACAATGCCCGCGTGCTGGAAAGCGCCTGCCTCTGGGATGATTACACTGTCAAGGAGCATGCGACCGCAAAGGGCGTCGCGTTCTGCATGGCAAAGGGTACGGCTTCCGGTCAGGCGGTGCTCGACGGCGATTACTACGATGACGGCAGCAATACCGCAACAAAAGGCAACTGCTGCGGCTGGTACGGCACGCAGACCTATCTCAATGCGCGCCCCTATACAGACGGGCTTTCCCTCGCATATGATTTTGATGCGGACAGCAGCACCGTCTGCAAGGAGCAGTCCTCCTCGACCTATGCGCTGCCCGAGGGCTGCACATGGCAGGAGACGCATCACGGCGCAAACGGCGTCATGGCATTTGACGGCAAGGACGATGTCATTCCGCTGGACAGCGCATTCGGCGGACTGCAGGGCACACCGGAATATCAGCTCGCGGCACTGTGGTACGGCGGCGCGGAAAATCAGGCGTTGCTCAGCTTCGGCAATGCAGAGCGCTCCGTCACGCTGACACCGAAAAACAGCAGCGGCAAGGCGGCGCTCATCCTGCGCGACGGCGATCAGGTCACGCAGATTGAAGCACCCGCAGCGCTGACGCCCGGCAAGTGGACGGTCATCCGCATCATCCCGAATCCGGATGAAACCGTGCTCGAGATCAGCGGCATGGAGCCCGTCCGCGCAAAGGCATCCCTGACACCGTATCAGGCGATGCTTGCGCCGGAGAGCACCTGCCTGCTCGGCAATGACAGCAGCGGTCATGCATTCAGCGGCGTTGTGGATTTTGTCCGCGCAAGCTTCAAAGAGACCGCGCTGACGATCGGCGACTACCCTGCCGAGCCGGAGCCTGTCGCAGAGCCCGAACAGCCCGCCGCATCGCTCCGCGGTGATGTCGATTGCAGCGGCTTTGTCGATGTCTCCGATGCGGTGCTGCTCGCGCGGTATATCGCAGAGGATCAGAAGGCTGTTGTGACCGCCGCAGGCAAGCAGAACGCCGACTGTGACGGCGACGGCGCCCCGACCTCCGATGATGTAATCGGCATCCTCCGCATCATCGCAAAACTTGATACATAAAAAAAATGAACCGCTCCGGTCACAAACGCTGACCGGAGCGGTTTTGTTCTGCGCGGTTATGTCTCATCACGCGGAAGTGCTGTAAATGCGCCTGTTTCGGGATCAAAGTACATGCGGTACTTTGCATTGAATGCATCGAGTGCCGCAAATGCTTTCTCTGTTCTGCCGGATACCTCCTGCAGCGTCACAGCCGGATCGACAAGATGCCCGCAATAGTAGTACAGGACCATTTGCGCATCCACAACATCCGCAGGAATCGGAATCGGATCCACTTCAACTCTCTCATACCGAATCGGATCCGTTGATACCAATCTGCGCTCGTGTCTATAATCAATATAGACTTCGCCGTCAACGTTTCCGAGCTCGCGCTGCGCATCCGTCAGATATCCGTTCTTCTTTCTGCAGATCAGGGCTGTGAAATCGTGCAGAATCAACTGTGCATCCGCAACATCGACAACGCCGTCGAAATTGACATCGCCAAGCTGCGGTTCAAATTCCTCTGCTGAGACAGGCGCCGTCAGCAGTCCGCAGAGCATCACGCCCGCGGTGATTCCGGTCATCAGTTTCTTTTTCATCACGACTCCTCCTCTCATGCGTTCGGGATGCGAATCCCCATGAACTGCTTGGATGCTTCAATAAAATCATCTTCCGATGCAAAGCCGACTCCGTATGTATGGAGATTGATGCCGGATTCATACCAGCTCAACGCGGAATTGAAATCATAACTGTTGTATTTTGCCGGATAATAACTCCGGATCAGAATATCCGGCGACGGCGGCTCAATCCCGGGATCATCCGACGCGACCCATCTCGGTTCGCCGTCATCATTCCGGCTGCTCCGGGTAAGCTCGATCAGCCGGTTTTCGTCGCGATAGAACATGCTGCTTTCGCCTCGTTCCGGACAATAGCGATAACCGAACATGGTAAACGCACCGACCTGAACCGGCAGCGTGCCAAACTCCGGAATCGTAACAGTTTCCTCTGCTGCATCGACATAGCGCCAGTCAATTCCATGATCAACAACCGTATTTCCGTTCCCGTCAGAGGTGAAAATGCCGCTTTGCGCAAATTCCTCCATTGTAATCCTGCTCAAATTCCGATGTGCAGGAATACCGCTGTAATAAGCGAAAACAATTATAACATCTGCGAAAGATACCGGATAATCCGGCTGTTCAAGCAGCTGGACTGCATTGCGCTCTGAAGTGGTTGCAAGCCCGAATACCGACAGCGGAAAACGGTTGTCCTTGACAATATCCGCGAGCACAAGCTGCTCTGCTGTCAGGATGCTTTCTCCGCCGTCTCTGACAACAGTATTATATTCACGCCACATGAGCTGACAGTCTTGCACTCTGATCTCTCCGTCCATGTCAACATCCCCAAGCTGATACTGTGCCACAATCTCCGGATCATAGGGACGCCCTGCGATTGTCGGGAGCGGTTCGGTCTCAGTCTGCGCGGCAGCTTCGGTGTTCGGCGCGGCGTCTGATGCCGGCTTTGCGGTTCCCGCGGAAGATTCTGCCGGTTTCGCCGATGTTGCTGTTTCCGCCGCACTGCCGCTGACAATGGCTGTCACGGTCACCGCCGCGGGTTCCGCATCTGTATGCGGCTTAGCGGTTGTGCTGCGCTGCGTAACGGTTCCGGCTGCCGTTGTGACGGTTTCCGCCGCAGTTGTGACGGTTCCGGCAGGCGGCTGCTCCTCAATGACCGCATTCTGCAGCGATTCGACAGGATGTTCCGGCTGCTTTGTTCCGATGAACAGCACCAGCCCGGTCACCGCCGCCAGACACGCCGCCGCACTGACCGGTGCCGCAATCCAGAGCATCCGGTGCGGAACGGCTTTCTGTTCCGCCTGCACGGATATCTCCTGCGGCGCATGTGCCGCGTGATAATCCATCGCTTCATCCAGATACCGCTCGGGGACAAGCTGCATCAGCGCATTCAGTTTTGCATCATTCACAGCAGATCCTCCTCCCTCAAAAAGACTTCCAGCTTTTTGCGTGTACGCAGGAGCGTCATTTTCACCGCACTGACGCCCATCTGATGCTCCGCTGCAATTTCGCGGACACTGAGCATCATCCAGTAGTGCTCGATAAAGATGATGCGTGTCTCCTGCGGCAGATCGCCGAGGAACCGCCCGAGCGCCTCCTTCTGCATCCGCTGTTCCGCAGCAAGCGCGGTATCATCCGCAGCCGGCAGAACATCGGGCAGGGCTTCGAGTGAGGTTTCCGTTCCGGCACCGCCGCGCTTTGCCGCCTGACGGTGCTCCTGCATATCCAGCGCAAGCCGCCGTGTCAGCGTGATGAGAAACGCGCGGAAGCTCCGCGGCTTTGCAGGCGGAATCGCGTTCCAGAGATGCAGCATGGCATCGTTGACGCACTCCTCGGCATCCTGCGCGCTGCCGAGAATGCGGTAGGCGATGCTGTAGCAGAAGCCGCCGTAGCGCGTCTGTGTCTGCACGATCGCCTGTTCTTCGCGAGATTCAAACATCTCAATGAGATCGCTGTCTGCCGGCATGAGAATCGCCTCCTTTGCTGCTTGATTTCCCGCTTCATTCCCATAGACGGAAAATCCCCCGGAACGGTCACATAAAAATGATGAGAAATTGCGATCTTTTCCAATCCGGTCTTCGATGGACCGGCGAATCAATCATCCGCATCCGCGGATACCGCAATTTCTCATTTCTCATTTTTATTTCAGATTCCGCTTCTCACGGTATGCCAGATAATCCGCGGCGAGCGCCTCTGCGTCTGCGTAGGTGCAGAGCCCTGCGGAGCGCGCACGGAATGCCGCCGCCCCGGGATATCCGCGGAGATACCAGAGCGCATGCTTGCGCGCCTCCCGCATTGCAAGCTGCTCTGATTTTTCGCTGTTGTCAAGGATCATGCGCATGTGCCGGAGCATTTCGCGCAGTCTTGCTTCAACATCAGGCGGGGTGAATGCTGTGCCCGCGAGCGCGTGGATAATCTCCTCAAAGATCCACGGATTGCCGTAGCTCGCCCTGCCGACCATCACGAGATCACAGCCGGTTTCGCGATACATGCGCACCGCATCCGCGCCGCAGGTGATATCGCCGTTTCCGATCACGGGAACGCTGACCGCCTGCTTTACGGCTGCAATCTGTGACCAGTCCGCGCTGCCGCTGTAGAACTGTGTGCGCGTTCTGCCGTGGACAGCAATCGCCTCGGCACCGGCAGCCTCCATGCGATTTGCAAAGTCCGCCGCATTGATGTGCTCCGCATCCCAGCCGATGCGCATTTTGACTGTCACCGCGACTTTGCCCGCCGCCGCCCTGACCGCTGCTTTCAGGCAGTCCACCGCAAGCTGCGGCGTTTTCATCAGTGCGCTGCCCGCCCCCTGATTGACCACCTTCGGCACGGGGCATCCCATATTGAGGTCGATCCAGTCCGGCTGAAAATCCAGCAGCATTCTGACCGCCTCTGCAATGAACTCCGGCTCGCTGCCAAAGAGCTGCAGACCCATCGGGCGCTCGGCTGCGGTGATGCGGCAGAGCTCGGCACTGCCCTTGCTGCCGTAGCAGAGCCCCTTTGCGGAGACCAGTTCGCCGGTTGTCATGCAGGCGCCGTGTTCCGCGCAGAGTGTGCGGTAGGCAGTGTCGGCAACGGATGCCATCGGGGCGAGTGCAGCTGTCTGCGGCACAGTCTGCCGCGCAATCGTGATTGTATTCATATTGTTCCTCTTGTTCGTGATATTTCCAGTTCTGCCAGTGCGGGCAGCCATGTGTGCAGATCGGAAAAGCGGCAGCCGAGCGCCGCAGCCTTTGCCGTATCATAGGAGCAGTCATCCGCACAGCCGTCATAGGGCGCCGGATCGCCAGCCGCAGAGAGAATCGCGGAATGACCGGTCACCTGCTCCATATACCACATGATCTTCCGCTGTGAAACCGTCCCCGCAGCGCTGCCGTTGACCGCACCTGCACACGGATGCTCAGCGAGATGTGCAAGGAATTCGCCGGCTTCTTTCTCATGGATATAGGGCGCTTCTGCGTCTGGATGCTGTATCAGCATCGGCATCTGCGCCGCGATGTGTTCCGCGTAAAAGCGCAGTCTGCCGGTGTAGTCATTCGGACCGAGCACAACCGGATACCGCACAAACGTACAGGCGTCCGCATCCATGAATTCCAGTGCGGCGCGCTCCGCCTGACGCTTGCCCTCGGCATAATCCGCGGGGCGGTCCATCCAGACCAGCGGGTGCGCTGCCGGATCAAACGCCTGCTCCGGAATCTGCAGTCCGGTTTCCCTGTAGACCGCGCACGAGGACATCTGGATATAGCGGTCACAGCGGATATTTCCCAGCAGTGCGCGCACATCATTGGAGGCATACGCGACCTTGTCGATCACCAGATCAAACCGCTCTGCGCCGAGATTCCGCCGGACGCTTTCCGCATCGGTTCTGTCTGCCGCGATATGCCGGACACGCCCGCCGAACGGATTGCTGCGGCTGCCGCGCGTCGCAATTGTGATGCTGTGTCCCTGTTTCAGCAGACGCTCTGTCATCGGGATGCCGAAAAAGCGCGTGCCGCCGACAATCAGAATGTTCATATTATTCTCCCAGCAGACGCTGCGCATTTTTATGCGTAATCAGCGCCATTTCTTCGTCTGTCAGACCGAGCGATTCCAGATAGCGCAGCGTATCCGCCGGATCCTCCCACGGAGAATCCGAACCGAAAAGAATCTTCTCCGCGCCGTGATTGCGGATGATGCGTCTGCACTGCTCCGGTGCGAGGAACTGCGCGATGTATGCCGTATCGAGAAAGACCGGTGTCCCGACAAGATAAGCTTCTACATCGTCCCATTCCGCCCAGCCGCCGAGATGCGCCGCGATCAGATTGCTGCCTTCGACATAATCCAGCGCATGCCGGATCTTCTGCGGCGAGGTGTAGACCGGCGGCGGCAGTCCGATATCCGCGCCTGCATGGAACACCACCAGCAGCCCGAGCTTTTCGCATGTCTGCAGGATTTTCAGCACCTCGGGGCTGTCGATATCATACTGCTGAAACTGCAAATGCAGCTTGATGCCGCGGAATCCGCGCTGCTTCAGATCTGCGAGCACCTGCTCCGCCTCCGGATCCGCCGGATGCACCGTACCGAATGAGAGCGCACGCTCCGAGCGGACAGTTTCGGCATAGCGGTTGATGGTCGCAGTCTGCGAGGGCTTTGTCGCAATCGGCAGGCAGATGCTTTTGTCCACATGCGAGCGCGTCATGGAATCGAGCAGTCCCTCCAGCGTCGCCGGACGGCAGGTCAGCGCCTCGCCCTTGCGGTAATCAGCGCCCTGCTCGCGCCGGATGCCCGCTTCAAGCGCCGCGATGCTGCGCTCCGCAATCGCTTCGGGGAAAATATGGGTATGGAAATCAATGAGCATAGAGCTTCTCCTTTTACATGTTTTCAGTAAGCCATTCATAGGCTTCTGTCCGCGGGGTATCCACTTCGTTGAGGATCATGTCAAGCAGTTCGAGATCGTCTGTGCAGGATGCCAGCTCCTTGCGCCGCTCATAATCATAGTTGTCATCACGCGCCGCGCGCAGTTCGTCCGGATCGTCAATGTCACCGTAATAATATTCGTCCGTCTCCCAGTCCTCAAGTGAAAACTGCTCGTAATGGAGACAGTAGTAGATTGCTGCAAAGGTCTTGTTGACGCCGAGATGCTTTTTCAGGACACGCAGCACCGTTCGCATCCCCTGTTCATTGCAGACAGCCTCGCTGAGAAACGCCCGCAGTGCCGCTGCTTTCTCCGGCTCGGTTTCCGGATCGCAGCCGCCAAAGCTGACAGGGTCCACATCAAAATACAGCGTATCCGGCTCGGAGTATTCCAGCAGCCGCGCCGTCACCTCGAGATAGATGCTGCACATACCGGCGGCAAGCGAATAGACCGCAAGCTGTTCGGGGATATTGCGGTATTCGGTCAGTCCGTCGCGCGCAAGCAGCTCCCAGACCTTGATGAACCATATTTCGGCATTGCCCTCGTAGGTTGTCACGCCGCGCAGGATGCAGGGATAGATGTCCTTCTGAAAATCCGGCTTCATAAATCACAGCTCCTTTCAGGAATCAGTACACCTTATTATACAACAATTCCGGATGCTTTGCAAGCGGATTCTGCTGATAACCGATTATATGAGCATCACTCTGCGCATATTTATGTAAAACATAAATATATAATAGAGGGTATTGACAAACCGATATTCTTGTGATATCATTATGATATCAAATGGATGCAGCGCATCCGGAAAGGACAAAATCATGAAAGAAATTATTTTGACAAAAAAGAAGAACGGCACGGCAATGCTCCTGCTGACAATCCTGCTTTATCTGATCGGCATTGCGGTTTTTGTATTCGGCGTCACCGGCTTTGATTCCGAGGGACAAATCGCGGCGCTGCGCCTGACCGCATTCATCGCGGGCATCATCTGGATGTGCATCGGCTGGTTCCCGCTGCTCGGTCTGCGGATTCTCAAGCCGCAGGAAGCGCTTGTCCTGACCCTGTTCGGCAAGTACATCGGCACGCTCAAGGATGACGGCTTCTACTGGGTCAACCCGTTCTGCATGGGCTTCAATCCGGCAGCATCGACAAAGCTCCGCCAGAGCGGTGACGTCTCTCCGACCTCCGTGCTCAGCGCATCGACAGCGGAAAGCGTTGTCACCAATCTCTCGGTGAATATCCCGGACAAAAAAATCTCGCTCAAGATGATGACGCTGAACAACAACCGTCAGAAGATCAATGACTGCCTCGGCAACCCTGTCGAGATCGGCATCGCGGTGATCTGGCGCGTGGTCGATACGGCACAGGCGGTGTTCAATGTCGATAACTACAAGGAGTATCTCTCGCTGCAGTGCGATACGGCGCTGCGCAACATCGTCCGCCTCTATCCCTATGACGTTGCACCGAATGTCGATACAACCGGTGACGGCATCGCGGATGAGGGCAGCCTGCGCGGTTCCAGCGAAGTTGTTGCAGCAAGAATCCGCGATGAGATTCAGGCAAAGGTCGAAAACGCGGGCATCGAGATCATTGAGGCACGCATCACCTATCTCGCATATGCACCGGAGATCGCAGCCGTAATGCTGCAGCGTCAGCAGGCATCCGCGATCATCGACGCGAGAAAGATGATCGTGGACGGCGCAGTCGGCATGGTGGAAATGGCGCTTGACAGACTCAGCGAAAACAACACCGTTGAGCTGGATGAGGAGCGCAAGGCGGCAATGGTTTCCAATCTGCTGGTTGTGCTCTGCGGCAACCATGACGCCCAGCCGGTGGTCAATTCCGGCAGCCTCTACTGATGGCGGCGAAAAAGCAAATCCCGCTGCGGCTCTCCGAAAAGCTCTATAACGCCATTGCCGCATGGGCTGAGGATGATTTCCGGTCCGTCAACGGGCAGATCGAATATCTGCTGACGGAATGCGTCAAGCAGCGGAAGAAAAACGGAAAATATGTCGGCGAGGAGATCGACGCGCCCCCCGATATCGACGTCAATACATTTGAATAACGCGCACGCCGCGGAGTCAGTTCATCGCTGATTCCGCGGTTTATTTTATAAGGTGTCTCCGACGGATTTTTAATGGGGCTCTGCCCCAAACCCCGCTGGGGGAATGATTCCCCCAGACCCCTCATCGTTTATATAAAATGTGCATGTCCGAAATTTTTGTTGTTGTGAAATTCCAAAGGGTGTCAGCCATTTCATAGGAGCCTGGGGCAACGTCCCTTTCACAATCTATCGGAGATAACCCCATACCGCAATTTCTAGTTTCTCATTTCTCATTCAGTTCGTTAGGCAAATTGCGTAAAATGCCCAAAAACCGGACAATGCCCCTGCCCTGTCCAAAAATCAGACACATGCCCTGCGGTTGTCCGTTGCAAACTCCGCAGA
>CAMKLV010000066.1:0-19394 GCA_946413695.1 uncultured Ruminococcus sp. | reverse complement strand
AAGATAGATCGATGCCGGCACCAAAACCCAGAGTTTGCGCTCTGGGTTTTGTTATATTCAGAGGGCCATTAGCTCAGTTGGTTAGAGCTCCCGGCTCATAACCGGTTGGTCCCGGGTTCGAGTCCCTGATGGCCCATTTGAGCGGGCTTTTCCCGCTACCATTTAACTCCCATGCAGCGATGTGTGGGAGTTTTCATTTTATTATAATACATATGAAAGAAAAAGCGTGACGCGCTCTGGTGTTCTCAGAGCGCATCACGCTTTCATGATATTTGACGCTTAGCCGAGCGTAATCTCGATCTCGGTGACATCTGCGAGCTGATCTGCCGGCAGGAAATTGCCCTCAATCTGCTTGCCGTTGACGGTCATCGACTTGACACCGCACTGAACATGCTTCGGATTCTGAATATTGATGTTCAGCTTCTTGCCGCGGAATGCCTTGTGGATCTTAAAGCCGTCCCATGCTGCCGGAATCGACGGATCAATGCGCAGACCGTTCAGCTCGGTGCGCATGCCGCAGATACCCTCAACGCAGCCGACCATGACAGTCGATGCGGTGCCGGTCAGCCAGTGAACGTGCGAACGTCCTGCGAACGGCGAGCGCGTGCTCTCGGTGAACTGACCGTGAACATACGGCTCCATTACGCGGATTTCCGCCTTGTCATTCATTGCAGCAGGGGAGCTCTCCATGAAGTATTCAAATGCTCTGTCGCCGTGGCCGAGCAGCGATTCCGCCAGAATCAGCCAGCCCTGCGACTGCGAGAAGATACCGCCGTTTTCCTTGGTATCCGGATTGAAGATGTGCATGAGTGCGCCGTCAAAGTAATGATCGACATAGGGCGGCTCAAGCAGCTTTGCGCCGTAAGGCGTGTTGAGGATCCTGTGGACGCTCTCCATTGCCTTTTCTGCCTGCTCCGGCGATGCAAAGCGGGAGATCACCGACCAGCTCTGCGGATTCAGCCACATGTTTGCTTCGGGATCCTTCTTTGCGCCGACGATTGTGCCGTCCTCGCGGATGCCGCGGATGAAGCGGTCCTCATCCCAGCATTTTTCGAGTGCCTCTGTCAGTGCTGCCTGCGTCTTTTCGAGATATGCAAGATATTCGGTGTCATTCTTTGCCTTTGCCATCTCCATCATCTCGCGGATCGCGTAATAGAGCTGGAATGCGACGAATGTCGATTCGCCCTTTGCGCCGAGACGCAGGCAGTCATTCCAGTCCGCATGCAGACCGGCAGGCATATGATGCGCACCGAGACGCTCCATCGAGAAGTTGATCGCGCGCTTCAGGTGATTGTAAACGCTGTCCTCGCCGCCGTTTGCATAGACGATGACCTCATCGAGGAATGCCTGATTGCCCGATTCGCCGATGTACTTGACGATGGTCGGGAACAGCCAGAGCGCATCGTCCGCGCGATAGGAGGGGTGACCGGTCTCCTTGACGTATTCCGGATCATCCGGCGTGTTCTCGTGACCGGCGTTGTGGTTGAACTTGACCAGCGGCAGACCGCCGCCGTTATCGACCTGTGCAGAGAGCATAAAGCGGATCTTTTCGAGCGCCATTTCCGGATTGAGGTGGATGATGCCCTGAATATCCTGCACGGTGTCGCGGTAGCCGTAACCGTTGCGCTCGCCGCAGTAGATCAGCGATGCCGCGCGGCTCCAGATCGACGTAATGAAGCACTGATATGCGTTCCAGACGTTGATCATGTTGTTGAACTCGTCAGAAGGCGTCTCGACCTCGAAGTGCGAGAGCTGCTCATGCCAGTATGCACGGAGATTCTCGATCTCCTTGTCTGCGACTGCAACATCCTCATACTTCTTGAGGATTTCAGCCGCCTCAGCGGAGTTGCGCTGACCGAATACATAGATAACGGTTCTGGTCTCGCCCGGTGCGAGCTCGATATCAGACTGCAGCGCACCGCAGGCGTTGCTGTTATAGTTCATCGTGCCGTCGCACTTGCCGTTTTCGACAGCGATCGGGTTGGAGTAGGTGCGGTACGGTCCGATGAAGGCGGTGAGGTCGCCGTTAGCGGTTGCAGCCTTTGCGCCTGCGACGCCGAAGAAGCGCTCCTTATGGTTCGAGCCGGATGCATCTCTGCCGCTGTTCTCGTTGATGTGCTCGATGATACGGTTGCCGCCCTCGAAGCTTGTCCGCGAGATAAACAGCGTGTACTGCAGGTTGACCTGATCCTGCTGATAATTGCTTTCGTTGGTGAACTCGATGAAGCCCGTCACGGAGAGCTTGCGCGGGCGGTCGGAGTTGTTCGTAATCTTGCACTGCCAGACCTCGTAGGTATCCGGCACGTAGTATGTGGTTTCAGTCTTGATACCCGCATATTCAGCGGTCAGGACGGTATACGCGGTGCCGTGACGGCAGACGCACTTGTACTGATCAAGCGGCTTGCCGACCGGCTGCCACGATGCAGACCAGAAGTCCTTGTTTTCTTTATCGGTCAGGTAGATATATCTGCCGGGGAGTGCCATCATGGAGTTGAAGCGGAATCTGCCGATTCTGCCGTTTGCTCCGGATTTGACGAAGCTGTAGCCGGCTGCGTTGTTCGTGATGATTGCGCCGTATTCCGGATCACCGAGATAATTCGACCACGCGGAAGGCGTGTCGGGACGGGTGATCACGTATTCTTTGTGTTCGAGATCAAAATATCCGTATTTCATACTCTTTCCTCCTGAATGTAAAGTGACCTTGCCTGAAAATCAGACACTTTTATTCTAACATATATCAGGACAAAAAGCAAGAGGTTTCCGCGGCATTTTCGCAGATTGTTTACAAACCTTGCATGAACCAGCTGTTTATGTCATATTTTTATCTTTTTTCCTGCAAACAGAGAGCCGCCACGTTTTCCGGAGCGGCTTGTTAATTTTGGCTGATAAAGTTTTAGGCGGATTCTTTTAGAAAAATGTGGTTCCGAACGATTCAATTGAACACCGGGGGAGTTCCGTGCTTCGGAGGCGTTATGCGTAACCGCTCCCGTTTACGAAAACAGGAGCGGCTTTGTTCTAATCTTATCAAAATGGGAGTCCAGAGGGATAGTATCCCTCTGGTGGGAGTTTGAGGGCGAAGCCCTCATTATCAATCCGTCGGAGACACCGCTACTCCCTCGCTGGGGTGCGAAAGAGGACGGCGGTGAGCAATCCGAACAGGAGCGCTGCCGTAATGCCGCCGGATGCCGCCTGCAGCCCGCCTGTCAGGATGCCGAGCAGCCCGTTTGCATCGACCTGTTCGCGGATGCCCTGCGCAAGCAGATTGCCGAATCCTGAGAGCGGCACGGTCGCGCCCGCGCCTGCCAGCTCCACCAGATGCGGATAGACCCCGAGACCGCCGAGCGTCACGCCCGCGACCACATATCCGACGAGAATGCGCGCCGGTGTCAGCTTGGTGTCATCAATCAAAAGCTGCCCGATCACGCAGAGCAGCCCGCCGATCACAAATGCCCACACATAGTTCATGATGCCTGCTCCTTTCCCGATTCATGCGAAAGATGCACAACGTGGCAGATTCCCGGAATGCTCTCGCCCTGCTGACAGAGCATCGGGGAGAGCAGCGCGCCGGTCGCCGCATAGAGGACATTATGCAGTTCACCGGATTGCAGCCGCGGCAGAAAATATCCGCAGATGATGCTTGCCGAACAGCCGCAGCCTGAACCGCCTGCGTGGGTATCCTGCCGGTTCTGGTCAAACATCATGACGCCGCAGTCCTGATGCACACCGCGCAGCTCATAGCCGTTCTGCTCCATCAGCCGGATCAGCAGCCTGCTGCCGACGATCCCGAGATCGCCGGTCACAATGGCGTCATAATCCGCAGGACGGGTGCGCGTCGCGGAGAGATACCGCGCGATTGTATCCGCGGCGGCAGGCGCCATAGCCGCGCCCATATTGCTCGCATCGGTGATGCCGAGATCGCGGATTCTGCCCGCACAGATGCCGCGGACATAGGGCGGCGCAGCGGTCGGGGCGAGCAGCACGGCGCCTGCCGCGGTGCATGTCCACTGTGCATTCGGGGTGCGCTGCCCGCCGTATGCGAGCGGAAAGCGGAACTGCCGCTCGGCGCTTGAGAAGTGCGAAGATGTCAGGACGGCACAGCGCGGCAGCTCCATGCCGGTGACCATCGCCGCTGCAAGCTGAATCCCCTCGGCAAAGGTCGAGCATGCGCCGAAAATGCCGTAATAGGGGATATCGAGATGCCGCAGCGCATAGGTCGAGCTGGTGCACTGGTTGATGAGGTCACCGGCGAACAGACAGCTCACATCTTCCGCGCTGATGCGTGCTTTTTCGAGCAGCCTGTGCAATGTGCGGCGCTGCAGTTCGCTTTCTGCCTGCTCCCATGTGGTCTGACCGAATCGGCTGTCCGGCTCGGCGATATCAAAGCAATCCCCGAGCGGACCTTCCGCCTCCTTCTGCCCGACGGTACTGCTCCACGCTGTCACGGAGGGCGGTCTGCGCAGCCGGATGAGACTGCCTGCTTCTTTCATATCAGCATCTCCCTTGATTGGTTTTGCTGATAGTATATGCATTTATACGGGTTTCATACAGCCGGAACGTCAAATCAGCTTGACCGGTACTTTACATAAAATGGGGTCTGAGGACGGAGTCCACATTACAAATCATCGCGAAGCGATACCGCCGAAAAACACCGCGAAACATTTTCTGCTTCGCGGTGTTGATTTTGGTATTGCTCCTGATTCTGCGATCAGCCTTCGTTGTTTTCCGCAGGCGGATTATCCGGCGGCGGTGCGGGCGGATCGGTGACAACCGGAGGCGGCGGCGGATTCGTCGCAGGCGGATCAGTCACAACCGGAGGCGGCGGATCGGTTGCCTTCGGCGGTGCATCGGTCTGTTGTTCCTGTGCTTTGGTCTGCTGTCCGGTGACTTCCGTGCCGTCAGGGAGCTTCGCCGTTGTCTTGGAGGAAGATGTGGTGCCGGTGATTTTGGTATTCTTCGTACCGGTTGCGGTGGTGCCGTTCTGGGTCATGCCGGTGACCTGAACATAAACCGGATTATACGCATAATACACGGTGATTTCGTAGTCATCGAGCGCATTGAACGGTGTACCCGGCTCCGGCTCGACGGCGCAGACATAGCCGTTCTGATAGTTGTAATCCACCTTGGAGATATACTTGACGATATGGGTTTTGCCGTCCTTGGTGGTGGTGACGGTCTCGGGCGAGGTGGTCTGCGCGGCGGTTGTCAGCTTGGACTGATAGCTCCAGTAGAGACCGTTCGGCGCATTCGGCGTGATATTGTTGTTTCCGCCGCCGTCGATTGCCTCTGCAAGACCCATATCCTCGAGCACTTTCAGATAGCTCTTGAGCTGCATATCCTTAAAGGTCGGGATGACGAGATTCGAGGTGCCGAGGCTGACCTTGACCTTCAGCGTGCTGCCGGTGACAACCAGCGTGCCCGGCTCGATCTCCTGCTCATAGATCATGTCCTTCGGGTGATCCTCGCGGAAGACGAATTCCGGATCCAGCTTGAGGTAGCCGTAGGAATCCATCTCCTCCTTTTTGATCGAGTAGCTCTTGCCGACGAGATCCGGCACAACAAAATCCGGATGCTCATCCGGCGAGGGCTCATCGGTCTGCGCGGGGATGATGTTATCGGAAACAGAGCTGTTCTTATCCTTGAACAGCGTGTCATTGCCGTTGCCGAAACCGCTCAGCACCTTTACAATTGCCCAGACAACTAGCGTCAGGATCGCAAAGAACAGGATTGCGATGAACAGCGGTGCGCGGATGCGCTCAAAGACCGTTGCCTCCTCAGCCTTGCGGTTGTGTGCAGCGGCAGCTGCGGCTGCGGCAGGGCGGCGGGTCTGCGGGTGATTGGTATGTGCGGCGGCAGCCTGACGCGGTCTGGAGCCGCTGCTGCTGCGCTGCTGAGACTGCTGCGGGCGGCGCTGACCGTTTGCATTTGCGGGTCTGCGCTGCTGCGGATTGCGGCTCTGACCGCTGCGGTTCTGACCGTTTCCGTTCTGCGGACGCTGCTGCGGCCGTCTCTGCGGCTGGCTGTGATTCTGGCTGTGATTCTGGCTGTGGCTGATATTCTGGTGCTCCGCGGTGTGGTGCGTCTGCGGATGGAACACGGCAGTTGAGCCCTTGGATGCCGGCAGCGGATCGGTGAACGCATCTGCCGGATGCGGTTCCTGCTCCGTGACAGGCTCCGTATCAAACAGGAGCGTGACGAGATCGGTAATCGTGCGGACGCGCATGCTGCCGTCAAGCAGCAGACCCTTCATGATGCCCTCGGAGACATTCTCCGGAATCTTCGGATTCAGCTCACTCGGCGGGACAAGAATGTCATAATCCTGCCGCGACATTGCATCGGTCGCTCTGCAGCCGGTGAGGATGCGGTAAAGCACGGCGCAGATGCCGTAGACATCGGTCCATGTGCCCTGCTGCCGATCGGCAAAATACTGCTCGGGGGCAGCGTAGCCGTCAAAGAGCTCTGCATCGAGCTCGGTATCGTTCGTGCGCACGGCGGAGATGCAGAAGCCCATCAGCTTGATTTCGCCTTTGTCGGTGACAAAGATCGTTTCGGGGCTCAGACCGCGGTGCAGAACGCCTGCGTTATGGAGCAGGCTGAGGGTTGTGAACAGCGGCGGAAAGATCCGGCGGACGGTGTTCCAGCTCAGCTCTCCGGCGTTTTCCTTGAGGTAATCGAGGAGCGTGCTGCCCTCGAGATATTCATAGACTGCATAGGTGGTGTTGTTCTCGGCGAACATATCGAGCGCGGGATTCAGGTGGCTGAGATTCCGCAGACGGGCAAGTGCCTTGTTCAGCTCGGTATATTCGGCCATGAGTGCTTTATACTGCGCAAGATGCTCATAATTGACATTGATCGCCGTGCTGTTCTGCACGCGGCTGCAAAGGCGCTCGGGGAAATATTCGCGGATCAGGACCTTGCAGTCCACTGAGGAATCATAGCCGATATATGTGACGCCTTCGCCGTTCGCGGCGAGCATTTTTCCGACCAGAAAGCGCTCATGCAGCACTGTGCCGGGCTTGAGGTAATTCGAGAGACAGGTGCTGTGCTGATCGTATCCGCAGCGCGCGCAGACCGTCTCATCGCTGCCCAGCGGCTCCATGCAGCCAAAGCAGAGCTTCAGATCGCTCATTGCATAAACTCCTTCCCAACCCTGCGCATCCTTCAATGAACATATAATTGTCCTGCGCAGGAAGACTATTCTGACAATCCAGTTTACATTTTATCAGGAATCCGGCGTTCTGTCAATGATTTTCCGATGATTGCACCGATTTGCTTTCAAATTGTAGCATTTTTGTAATGTTTTTCGGCGGTTTCGACAAAACCGGACAGGTTGTTTACGCGGATTTCAGTTGAATAAACGTTATGCTTCGGGGCTCGCGAGCAGCGTGCCGATATAGTTGCGCTTGGTCTGCGAAATATCAGTTAATACGCCGTTTTCATCCCAAAGTGCGGTGATGACATAAGAAGCGATCTCGTCGGAGTTGCCGTCCTTGTAGCAGTAGCGGTATTCGCGCAGCTCGGTCTTGCCCTGCAGATACTGGATGCGGTAGGGAACGAGATCAAGCGTCTGCTCGACGGTCTCGAGCGTGGCGCCCGGCTTGATCGACTGGTGGTCGATATACGCCTTGCGCTCGGTGCCGAAGACATTTTTCTCCAGCAGGTCATAGTTATAGTAGGTGACGTTCGTCAGCTCCTCGGCATCGGTGTTGAGGAAGATCGCCCATTCCGGCATTTTGACGCCCTGAATACGGCAGCTTTTGCTGCTCTCTGCAATGCCCTGATACGAGGAATAGAGGCTGTTGAGCGTTGCATAATCCGAGCGCTGCTTCGGCGTGATGCCGGCAGCCTTCTGCGCCGAGGTGATCTGCTTGCCGATGTTCTCCGAGAACTTCCTGGCGTAGCGCTGACCGTCATTGCGGCGGTGCTGGATGAAGAAGAAAATCACAGCCGCAAGAATCAGAACGAGAATCACGCACAGCACCACAAGAACGCGCTTGTGTCCGGGGCGGCGGCTGCGCTTGCTGCTGACAGTTTTTTTCTTTTTCTTCGGCTCCTCCGGTTCCAGAACCTCGAAGGGATTGTTCGGCTCGGTGCCGTCCGCAAGACCTTCATCAAAGTAGTTGTTGATCGAGAGCTCGCCGGTTTTATCGTGATCTGCCATTGTCAAAACTTCCTTTCTTTCATGAGGTTCAGAATGTGATGAGACCGCGGTCCAGCATGGACTGTGCCGCCGTCAGGATGCCGAGCTTGCCGCTGCCGTAGGTGATGCCGCCCTGCAGATACACTGCAAACGGGTCGCGCATCGGACCGTCTGCGGAAAGCTCGATCGAAGCGCCGCCGGTGAATGTTCCGGCAGCCATGATGACCTTGCTCTCGTAGCCGGGCATGTCCCACGCCTCGGGCGTGACATAGGAATCAACAGGAGAACCCGCCTGAATGCCTGCGCAGAACGCCTCCATTGCAGCGGGGGAGCGCAGTGCGAGCACGGTGATGATATCACCGGCGGTCTGTCCTGCGGCGGGCAGACACTCAAAGCCGAGCGAACGGAACAGCGATGCTGCAAAAGTGCCGGTTTTACGTGCATTTGCTACAACCTCAGGCGCCATGAACAGACCGAGATACATCGAGCGGCACTGATTCAGCGAGCAGCCGACCTCCTTGCCCATGCCGACGCATGTCAGGCGGTAGGCGCACTGCTCGACAAGCGCAGCCTTTCCGGCGATATAGCCGCCGGTCTCTGCGATGCCGCCGCCGGGATTCTTGATCAGCGAGCCGATGATGAGATCGGCGCCTGCATCGGTCGGCTCGTCATATTCGACGAATTCGCCGTAGCAGTTATCGACCATAACGATCGCGTCCGGATTGGTTGTCCGCGCAAGCTCAACGATTCTGCGGATATCGCTGACCGTCAGCGCCGGACGCAGCGAGTAGCCGCGCGAACGCTGCAGATAGACAACCTTTGCGCCCCTGACGGCTTCGGGGATCGCGTCATAATCGGGGGTGCCGTCCGCCTTCAGATCGACCTGCCCGTAGGTGATGCCGTAATCCGCGAGCGAGCCGTTGCCCTTTCCGCGGATGCCGATGACCTCCTCGAGCGTATCATAGGGGCTGCCGGTGACGGAGACCATTTTATCGCCGGTGCGCAGGACGCCGAACAGCGCCGTCGAAAGCGCGTGTGTGCCGGAGACGAAATGATGCCGCACGAGCGCATCCTCTGTATGGAACACCTCTGCCCAGACTTTGTCCAGCGTGTCGCGCCCGACATCGTCATAGCCGTAGCCGTTTGCACCCGCAAAGCAGGCGGCAGAGACCTTGTTTGCCTGAAATGCACGCAGCACCTTTGCGCTGCCGTGCTGGGAGATGTTGTCGATCTCCTCAAACTGCGGTTTTGCGGCGTCCTCTGCAGCCTTTGCCGCTGCGAGCAGCCGCTTGTCAAAATCAAAAACCGAATGCATATCTTCTCCTTATATTGTATACCGAAGTGCGGCGCCTATTCCGGAGAGCGGAAGATCACCGCGCTTTTCTATTTCCTTTATTTTTTAAGGCTGATAAAGTTTTAGGTGGATTCTCTTAAGAAAAAGGTGGTTAAGAATGGTTGAAATGAATAAGGTATCGCTTCGCGATGCTATTTTGAATGGGTGCCTCACTTGCAGGCACCCAAGCCTGCGAACGCTTGAACGCCGGGGGAGTTTCGATCATCTGCGCAATGGTTTGCAGGCAAACCATGATCGACGAGGGCTCTGCCCTCGACCCGCAAGCCTTTGAAAAGGCTTGAGCGAAACTTTTGATATGGGCGCCATTCAAACCATTTGTTCGAACTAGAATTTTCTAACCACTGATTTACAGCACACCCTTGCCGCCGTCCGGCTCTGCATCGTGGATGCGCTCCCAGACAAATTCCGATTCCAGCAGCGTGAAGCCGATCTCCTCATAGAAGCTCTTGCGGATATCCAGCGCATAGAGGATGCCGGTCTTGCCGCGTGCCTCGAGATCATTCGCGATCCAGTGCAGAAAATCCCGCGCATAGCCCTTGCCGCGCGCCGCGACCTTTGTCGCCACCTGCCCGATCAGCACCTGATCGCCGTAATCGTAGATCGCGGTTGCTGCGGTGACATTGAAATAGGTGAAGCACTGCCGCAGACCGCGCCGCACCATATGCGAGGTGTCGGTCAGCCAGAGATCATAGGCGATGAGGTTCGGAAAGCCCTCCGCGAGGATTTCGTAGACATCGTCGAGCTTCGGGGCGCGGTTGACCTGCTCCGGATCAAACAGCGGCGAGATGCCGCCCGGTTCCAGCCGGAACACAGAGCGGTGAAGCGTCTGATAGCTGCCGAGTTTGAGCCCGGAGAGCAGCGACTGCGCGCCCTCCACGCGGAACGGCTGGTGCATCCGGATGAAAACCGAAAGCTCCTCATGTGCTTCGTCATCGTTTGTGAAATCTGCCTGCGAGCTGATGAGCAGCGTGCTGTTCTGCAGCATCATCCACGCGACCTTATCGTGCGAGCGGATGCGGAAAAACCTGCAGAAGCTGTATTTTGTGCCGTATGCGACCAGATTGCAGAGAATCTTGCGACCGTAATGACAGCCGGCAAGCGAGCGCCGGTCGATTTCGGTCTGACGTTTCAGTTCGGTAATCAAAGCGGCGCCTCCTGTAATGCAGATATCAGCGCATATGCGAGCTTTTCGCAGCATTCCGCGTCTGCGTACCGGATGACGGAGCAGGGCGCATGCAGATATCTGCACGGCACGCTGACCGCGAGCACCCTTGCACCGTGTCCGGCGGACTGGATCGCACCGGCATCGTTGCCGCCCGCGATTCTGGTCTTTGTTTGCCAGCCGATGCCGTTTTGTTCGCAAATGCTGACCGCGAGATCATAGAGCGCCTTGTCATAGATCGTTCTTCCGTCTGCAAAGGAGATCACAGCGCCCCTGCCGAGCTCGCAGCAGCGGTCGGAGCCGACAGAGCCCGCGATATCCGCGGCGGTGGTCGCCTCAAAGATCACTGCGATGTCCGGATCCATTTGCGCCGCCGCAACACCGGAACCGCGCAGCCCGACCTCCTCCTGCACCACGAATGAAAAATCGGTATCATAGGGCAGGTCGCTGCGGATCATATCGAGCAGCACGAGGCAGCCGAAGCGGTCGTCGATTGCTTTGGCACGCAGGGAATCGCCGCCGAAATCTATCGTATCATCGCAGAAATAGATGATGTCACCGGGGCGGACGAGCTGTTCGGTCTCCGCCCTGGAGCCGGTGCCGATATCGCAGTAAAGGCTGTGCATATCCGCGGGCTTTGCACGTTCATCCTTCGAGAGCAGGTGGACGGGCTTGCAGCCGATCACGCCGTTGATCCGGTCTCTGCCGATCTGCACCTGCCGTCCGATCACAGCCGCCGCATTGATGCCGCCGACCATGTCAAAGGCGAGTGCGCCGTCCTCATAGATATAGGTGACCATCAGCGCGACCTCATCGATATGCGCAGAGTAGAGCACCTTTCGTTTTGTAGCAGATGCGCCCTTTTTGTGCACAAGCACATTGCCGAGACGGTCAACCTTTACGGCGCCCTCCGGCAGACTGCATTTGCTGAGTTCGCTGAGGATATAATCGCGGACTGCGTGTTCTCTGCCGGATGTGCCGCAGAGTCCGCAGAGGGTTTTGAGTTCGTTCCGGTTCATGCTCTGCCGCACCTCCCTGCAAATGCCGCGAGGAGCTGTGCGCTCAGTTCAACGTCGCGGATGTCAATGACCTCGACCGGCGTGTGCATATAGCGCAGCGGAATCGAGACCGTGCCTGCCCGTGCGCCGTTCGGTGCGAGCGCGAGTGCGTCGGCATCCGTGCCGGTGGATTCGGGCATAATTTCAAGCTGATAGGGGATTTTCAGTTCTTTTGCGGTATCGGTCAGCGCCTCGGAGAGTGCGGGATCGAGCACCGCAGAAATCCCGATTGCAGGGCCGCCGCCGAGCGGGAAGGTCTCCTGCGGATCCTCGCCGTGTGCAAGCCCGAAGGTCACATCGACGGCGATGGCGTAATCCGGCGATTCGGAGAATCCGGCGAGCTTTGCGCCGCGGTGACCGCTTCGCTCCTCCTGCCCGACGAATGCGAACGTCACATTGCAGGGCAGATCGTCCATGCGGCTGATCTGTTCTGCGGCAAGGATCAGGCAGGCAGCGCCGCAGCGGTCATCGAGTGCGGAACCGGTCATGCGCGAGCCCTGCAGCGGTTTGCAGGCGGTCGCGTAATAGACGGCGTCGCCGCGCGAGACTTTGCCGCGCAGCGCCTCAGCAGAATCAAAGCCGAGATCGACGCAGAGCTGTGCATCCTCCGGAACAGCCTGCTCGCCCTTTGTGAGGTGCGGCGGCAGGATCGAGATCACGCCGGAGAGCGTTTCGCTGCCGTTCACCGTGACAGGCTGACCGAGCAGCAGGCGGTGATCAATGCCGCCGACAGACCCGATGCGGAGAAAGCCGTCGGGGGTGATATCGGTGACAAGAAAGCCGACCTGATCGAGATGTGCGCAAAGCATCAGCGTGGGTTTTGCGGCATCCTGCCCGATGTGCGCGATGATATTGCCGCTGCGGAACTGTGCATCGGGGGCATAGGGGCGGATGCACTCTGCAACAGCATTGCCGACGGCATCTTCTCTGCCGGAAATGCCGCGCAGATCGCTGAGCGCCGCGATGATATCATATGAAGAATCCAAGTGCGGAGTCCTCCTTTTTGTGGAAATATGGATAAACCTATACAGATTATATTATAGCAGAATTTGTATGAAAATGCAAGCGTTTTTGGAAATCTGCGGCGCTGCCGGAGATGAAAGATTTATGAAGACCTGAGGGCGCCGCCGCCCGCCGTATCATTTGCATGCTCTCGAATGTTAAAATATAAATATTTCTCTGAGCTATTGACAAATCTGTGCTAACTGTGTATACTGTACATGAACAGTCGAACAGAACGAGGTGAGAGTATGAATCTGTTTATCGACAACAAAAGCGGCGCCCCGATCTATGACCAGATCTATACCCAGATCAAAGCGCTCATTATCAGCGGCGAGCTCAACGAGAACGATCCGCTGCCGTCGATCCGGAATCTCGCAAAAGATCTGCGCATCAGCGTCGTGACGACCAAGCGCGCCTACGATGAACTGGAACGCGAGGGCTTCCTCTATACCGTTCCGGCAAAGGGCTGCTTTGTCGCCCCGAAAAACACCGAACTGCTGCGCGAGGAACATCTGAAACAAATCGAAAATCATCTGCTCGAAGTCCGGCAGCTTGCCGCCGCCTGCGGCATGACAAAACAGGATATCATCGACCTGTTTGAACTGCTGGATGACTGACCTGAAAGGAGCTTCATCATGAATGCAATTGAAATCAACAATCTCACCAAAAACTACAAAGGCTTTACGCTCGGTCCGCTCTCGCTGGAACTGCCGCAGGGCTGCATTCTCGGGCTGATCGGTGAAAACGGCGCCGGCAAAACCACAACGATCAAGGCGATGCTCGAAATGAACCGCCCCGATTCCGGCACGATCAGGCTGCTCGGGCAGGAGATTTCCGCGGAGCAGCGCAATGAGATCGGTGTTGTGCTCGATGAGATCGGGCTGCCGGAAGGACTCAACACCAGGCAGATCGGAAAGATCATGCAAAACTCGTTCCGCAGCTGGCAGAGCGATGTCTATGCGGATTACCTCAAAAAGTTCAATCTGCCGGAGAACAAAAAGTTCAAGACCTTCTCCAAGGGCATGAAAATGAAGCTGGGGCTTGCAATTGCGCTTTCGCATCAGGCAAAGCTGCTGATCCTCGACGAACCGACTGCCGGACTGGATCCGCTGGTGCGCGAGGAGCTGCTGGAAATTCTCAATGACTTCACGCGCGAGGACGATCACGCGATTCTGATTTCGTCGCACATAGTCAGCGACCTTGAAAAAATCTGTGATTATATTGCGTTTATCCACAAGGGCAAGATGATGCTCTGCGAGGAGAAAGACCGCCTGCTTGAGCAGTACGGCTTCCTGCAGACAACAGAAGAAAAGCTCGGGGAACTTGTGCCGGATGCGGTCAAGGGCAAGAAAATTACAAAATACGGCGCCGAGGCAATCGTAGACCGCACGCTTGTGCCGCAGACATTCGATGTCCGGCCGGTGACAATTGAGGAGCTGTTTGTCTACATGGCAAAGGGGGAGTGACCTGTGAAAGGGTTGCTTTACAAGGACTTCTGCGATCTGTGTCAGCCGTTTCATCTGTTCGCCGTCATGGCAATGCTGCTCTGCGGCACGATCCTGAAACTTCCGTATCTGCTGACATTTATCGCGGTGTATCTCGGCGTGCTGCCGCTGGCATATCTCCAGAATGACGAAATCAGCCGCTGGGATATCCGGCAGATGACCATGCCCTATGCGCGCAGCACGATTGTCGCGGAAAAATATCTGGTCTCGCTGCTGCTGACGTTGATTTCGGCGCTGTGCATCGGTGCGGGCGTGCTGATCGCGCTGACGCCGGAGTTTCCGGATGCAGTCTCAGCGGCGGCATGGGTGACCGGCGCCGTGATGCCCAGCATCGTGATGCCCGCGCTGTATTATCCGTTCAGCTTCCGCTTCGGCGCACGGAAAACAAATGTCCTGATGATGACACTGGTGATCCTCTTTGCAGGCGTGTTCTCGGCAGCGATTTCGTTTCCCGATCCTGCATACATCCCGTTTTACTATCCGATTATCGCGCTGATCCGGCTGTTCCCGCAGATTCGGGAGCATGTATCCGCGGTTGCGGCACTCAACAAAATTCTGGAAGCGGATAAAAGCCGCATCATTCTCTGTACACTTGCAGGCTATGCCGTGCTGACGCTGCTCTCATGGCTGCTTGCCCGCCGCGGATTCCGCAGGCGTTCATTCTAGAAAGGAACTCATCATGAAAGGCTTACTGACAAAAGAATTCTACATGCTGCTCACCTCCCCGACAGGACTCTTTATCCCGCTGTTCATCCTGCTGGGCGTTCTGCTGAAAAATCCGTTTTTCCTGACATATATCGGTGTGATGTTCGCGATGACGCCGATCTCGCTGATGACGATGGACGAAACCAGTCACTGGGATCGCTATGTATTCGGGCTGCCGTTCAATCGCCGCATGATCGTTTCATCAAAGTACATCATGACACTGCTCCTGACCGTGTTCGGCGCGGCGGTCATGCTGCTGATGTCGCTCCTGATCGTGAAAACCGGCGCGATGACCTTTGACGAAGCGCTGCCGGCCATGTTCTCGTCGCTCACGCTGTGCCTTCTGTTTCCGGCGGTGCTGTATCCGCTGAACTTCAAACTCGGCACGGCAAAGGCGCGCATGGCGATGTTAGCCGTGATCGGTCTGGTGACAGCAGGATTTATCATGTTCAACATGCAGAGCATCCTGCTGCCTTATCTGCCGCAGGAACTGAATACAACACCGCCTGTTTTGGTCTGCGGCATCGGCGCGGCTGTGCTGCTTGCGCTGTTTGCAGTCTCGTGGATGCTGTCGGTCCGGTTCTATACACGCCGCGAATTCTGAGGGGGATACCTATGAAAGGCTTACTGCTCCGGAATCTGTATTCGCTCCGGATTCCGGTTCTGATTGCTGCTGCGATTGTTTTGATGCTGTCCTTGTCCGGTTCATCGTCAGCTGCATTCGTGATTCCGTTCGCAGCAATGGGGATCGCGGTGCTCCCGTGCCCGCTCTTTGCCGCAGATGCACAATCCCGCTTTGAAAGCTATCGGCTGACACTGCCGGTGAAGCGGCGCACAATCGCAGATGCATACTATCTGACAGTGCTGCTTCTGACCGTGATTCTGCTGCTGTTTTCGCTGCTGATGCTGCTGCGGAATCAAATGGAACTGAAACTGTATTATCTTTCAATTCTCACGGCATTCTGTCTGCTGATGCCCGCTGTGTTTCTGCCGCTGACATTCCGCTTCGGGCGGATTGCCGGTATGATTGCTGCAATGATTGTGCTGGTACTGCATATGATGGCGTTTCCGATGATGATCCTCGTCGCAATCCTGACGATGCCGACAGAGGGTGCGGTGACTGTATCAGCCTCTTATTCATGGTATGAGCTGCTGCCGGGTCCGGTTGTGACAGTGCTGTTCTCTGTCTCATGGCTGCTTTCCCGCAGGCTGATCGAAAAACGTGAATTCTGACAAAAGGGGTGTGCAATATGAAAGACGCAACGAAAAAAACTGCAAAGCACGGACGGAAAACAATCCTGTTTCTGCTGATCCTGACTGCGGCTGCCGCGCTGATCTGGACAGGACTGGTCATATTCAAAAACAAGCAGACAAAGGAGTTTCTGTTTCAGCATAATAATGAAGCCAAAAACATGTATAATCTGCTGAACACAATGATGATCGAAGCGGATACGCCGCTGCCGCAGGGAAACTATACCGGATACGGCAGAATCGAGGGCGATACCATGACGGTTACGCCGGACGATTCGTCGATTGCGCCGTTTACGGCTTCGACAAACGGATACTATGCAGCGGAAAAGCCGTATTTTTTCGCCTACCGCATGGAGGACAGCATGATCACGCAGATCCGTACAAGCCGGCGCGATGTGCTGCGCAAGGTACCTGAGACCGGACATTTCGACTTGGCGGGCGGCGAAAAGCTGACCATGGCAGAATACTATCTGGATACCTTTGCGGCGTATTATCCGTAATCATCGCAGACATTTTAAGGAGGGATTATCATGGAGTTTCTTTTGCGGATTTTTGTAAACTGGGGGATGATCGGCGGAATCTCAGTCCTTGTCACGGGGCTGATCGGAAAGCTGATTGCTGCGAAAATGCAGCGTGTAAGCTGCGCAGGCGTCATGAGTATCCTCAACGGTGTGCTCGCGGTATGTTTCGGGCTGCCGTCGGCGCTGGAAATCAAAAACGCGCAATGCCACTGCGAGTTCTGCATCGGGCATGCAGAGGATATGCTTTTCCTTGTGGCAGCGCCGCTGTTTCTGCTCATGGTGATCTGTTTTGCCGTCAGTATGAAGCGGAAAAAACAACCGTCTGCAGGGGAGTGATTCTGATGCGCGCGATGCTGACAAAAGAATGGTACACGCAGGGAAAGTGGATATGCCTGCTGCTGTTTGTGCTTGCGGTTTGCTTGTTCTGTTATGTGGGTTACTTTGAATTTGCAGAGATGATCCTGCCGTTTGTCATTGCGGTGCTGCCGCTGTTCTCGCTGAACAGGGACGCAGTCTCGCATTTTGACCGCTGGTATCCGGCAATGCCTGTGAAACGCAGCAGCTACGCGGATTTCTACTATATCATGACTGCTGTCCTGACCTGCCTGCTTCTGGCTGCACATTTATATTATGAAATCCGGCATATGAACAGCCCGATTGACCTCTGCATGCTCGGCGTGCTCGGAACGCATTGTCTGCTGATGCCTGCGGTCTATCTGCCCGTAACATTCCGCTTCGGGATCGCGGCAGGCAGAATCGCGGCGCTGCTGCTGCTGCCGGTCTATGTGCTGTTTCCGTTTTTCGGGTTCGGCGTGATCGACTGGTTCTACTGGTTTTCCCCCGAAAACCGTTCTGTCGGGACAATGGTGCTCGGGCTGTGCATGCTGCTGGGGTTCCTTCTCTCGCGGATGCTGAGCGTCCGGGCGCTGCGCGAAGCGGAATACTAATATGATTGTATATCATGCAGCCGCCGGAGGGGTGTCCTTTCCGGCGGCTGCTTTTTGCCTGCGCAAGATCGTCTGATTTTTGCAGAATGCCTGCGCGCGGCACGGTCTGTGCTTTCTGGAGCATGTGTTCCGAATCGCGGCGAGGCGGTGCAGGCGCCTTGCAGAATATGCAGGAAATGCGCTGCAAAACAGGTGATTGCCGCAAATTAGTCAAAACATATAATAGCATCCGGAATCTTCGAGACGCTTCCACCCTCAAAAGAAATAGTTTTCTTAGTAGATACGTATATTTTATGATGTGATAGATTCGTTCCTCGCAAAATATGACCATATATGAAAAAGTGAGGAATCCGTAGCAATCCGGAGAAAACTGCCGAAATATTCATCCTAAAATTTTTACGGCATTTTCTCGGGCTTTGCAAATTGTCCGGAAACGTGGTATCATTAGACCATCGGGAGGGAAAAACACCGCAGAGACGCGGCGCCCGCCCCACGAAAGGATGTTACTTATGAATACCAATGAGACCTACACTGTAAAGAAAAAGGGCGTTGCCGGCAAGATCGCCGGTGCAGCAATCGGCTTGACCGCAGGCATCATCCTGCTGGCGACCGCGACCGCGAGCGTCCCCGCCGGACACACCGGCGTCATCGTAACGCTCGGCAAGGTCAGCGACCGTACCCTCGCCGAGGGCTTCCACTTCAAAGCCCCGTTCGTGCAGGAGGTTGTTGATGTGAGCAACCAGATTCAGGTGTTTGAGGGCGACGCGACCGCCGTCTCCAAGGACCTGCAGACCGTCAACAGCGTGATCGCGGTCAACTACCGCATCGCCTCGGCGGAATCCGCACATATCTACCGCAACATCGGCAATGATTACGAAGCCGTTGTGCTGACGCCTGCCGTGCAGGAGAGCGTCAAATCGGTCACCGCAAAGTACACCGCGGAGCAGCTCATCACCGAGCGCACCGCAGTCGGCGAGCAGATCAAGGAAACGCTCAGCAACAAGGTCAGCGAGTACGGCATCCAGATCGAGAAGTTCAACATTGTGAACTTTGATTTCTCCGCCGAGTTCAATGCCGCGATCGAGCAGAAGCAGGTCGCCGAGCAGAATCTCCTCAAGACAAAAACCGAGCAGGAGCAGGCAATCGTCATCGCTGAGGCAGAGGCAAAGAAAAAGGTCATTGCCGCCGAAGCAGAGGCAGACGCAACGCTCAAGAAGGCGCAGGCACAGGCAGACGCAAACGATCTGCTGAACAAGTCGCTGACGGAGCTGGTGCTCCAGAACAAGATGCTCGAAAAATGGGACGGCGCCGTGCCGAAAGTCAGCGGCAGCGATTCTTCTCTGCTGCTCGATATCACCGGCAGTACCGGAACGGGCACAGGCACCGCACAGCAGGCAGCAGCGCCTGCAGCTGAATAATTTGTATCAAAGCCGGTTTCCGAAACATCGTCGCAGCACTTCAACTTCAACACAGCATCATCCCCGCACAATCTTCACGGCTTCTGATAAGACAACATGGTCCGGACAGGCACTTGACATCACGCAGAACATCATGATCGCGACAGCAGCAATTCGACACCTCAGGTTTTGACAATGGACAGAGAATATTTCCACAAAGGACAACATGAAGGACAGTTAGGGTTGACAGAATGACATCACAGCCTGACAGCACGAAGACAATCGAGCATTGACAGCATGACATCACAGCCTGACAGCACGAAGACAATCGAGCATTGACAGCATGACATCACAG
>CAMKLV010000065.1:0-20048 GCA_946413695.1 uncultured Ruminococcus sp. | reverse complement strand
TCTTGGTAGTAGAACCGGACGTCGCCTTGGTAGTAGAACCGGTCGTTGCCTTGGTGGTCGAACTGATCGTCGTCGCCTTGGTAGTAGAATCGGTCGTTGCCTTGGTGGTCGAGCTGATAGCCGTCGCCTTGGTAGTAGAACCGGTCGTTGCCTTGGTGGTCGAACTGGTAGCCGTCGCCTTGGTAGTAGAACCGGACGTTGCCTTGGTGGTCGAGCTGATCGTCGTCGCCTTGGTAGTAGAACCGGACGTTGCCTTGGTGGTCGAACTGGTAGCCGTCGCCTTGGTAGTCAAACCGGTCGTTGCCTTGGTGGTCGAACTGGTAGCTGTCGCTTTGGTGGCAGGAACGGTCGTAGTATTAGCGGTCGAGCCGGTAGTCGTTGCCTTTGCGGTTGAACCAGTCGTAGACTTGACCGTCGAAGTAGTGGTGGAACCGGTCGTTGCCTTAGTCGTAGAAGTTGTTGTGGCAGATGTCGTTGTAGTGGAAGAAGTGCTGCTTGTGGACGTAGTCGTACTTGTAGACGTGGTTGTGCTTGTAGTGACAGGCGCTTCACCGACCGTATATGTGCCGTTCTTCACATTCACATCGTAATTCGCATTCTTCGTGTAAGAAACTGTGATCTCCGACTTGCCCGGCGTATTGGCATTTGCTTTGGTCGAAAGCTTGATGCCCAGATCGTCACCCTCTGCAACCGAACCGGTCAGCTGATAGGTCAGTTGATTCAGCGTTTTGCCGTATTCGCTGCTCTGATTATCTGCCGTGATTGTCACAGCGCGCTTTGCAATGGAGACGCTGACAGTCTTTGCAGCAATTCTGTTATGATTGCTGTCAGCATCAACCTTATAATACACGGTATAATCACCGGCATTCGTTGCTGTCGGAATATCCTTGCTGTAGGTCTTGCCGTCAAGGCTGTAAAGCATGGTGCCGCCGTTTGCAGTCCCCGCAGCGATAAGTGCCTGCTCCTTACCGTTATAAGTTAGCGCATTTGCGGTCGGGGGGGTTGCAGAAGTATCCGCCTTTGCAATGGTAACACTAACGGTCTTTGCAGCAATGCTGTTATGATTGCTGTCAGCATCAACCTTATAATACACGGTATAATCACCGGCATTCGTTGCTGTCGGAATATCCTTGCTGTATGTCTTGCCGTCAAGGCTGTAAAGCATGGTGCCGCCGTTTACTGTACCCGCCGTGACGAGAGCCTGCGCCTTGCCGGTATAGGTCAGCTTTTTTGTGGTCGGGCTTTCTGCGGTTGCATCGACAGCAGTGATCTTAAAGGTTTTCTCGATCTCGACCGCATATCTGCCGGCATAGGCCGTGCTGATCTCAACGGTCATCTTTGCCGTGCCGACATCCGTGTTGTTTTTGTAGGAAATTGTGTAGTTTTTCGCGTCAACGGTCTTGCCGCCGCATGTAACAGTGACCGCAGGCGTCAGTGCCTTGCCGGTGTAGGACATATCTTCCGGCTGAGAGACAGCGAATTCCAGATTGGATTCCTCGCGGTAATCATAGGTCATGGTCGAGCTGTCAGCATTGCTCAGATCCACGTCCAACGCATTCCACTGTTCTTCTGTGCCGACATACCGGATCGTCAGATAGGTTGTTCCCCAAAAAGCCATTTTTTCATCGTCGTTCTTGGGGATAAAGCTGACCGGAACGATCACATCTGCATCAGAAATACCAGACATGAACTGATAGCCGAGTGTTGTTACGGTATCAGGAATATCGAGCTTTTTGAAAGATGCGTTAACAAACGCAGACTCCCCGATGCTTTCAAGGCCGTCCGGCAGCGTGATTGCAGTGATCTGTGAGTCACTGAATGCATTTTCTTCAATCGCTTTTGTGCCTGCGGGCACAGTATAGGAACCGGTCTTTCCTGCGGGGCAACAGAGCAATGTTTCGCCGTCCTTGGTGAAGAGTACGCCGTCTTTGCTCAGATAGGTTTGATTGTCTGCTGCAACATTGATCGCAGTCAGCGATGTGCAGCCTGCAAACACATGAGATGGATTGATGATATCCTCTGCACCGGCAGGAATCTCGATGCTGCTCAGGTTGTCGCAGCCGTAGAATGCAATTGACCCGATCACTTTCAGGCTGTCCGGCAGGGTAATGCCGGTCAGGCCGGTGCAGCCTTCGAATGCAGCGCCCCCAATCTCTTTCACGCTGTCCGGCAGGGTGATGTCATTCAGGCCGGTGCAGCCGTGGAATGCTTCTTCTCCGACGGAGGTGACGCCGTCCGCAATAACCACTTTCTCAATGTTTTTGCCGCCCCACGGCACAGGACGAATATACGAATAGTTTTCCATGTCGCCAGTGCCGAAAATACTGAGCGTCTTGGTGTCTTCATCAAAGCGCCAATAGGTGTCGCTCTCGCCGCAGCAGTAAAGCTTCACGTAGGTCACGGAAGCGGTCGGGTTTGCGGGTGCAGCGATCTCGGCAAATTCACCGATGCCGCCGACAAACCTGTCGAAGCTACCAGCAACAAACCAACGCGCATCCTCCTGCGGGAGTGTCATTCCTTCTGTTACGGCGCCGAAATCCTTGCCGAGGGTAAGAGTAATGAGATTGTCGCAGCCTTTGAACATGCTGAAATCATCGTCATCATTGATATTTGCCATGTTGAAGCTGCTGAGGTCAAGCGTTGTCAGGGCGGAGCAGTCATTGAACATGCCGAAAGTATACATGACATTTGCGGTGTTGAAGCTGCTGAGGTCAAGCGTTGTCAGGCCGGTGCAGCCACGGAACATATCACACATATTCGTGACATTGGATGTTTTCAGTTTGCTGACATCCAGCTTCGTCAGTCTGGAGCAGCCTGCGAACATGCTGCTCATATTCGTGACATTGGATGTATCAAAGTTGCTGAGATCCAGCTCAGTCAGGCCGGAGCAGTATTCAAACATGTGTGCCATATTCGTGACACTGGATGTTTTCAGTTTGCTGACATCCAGCTTCGTCAGGCCTGCGCAGTCCAAAAACATCTCATACATATCCGTGACATTGGAGGTATCAAAGTTGCTGAGATTCAGCTCAGTCAGGCCGGAGCAGCCGGCGAACATTTTGCTCGTATTCGTGACTTGGGATGTATCAAATTTGCTGACGTCCAGCCCGGTCAGACCGAAGCAGAAGGCGAACATGTACTCCATATCCGTGACTTGGGATGTGTCAAAGCAACTGACATCCAGCGCAGTCAGACTTTCGCATTGTCCAAACATACCTGCCATTTCCGTAGCATTTGATGTGTCAAAGCTGCTGACATCCAGCTCGCTCAGGCTGGAGCAGCGAGTGAACATATAGTTAAACTTTGTGACATTTGATGTATCAAAACCGGAGACGTTCAAAGCGGTCAGTTTCTTGCAACCGCAGAACATATTACTCATATCCGCAACTTTTCCTGTGTTGAAGCCGCTGACGTCAAGCGAGGTCAGGTTCACGCAGTTAAAGAACATCTGCACCATGCAAAATACCGTATCACGGGCGATAAACCCTCGGTCACAAGGTCGATAAAATCATGGCAGCCGAAAACTGTCAGGGGCAAGCTGTTCAAGGCAAATGCCCGTGCGGTGAATTTTGCAGTTCACGATGTAGGTCAGACAGCGGTCGATACAGCACTCGCTGCGGAAACTGTCGGGCTGAAAACATCGGATATTGCCCAACTTGAAGTCCGCAACAAGCTCAAACAGAAGTACACCCGTGAAGCGGTTGACGATTATCACCGTGGTGTGTTCCTCATGGGCCGCACGGCAACTGATGCTGTCAAGGGTGTTCACAATCACCTGAAAACAAAAAAGCAGTACAAGCTCGAAAAAGCAAAGTTACAGCTAAAGAAAGCCGATAACAGGCTATATAAGGCGAAAACGCAAAAGCCGAAAATGGCTGCGACTAAGGCTGACCTGAAACAAGCGAAAGGAATTTGAGGGCTTCATCTGCCGTGATAATTACGGTAAGCTGATCTCGCCTGAGTATGTGACCAGCCGTTTCCATTATGTTATTACCAAAGCAGGACTGAGGCATCTGCGTTTCCATGATCTGAGACATTCATGTGCCAGCCTTTTGCTTGCGAACGATGTTCCGATGAAGGCGATTCAGGAATGGCTCGGACATAGCAACTATGCGATCACGGCAAACCTTTATAGCCACTTAGAGTATAACGCAAAGGTTATTTCTGCGGAGACTATTGCAAGGGTGCTTGACGGCGAAGCGGAACAGCAGAGCAAAGCTACTGATGAAACTACCGAGCCTGAAAAGAAGTCCACAAAGAAAAAGTCGGCAAGTAAAAAGACTACTGCAAAAACAACAGATACGCCTGCACCTAAAAAGACTGGCGGACGTAAAAAGAAAAGCGACACCCCTGCGGTGACAGGAGAATCGCAAACATCAAGATTATAAAATATAATATCGAAAAATTTATAGCGAGAAAAAGAGAACGAAAATTGAGCGATTTTGGTAGAAAATCTGGTAGAAGAAAACCGGATTTCGATAATATATCTTTCTACCACCGATGATGATAAAGCCCATAGATATGGCATTTGAGCGAATTACAAACGGATTTGTTCATATAATGTCGTTGACTTAATCAGGACTATGTGGTATAATAAACATATCACGCGAGAGAAGGTGCGCACATGAAATATCTGCTGATGCACAAACGGACTGCGGTTCTCGAACTGGATATTGACAAGCTCGGCATGATCGCGAAGATCGGTGCGGTATCTGCGCCGGAGCATCTGCCGGTCGGCGTGCGCACAAGCAAAAGCGGCGTTGACCGCGCCTCGTTCAATGAATGGTGGGCTGACCGCTGCATTCCGGCGAGCCGATCCGGTGTGCGGGACGCATTGCAAGCGCTGGGCGTTACGGTTCCGCAGCAGCTTTTGTCGCGCAGCTACGGTCTGAGTCTTTCCGATCACTACTGGCTGAAACCGACAGACAGCACGCTGACATGGGAGCAGATCAATTTCTTTGACAATCCGTTCTCGGATGACATCGGTGACATTCTGTTCAGAAAACAGCGCGGCGCGGAGATCGACTTCGCCTCGCCTGACATCACAACAGACGGTAATCTGAAAAAGCGCTGGAGCATCATCAACGGCAAACGCTGCCTGATGAAAGGCGGCAGCGGACCGTTCTATCAGCAGCCGTTCAACGAGGTCATTGCGTCCGCGGTCATGCGGCGGCTTGGCATCGCGCATATCCCGTACACGGTCACCTGGGGCGATGAACATCCGTATTCGGTCTGCGAGAATTTCGTCACGCCGGACACAGAGCTTGTCCCGGCATGGCGCGTTTACCAGTTGAAGAAAAAGCCGAACAGCAGCTCGGTCTTTCAGCATTATATGGATATTTGCGCGGAGCTCGGTATTCAGAATATCGCACGCGCGATGGATGAGATGCTTGTCGTTGATTATCTGATTGCGAATGAAGACCGGCACTTCAACAATTTCGGATTGCTGCGGAATCCGGAGACGCTCAAATGGATCGGTGCAGCGCCGATCTTTGACAGCGGTTCATCGCTCGGATATGACAGCCTGCCGAACAGATTTCTCAGCGCGAATATTCCGTGCAAGCCGTTCAAGAAAACGCACGCTGCACAGATTCAGCTTGTGTCTTCATTCGACTGGATTGATTTCAGCAAGCTGGACGGCATCGCCGATGAGATTCAGGAGATCCTTTCAGGCGAACGTACTGCGGAGTTCATTGACGAAGCACGGCGGAATGCGATTGCGAATGCGGTTGTCAAGCGGATCGCACTGCTGAGAGAGATCGCGCAGCAGCACACAAATACTGATGACCTTAGCGATGACCTGACGGAGAACATCGCACAAACATATTGAGAAAAAGAAACGAGCCGCATCACAACGGCTCGTTTTGTTATGTTAAAATGATACTGACCATTATTTGACCATGCAATTCATTGTGTGAAAACTGCGTGAAATCGCGAAAAAAGTGCCCCAACAGATAGATGCTACGTATGCGTCAAATAATCGACGCATACCGAGTACAGCATAGGAATGATCAGCGGCTGCATCGCTTCCGGAAGAATCCATGCTGCTTTCTTCAACGGAAGATTCCGCAGCGGGCGCTGTCTCCCCGGAGATTGTCTTTGCAGAACATGCCGTCAGGCTGCCAGCGAGTGTCAGTACCATAATTGCTGTGATTATTTTTTTCATGTCCGGTTCCTCCGTTTCAATCGAGTGCTGTCGGCTTCTGATTATATGATATCACAAATACGAAAGCGGTGTCAATGCAACTTACCCCCTGAAAAATGCAACTTATCTTGCCGCGAACGCATCTTAACTTTCTTCTCCCCTCTTATTATTTACAACACTCCCCTTTTATTATTTACAAAATTCCCATTGAAAAAAGCAGGACAATGTGGTATAATATTATAATATTTCAAAAGGGGGCTTCGCGATGAAACTGCTGATGATTCATGTATGGAATGCAGACGAGCTTGCTTACCGCAATACCTTCTCCGGTTTAATGGCATATCCCTCGCTGACACTCGCTTCGATTATCCCGCTGGTGCCGGAATCTGAATTCTCACAGATTGACATCATCGACGAACAGACACAGCGTGTCAACTATGACAAAGAACAATACGACATCGTCATGCTCTCCTTTGATACCGCTTCGGCCGTCAGCGCCTACCGCCATGCAAAGGCCTTCCGCAAACGCGGTGCCTATATCGTCGGCGGCGGATATCACGCGACTGCAATGCCCGAAGAAGCCGCAAAATACTGCGACACCGTTATTTCCGGGCCGGCAGAGCGCGCAGTACCGGCATTCTTCTGCGACTATCTCGCCGGCAGCCCGAAGCCCTTTTACCGCGATACAAATCTCTGCGCCGCGGATTATCCCGTTCCGCAGCGCAAAAAGATCCCGATGCACGGCAAACTGCGCATCCCGGCGATCATCGCGGACCGCGGCTGCAAAAATGCCTGTAAATACTGTGCCATGCGCACAATGTGGCCTTCCGATCCGCGGCCGATCAAGGCGGTCATGGAAGAGATCCGCTCACTGCACACAAAAATGCTGATCTTCTATGATCCGAATTTCTTTCAGAACCGCGATTATGCAATCCGGCTGATGCGTGCGCTCAAGCCGCTGCATCTGCTCTGGGCCTGTACCGCAACTGCGGATCTCGGGAATGATACCGAGCTGCTGAAAATCGCCTCAGACTGCGGCCTGCGTGCCGTTGTCATCGGTCTGGAATCCATGAATGTGCAGTCGCTGAAGAGCGTTGCAAAGCAGTTTCCCGATGCAGACCGCTACAAGGCGCTGGTTGCCAATATCCATAAATACGGCATTGCGGTCAACGGCTGCTTTGTGCTCGGGCTCGATTACGACACCGAAAAGGACCTGCGGAAGCTGCCGGATTACATCGAATATCTCGGGCTCGATCTCTGCCGCTTCTCAATCCTCACGCCCTATCCCGGGACAAGGCTTTATAAGGAAATGGAAGAAAGCGGCCGGCTGCTGACGAAAAAATGGAACCTCTACGATCAGCAGCATACCGTCTTCCGGCCGAAGCATTTTACGCCGGAGCAGCTGAACCGCCTCTACCGGGAAGTCAGCAGTGATGCATACAGCTGGAAGCGTATCTTCCGGCGGCTGAAATCATCCCCCTGGCGGCATAAACCTTATCTGCTGATTCAGCTCGGGGCGAATATCGGATTCCGCTATCTCGGAATTGATAAGAGAAGAACATCATGAAAATTGTGTTTATCCGGCTCAATATGTTTGAGCATATCAGCTCGGATGCGATGAAGCCGATTCTGTTTGCGATTATCCGCGAGCTGACACCGCAGACGCATGAGATCGAATTTCTCGATGAACGTGCAGAACCTCTGCCGGAGCGGATTGATGCAGATCTTATTGCGTTTTCCGTCGAGACATATACCGCAAAACGCGCCTATATTCTTGCAAAGCGATACAAAACGCCGCAGAACCGCATTGTCATGGGCGGCTTTCATGCAGCGGTTATGGCAGATGAAATGCTGCAATATGCCGATACGGTACTGGTCGGGGATGCAGAGGGCACCTGGCCGCAGCTTCTTGCAGACTGCAAAAACGGCTGCCCGAAACGAAAATATATCTCCGATGAAACAGCAGAGCCCCTCTCCCCTGCTCCGCATCCGGAAATCTACCGGCACCGCTATGCCGGAATCGGGGTGCATCAGCTTTCCCGCGGCTGCAAATTCAACTGCGATTTCTGTTCCATTAAGACCATGTACCGCTGTGTGCGGCAGAAAGCACCGGAGACTGTTGCCGCAGAACTGCGTGCCGCAAAAGAAAAAATCATCTTCTTCGCAGACGACAATCTCTTCTATAACCGGGAATCCGCGCTTGCAATGCTCCGTGCGATCGCGCCGCTGCGAAAAAAATGGGCGTGTCAGATCAGTATGGACGCTGCACACGACGATGCCCTGCTTGATGAAATGAAACGGGCAGGCTGTTTTCTTGTACTCATGGGCTTTGAAAGCCTGACGCCGGACAGTCTGCGCGAGATGCATAAATCAGCAAACGCCGCCTCGGATTATGAAGCAGTCATACGGAATATCTACCGGCACGGGCTGCTGATCTACGGGACATTTGTCCTCGGCTATGACGGCGATACAAAAGATGTCTTTCAGAATACGCTTGATTTTGCCGTGCGCAATCATATCACAATTACCAATTTCAATCCGCTGATCCCGATGCCCGGTACGCCGGTCTATCAGCGGATGCAGGAGCAGGGACGGCTGCTCTTCCGCAAATGGTGGCTCTCGGACAAATACCGCTACGGCGATACTGCTTACCGGCCGCGCAATATGTCACCCGATGAGCTGCGGGAAGGCTGCCTCTATATGCGAACCGAATTCTATTCCCTGCGATGTATCCTGCGGCGGCTTCTCGGAAATCCGCTGCATCTGAAACCGGTCAATCTGATGATTTATCTGCTTGCGAATATCATCTCCGCAAAGGAGATCCGCGCAAAGCAGGGACAGCTTTTAGGAGGTCTGCTGCATGAAGCTGACGCTGATTAAACCGAATATCGGGCGCAGAGAGCACAGCCTCTATGTCGATGAGGGCAGAATGGAACCGCTGCCGCTCGGCATCCTTGCTGCGCTGACGCCGCCCGACGTCGATGTCGTGCTCTATGATGACCGCATGGAGCCGATTCCGTATGATGAAAAAACCGATCTCGTCGGCATCACCGTCGAGACCTTTACCGCAAGACGCGCCTATGAGATCAGCGCTGAATTCCGCAGGCGCGGCATCCCTGTCGTCATGGGCGGGATGCACGCAATGCTGATTCCCGATGAAGTCGCGGAGCATTGCGATGCGCTGATCGTCGGGGATGCGGAACCTGTCTGGGCGGAGATGATCGCGGACTTCCGCCGCGGCGCGCTCAAACCGCGCTATGACGCCGTACAGCCGGTATGTCCGCAGGGAAATGTCATTGCCAGGCGCGATCTCTTTGAGGGAAAAGGCTATCTGCCGATTTCATTGCTGCAATTTTCACGCGGCTGTGCGCACCGGTGCAGCTTCTGCGCATCCTCGGTCTATTTCAAAGCGCATCACTACTGCCGCCCCGTGCCCGATGTCATCCGTGAGATACAATCCCAGAAGCGGAAGCTGCTCTTTTTCGTCGATGACAATATCGTCTGCAACCGTGAAAAAGCGAAGGAGCTCTTTCGTGCGCTGATCCCGCTGAAGATCCGCTGGGTCAGCCAGGGCAGCATGGATATGCTTCAGGATCCCGAGCTCATGGAGCTCATGGTCAAAAGCGGCTGTCTTGGGCTCGTTATCGGCTTTGAATCCATTTCTCCGGACTGCATCGCTGATATGCACAAATACACCAACAAAAAAGCGGCATCGGAAATGTACCGCGAGGAAATCGCACAGCTCCGCAAATGGGGGCTGCAAACATGGGCGGCATTTACCGTCGGGCATGACGGCGACACGATTGAATCCATCCGCGCAACATGCGATTTTGCGATCAAAAATAAATTCACATTTGCGGCGTTCAATATTCTGATGCCATATCCGAATACGCCGCTCTATGAAAAGCTCCAACGCGAAGGGCGCCTGCTCTATGACGGCAAATGGTGGCTGCATCCGGATTACCGCTTCAATTACGCGAGCATCGTCCCGAAAAATATGACACCCGATGAACTGACCGAGATTGCTTTTGACTGCCGCAGACGCTTCAACAGCATCGGTTCGATCATCCGGCGCGCGATCGAACCGCATACCAATCTGCGGACGCCCTATCGCTTTGTGACCTATCTGCTGTATAATCCGCTGTTCCGCAAGGAGGTCTTCAAGAAGCAGGGGCTGCATTTCGGACTTGAGGACAACAAGGAGGAATCTGTATGAACGGACAGGTCCGGCCGATCGGTACATACACCGAGGCGGATATTCAGGCGATGTTCCGGCTGATGACGGCATTCTATGACAATGTGGAGGAAGCGGTTTTCCGGCGTGATTTTGCCGATAAGGATTATTGTCTTGCGCTGCGCAATGATGACGGAGAGATCGTCGGATTCACCACGCAGAAGATCATGACGATCGATGTCGGCGGAGAACCTGTTCACGGCATTTTTTCCGGTGATACGATCATTCATAAGGAGTACTGGGGCGAAACCGAGCTCTTCCGCGTGTTCTCGGAATTCTGGTTTCAGTATGCAGAACAGTTCGATGAATTCTGGTGGTTTCTCATCTGCAAGGGCTATAAGACCTACCGCATCCTGCCGCTCTTCTGGCGCGAATGCTATCCCAATTACCGCTTTGAAACGCCGGCGCGCGAAAAAAGCATCATCGACGCCTATGCATCCGCGCTCTATCCGGATGAATACAATCCTGTGACCGGTGTCATCGAATACAAACATACAAAGGATAAGCTGCGCGCAGGCGTTGCCGATATCGACGACCATGCCCTGCGCAGCCGTGATACTTCGTTTTTCTGCAAAGCAAATCCGGGGCATATCAACGGAAATGATATCGCATGTCTGGCAAAATTCGACCGCAGCCTGCTCAATCCGCGGATGCTGAAGGTGATGTTCGGATGAATCCGACCGCGCTGCTGAACCGGATCTGCCGTGCAATGTACCGCGCAGAATACCGCAGATTTCAAAGGCCCTGCGATATCCGTACAATCCAGACCGGTCATCTGATGCAGCTGCTCCGAAACAACGCAGAAACGGTATACGGCAGAAAATGCGGCTTTGCAGAAATCCGCAGCTACAAAGACTTTGCTGCAAATGTTCCGCTGACGGTCTATGAGGACTATGCACCCTATATCGAGCAGATCGCTGCGGGGAAACAGCATATCCTGACCGCTGAACCGGTACTGCTCTTTGAGCCGACCTCGGGTTCTTCCGGCGGCAGAAAGCTCATCCCCTATACGCAGTCGCTCAAGGCAGAATTTCAGCGCGGCATCCGCCCCTGGATCTGCGATCTGTACACGAAGATCCCCGGGCTGACCGCAGGCAAAAGCTATTGGTCGATCACGCCCGTTACTGCCGGGAAGGAATACTCAACGGGCGGCATTTCGATCGGATTTGAAGACGATGCTGCGTATTTCGGCAGACTGGAGCAGCGGCTCATGCGGCGCATTTTCGCCGTAGACGGCAGCGTCAAATATGCTTCTGATATTCAGGTCTTTTACCGCGAGACCGGCAGACAGCTGCTTCATTGCGGCAGGCTCTCCATGATATCGGTATGGAATCCGACCTTCCTGACGATCCTCTGTGATGCGATCCGCGCCGATGCAGATCTTCTCACAGATGATCTTCCGGCGGAGCGGAAACAAACCGTCCGGCAGGCGCTCAAAAAGAATCGCTTTGATCTGGTATTCCCCGGTCTGCGGCTCATCAGCTGCTGGGCTGACGGCAGCGCTGCCGATGACATTGCACCGCTTCAGGCCCGCTTCCCGGGCATCATGATCCAGCCGAAGGGGCTGCTCTCAACGGAATGCTTCGCCGCATTTCCATTGGTCGGAAATGAGGGAAGCTATCTGAGCATTTACTCGCATTTCTTTGAGTTCCGCGATCTGCAAAGCGGCGAAATCTGCACCGCCGATCAGGTCAGAGAACAGGAATATGAACTGATTGTCACGACAGGCGGCGGCTTTTACCGCTACTGCACCGGCGATATCGTCCGCATTCTGCACACAGAACCGAACCGCCCGCCGCGGCTGAAATTCCTGCGGCGCAGCGGAATTGCTTCTGATCTCTGCGGCGAAAAGCTGACGGATGCATTTGTCCGGAATGTCTGTCAGGCACTCGGCATCGCAGCAGATTTTTGTCTGCTCGCGCCGGAGGGCAAGCACTATATTCTCTATACAACAACAGCCGCCGGGATCGGCGATGATACGCTCGATCAAGCACTCTGCGAAAGCTATCACTACGCCTACTGCCGCAAGCTCGGGCAGCTCGGAAAGGCGGAGATCCGGCATGTTGCAGCAGATGCAGACCGGCTGTATCTGGAACATCTGACCGAACAGGGAATGCGGCTCGGTGATATCAAGCCCGCATTTTTAAGCAAGCGATCCGGCTGGGATGCTGTATTCCGCAGCCGGGATGACAGTTAAAGGAGCATTCACCATGCTGAAAATTGCACTTCTTGCGCCGGCCGGCGCCATGCACCGCTTTACCGGCAGCTTCGGAAAATCGCTGCATTATGCGCCGCTGACACTCACGACACTCGCCGCGCTGATCCCCGAAGACATCGAAGCGGATGTCGTGATCTATGACGAAACCGCCGGGAAGATTCCGCTGGATATTGACGCCGAGCTCATCGGCATTACCTGCATCACCGGCACGGCCCCGCGCTGCTATGCATATGCAGATTATTTCCGCAAAAAAGGCAAGACCGTTTTTCTGGGCGGCGTACATCCCTCGATGATGCCCGATGAAGCCGCACAGCACGCAGATGTCGTATTTACCGGATTTTCCGAGCAGACTTTTCCGCAGTTTCTCCGCGATTATCTCAAAGGCTCCTATCAGAAATTCTACCGGCAGGGCTGCGAATTCTCCATGGAAGGCAGACCGTTCCCGCGGCGTGAGCTGCTCAATAAAAAGCGGTACATCACAATCAACACCGTCGAAGCGATCCGCGGCTGCTGTCATAACTGCACCTTCTGCGCCTACCCTGCCGCATTCGGCAAGCGCGTCTATAAACGGCCGGTCAAAGAGGTCATTGCAGAGATCGAAGCGCTCCATTCGCATCATGTACTGTTCCCCGATGTCAATCTCATCACCGACCGCAAATATGCGATCGAGCTGTTCAATGCGCTGATTCCGCTGAAGATCATCTGGCTCGGGCTCTGTACATCTGCAATCGGCATTGACGATGAACTGATGACGGTCTTCCGCAAAAGCGGCTGCAAAGGTCTGCTGATCGGCTTTGAATCCATCACGCAGGAATCGCAGAAATATATCCACAAGGGCGTCAACCGCGTGGACAGCTATATCGACCTGATGAAGCGGCTGCATGAGAACGGCATTCTCGTTCAGGGCTGCTTCGCATTCGGCGGCGATGAGGAAGATACTTCCGTTTTTGACCGCACTGTCGAAATGGTCATCAAAGCGAAAATCGACCTGCCGCGTTACTCCATTCTGACACCGTTCCCGCGGACGGAATACTATGCACAGCTGGAACGCGAGGGCCGTATCATCGAGCGCAATTGGGCGATGTATGATGTGCAGCATTGTGTCTTTCAGCCCAAGCGCATGACAAAGGAAGAACTGGAAGCCGGTACAGACAAGGCCTGGCGTGATACCTATTCAACGGGTAATGTCCTGAAGCGGCTCGCGCCCTTTACCAACAGCCCCTGGCTCTCGCTGCCGGTCAATCTCGGCTATAAGGGCTATGCGGACAAATGGCATCACTTCACGCGCGATGTCATGTGCGACAATTCCGATATTCCGGTACTGTGAGGACTGCTTATGAAGATCACATTTATTCTGCCTGCGATCGGGAAAAAGCCCGGCCAGAAATACATCGGCACATGGAAAATGGAACCGCTGACCATCGCCGTACTGAAAGCGCTGACACCGCCGGAAATCGAAACGGAACTCTTTGACGACCGCATCGAACTCATCGACTATGAGACACAGACCGATCTGGTATGCATTACCGTGGAGACCTATACCGCCAAGCGCAGCTACCGCATTGCGGAGCGCTTCCGCGAAAGAGGGATTCCGGTCGTGCTGGGCGGCTATCATGTCACGCTCTGCCCCGAGGAAGCGGCTCCCTACTGCGATGCCGTCCTGACCGGCAATGCGGAGACCGTCTGGCAGACCATGCTGAAGGATGCCGCCGCGCATCAGCTCAAGCCGCGCTATCAGGGCGAGACCGCCGAATACCGGATTCAGCCCGATCACAGCATCTTTGCAGGCAAAAAATATCTGCCCGTTTCCCTTGTGGAAACCGGACGCGGCTGCATCCACAAATGCGATTTCTGCTCTATCGCGCAATTCTATTGCAGCAGGTATTATCACCGCTCGCATGATCTCATCATCGACGATATCAAAAAGGCGCCGCATAAAATCTTCTTCCTCGTAGACGACAATCTCGTCGCAAACCGGCAGAATGCGATCGAACTGTTTGAGAAGATCGAGCCGCTGAAGATCAAATGGGCCGGTCAGGGCACACTCTCCATGGCAAAGGATGAAAAGCTCCTGCGTGCGATGAAAAAAAGCGGCTGCGAGGTCATTCTGATCGGCTTTGAAAGCCTCAGCAAGGAGAATTTGCAGCAGATGAACAAGTCCTTCAACTATGCGCTCGGCGAACGCGATGAACTCGTCAAGCGCGTGCATGATGCAGGACTCGGCATCTATGCGACCTTTGTCTTCGGCTATGACAATGACGACGAGCGCACCGTCGCGGATGCGCTGGAATTTGCGAAAAAGCATAATTTTTATACGGCTGCATTCAATCATCTGCTGCCGTTTCCGAATACCGCGCTCTATCACCGTCTCAAGGAAGAGGAGCGCCTGATCTACGACAAATGGTGGCTCGCAGAGGGCTATCACTACGGGGAACTCGCATTCCACCCGAAAAAAATCTCCGCCGAAAAGCTCAGCCAGCTTTGCAGAGATGCCCGCAAGGAATTTTCATCCCCGAAAACGGTTCTGAGCCGCGGCTTTGCGTCCATGCGCAGGACAAGCCCGCTGGTCTGGAGCCTCTTCTGGGCGATGAACCTGCGGCTCGGTGAAGAAATCGACCAGAAAATGCATGTACCGATTGGAGAAAATCTCGATGAACTCCCGAAATAGCCGTTATACCGTCCGTCTGGCAGGCCCGCAGGACAATGCAGGCATCCGCGAAATCTTTGAGAGCAGCAGCTTCAGCGGCGGCATCGACCTGCAATACCTGCGCGGTGATGCGCCCTTTGATTCGCTTAAAGCCGACGGCGACGATGTCCGTATTCTCACCGCGGATGACAATGAGACCGGCAGGCTCGCCGCAGTCGGCGGAGCGGTGCTGCGGACGGAATACTTAAACGGAATTCCCGCACGCTGCGCCTATCTGACCGGACTCAAAATTCATCCTGATTATCAGGGAAAATTCTACCGGATCGCGGAATCCTATCAGTTTCTCGGGCAGCAGCTTCAGGACTGTGCCTGCTGCTATACGACCGTGCTCGATGAGAATGAGCGCGTCATCCGGATGTTCGAGAAGCATCACCGGAATATGCCGGAATACCGCTATCTCGGCCACTACACGACCTATTGCTTCCACGGCGGCAAAAAGCTGCTCCCGCTCCGCACCGACCGTACCGCAGACTTTGAGCCGCTGCTGCATATGTATTATTCGCAGTTTGCGCTAACGCCCTGCCGTCCGGATTATCCGGGATTCGGCAAGCAGCGGTTTTTCAGTTACCGCAGAAAGGGCGAACTGATCGCCTGCTGCTATGTCGGAGACCAATCCCAGACAAAGCAATATAAACTCTGCTCCTACGGCGGCATCTACAAAACGCTCGCAAAGCTTCCGGTTCAGCTGCTCGGGTATCCGAAGCTGCCGGAAGAAGGCAGCATCATTCATCACGGCGTTGTGTCCTATCTCTATGTCCGGGACAATGATCCCGTGATTTGCAGGCGCTTTCTGCGTTCTGTCGCCGCGGCTGCCGGATTCTCCGTCCTGATCTGGGGCGGATTTGAAACGCATCCGCTCTGCAAAGCGCTCAATAAGATGCGCACGATCCATTACGGCAGCCGGCTTTATGAAGTCCTCTGGGACGGCGCCGCACCCGCAATCACCGGAAAAATCGGCATGGAAGCCGCACTATTATAAATCATACGAAATATAATAACAGGAGAAGAAAATGAACCAGGATCAAAAACACTACAAACCAGGCAGCCCGATTCCCATGGAATTCAATGATCCCGGTCTCCGCAAACGCGAAATGCCCCCCCGAAGAGGAAGAAAGAATCTGGGAATATCTCCGGCAAGAAGTCATCTGTCCGTTGCAAGGTTGAACACGTTTTTGCAGTTGTAAAGAGACTCTTCGGATATTGTAAAACACGATACCGAGGTTTGCGAAAACAGACTGTCAAAAACTATATCATGTTCACATTGGCGAATCTGTATCTGGCTGACAGGAAAACACTGTCGGTTTGATTCAGTACGCCTTTGTTGTTAAACTTGAACACAAGTCTATACTCCCGACGTTCTTGCCGGGAGTTTTTCTATACCCCGTTTTGAAGACAGGATATATGCGGTGTTGCCTTAAAAATTCATTGGAGTTCGAGCTCCTCATTTCTCACTTATGAATATTTCGTAAATACGCTGTTTACCTGTATCGGGAGAACGGCGTATTTTACTGCCGGATTGGCTTTGGATACAACGGAAAAAAGGACATCAAGCTGCGAGCCTTTCAGATATTTCTTGCGAAAACAGCACTTGTTGAAAACGTAGACTTTTGATGATGAATTTTAGATATCATGCCAAGGCGGACTTACCTTGTGATTTGAGGCGGATTGTGGTATAATGAAAGTATTATCATCCTTCATTACAGTAAAGGAGGCACCTTCATGAAACATAAACTGATCATATCTTTGCTTTTGCTGTCAGGTCCCCTGGTGTTAAACGGATGCAGCGCATCTTCTGAAACGGCATCAGAAGAATCTTCGGAACCGGCTGTTACTGATACAAACGCTGAGACAGAAACGACAGTCACCGAAACGACGCGGAGACCGCCGGAAGACTATGTTCACGGTGAGGACGGTTATTATTGCCTGAAAGATGAAATGCCGGAATTCAAAATGGAAAACCAGATCGGCGGAACCTGCTGGCTCTATGCCGGCACTGCAAGCATGGAATCAGCATATTGCCAAGAATACGGCAGTTATATGAAAATTGACCCGATGAATCTGCTTGATATCATTTACCTGAATGAAAAAGAGGACGGTTTCATTCTTCAGGAGCATATCAGCGGCAGAGACACCGGAGGCTGGCAATGGATGATTACCGAAACGCTTTCCAGAGGGTTCGGCGATCTGACCATTGATAGTACCGTGATTCTGGATGAGACCGACCGGAAAGCCATTCAGGAGAATATCCGCACCCGCGGTGCAGTGGCTGTCGAATTACCGGATACCGACGATTCCAAGAAGGCTGTCCACGGTATGTATTACACCATGAATGACACCGAAAGCGGAGCCTTTGACCACGATATTGCAGTCATCGGATGGGATGACCATTTCCCGAAAGAATACTTCAATGAACCTGCTGAAGAAGACGGCGCGTGGATCACCTATAACAGCGGATTCAGTGCGAATAAATACTATTATGTGTCTTACTGCACACCGTTTGGCTATGCGCTCAGCCACAGGGTGACAGATCAGTACGGCGAAGTACTGAGCTATGATGCAGGAACTGAGGAAGACACAATCATCAGAACGGGCGACAGCACGAAAACTGCCAATGTGTTCCACAAAACAGGCAGACTTGCTGCTGTCGGGACATACAACCATTTTGATACACAGGATATCCGGATTGAGATCTATGACAGCAGCTTTACCGATTTGCTCTATGCGCAGGATGCTGTACTGGACTATCACGGCTATCATACCGTTAAACTCAGTGAACCGGTTGATGTGACTGACTATGCAATCGTGATTACGTATTCAAAAGGTGCTCCTGTTGAAGGCGAAACGAATGATTATGACGGAATTGTTTATACGACGTTCTCCGAAAGCGGAGAGTCCTTTGTTTATGCGGACGGGTGGAAAGATGTGACAGATGCAGATATCAAGGAAGTGCTCGGTATCAATTTCAATCCAAATAATTGCTGCATAAAAGCGCTTTATGCAAAAGAATGATTGTCGTATGCGACATACAATCGACGCCTTGCAGTAAAGAACTATCATGTATTAAGTGGTAAAATGATCGTCCCGACAGGCTGCGAGAACAGTTCCGTTCTGTTTGACAATCTGCATCATACTATAAAATGCGATAAATCATATTCAAACCGAACTGTATTCAACCACAGTCCCAGTTATAGAGAACATCACTGAAATCGCGTGCGGCAAGCGCTTCCGGCGAACAGAAAAATGCGCCGATACCTACATCTCCCCACATATTTTTCGTGTCCCCGTTTTCGTAATCGCTGTCAAGCTGCAACAGTACAACTGTCCGCGGATCGTCCGAATGACGCGGATCCGTCTGCGTAAAGCCCGGATACCCGCCGATCTTGTGTCCGCAGCCGTCCAGATTCTCGTAGACCATTTCACCGATGATATCGCCGAGATCGTCCAGTTTCGCGATCTTCTCTCCGGGCGCGTCCATATTAAAAAGTTCCGTGAACAGCGCATTGAAATGCACATCCTGTGCGGAAAGACAATCCGATATCATTTTCATCTCGATCCCGAACGTTCCGTCGACCGGATACATCGCGTCCTCCCGGGAGGGAACGGCGTCAAGCCTTGCACGGACAGTATCTTCTGTCACGCTGCGGTCGATCTGCGGATAATAGATCACACGGGATCCGCCTTTTGTATCCAGACCGGCGGTATTATCCTGTCCGATCCAGAATTGCAATATGCCTTTCTGCGGAAATTCGGGCAGCGATGAAAGCTCTGTGCAGTTGATCTGCGCGAGCATTCGCAGGGGGACGCCGTTGGCATCGCGTGGAATCGCTGTATCCGATGGCAGATACGGCACGCCGCCGACCTTGCTGCCAAAGATATCCGGCACCTGATCATTCAACGTCAGCTGCAGGGCAGGCTTGTATGTTTTCATCGCAATCACTGCCATGACATGTCTAGCCTGTGCACAGTCCATTTGTTCATCCGAATCCATTTTCTCATCTGGCCACGGAATATCAACTTTTAAACTCATAGCTTGATATCTCCAGATATTTTATCTTCACAACGATTCTACAAGCGGAATGATGTACTTCTCGATAAAATCAACCCGGTCGAAGATTCTCGGCTTAAACGTGCCGGTCACGCCGACCGTAATCTCTTTCTCCTCATTGGCGTAGATGACATTTCCGCAGTCACCGATTGCTGCGAACACAGGCTTGACTTTATCAAGGCGATACCACAGATAGCCATAATCCATATTTCCGAACCGTTCGCCCAGATGAATGCGCGGCGCAGTCATCTCTGTGATCCATGTATCTGACAGCGCTCGCTTGTCTTGATATACACCGCCGTTCAGCAGCATCCAGCCGATCTTTGCCATATCATGCGCGGTCAGTGTCAGACCCCAGCCTGCTGTGACTGTGCCGGCAGGATCGGTATACCATTCGTTCCGGCGCGGCGTTTTGTTCATGAAAAAATCGAACTGATCTTCCTTGCTGCTGTCACCATGCATCTCATGTTCGGGAATGCCGAGCGGCTGGAACAGATACTGATTCGCAAAGTCTATGCATTTCATACCGGACGCATTCTCGATGATGCCTGCCAGGATCTGGATACCGAGCGTGGCGTACTTGAATTCGCCGGTGATGCCCGAACGGCCGCCGAGCAGATCAAGCGCAGCTTTCGTCCAGTCAGATGAAGTGCAGACCTTTGTCCATATAAAACATTGGTCCGCCGATTTTTCTTTCAT
>CAMKLV010000064.1:0-20155 GCA_946413695.1 uncultured Ruminococcus sp. | reverse complement strand
GCGCCGCCCTTTGGAAACCTGCGAGCTTTTGAAAAAGCTCGACCAAAACTTTTATATTGGCGCTCCGGTAACGGATCGTATCCCCAGTGGGGGATTGGGGGCAACGCCCCCATTACGAATCCGTCGGAGACTCCTTTGATTCGAGTACCGAGAATGCCTCGCGCAGGCTGGAAACGCCGCGCAGCCGGATCGTGAACCGCTCGGTCTGCAAGGTGCGGAGCGTCTGCTTCGGCAGGATGCACTCCGTAAAGCCGAGCCGCTCTGCCTCCTGAATCCGCTGCGCGGCATTCGAGACGGAACGCAGCTCGCCGCCCAGACCGATCTCACCGAATGCGATGAAGGTCTCGGGGATGGGCTTGTTCATGATCGCGGAATACAGCGCGAGCGCGACGGCAAGGTCTCCGGCGGGTTCATCGAGCCGGAAACCGCCGACAATGTTCAGATAGACATCGAGTGCTGCAACGCGCAGCCCGATGCGCTTTTCCAGCACCGCGAGCAGAATATACACGCGGTTGTAATCAAGCCCTGTTGCTGTGCGGCGCGGCGCCGAAAGTGTACTCTTTGTACAGAGCGCCTGAATCTCTGCGAGGATCGGGCGGCTGCCCTCCATCATGCAGCAGACGCATGTGCCGGAGACGCCGATCGGTCTGCCGTCGAGCAGCATTGCCGAGGGGTTTGCGACTTCGGTCAGGCCGGTATCGCGCATCTCAAAGACGCCGATCTCATTCGTCGAGCCGAAGCGGTTTTTGACCGCACGCAGCACGCGGATGCTCTGATAGCGGTCGCCCTCAAAGATCAGCACGGCATCGACCAGATGCTCCATGACCTTCGGGCCGGCGATCGAGCCCTCCTTCGTCACATGCCCGACGAGAAAAACGGGAATCTCCTTCGCTTTTGCCGTCTGCATGAACATCGCGGTGCATTCGCGCACCTGCACAACCGATCCGGCGCCGGAGCTTAAACCGGCAATATGCATGGTCTGGATCGAGTCGATGATGACGATATCCGGCTCGCTCTGCATGATCGTATCGCAGATGGATTCCGCGTCATTGACGGTCAGCAGATAGAGGTTTTCCGTATTGACGCCGAGACGTCCGGCGCGCAGCTTGATCTGCCTTGCGGATTCCTCTCCGGAGACATAGAGCACGGAGTGATCTTCGCCGAGATACTGGCAGATTTGCAGCAGCAGCGTACTTTTTCCGATGCCCGGTTCACCGCCGAGCAGCACCACGGAGCCCTTGACCAATCCGCCGCCGAGCACACGGTTCAGCTCCGGAATGCCTGTATCATAGCGGATATCCTCATTCAGGCTGACCTCGGCAAGCTCGCGAATCTGTCCGGAGACATCGGCCGGCGCGCTCCGGCTGACAGCGCTGCTGCCGCGCGCTGGGACGCGGATTTCCGGCAGCGCTTCTTCAATCGTGTTCCATGCGCCGCAGTTTGTGCATCTGCCGCTCCATTTGAGGTATTCGGCGCCGCATGCGGTGCATTCGTATCTTGTTTTTGCTTTTGCCATCGTATTCCGGTTTTCAGCGCATCAGCGGGAAGATGACAAAGCCCAGCAGCATCACGACCAGAATCGCGATGATGAAGATGCGCAGCCAGAGCGGCTTGTTCGATCTGTGCGGCTGCGGATTGCGCGCTGCGGCACGCTTTTCCTGCCGGTTTCTGCCGTTGTTCGGCGTCTGCTTTTTGGATTTGCTCATTCGTAACAGCTCCTTTATATATCAGATTGCACACTTACTTTTATTATAGCACATCCCTTCGCAAAACGCAAGAGCGCAGGCAAATTAGAAATGAGAAATTAGAAATGAGAAATTAGAAATTATGGTATGCGCTTCGCGCATGTATCTGTAAATATAGTGAGGAGATGCGGTGTCCGCTGCGCGGATGAATATATAGATCGGCAGCTGTGCCTTTTGACTGCCGCGTATTGCGTAATCTCAGCCCATCGCGCTGAAATGCGGTTTGGTTCCTGGAAAGCGATAGAAAAACGGATGCGGGCACTGCCCGTCCGCAATATTCAGCAAATTATAAGATGTTGACGGGCGAATGCTACTTGACAACCGAACAAATCTTTGATATAATAGGCTTAACGGCAGCTTGATGCTGCATCGTCACATTTTATTTTATGAACAAAATCTCGAACGGAAACAGGAGGGTTACTCAGATGGGTATTTTTTCCAGACTCAGTGATATTCTCAAGGCGAACATCAACGATATGCTCGATAAGGCAGAGGATCCGGAAAAGCTGGTCAAGCAGATTATTCTCGACATGCAGAAGGAGCTGACCAAATCGACACAGGCACTCGGCAAGGCTGTTGCCAGCGAGCGTATGGTTGAAAAGCAGTACCGCAATGCATGCGCTGTCTCTGCAAGCTGGGAATCCCGCGCAAAGGCTGCCCTGAAGGCAGGCGATGCCGAGCTCGCAAAGAAGGCTCTCGCAAGCAAGGTCAAGGCGGATGAGGATGTCGCAAACTACCGCGAAATGTATGAGACCATTTCCAACCAGACTGAGGCGATCCGTTCTCAGGTCGAGGTGCTGAAATCCAAGATGCAGGAGGCAAAGTCCAGAGAGGCTATGCTGATTGCACGTTCCCAGATGGCTGATACCACGAAGGAGCTGGCACAGTCGCTCAGCGGCATTGATACCAACAGCTCGTTCGACAAGCTCTCCAAGATGGAGGAGAAGATCACCCGCAAAGAGGCAGAGGCTGCTGCGTTCAGCGAGATCCTCGGCAACGGCAAGCCCGAGGAGGTTGCAACCTTCGAGGAGCTCGAGCGCAATGCCAAGGTCGATACCGAGCTGGAGCGCCTGATGGCTGAGATGGGCATGACCCCGGCAGCAGATACCAGCTCTGTCAACGATGAGCTTGCAGCGGCAATCAGCGCGCTGGAGGCTGCACCGGCTGAGACTCCGTTGGAGGCACCGGGCGTCTGATCCGGATTCCAGATTGAAACTTGCGGCACAGTCTCACAGGGCGTGGGACTGTGCCTTTTTCCCGAATACCTGCGATTCTGACAAGGGAGGGTTTCCCGATGGCTTCAAAACGCAGAATCCGCTGGGACCGTGTCTCGGTCGCGGCGATTATTCTGATTATTCTGATCTTTCTGCTCGGCTCCTGCATGCAGAAATGTTCGGACTCCGAGGCGGAGCAGCCGACGACTGCACAGCAGGATTCTGTTCCGACCGACGAGCAGACGGAGGCGCCGCCTGTCACCGAGCCGACTACCACGCAGAACGGCGCGGATGCGACGCTTGCAAATGTGCCGGTGATCATCACGGATGAAAACAAAAATGTCGGTGACCTCGGCGTGACAACCACCACAACGGCGCCCGCGGGCGAAGATTCCGCTGAGCCTGCCTATGTTCTGCCCGCCGGCTATGAGGAGATTCCGATTGAGCCGAGCGCGATGTACAAGGGCACACTGGTGCTGGTGGACAAGACAAATCCCAGCCGCCTTTCGGCTGAGGACCTTGAGCTCGAGCAGGTCTATTATGCGAAGGACAAGCCCGATACCTACGAAATCTCGTATCCCGGACACACCTCGCTGAACACTGCGGCGCTCGCAAAGTTCAACCGCCTGATGAAGGCTTATTACTCCGCGACGAACAATACCGAGATTATGTTCAACTACGGCTATCTCGAAGCGGGCAAGGAAAAGAGCAATCCGGAATCCGCAACCGGTCTGGATGTTCAGATCCACCTGAAAAAGGAAAACGGCGGCTATGACTTCGTCAGCAATGTGACGCCGTATTCGTGGCTCTTTGACCACATGGCAAGCTACGGCTATACGCTGCGCTATCCGACCGACAAGGCGGAGATCACCGGCGAACGCGGCGGCTATACGGCGCTTCGATATGTCGGTGTGCCGCATGCAGCCTATATGGCGGAAAATAATCTCTGCCTCGAGGAGTATCTCGATATGCTCCGCGGCAGCCACAATTTCTACAGCGGTACGGTTCTGAATTACAGCACAAGCGAGCTGAATTATCTGATCTATTACGTACCGGCAAATGCCGACAACGATTTCAAGATTCCTGTCCCGAAGGCGGGCTCCTATGAAATCTCCGGCAACAACACGGACGGCTTCATCGTCACTGCGATCGTCAGCTGACGGGAAACCGGCGCTTTCATCCGATTCTGAACGAAGGGGGTGTTTGCATGGCAGCACAAAAACCGAAGCGTGAGAAGGGACTTTTTCTGCGCGCACAGGCATGGCTGCAGCGCAGACGCCCCCGTTTTTCGCGGAAATCCGAAGTGATTTTGCTGCCGCAGCGCGTGCGGTGCTTCGGAAAGCGGCTCCTGCTCTCGCTGCCTGCGGATTTCTACGCCGAGCAGCAGAAAAAGGGGCAGATTCTCTTTGCAGGGAGCAAATCCGGCTTGCAGATGAACGTCATGCGGCTGCCGTTCAGGCGCCCGCTGCACAGCATCTCTGCGATGGATCTGCAGCTTGCCTTCGGGCAGCTTCCCCTGCCGGACCGTCTGCCGGTGCTAAAACGCGGCTTTCTGCGCTATTCGCCCGTGCTGACGGCGTTCTGGGATGCTGCGGGACCGGAAAAAGAAAAAACCGTCCTGCACCTTGCGCAGGTGCGGGATACGGTTTTCCTCTTGTTCTTCCGGCATATCACAGCGGAGAATGAATCCGTTGTCAATGCGATTATTTATGCGATGTCGATGAACGATCTTTCGGGAACGGGGGCTCAGTAACCCTTGCTGAGATCCTCGGAGAGCGAATCGTCATGCGCAATCCATTCCGCAGTCTCAATGATAAAATATGTGTTCTGATCCTGCCGGATGATGACCTTTTCAATGCCGGCATTCAGGATCAGGCGCTTGCACATCGAACACGGCTCGACGGCTCCGTCGAGCTGATTCGTTGCTGCGTCATGGCAGGCGAGATACAGCACGGAGCCGAGCAGATCGGCACGGCTTGCGCTGATGATCGCGTTTGCCTCGGCGTGGACGCTTCTGCAGAGCTCATAGCGCTGACCGCGCGGAACCTGCAGGCGCGCACGGTAGCAGTAATCCAGATCGCTGCAGTTCTGTCTGCCGCGCGGTGCACCGTTATAGCCGGTGGAAATAATCTCATCGTTCTTCACAACGATTGCGCCGAACTTCCGCCGCAGACATGTGCTGCGCTCGGAGACTGCTTCGGCGATATCCAGATAATAGTTGATTTTATCCCTGCGGTCCATAGATCGCACCCCTTTTCATGTGATTCGCTGCACGGTCAGCCGCGCAGCAGTTTCATTATAGCAGAAAACAGGAGAAATTGCAAGGGCGTTTTCAGGCTGCCGGATCATCTGCGGCTTTATCTGTCCCGGCTTTGCGTTCCTTGATCGACTTTGCACCGGAACGGATCAGTTTGATTCCGATGAAAACGGAGAGAAACAGCATAAACCAGTGTGCGCCTGCCCACATGCCGTACATGTCGGTTTCATGATATTCTTCCGAACCGCGGCGGTAAAGGCGGAGTTCAATCGGTTTATCGTTGTATGCGGCTTGGTCTTTGCGAATGTAGGTGTACGTCTGATTGCCGATTTGATACGCATATGCGACATCATACATCTGGTTGTAGCTGACAAATCCTTCGTCATCTGTTTCCTTTTCGGCTTTGCGGGCAACGGCTATGACAAAGTCAGCATTGACTGTGATTTTGTCGCGCGCGGTCAGATATCCCAGATGTTCAATCACACCGCGGCCGAATAATGTGCCGAAGCCTGCAATGATCGCTGCACCGATGATGATAAATGCAGCATCAAGTTTGTGAGCAGCTTTTCGGCTTCCTTTTGCTGTGTTATTTGCCATGGGGATCCCGCCTTTCCTTTTTCTCTATTATAGCAGGTGCAGACAGAATAGTCAAGAATTATTATCGCAAGGAGTTGGAGAGATGCTTGAACTGACCGATATGCAAGTCATTCGTGCGCTGACAAAGCGGCACGATTTTTCATTCTCAAAGGGGCTGGGACAGAACTTCCTGATTGATCCGGAGGTCTGCCCTGCCATCGCGGAATACGGCATTCCTGCGCCGGAATGCGGGGCGCTTGAGATCGGCACGGGCTTCGGTGTCCTGACGCAGCAGCTTGCACTGAAATCGGAGCAGGTTGTCGCCGTGGAGCTCGACCGCCGTCTGAAGCCCGTCCTTGCGGAAACGCTCGCGGAGTTTCAGAATATCCGCGTTGTCTGGCAGGATATCATGAAGGTCGATCTGCGCGAATTTATCAAAGAACAGTTCGGGGAGCGGCAGGTCGCTGTCTGCGCGAATCTCCCCTATTATATCACATCGCCGATTCTGATGCATCTGCTCGAATCCGATGTGCAGCTCAGGAGCATTACGGTCATGGTGCAGAAGGAGGCTGCGGAGCGCCTCTGCGCTGAGATCGGCAGCCGGAGTGCAGGCGCGGTCACGGCTGCGGTGCGGCTGCGCGGTGAGGCGGAGCAGCTCTTTGAGGTTCCGCGCGATTCCTTTTTCCCCGCGCCGAAGGTCGATTCGGCTGTTATCCGCATCACGCCCTATGAGACGCCGCTCTGCGATGCCGAGACGCTCGGAAAGGTGCTGAAAACCGTCAAGGCAGGCTTTGCACAGCGCCGCAAGACTGCGGTCAATGCGCTCTCCGCCGGACTTTCCATGCCGAAGGAGCAGGTCACGGATGCGCTCGCTGCCTGCGGACAGAAGGAAACTGTCCGCTTTGAGCAGCTTGATATGGAGACGCTCCTTCGTCTGACCGATGCGCTTTTTGCCAAGGGAGAATGAACCGATATGCTGAAACCGGAGGAGGTCAGGAGCGTTCTGCTGCCCGCCGCGCAGTGCGCGGCTCCGATTGTCTACAGCTGCCGGAAAACCATGCTCCTATTTTGCGCAATGGGCTGAGGGTATGCAATACTCAAATTTACTGAGAATCGGAACGAAAAAGAGTCTGTGCGCAAAAGCAGATTGGTTCTTGGACAGCTGTAGACATATGGATGCGGGCACTGCCCGCCGCGCAGTGCGCGGCTCCGATTATCTATAGCTGCCGGAGAATCATGCTGCTTTTTGGTGCGGTGGACTGAGAATACGCAAAACTCGGTATCATCGGGGATTGAAGCTGAAAAGAGTATGTGCCCACTATATCTGTGGTACTAAGACAGCAATAGAAAAATGGACGCGGGTACTGCCAACTTTGATTGATTCACGAACACATGATGAAACGAACAGACACAAAACAGACCTTTCGCAATATGGATGCGGGCACTGCCCGCCGCTGACAGATTGCCGACTGACGGGCGGAATTTTGACGGCAAATTGTCAAAATCCCCGAAATCGCTGAAAAACCGCTTTGCGGCTGAAAAAATGCTTGACAGAATCCGCAAATTGTGGTATGATTATCTTACCTCTTTGCAGAGGCGCTTTTGTTGTGCCTGCATTCTGACGGCGTGCCTTTGTGCTTCGGCGCTGCCCACTGAGAATGCACTCTGCCCGAAAGAGGGAGGCAAACTTTCTTCCGCAGTGTGCCCTGCGGCGCAAAATCTGCGGAAAATTTTACACAGGAGGTGCCGACAATGCGCGTGAAAATCACACTTGCTTGCACAGAGTGCAAGAACAGAAACTATGTTTCTAAGAAGAACAAGAAGAATGATCCTGACAGAATCGAAATGATGAAGCACTGCAGACATTGCAACAAGCATACGCTGCATAAGGAAACGAAGTAAGAATCCGTGCAGCGCTCTATGCAGTCCCGAAAATCAGGCTGCATAAGCAGAAAGGAACGAACCATGGCGAAGGACAAGGAGCTTGCTGTTTCCGAAAAGAAGGAAAGCAAGAAAAAGGACAAGTCCAAGAAGCAGGGCGGAATTTCCAAGTGGTTCAAGGATCTCAAACTTGAGCTCAAGAAGGTTGTCTGGCCTGACAAGAAAACGGTGGTGAACAACAGCATCGTTGTGTTCGCAGCCATGCTCGGATTCGCCGCATTCACATTCCTGCTGGATAAGGGCTTCCTTTGGCTCTTCCAGTTTGCAATCAGCGGCAAATCGTAAAGATGATGCGATCAGCGAAGCACAATTCACCGCGAAAGCGCAATGATCGAAGAAAGCAGGGAATTCGTAATGAGTGATAAAACCCCGAAACCAGAGTGGTATGTAATTCATACCTATTCCGGCTATGAGAACAAGGTTGCGCAGAGCATTGTGAAGAAGGCCGAAAATCAGCAGCTCACAGACAAGATCCTTGAGGTGCAGATTCCGACCGAACAGGTGCGCGAAATCACAGACGGCAAGGAAAAAGAGATCACAAGAAAGATCTTCCCCGGCTATGTTCTCGTGCATATGATCCACGATGATGAGGTCGCCTACCTGATCCGCAGTATCCGCGGTGTCACGGGCTTCCTCGGTGCAGATCCCAACCAGCCGATTCCGCTGACTGCCAGCGAGATCGCGGCAATGGGAGTTGATCTCGGAGAAACCGTCGAGATCAATCTCAGTATCGGAGATTCCGTCCGGATCGTCGGTACTGCAATGGACGGCTTTACCGGTGTGGTGCAGAGCATCAACATCGAGGAGGGTACCTGCGAGGTGCTCGTTTCGATGTTCGGTCAGCAGACACCGACCAGACTCAAGCTGACGGAAGTCGCGCGCGAGAACTGAAAACCGTCTCCGGATGCAGACAGCGCATCCGCAAAAACGGCGCTGTCGTGGGAGAGATATCCTGCTTTTTGGAGGATATCCCGCCATACACCACATTATTTGGAGGGTAAAATACCATGGCACAAAAAGTAGTTGGCTTTATTAAGCTTCAGATCGCCGCAGGCAAGGCAACTCCTGCTCCGCCTGTCGGTCCGGCGCTCGGTCAGCACGGCGTGAACATCATGGGCTTCTGCAAGGAGTTCAATGAGCGCACAAAGAATGAGGCCGGTATGATCATTCCGGTTGTTATCACCGTTTATGCAGACCGTTCTTTCACCTTTATCACCAAGACCCCGCCTGCAGCAGTCCTCATCAAGAAGGCTTGCGGCATTGATAAGGCGTCCGGTGTTCCGAACAAGAATAAGGTTGCAACCATCACCAAAGAGCAGATCCAGCAGATCGCTGAGAAGAAGATGCCCGACCTCAACGCTGCTTCCCTCGAAGCTGCTATGAGCATGATCGCAGGCACCGCTCGCTCGATGGGCGTTGTTGTTGCTGACTGATCCGCTTGAGGGCATCTGCCCCCGTGGGAGGATTTTTCCGCCAGCCGGAAGCCTGAGATTGCTTCCGGTATACCACAGAATGATGATAAAGGAGTTTTTCATACATGAAACACGGTAAGAAGTATGTCGAGAGTGCAAAGGCACTCGATAAGGCAAAGCTTTATGAGCCGAATGAGGCTCTGGGCGCTGTTTGCCAGCTCGCAAAGGCAAAGTTCGATGAGACTGTTGAGGCTCACATCCGCCTCGGCGTTGATTCCCGTCACGCAGACCAGCAGGTCCGCGGCGCTGTCGTCCTGCCGAACGGTACCGGTAAGTCCGTTCGCGTGCTCGTCTTCTGCAAAGAGGATAAGTATGAGGCTGCTAAGGCAGCAGGCGCAGAGTACGTCGGCGGTCTGGATCTCGTTGAGAAGATCCAGAAGGAAGGCTGGATGGAGTTCGATGTCGTCATCGCTTCTCCGGACATGATGGGCGTTGTCGGTAGACTCGGTAAGGTTCTCGGTCCGCGCGGCCTGATGCCGAACCCGAAGGCCGGTACGGTTTCTCCTGACGTCGCAAAGGCTGTTCAGGAGGCAAAGGCCGGTAAGATCGAGTACAGACTCGATAAGTCCAACATCATCCACTGCCCGATCGGTAAGGTTTCCTTCGGCGCTGAGAAGCTCGAGGAGAACTTCAATACCCTGCTCGAGGCAGTTGTCAAGGCAAAGCCGGCTGCAGCAAAGGGTACCTACCTGCGCTCTGTTACCGTCGCTTCTACTATGGGCGTCGGTGTTCCGGTTCTCACCACGAAGTTTGGTGTGTAATCTTTGATTCCATGCAGCGGAGAGAACGGCTCTTGCCGTTTCTCTCTGATCTGCTGCGAATTCTCGCAAACTACTTGACAAATCGCTCGATTTGTGCTATAATATCTAAGTTGCTATGAGAAATTAGCTCAGTTGGCAGAGCATCTCCCTTTTAAGGAGAGGGTCGAGGGTTCGAGCCCCTCATTTCTCACTCATGAATATTTCGTAAATACGCTGTTTTCCGATATTCGGAGGACAGCGTATTTTATTGCCAAATGGGCTTTGGACACTATTTGGACACTACGGAGGAATTTGAACACTAAGCTGCGCGCGTTTTGAGCGAACAACGAGCCGGATTTTTGAGATTTTTAGGAAATTCTTGCGAAAATGGCACTTGTTGAAAACAGAGAAATTCGGACCTGCTTTTTGTGCATGATGCCAAGATGCGATTTGTGGCGGATTGTGGTATAATAAAGATAGTCCAATTCTGGTTTGCAAGGAGGTTATCATATGGCAGTACCAAAATATAGTGAATTCATGCCGTCCATTATTCGTTGCTTAGGCGATGGAGAAACATATACGCTCAGACAAATTGTTGATTTTTGCGCGGATGCGCTTCAATTATCAGACGAAGATAAAGCGGAGACACTGGCAAGCGGGCAAAATACTTTGCTGAATCGCGTTAGCTGGGCGAAAACCTACCTGAAAAAAGCCGGATTGATTGAGAGTCCTAAACGAGCCAGCTTTTGTCTGACCGATGCAGGACGAAAAGCATTAAAGCAGGGAGCGGATTGTGTTACTTTACAATACCTGGAACAGTTTGAATCTTTCGCTGCTTTTCACGGAAAGGCATCTGCGGGCAGCGCTGATGGGAGCGATGTGACAGTTATTCAGACGCAAAGTCCGCAGGAGCAGATTGAGTCTGCTTTGAATGAACTGAATGAGGAACTTGCCAGCGATCTGATGACGGAGATTATGAAAATCTCTCCGTTTGAATTTGAGCGCCTTGTTGTCAAACTACTGATAAAAATGGGGTACGGAAAACCAAGTGAAAATAGGGATGCTGTCACACCGAAATCCGGCGATGAGGGAATTGACGGTGTAGTCAGCGCGGACAAGTTTGGATTTGATTCCATCTATATACAGGCAAAACAATGGAAATCGGACAGCACTGTGAGCAGACCGGAGATTCAGAAGTTTTTGGGAGCACTTGCAGGACAAGGTGCATCAAAGGGTATCTTTATTACGACAGCCAAGTTTTCAAAGGAAGCCGAAGCCTATGCTGCCAAACAGCTTCATACGAAGATTGTACTGGTCGATGGGATTCAGCTTGCTAAGCTGATGATTGAATACGATTTGGGCGTGTCAACGGCGGCTACATATCAGGTTAAGCGGATTGATTCTGATTTCTTCAGCGATGATGTATAAATAATAAAACGGGAACCGACACACAGCCGGTTCCCGTTTTTACCGCAGAGCATTTCCAAACATATATCACCGGTTTACTTGACATTCCCTGAATGCTGTGCTATAATGAGTACAACAAACGGAAACCGTGAGACACGCCGCATGCGTGCGGGCGCGCAGGATCATATCAGTTCGGTTTCCGGCATGTGCTTCAATGCCTCCGTAACTCAATTGCCAGAGAGCAGGACTTATCATCCTGTTGATGCGAGTTCAAATCTCGCCGGGGGCTTCTTTTGTTCACACAAATCTGACGTTCAGACAGCCGTTACGAATAAGCTGAGCCGGTGATTTTCCGGCTCAGCTTTCTTTATGTTGTTCATATCGCCGGTATCTGCATGACGGGCGGAAATGTGAGTTTCTCTGTCAGGCGGAGGAACACCGGAACGGCGTTTGTGTTGACAATACATCCTGAATGTGCTATACTGTATCAAATATATCCTTCTAACAAATGACAGGGGGACAAACGATGGATTCAAAGCTCAAACTGAACACATGGCAGACCATCCGCGTGGGGTTTGCATTTCTGGCGATTCTGGCATTCTGGCAGATGTACAACAATGTTATTCCGCTGATGCTGACAAAGACCTTTCACATGGACAAAAGCTTTTCCGGCGCGATCATGGCGGCAGACAATATACTTGCACTGTTTCTGCTGCCGCTGTTCGGCGGACTATCAGATCGCTGCCGCGCGAAAATGGGAAAGCGCAGACCGTTTATTCTCGGCGGAAGTATCGCGGCGGTTTTTCTGATGCTGCTGATCCCGTTTCTGGATAACGCCTATTTCCGCGAACCGAAGACGGCAACAACGGTTGTGTTCGTCTGCGTGCTGGGGTGCATTCTCGTTGCAATGGGGACGTATCGCAGTCCTGCAGTCGCGCTGATGCCGGATGTCACGCCGAAGCCGCTGCGCAGCAAGGCAAACGCGATCATCAATCTCATGGGGGCGCTCGGCGGCATCATCTATCTGGTGATCGCAAAAATCATGTATCCCTCCGGCAGAACGCAGAACGCGGAGCATGTTGACTATCTGCCGCTGTTTCTGGTTGTGGCGGGCATCATGATTCTTTCGCTGATTGTGCTGATGTTCTTTGTCAATGAGGTGCAGCTGCATGAAAAGATGCTTGCCTATGAAAAGGCGCATCCGGAGGAGAATCTTGCGGTGGAAACCGAAGATCACACGGAGCGGCTGCCGAAAGAAGTAAAGAAAAGCCTGATTCTGCTGCTCTTTTCCGTTGCACTCTGGTACATGGGCTACAATGCGATGGAGACATGGTTTACCACCTACGCGGATGCGGTCTGGAATCTCGGGCTCGGCGATGCTTCGCTCTGCCTGACAATTGCAACCGCGGGCGCGATTGTGTTCTTCATCCCCTCGGGCATGCTGGCGGGCAGGCTGGGGCGCAGAAAGACGATTCTGCTCGGCATCCTGCTGCTCTCGGGGAGCTTTTTCAGCGTCTTCGGATACACCTGCATTTCCGATGAATTCCGCAGCTTTCTCTATATCCTGTTCTTTCTGGTCGGCGTGGGCTGGGCGTTTATCAATGTCAACTCGCTGCCGATGGTGCTTGAGATGTGCAGGGGCTCCGAAACCGGTCGCTTCACCGGATATTATTACACATTCAGCATGATTGCGCAGGTCGCAACGCCGATCTGTGCGGGTGCGCTGCTGGAACATGTCAGCTATATGACGCTGTTTCCATACTGTGCGGCTTTTGTCCTGCTTGCATTTGTGACGATGCTCTTTGTGCGGCACGGCGACACAAAGGTGCAGATCCGGCGCGGACTCGAAGCCTTTGAAGATATGGACTAGCGGGCAGTGTGCGGTGCCGATTGTCTATAGCTTTCATAGAACCATACTCCATTTGAGCGCGATGGGCTGAGGGTATGCAATACCCGGTATCATCGGGAATTGAAGCTGAAAAGAGTATCCGCTCTGTTTTTGCATGGTTCTTGGGCAGCTGTAGACATACGGAGGCGGGCACTGCCCGCAAAACAGCGCAGACGATCATCTGACCGTCTGCGCTGTTTTTGATATAGAAGATACTGCTCTCAGCTGACCGTAAAGGTGCATGCAGCCGCGTTGCTGCCGTCGGTGAGCGTCAGGGCGCCGTTTGCTCCGGCGGTGAGATATCTGCTGGGATGCGACACGCTCTCAAAGCTCACTTTGCTGCGGTCGGAGAGACCTGTGATCGTGCGGAAGGTCGCGCGCTTCAGATCGTTCTGCTGCAGCGAAATCTGCTGCGAAAGCACTGCGCCGCTGCCGTTTGCACTGACCGTCACGAACAGACCGGTCTTGTTCTCGGATTCGATCGAGACATAGGTCTGGTTCTCTACGTCGGAAAGACCCGGAACGATGACCCATTCGGTATCGTGTGCGGTGAGGTTCTGCATGCCGAAGCCGAGCGCGACATTCGTATACGGATATGCATTGTCATTGATCGAGTTGGTGAACGCTGCATGTCCGAGCTTGGCGCCGTTCTGGCTGCTGATTGTCGAGACCTTGCCGCCGATGCCTGCCGTGGTCTCCTCCATTTTCATGATTTTGCCGCTGCTGTCGAAGTGTACCTCGCAGATGTTCGGGCTTCTGCGGTAGCCGTTGCCCTCGGGCAGCGCGCCGTTGTGATAGATCATGTAGGTCTTGCCCTTGAAATCAAAGAAGCCGCTGTGATTGGTATTCGAGGTTGCGTTGCATTCAAAGATCACATCGCCGAATTTCCAATCGCCTTTCAGCAGATCGGTGCAGGTGGAATATGCCATCTGCTCGCGCCAGCGGTAGGCGTAGATGAGATAATAGTCGCCGTAATAGGTGCCGTCTGCATTCTGGCGGCGGTAGATCCACGGTGCCTCGGTGTACATGTTCATGCCCTTGCCGCGGTAGAAGACATCGCCGTTGGAGCCCTCGCCGCCGAAGGTGATTCTGCCGTCGCCGTTGAGGTCGCGGACGCTTGTCATATCATCGTTGAGCTCGCAGATATAGTATCTGGTGTTGCCCCATGCAAGATAGCGGTGCTCCTGACCGTCTTTGCCTTTCTCCACCCAGACGGTCGGGTCGATGTCATCCCAGTTGCTTGTCTGATCGTTCGTCAGTGTGCCCTGCACAACCGGATGCCCGGGATACTTCCACGGCGCAGCGGTCAGCAGGCAGCAGTGTGCCCTGCACAACCGGATGCCCGATATCGCGGAACGGTCCCTTCGGCGAATCTGCGACCGCAACGCCGATGGACTGCTTGCCCTGTGCGGTTCTGTCCCAAGAGCAGAAGTAGAGATAGTATTTGTTGTTGTGCTTGACCACCTGACTTGCCCATGCGCTTTTTGCGTCGCCCCATGAGACATCGCGCATGTTCATCACAACGCCCTCATAGTTCCAGTTGACGAGGTCCTTGGTAGAGTAGCAGAGATACTCGGGGATATTGTAAACGGCGTTGCTGACTTCTGCGTTTGTCGAAATGTCATGTCCGGTGTAGGCATAGACGGTGTCGCCGTCTACGAACGCGGCAGGGTCGCCGCCGTAGCGGTAACTGTCATTTTTTTTTGTGATGTTTCCAGCGAACGGATTGGTGTTCCGGCTGACATCGAATGCGAACGGCTGCGGCTCGGCGGGTTCTTCTGCGGCGGCCCGGATCAGCCGTTTCAGCAGTGTCAGGTCAGCGGATGTCAGTCTGCCGTCTGCATCGAGATCGGCTGCTGCTGCCTGTGCGGCGGTCAGCGCGGATTTTGTCAGCAGATCATTCAGAAGCGCTGTGACATCTGCGCTGTCAGTTTTGCCGTCAGCGTTGACATCGCCGCGCAGGACATATGCCTGCTTTGCGGTCACGGCGACTGTGTAATTGACGCAGCTTGCCTGATTGACCTCGCCGAGCGTGACGGTCTGACCGGCGGCAAAATCCTTCTTGTAAAGCTGATAGGTGACAGCCGGATCGCCGTCATCGGTGAGGGTGTCAGCGGTCTTTGTCCAGCCGGAGAGCCATGCCGGAACGGTGATTCTGGTATCCAGCGCGACATATGCGGAGATATCCGCACCTGCCGTGAATGCCGCCTCATCGCCTGCAAACTTCTTGGAATCGCATGCGGTCTGGATCCACTCTGCGCCGCTGAGCGTCTGCGGGATGGCAGTGAACTTGAATTCTCTGTCGCCGAACACAGTGCTGCCGGACTGCTTCGGTGCCGTCACAACAGACCAGTTCCGCGCGTTTGTCTTGTCATTGACGGTCAGGGATTTGATGTATTTGCCGTCTGTGTAGGTAAGCGGCTGCACAGAGCGCTCATTGCCAGACCATGCCTTTGTCTGTGCGCCCCAGATTGTCTGATTGTTATTGCCGACCGCCGTGAACACCATGACGCGCTTGCCGGTGCTCTCGTCATATTCTGCGGCGAAATAGCCCTGATAGGTTGTGCTGCCGATCTTGAGCGCTGCCGCAGAGGAATCCGCTGCCTGCTGCCATGTGCCGCTGGCTGCGCCGGAGATCGTGCCGTTTGCATTCAGCGTGATGTTCTGATAGTTGATGATCGTGCCGTTTGTTGCATTGCCGTGGTTGATGTACTCATAGGTGCCGGCAATGTCGCTGGTCTCATAGCCGGATTCCGACCACGGATTGATGCAGTATTCAAACGGAATCACAACCGGCCATCCTGCCTCGTTGAACTTCATCGAGTGGACGCGGACTTCATGTCCCTCGCCGCCGTCATCGAATCTTGCGTGATAGAGCAGATACCACTGACCGTCATCATCGCGCAGGACGGAGTTGTGTCCGCATGCCATGTATGCGCGGTTGATCGTGCTGAATTTGTAGTTGCCCATGACCTTGAGTCCGACGCTGTCAAGGTTTGTATTTGCATCGAGCACCATGTTTCTGCCTGCCGGATCGACGAACGGTCCGAGCGGGGATTTCGACCTTCCGACGCGCATGTTATAGCCGCCGGTCGAGGTCAGACCGCCGTAGGTCACCCAGAGATAATAGTAGCCGGTGTCCTTGTTGTATTCAATAAACGGGCCCTCGCCGGATTTGCCCCAGCCGCCGGAAATCTTCGTGCCGAAGTAGCTGTCTACCATTCTGCCGTCGGCGGTTTTGCCGGATTTCGGATGGATGCATCTGCCCGTCTTTTTGTCGATTTCCAGTGTGAAGATACCGCCCGACCATGAGCCGTAGCACATATACATTCTGCCGTCGGTATCGGTGTAGATCGTCGGGTCGATCGCGTTCGGATACTGCTGATTGTTGAAGTCGCCGTTGCCGCTGAACCATGCATTGTTGTGCGAGACCTGACCGTTCTTTTCGAGGTCAGGGATATTGGTCGAGGTGTATTTGCGGTTGACGCGCTTGGTGTTGCTCGTTGCCCACGAATCATTGTTCGTGAAGCCCGAATAGATCAGCGTATCGACAAAGGTATAGGGTCCCGTGACCGTCTTGGATGCCGCAAACGCAATGACCGAGCGCTTGTAGGTCGAGGAGGTGCAGAAGTACATCAGATAGGCGCCCTTGGAGCCGTCCGAATTGACGTAGTCGGCATCCCAGAACACATCCGGCGCCCAGACAGCGAAGCCGCCTGCGCAGTCCTCGAGGTCTTCGCCTGCCCATGCAAATGCCTTGCTGAGATTCTGCGAGAGATTGCCGAAGATCACATTGTTCGTCCGCGCATAGCCGTTTGAAAAGCGCTGCCAGTCGCGGAGGTTGGTTGAGCGTCCCGCATCAATGTGCGAGCCGAATACATAGTAGGTGCTGCCGTCCTTGATGACGGAAGGGTCATGGACGGACACGCGCGTGCCTGCCGCCGCAGAGGCCTTTTGCAGCGGAACATTTGCCTGCAGACCGGTCAGCGCGAGCGTACCGGCAAGCAGAATGGAAAGCAGTCTTTTTTTCTTCATGATGATTCCCCCATGATCTGTTTTGTTGCTTTTTACTTCTCCCGCCTGTCTGCAGAAGGGGCTGCAGACAATCTGCGGGCAAAGCTTTTTATAGTTTCATTATAACGCAGGGCGGCCGGGAACACAATCACATTTTCGCTCATTCTTATGACAAATTCTCCACAGCGCGCAGGATTTATAAAATGTCCGCGTTTTCTCACGTTCTTTCGCAGCGGATGATATACAAATGACACACAGTTGTGCTATAATAGAATCAGCAGAGAGAACAGAATCCCTGATACGGGAATGGTTTTTTAACGGCTATAGAAAAAGGAGCCGCGCACTGCGCGGGGTGAGGTTCATGAACATTCTGATGATCGAAGATGACCTGCAAATCTGTGAGGTCACAAGCAAATTTTTTACAAACAAGGGCGCGGCTGTCACAACCGTCACGGACGGCAAAGCGGCGCTGGAAATCTGCGGCGGAAATCTCGATGCCTATTCGCTGGTGCTGCTGGACATCATGCTGCCCGGCGCGGACGGCTTCACAATCTGCCGCAGCATCCGCCGGAACAGCAATATCCCCGTGATCTTCATCACGGCGCGCGGGCTCGAGGAGGATATTCTGCGCGGCTATGCGCTCGGCTGCGATGACTATATCGTCAAGCCGTTTCTGCTCTCCGCGCTCTATGCAAAATGTGCGGCGTTCGTCAAGCGGACAGAGGGCATCCCCGATCATATCCTGACCTGCGGGGCGATCCGGCTCGATCTGCGAAAGCTGACCTGTTATGTGCATGAGACAGAGGCCGAGCTGACGCCGAAGGGCTTTGCGATCCTGCGCTATCTGATGGAGCATCCGGGCTGGGTGGTCTCGCGGGATACGCTGCTGGATCATGTCTGGGGAGCGGATTATTTCGGGCTTGACCGCACGGTCGATAATCACATCAAGCGTCTGCGCAAAGCGCTCGGCAGCGCAGGCGGACAGATTCACACCGTTGTCGGCAGGGGCTATAAACTGACCGAAACCTAGAAGGAGGGATTGCAATGAAAAAACGATTCAAAACCAAAAAGAGAAAAACACTGCCGCAGCTGCTTCTGAAAGCGCTGTGCTGCACCGCATTCCTGACTGTGATCTTTGTATTCTGCTTTCAGGAATTTCTGATGCAGGTTATTCACAAACAGGCGGAGCAGCAGAACGATCATGTCGCAGCATATATGCAGCAGCGCATCGGAGAAGCGGCGGCAAAATATGACGGCGATATCCTGATGCAGGAGATTCGCAGCCTGCTCTCGATTTACCAGTACTACGAAATCCGGATTGACGATCCGCTTGCAAGAGAAGGGAAAGAAGCGTTTGTATCCTCGGAATTCTCGCCGAAGTGCAGTAAAGGTGCTGCACTGATCGGCAAAGACGGCAGCATCGCCGCAAGCAATGAGGCTGCCTTTATGACGCATCTCTCGTTTTCTGCTGAGGAGGATGATCCTGCAAAAGGCTGGTACATCTGCGACCGCAAAGCGCTGAATCTGCCGGAGGTGGATCGCTTGTATGAGGACTATTTGGCACTCGCATCGCAGGAGACACTCTATAACATGCTGGATATAGAGATGGAGACAGCTTATGTGAACAAAAAGACGCATTCCTATATTCCGCAGAAAGGCATCATGTATCTGAAAGAATATCCGGAGAAAACAGATCCGCTGATTGAAGATTCGCAGATCAAAACGCTGGCAACAAAAGAAATCAATATCACAGTCGCTCTTCCCGGTTATGAGCTGATGACGCTGCACAATTACGAAAAAGACGCAGAATATCCGCGCGCACTTCTGAATTTTCCGCAGGGCGAAACACCGGAGGCACTGGAACAGTATCAGTCTGAGTTTGTGTATCAGGATGAGAACAATTATTTCAGCGACGGCTGCTACGGAAATCCGGATGATACGGAAACCTATTACCAGCGCATTCCGCTCTGGATCGACGGGAATCTCTATCAGCTTGTACTGTGCTTTACGCTCAATCTGCGGGATTCGACGCTGGTCGCATTCTACTGGCGCTGGACAATCACATTTGCGCTGGTTGTGCTGTTCGCTGCGCTGCTGCTTTGCTGGCGTGATTATGTTGTCAGCAGGGCGAAATATGCAATGGAGGATTATCAGCGCGACCTGACCAATCATCTGGCGCATGACATCAAAACGCCGCTGACTGCCATCGGCGGCTATGCGGAAAACCTCATGGAGGGGCAGCTGACGGCGGAGGAGCAGCAGCGGTATCTGCAATCCATTCTCGACAATGTCAGCTTTACGGATTCGCTCGTCCGGCAGACGCTTTATCTCAACAGCATGGACGGCACACAGAAGCCGCAGCGCGAGCAGATCAATGTCCGCGCGGTGATTGAGGAGGCGTTTGCCAAATATGCGCTGATGCTCGAGGAAAAGCAGATCGCATACGGCGCCGGCGGCGAGGCGGAAATCTTTGCCGACCGCGCAATGTTCACGGCGGTAGTCGAAAACCTGATTTCCAATGCGGTCAAGTATACGCCGGAGGGCGGTACGGTCAGGGCGGTGCTCAGCAAAAAGCGCCTTGTGCTGACAAACACCGTCGCGGAGAAGGCAGAGACACAGAAACTCCGGCAGCCGTTCTATCGCGGCGATAAGGCGCGCAGCAATGTCGAAGGCGCAGGGCTCGGGCTTTCCATTGCAGAGCGCGCGGCAAATGCAAACGGATTCACGCTGCATATCTCCTGCACGGATGCCGAATTCAGCGCAGAGATCAGATTTTCTAAGCGTTAGGAGATAGGAGAGAGGCGTTAGGAGTTCAGGTGTGCGCTGCGCGCAGCAATCGGAATGGCTCTATTGATGTACCAATTAAATCTTGAAGAATAGATGCGCAGGATTTTTGTCATG
>CAMKLV010000063.1:0-21219 GCA_946413695.1 uncultured Ruminococcus sp. | reverse complement strand
TGCGACGAGCGACAAGGGCTCTGCCCTTGACCCGCAAACTTTTGAAAAAGTTTGAACAAAACTTTCGTCTTGGATGAGCACATGTAAGAAAGCCACTCCTATTTACGAAAACAGGAGCGGCTTTGTTCTATTTCAGCATAAAAATGGGATTCTTAAGGGCTAGTAGCCCTTAAGCGGGGTTTGGGGCGGAGCCCCATTTCTGATCCATCGAAGATACCTCTAACTTACTCCTCGGTGGCGGCGGTACCGGCTTTCAGGGTGCCGTGCGAGAGCGCCTTCAGATACGCATTGATGAACGCATCAAGGTCGCCGTCCATGACAGCCTGCACATTACCCGTCTCGCAGCCCGTGCGGACATCCTTGACAAGCGTATACGGCATGAACACATAAGAGCGAATCTGGCTGCCCCACTCAATCTTGAGCTGGTCGCCCTTGATATCCGAGATCTTTTCCAGATGCTCGCGCTCCTGAATCTCAACGAGCTTTGCACGCAGCATCTTCATACAGTAATCCTTGTTCTGGAACTGCGAACGCTGTGTCTGGCAGGAAACCACGATGCCCGTCGGGATATGCTTCAAACGAACCGCAGAACTGGTCTTGTTGATATGCTGACCGCCGGCGCCGCTGGAACGGTACACCTGCATTTCGATGTCCTCGGGGCGAATCTCGACCTCGACATCATCTGCGAGCTCCGGCATGACCTCGACCGCGGCAAACGATGTGTGGCGTCTGCCGGATGCATCAAACGGCGAAACGCGCACCAGACGGTGTACGCCTGCCTCGGATTTCAGGAAACCGTATGCATTCTCGCCCATGACCATGAACGATGCGGACTTGATGCCCGCCTCGTCGCCGTCGAGCCAGTCGAGCAGATCGACCTTGAATCCGTGGGTATCCGCATACTTGTTGTACATTCTGTAGAGCATCTGCGACCAATCCTGCGCCTCGGTGCCGCCCGCGCCTGCGTGCAGCGTCACAATCGCATTGGAGTTGTCATATTCACCGGTCAGCAGAGACTTGAGTTTTTCTTCCTCGAGCTGCTGCTTGAATGCCTCGGCATCCGCGAGAATCTCCTCATTCGAGGAATCGTCGCCCTCCTCGAGCGAGAGGTCGATCAGCTCGATGGTATCCTCAAGCAGAGACTGCAGCTTCTCAAAGTTCTCGATCTTGCGCTCGAGCGTGTTGCACTTCTGCGTGATCTTCTGCGCCTTCTCGTGGTCATCCCAGAAGCCGTCATATTCCATCTGAATACGCAGGTCGCCGAGATCCGCCTTTGCGCGCTCGATCTGCAGCACCTCGCCAAGCTCCTTGACCTCCGGTCGGGCATTGACGAGCTCATTCTTAATATCGTCAAGTAAAATCATTTATAAAAATCCTTTCTTCGGGGTAATTCATTCGGTTGCGGGTTCAGCGCTTGGGATCGCGCTGATATCGCAAAGCATCGCCGGTCGGGCGGTTTCATCCGCGGAACCAGATTGCTCCGGCAGATGCGTATTCAGGGCGGCGCCATCGCAGAAATAATCGGCGACTGTATCCTGCTGTGATCCATGCGCAATGCTGCTGCGGTCTCCGGCATTTCAGCCACCTCCTTTTCCTGCGCAAATTTCCACATATACTATTTTACAGGATTTTCCGCGTTCTGTCAAGTAGTTTTCCCCCGCTCCCCTGTGCAAAGCTCTGTGCATCCTGCACAAAGGGCGGCTGTTCGGATCTGCACGGCTTGTAATTTCTATAAATTCTTAAAGGATTTCTTTAATTATCTATTGACTTTCTTTAATTCTTGTGCTATAATGCAATCATCAGCTGATAGAGACACACAAACCCGCAATCTATGACTGGAGGTAAGAATTATGAAGAATCCCGATATCGAAGCACTCAACAAACGCATCCGTACAGACGTCCTCATCACACAGATTCTCTCGGGCGTCTTTGCCGTTATGACAGTCATCCGGCTGGTGACACATGAACCCGGCCATGCCTGCAAAGATGCATTTATCGCCGTCATTGCCCTGCTGACCGGACTGCTCTTTACCGACATCCGCAAAAGCGGCAAGCCCTTTGCTAAGCCGGTGATCACAAAGCTGCGCGTGCTCGCAATCGTTGTGATGTGCAGCGGCTATGTCTCGCAGGCTGTAGAAAGCATTGCGGCAGGCATGCGCAGCGGCGGCGCGAATTTTGCATTCCGCCTGACCGACCCGAGCGCTCTCCTGATTGCGTTCGTCGGCGTTATGATCGGCATTTTCTCAGAGGTCTTTGTCTACGGCCACGCCCTGCAGGATGACATGGATCACATTGCGTAAAGAGGTGACAAATATGGAGCAGACAATCGCAGCAAGAAAACCCAGGCGCCGCCCGAAGCATTTGCTCAGTATCCTCATTGCATATATCTTCATTGCGCTGCTCGGTTTTCACACCAAAGATTTTTTCACAGCCATCATCAAAGATCAGGACAGCTATGAGCTGCGGTTCCAGCAGCCCGTGAATGCCGAAGATGAAAAAGCACCGAAGGTCTGGCAGCTCTGCCGAAACGGCGAGTTTCTCGAATTTGTAAGCCCGAATGATTATATTTTGCAGGACAAAAACGGAAACATTGACCTGAAATACAGCGCAGTCATATATGAAGCAAAAGGGCTTATTTATTCTGCAATTCTGACAGCAATGCTTGTACTCGTGCTGTTCATTGCGGAGAGCTGCAAGGAGCACACGCCGTTTACCAGAAGCAATGCAAAACGGATCAAAGCAATCGCGATCCTGCAGTTCTCGCTGGCGATCGTGCCGGGGCTGTTTGAATCTATCATGAAAATGGCAAAGTATAACTACAACCTGAGTCCTCCGCACATCGAATCGCTCTATATGCTGATCATCGGGTTTGCGATTCTCATGATCGGAAAAGTATTCGACCGCGGCGTCAGTCTGCAGGAAGAAAATGATCTCATTGCGTAAGGAGGGCGACATGGCAATTATCATCAGACTCGACCGCATGATGGCAGACAGAAAAAAGTCGCTCAATGCGCTGGCGGAGACCGTCGGCATGACAAACGTCAACCTCTCGAACCTCAAAACCGGCAAGATGAAGGGCATCAAATTTGAGACGATGAACGCGATCTGCCGCGCGCTGGACTGTCAGCCTGCCGACCTCTTTGAGTATACCCCCGATGATGACACATAATCAAAACCGCACAAGGCACTTCGCCCTGTGCGGTTTTGTATAGAGGTGTCTCCGACGGATTTATAATGGGGCGCTGCCCCAAACCCCGCTTAAGGGCTATTAGCCCTTAAGAATCCCGCTTTTTATATTGGAATATAAGTAAGCCGCTCCATTTAGCGTAAATGGGGTGGCTTTCTTACATGTTCTCATCCAAGACAAAAGTTTTGATCAAACTTTTTCAAAAGTTTGCGGGTCAAGGGCAGAGCCCTTGTCGCTCGTCGCAACGAGCGAAACTCCTTAGCGTAACAAGAGATTGCTGCATATATGCAGTTCAGACAAGCGGTGCAAATTCAATCGCGGTGCCGCTGATCTTTTCCGCCATCTGCGCTTCATCGTCCATGTGCATCAGGTAGACATGTACGCCCTCCGCACAAAGGCGTTTGAGCGTCGGGAGCACCCTGTCGATATAAAGATGCACGCCGCTGTCAAAGCACGCGGCTTCGGTATAAAGATACGCGCCGGCATGCAGATACGGCAGAAACGGCTCGAGCTCCGCCGTATCGCCTGTGTAAAGGACATCTGTGCCGCCGATGCGCAGACGGTAGCCGAAGCAGCGTCCTGCAAGCGTTTCGGCATGCCGCACCGGCACCGTCCCGATCAGCCACGGCAGGTTCGCTGCATCTGCTGTGATGATCGTATACGCGCTTTGATCGCAGCCGTCAAGCCGCCGGATCAGATAATCGAGATCCTCCGCGACCGCCTGCGACGGGGCAATCACCGTGACATGCGCGCCGCTCACATACCGCGCACAGTGAATCAGCATCGGAATGCCGCCGACATGGTCGCCGTGCGTGTGCGTCACGAGGACATAAATCTGCTTCTGCTTGATACCCTGTTCCAGCAGGACATGAAAGGCGGACATCGCGCAGTCAATCAGGACAAGCGCATCGCCGTCCGTGAAACATGCGCTGTTCTGCGACTTCGTAAACGCGGAGCCGCGGCCGAGGAATTTCAGCATGTACGCTCTCCCCTCTCAGATCAGGTTGAAATCGCGGAGCTGCCGTGCAAGCCGCGCAACCGGCAGCCCGACAACATTGTAATAATCGCCGTGGATGCCTGCGACAAGCAGCGCGCCCTGTCCCTGAATGCCGTAGGCGCCCGCTTTGTCATAGGGCTCGGCGGAGGCTGCGTAGGCGTCGATCTCCGCATTCGAGAGCGGATAGAACTGCACGCCGGTCTCATCGGAAAAGCTCGCGGAATGCCCGTCCCAGAAGATCGCGACGCCTGTCACGACCTTGTGCATCCTGCCGGAGAGCGCGTGGAGCATCCGTTTGCAGTCCTCTTCATCCGCGGGCTTGCCGAGAATCTCATCATCGAGCAGGACAGTTGTATCTGCACCGATCACAACCGCATCGGGATGCTCCTTTGCGACCGCTGCCGCCTTCCGGACAGCGAGCAGCTCTGCGGCTGCATCCGCCGGAATGCCCTCCGGCAGCGTTTCGTCACATTCCGAGACGATCACTTCAAACGGGATGTTCAGCTTGCCGAGCAGTTCCTTTCTGCGCGGCGATCCGGATGCCAAAATCAGCTTCATGGGTGTGCTCCTTTCTTGTGTGGGAGTGGCTGAAACGGGAGATTGCAAATGAAAAAAGAAAAACGCAAAATCCCGTTCAACCGTTCCCTGTTATGCATATGCTTGACGCACGGGGCAGAATCAGGTATAATAGAGGGAGTAGTTTGCTAACAAGGAGTATCTGTATGAAAGCATTTCTGAAAAAACACGCAGTCATTCTGATCATTCTCGCGGCGTTCCTGCTGCTAGCCGGAATCTGGCTGTTTATCTGGCATCGCATCGGCAGTCAGGTGACAAAAGCAGCGATGCAATCCGCCTATGACACGCTCTCCTTCGACGGCGCATATTACGCAAAATGCGACCTCGAAACCGTGCAGGCGTATCTGCCGGAGACCGCCGGAATCTCACGCGAGCTCTGCGGCGAGGAACTCGGCGAACTGAGCTTTCCCTCCGAGGACGGCACAGTGACCTGTCCGCTCTATGCCTGCAAGCCGCTCGCCGATGCAGGCAAAAACAATGCAATCGTGCTGCTCGAGCAGGCAGACAGCATCAGCGCCTATGAACTCTCAGGCTTTCAATATCTCGATGACCAGACCTCGATCTGGGCAGTGTGCGCCTCCTACGGCATCGGCTACGCGGAGGATATCGAAGCGCTCGAGATCAAAGATCAGGACGGCAAGCTGCTCGAAACCGTCACCGACCGCGACAGGCTCTCCGCATTCTTTGAGAAATTCGTCAAGCTCGGCGAGGATATTGGCGAGATCGGCGTGGCGCACTCCTATTATGAGGCGTATATCAACGAATTCGGCGAGACCGGTCAGATCTGGTTCGAGGACGGCACCGTCAAAGCCGAAAGCGACAAGGTCTATCAGCAGGCAATGGAATTCTGGACCAAAGACCTGCGGCTCGTGACAATCAAACTCAAAAACGGCTATCAGCTCCGCGACTGCATCTATGCACCGGTACCCGCCACATTCTCCGTCTACGGCGATTACAAGATCACGGAGCCGCTGTTCTGAGCCGGTCAGTTTTCGTCGCTGTCGATGTTGTGGTGGACATTTTCCAGTGCTTCCGAGGAGATCGTGACATTGTGCGCGGTCGCCGCAGCAAGCTCCGGATCCTGATGTCCGCGGAACACGAGCTTTAAGAGGATCGGGCAGAGGATCGAGCTGGTGATGATCAGGAAGATCGTTGCGACAAGCGGATCAATGCCGCCCTGCGGGGCAATCAGGACAGAGCCCGTTGCATAGACCGCGAGTGCGACCTCGCCGCGCGCGATCATGCCGAAGCCTGCCGCAAGCGACTCATGCTTGTCATATTTGAAGCAGCGCGCTGCCGCTCCGCAGCCGACAATCTTGCCGATGATGCCCGCTGCGACAAACGATACCACGAACAGCATGCTCGACCAGTGAAATGCGCTGAAATCTGCGCTGATGCCGATATAAGCAAAGAACATCGGCGTGAAGAACATGTAGCTGCTGACGATAACCTTTCTGTCCACGAACTGGCTGTCGCCGAGACCGCTCAGCATCAGACCCGCCATATAGGCGCCCGTGATCGCCGCGATGCCGAAGAACTCCTCTGCGGCATAGGCAAAGAAGAAGCACGCGGCAAATGCAAAGATGCTCGTCCGGCGCTTGTGCGGGTAAATCTTGACCATAAACTTGAACGCACGGCGCAGCAGATATCCCACAACAACCGTGAACACGAAGAATCCCGCGACACGGAGCAGCGTCATCCAGATGCTGCCCTCGCCGCCGAGACCCGTGATGATGCTCAGCGCAACAATGCCGATGACATCATCAATGATCGCGGCGCTCAGCACGGTGGTGCCGATCTTTGTTTTCAGTTTGCCGAGCTCACGCAGCGTCTCGACCGTGATGCCGACGCTCGTCGCGGAGAGGATACAGCCGATAAACAGCGCATTCATGAGCTTTGCGCTGTCATGCGCCGCCGAAAGTCCGCCCATGAACATCAGCGCGACAAATGTGCCGAACAGAATCGGGACAATGACACCGGCAAGCGCGATACAGGTCGCCGCCGCGCCGCTGCGCTTCATCTCGCGGAAATCGGTTTCCAGACCGCTCGAGAAAAGGATAAACACAACGCCGATCTGCGAGAAGCTCTTGAGGACATCCATTTCGATCTCTGTCGGGTGGATGAGCCCCGCAAAACCCGTGCCGCGGAACAGCGCCGGACCGATCAGCAGACCGGCGATGATCATGCCGACAACCTGCGGCAGACCGATCTTGCGCGTGACCATGCCGACAGCCTTGGTCGCAAGCAGAATAATGCCGCAGTCAAGCAGAATGTGCATGACATTGAAATCCATGATATTCAACTCCTGATTTTTCTGATACACGCCAAAAGCAGGACAATCGAATTGTCCTGCTTCGCTGTGTAAATAGGTATCGCTTCGCGATTATTTTAATTGGGCTCCGCCCAAACCCGCCAAAGGGATACTATCCCTTTGGAATCCCGTTTTATGGAAAAAGAAGAAATTGCAGGTTGCGCATGACAGCGACGATTTGACAAATTCCCCGCTCTTATCAAAAAACGGGTCTGGGGATCATATCCCCAGCGAGGGGGGCGAGAAGCCCCCATTATAGATCCGTCGGAGACACTTTAGACTGAAGCAGGACAATGAATTGTCCTGCTTCGCTTTTATCGTCTTACTCGTAGAGCGGGTACTTTGCGCAGAGTGCGCTCACGCCCTCGCGAATCTCGTCCGCCTTGGTATCGAACTGGGTTGCAGTCAGATACATGAACTCGGCGATCTTCTCCATATCCTCGGCGACAAGGCCGCGGGTGGTGACTGCCGGCGTACCGACACGGATGCCGCTGGTGACCATCGGCTTTTCCGGATCATTCGGGATCGCGTTCTTGTTGACAGTGATATAGACCTCATCGAGGCGGTGCTCCATCTCCTTGCCGGTGATGTGAACCGGACGGAGGTCAACGAGCATCAGGTGGTTATCCGTGCCGCCGGAAACGAGATCGAAGCCGTGTGCGAGCAGACCCTTTGCAAGTGCCTGTGCGTTCTCGACAATCTGCTTTGCATATGCCTTGAACTCCGGCTTGAGTGCCTCGCCGAAGCAGACAGCCTTGCCTGCGATGACATGCATCAGCGGGCCGCCCTGTGTGCCCGGGAAGATCGCCTTGTTGAACTTCTTTGCGAGCTCCTCGTCATTGGTCAGGATCAGGCCGCCGCGCGGTCCGCGGAGTGTCTTGTGGGTGGTGGTGGTGACAACATCAGCAAGGCCGACCGGAGACTGGTGAAGTCCTGCTGCAACCAGACCTGCGATGTGTGCCATATCGACCATCAGCATTGCACCGTTGCTGTGTGCGATCTCTGCGAGCTTTGCGAAGTCGATTGCACGCGGATATGCGGATGCACCTGCAACGATCAGCTTCGGGTGATGCTCCTTGGTGAGCTTCTCAACTGCATCATAATCGAGGGTGCCGTCATCGCCGACACCGTAGGAGACAAAGTTGAAGTACTTTCCGGAAAGGTTGACCGGAGAACCGTGGGTCAGGTGACCGCCGTGTGCAAGGCTCATGCCGAGAACGGTATCGCCCGGCTGGAGCAGTGCGAAGTAAACAGCGGTGTTTGCCTGTGCGCCGGAGTGCGGCTGGACATTTGCGAACTGTGCGCCAAAGAGCTTCTTTGCGCGCTCGATCGCGATCTCCTCAACGATATCGACCGCCTCACATCCGCCGTAATAGCGCTTGCCGGGGTAGCCCTCAGCATATTTATTGGTCAGAACAGAGCCCATTGCTGCCATGACAGCCGGCGAAACGATATTCTCGCTGGCGATCAGCTCGAGATTGCGTCTCTGGCGTGCGAGCTCCTGCTTCATTGCAGCGCCGACATCGGGATCACATTTTTCGAGATAGCCGATTGTATCAATCAGGTCATTGAACATAGTATTTTTCAATCCTTTCCGGTTTATTCCTGCGCTCAGGCAGGCATATACAGATATTATACCACACTTTTTGCAAAGATGCAAGAGCAAATCGCGATTTTTCACCGCATATCGCAAAAAAATTCGCACCGCTTCGGAAAGCGGTGCGAATCTGTTGGTTTGAATTACTTGGAAAGGTCGGTAACGATCTTTGCAATGTACTTCAGGATCTTGATGGTGTCATCGCCATCCTTCTTGCCGTCGTGGGTAACGTCAGCGTTCTTCTGGCCCTGAGCGGTCACAACAGCCTTGGTATCCTCAGCGTTGAAACGTGCGAGCAGAACAGCGTCGGAAACGTCAACCTTCTTGTCGCAGTTGACATCGCCCCAGAGGCCTTCCTCATCAGGGGCCTCGGTCTGAGCCTTCTCGATCTCAACAGCACCAGCAGTGAAGGAGCCGGTGTAGTTGGTTGTGCCGGATGCACCGACAGCTGCGAAGTAAGAAGATGCCTTCTCAGAAGAATCCGGATAGATGTTGCGGTTAGCGCCTGCAGCTTCGAGCTTGTAGGTAGCGCCAGCCTCTGCCTTGGAATCAGCAGTACCCTTCAGCGTAACGAAAACGCCGTCGGACTTGACCCAGTACTTGGAATCGGTCAGACCGGTTGCCCAGACGATGACGATCTGCTTGCCGTTGTCATACCAGTTGAAAACGGTGTCGCCGAGGTCGCCTTCCTGAGCCTTTGCGCCGGTATCGCCGATGGTGCCCAGAGCAACATCGGTAACCTTAATACCGCTATCATAGTTGATAGCAAAATCGATCGAGCTGAGGCCGCTGGACGGCACACCGCTCAGACTGACATCGACAGAAAAGTTCTCGCCGGCTTTCACGGTATCCGTGCCGATCTTCACAGCAACGCTGTCGGCTGCGGAAGCGGAAATACCGAGACTCATGACTGTCATTGCCATAGCCATAAGGCCGGAAATGATCTGTGTTTTTTTCATGTTCATACTCCTCCAATTATGTATGTATGCGGTAATACGGCTGCGGATGCAGACCGTACCGTGATGTGGATGTCCCCTTCTTCATCCACGTTCACATGATACCATCTATATCTTAACTGAATCTGAAGAAAAATGCAATGACTTTTTGTATCATGTTTATGACCAAAAACACATTGATTTTCCGTTTTTGGAACAATATTGCCCAAACAGTATCAAATCCAGCTGATATATGTAGTATATTGCGGTCTCAAAATCGCCGCACTGCACACAATTGCACAGAAAAAAGCAAACCTGCCGGAAATTTTCGGTTCCGGCAGGCGGTTTTACTTACTTATTTCAGCATGCTTGCGATCTCGCCGGCGAAATCGTCCACGCGCTTTTCAATACCCTCGCCGCAGATGAAGCGGACGAAGCTGTTGATCTTGATCGGAGCGCCGATCTTCTTGCCGCAGGATGCGACATACTGCTCGATCGACTCGCCCTCACCCTTGACGAACTCCTGGCAGAGCAGGCAGTTGTCCTTGAAGTAAACGCCGAGCTTGCCCTCTGCGATCTTTGCGAGAACCTGCTCCGGCTTGTTTGCCATTTTCGGATCCTCAGCCATCTGCGCCATAACGATCTGCTTTTCCTGCTCGATGACGTCTGCCGGAACCTCCTCCTTGGTCAGGTAGGTTGCCTTCATAGCGTCAGCCTGCAGCGCAACGTCATTCAGGCACTCCAGAACCTCAGCTGCTGCGCCTGCATCGGTGGATGCTGCAACGAGAACGCCCTCTTTCTTGTTGAAGTGGACATACTCCTTGACAACGCCCTCAAGGCGTGCGAAGCGGCGGATCTGAAGGTTCTCACGGAACTTGAGGAAGATCTCCTGCAGAGCTTCTTCAACGGTGATATCCTTGCCTGCGAACTTGGTTGCCTTCAGTGCATCCAGGTCAGCCGGATTTGTCTCGAGAACGGTCTGAGCCAGACCCTCGCAGAAGCCGACGAACTCCTCGTTCTGTGCAACGAAGTCGGTCTCGGAATTGACCTCAACGATCGCACCGGCGGTGTGATCTGCGTTGGTCACTGCAATGACAGCACCCTCAGCTGCGATACGGTCAGCCTTCTTTGCCTGGTTTGCGAGACCCTTTTCACGCAGGATGACGATTGCCTTCTCGACATCGCCGTCAGCCTCGGTCAGAGCCTTCTTGCAGTCCATCAGACCGACGCCGGTGGACTTGCGGAGATCATTAACATCTTTTGCGGTAAAATTAGCCATTTCAGTGATCCTCCCCGTAGATTACTCAGCAGCAGCTTCTTCTGCAGCAGCAGCTTCTTCGGCAGCCTGTGCATCCGCACCCTGTCTGCCCTCGATGACTGCGTTTGCAATGGTGCCTGCGATCAGCTTGACCGCACGGATTGCGTCATCGTTGCCCGGGATGACATAGTCAACATCATCCGGATCGCAGTTGGTATCAACGATTGCGACGATCGGGATGCAGAGCTTCTTTGCCTCAGCAACAGCGATCTTCTCCTTGCGCGGATCGACGATGAAGAGTGCACCCGGCAGCTCCTTCATGCCCTTGATACCGCCGAGGAACTTCTCGAGCTTTTCGATCTCGAGCGTCAGCTTAGCAACTTCCTTCTTCGGGAGCAGTGCGAAGGTGCCGTCTGCTTCCATCGCGTGGAGCTGCTCCAGACGCTTGATGCGCTGCTGGATGGTCTTGTAGTTGGTCATCATGCCGCCGAGCCAGCGTGCGTTGACAAAGTAGGAACCGCTGCGCTGTGCCTCATCGCGGATGGAATCTGCAGCCTGCTTCTTTGTACCGACAAAGAGAACAGACTTGCCCTCTGCGGAGAGCTCGCGCACGAAGTTGTAAGCCTCTTCGAGCTTGCGAACGGTCTTCTGCAGATCAATGATGTAGATGCCGTTGCGCTCCGTGAAGATGTACGGAGCCATTTTCGGGTTCCAGCGTCTGGTCTGGTGACCGAAGTGTACGCCGGCTTCGAGGAGCTGTTTCATAGATACAACGCCCATTTTGGATATCCTCCTGTAAATAAATAGATTTGGTTTTGACCTCCGGACCGCACAAGGAGTCGCCGCGTCACATGCGGGAAATGCCGCATTTTGAACCGAGCGGCTGTGCAGATCCGTGCGAAGTGCCTTACTATTATACCATATTTCGGGACGCTTTGCAAGAAAACGCGCCGGAACTCCGCGTAGAAATTCCGGCGCACGATATTTTAGATTTTGGTGATAATCACGGTTCAGTACCAGACCGGGTTGAGAACGCCGCACTTCCAGATGCCGTCCTCACGGACAAGCGTACACTGCTGACGCTCTGACATCGGTTCTGCCTGCTCCGGATCAAACGCCGTCCGGACCGCACGGACATCAAAGGTCAGGGTATCTTCTGTGCGGGAGACGATTGCGTCCGCTTCATAATTCAGATGATACATCGGGTCACCGTAGCCGGTCAGCACCCAGAGGCTGCCGTCCTTCTCTATATAATAGTCTGCAATCGGATCGGCGCAGTCCGCAAACGGCGCGGCGAAATACCGGTGTTCATCCGATTCAAGCTGTTCGACCGTCAGCCCCGCGGGCTCCAGCCGGACATAGCCGCCGGTTTCGGTCTGCTCATAATCCCCTGTCATGGATTCCATCCGCCAGCCGGCGCTTGTGCGCAGCCGCCAGCAGAGCGAATTATACTGCCGGAACAGCGCGGACGCAAGATCCAGAAGCTGCGCATCCGTGCAGGCTTCGATGCAGGCATCATCCGGCATCAGGAGCAGCTCGGTGGCTGGCAGCTCGATCTCCGCATCCTGATACACCGCTTTGTATTTTGCGCTGTAGATCTCGGAGCGGTCGCTGAAATCCGTGACGCCGAGAAACGTATCCGCGGGAATCTCTGTACCGGTATCCGGCAGCGTGATTGCACGCGGCACATAGGCTGCAACTGTGATTTCGGAATCCGGCTCCGGTTCCGCCGCAGGTTCGGCGGTGCTTTCGGCAGCCGGTTCGGTTTCTGTTTCGGTTTCCGTGACAGCATCCGTCTGTGCGGCGGTGCCGGTCTGTGCGGTTTCCGGTTCGGCGCTGCTGCCGGAGTCTGCCGCTGTACAGCCTGTCAGCAGCAGCGCGGCAAGGCAGATCGCCGGAATGCGTTTTTTCATATCAATCACCCTGTTTCTTCTGACGGTTTTCCTTGAGCATCGCAATCAGCTGCTTGATCTTCGGCGGTTCGCCGCGGTAGAGCACGAGCATCTTGTAGATCGCTGCAGCAAGCAGGACAAGCAGCGCGACCGTTGCCGCCAGAATCGCAATCGAAACCCAGCCCACGCCCAATGACAGCTTCTTCATGATCAGCTTGCCCGGCACAATCAGGATCGACGTGAACGGGAAAAATCTGAGCCATGCGGCATCCGAGATGAAGTTCAGCTCACCGGCATCGGCACCCGCCTGCATTTTATCCGGCGACGCGATGCAGAGCAGCATGCTGCCGAGCAGAATAAATGTATAGATAATGTTGGTCTTGCTGAGATCCTCGGGCTTCGATGCCATTGCACCGGAGACCGCCGAGAGCGACAGATACAGCAGGAAGCCCAGCGCCAGAATCAGCAGGCTCATCAGCGCGCCCGGAATTGAGAACGATACAAAGGTATCCGTAACCTGATTGATCGCGGCAACGGTTGTGCTGTTCGTATCGGGGATCATGCGCAGCGCAAAGAACGCGCCGCCGATCATGCCGCCGATCAGCGAGAACAGCCAGATCAGCAGCTGCAGAACCGCTGCAGTCGCCGTTGCAAGCAGCTTGCCCGCCATCAGCGCGGTCGGATGCACCGCCGTCAGGATGGTCTCCATCAGCTTCGAGGTCTTTTCCAGCATGACGCTGTTCGCCATGCTCTGACCGTACAGCACAACCATCATATACACAAGCAGCAGCATCACATACGGGATGATGAATTCGATCAGCTCGCCGATCAGATTCCGGTCCTCGGATTCCGCCTCGGCATCTGCACTGATTGCAGCGGTCTCCGTGCGCACCGGCATTGCGAGCAGTGCGGCGCCTTCGGGGCTGATCTCCGCCTTCTGCATCAGAATCACGCTGAACCGCTCCTCGACCAGTTCACCGAGCTTGCTTGCCCTGCTCCGCGAGATATCCGTGATCTGCGGCAGATAGACCGTCGCCATGTATGTGCCTTTGGAATCCGTCACGCGCAGGATCACGCAGTCATTTTTATCTGCGGTTTCGCCGATTGCGGCGTCCATCGAGCCACAGGAGATATATTCCGGATCGTCCTCCTCCATTTGGAGTGCGGTGTAATCCGCCTTGCCTTCGGTCTCATCAACCACGAACACGGTGTGAATCTCGGTTTTGTCATCGGACTGCTTTCCCTTGCTGCCTGCCTCCGAGACCGCCAGCAGAATCAGCGGGATGCCGATCAGCAGCAGCAGCGCGATTGTGATTGTCGAGCCGAGCCAGCCCTTTGAGAGCATCGTCTGCTTCAGGGTGAAGCTGTAAACTTTTCCGGTTCCCGAAAGTGGATTCCGCTTCATATTATACTGCATGAGAATCCTCCTTTCCGTGCTTGCCGGATGCCTTGTACTCCTTCAGCATCTGAATGAGCTGCTTCGGCTTCGGGAATCCGCCGCGGTAGAGCAGCATCATCTTGTAGACCGAGCCCGCAATCCGGATCAGCAGCACCGCCGTCACCGCCTGAATGGCGATGCCGAGCAGCAGCACCGGCAGGGAAATCTTGCCGCAGACATAATTTGGGAATGCGCTGAACACCGAAGTGATCGGGAACAGCGAGAAGAATACATTTGCTGCGTCGCTCTCGAAGATCGGTGCGAGGGTGCTCGTCATATAGCCGAGCATCAGAACCATTACAACAATCAGACTCGCCTGCTGGGTATCCTCCGTTTTGGAGCAGCACGAGCCGGCAATGCCGCTGAGCGCGGAGAACATCGCATAGACCAGCAGCGTGCAGATCACAAACAGCACAAGCGTGCTTGCATTGAGATTCAGCGAGGCGGGATCAAACTTGAGCAGCTTGATGATCATCGCCTGCACCACACTGACATCCGCGACCTGCTTTGCGATCTGATAGGAGATCAGCAGACCGGCGGCAACCAGTGCAAAGCCGCCGAAGATGAACAGCGTCACCGCAAGGATTTTGCCGAGCAGCAGCGCCGTCGGGGAGACGCTGACCATCAGCATTTCCACGAGCTTCGAGACCTTCTCCTCCATGCACTGCTGGAAGATGTAGCTCATCGACATGGCGCAGAGCATGATAATAAAATAGCTGTAAACGATATTTGCAAAGACATGCGTATCGGCGCTGGTTTCCTCCTCGCCGCGCAGGAAATCGCTGACTTTTGAGACCTGCGATACCGTGCCCGCGTGGATCATGTCCTCCTGCTCCGCCGTGACGCCGATCGCCTGCATCAGCGATTTGTGCAGGACATCCCCGAGCACATTGTTCAGCGTTGCAGCATCCGCATGGCTGACGTTGCCTTCCTTGCCGTAGCGCGTATTGACCGCAAAGTGATATTCCTCCGCGTCCATCGTCACCACGCTTGCCGCGGCGCCGGATTCTTCGGTCAGGCGCTTGTTCAGCGCCTCATCGTCTTCTTCAGTCTCCTCGATCTTCACCGCCTGATAGCGTTCATCTTCAAGCAGCAGGGATGTATCAAGCGGAAAGCCGGTTTCATTGCGCAGATACAGCGTTTTGATCGCCGTCTCGCTGACATCCTTGCTGCCGCCGGAAATCAGAGCCGCAGCCGGCAGCGAGCAGACGGCAATGATAAACAGCACCGCCAGAAAGATGATCACCGAGCGCGTTTTATAGTGCTGCTGCGCCGTGTAGCGGAAAACGGTTCCGGCACCGCGCAGATTACTGTTCTTCATGCGTCTCGCCCACCTTTTCCACAAAGATCTCATGCAGGCTCGGCTCGCGCAGTTCAAATGTAATCAGCGGGATGTTCTGCGCAACCAGATTCCGCAGGAGCGCATTTGCCTGCTCCTCGCCGCTCACCTTGCACTGATAGGAGAAGCCGACGCTCGAAAGCACTGTGATGCCTGCCGCCTCGATCATCGGGCGCAGCTCCTGCTCCGCCTTGATGAACAGATTGATTCTGCCGTAGCCCTTTTTGATCTCCGCAAGATTGCCCTGCAGAACGGTCTTGCTGCGGCTGAGGATCGTCAGATCAGTGCAGAATTCTTCGATCGTCGCCATCTGGTGGCTGGACATGATCAGATATTTGCCCTTGCCGATCTCCTCGTGGATAATGCTCTTGAACAGATCCGTGTTGACCGGATCGAGACCGGAGAGCGGCTCATCGAGAATCAGCAGCTCAGGATCGCTCAGCAGCGAGAGCATGAACTGGATCTTCTGCTGGTTGCCCTTCGAGAGCTGATCCGCTTTCTTCGGCTTCACCGGACGCTTGCCCTCCTGCGGCGGATAGAGATATTCCGTCGCCTCAAGGCGCTCCGCCCAGTAGTTGATGCGCTGCTTTGCCTCCGCACGCGGCACACCGCGGAGCGATGCAAAATACATCAGCTGATCCATCAGCGTGTTCTTCGGATAGAGCCCGCGCTCCTCGGCAAGATAGCCGACATTGCAGGTCTGCAGCGTCAGCGGACCGCCGTTCCATTCCACTGTGCCGCCGTCCTTTGCAAGCATATTCAGAATCATGCGGATCGAGGTCGTTTTGCCCGCGCCGTTGGTACCCAGCAGCGCATAGACGCCCGGCTCCCGCATCTCAAAGCTCAGATGATCGACGACGACCTTGTCGCCGTACTTTTTGAAGAGCTCCGTTACCTTAAAACCCATAGTCTCCCTGTTCCTTTCCTTGTGCAAAATCGTATGTTCCGACAGTATTCGACAGTATCGTACACACAGCTACTACATTTTATCACATGCCGCGTGAAAAAGAAAGTACCCAAAATCGGATTTATGCATTTCATCAAGGAACTTGATTCCGCCTTTGTTCTTTTTGGGGATAATCTACGATTTCGGGAAGATGCCGCCGAAAATTTGTGCAAAAGCGGCAATTTTTCGCAATTTGCTTGACTGCGCGCCGTTTTTATGGGATAATAATATGCACCTGCCGATGCCGGCAGAACATTCTGCAAAATTAACAGCGGTATCGCTTCGCGATGATTGAGATTGGGCGCTGCCCAAACCCGCCCCAGCGCAGCGTGGGGGCATTGCCCCTTTGGAATCCCATTTTTAGAATCATGCAGTAAAACTATGGCAAAACGTGCGCAGTTGCTCCGGTATGGGTAAAGTGCGGTTCGCTGAGCGATATACATATTTATAATAATAATACATGAACGGAGGCAATCCTCTATGCTCCAATCCACGATGATCCCGATTCTGCTTGCTGCAGGCGGCGCTGCGTCGCTTGCGGAGAAAATGACCGAACTGCTCGGCGGACTGCCGCCGATCCTGATTCCGTTTATCATCTCGATGATTCCGATTCTTGAGCTGCGCGGCGGTCTGATCGCTGCTGCAATCCTCAAGCTCCCGATGTGGCAGTCCATCGCGGTCTGCGTCCTCGGCAATATCCTGCCGCTCCCATTCATCCTGCTGTTTATCGAGAAGATTCTCAACTGGATGGAGGGCTGCAAGATCGGCTGGATGCGCAAGCTCGCAATCTGGCTGAAAGAGCGCGGCACCGGCAAAAAGGCGGATAAGATCCGCAAGGTTGAGTTTATCGGGCTGCTGCTGTTCGTCGGCATTCCGCTGCCCGGCACCGGCGGCTGGACCGGCTCGCTGATCGCCGCACTGCTGCATGTTCCCCGCAAAAAATCCGTTCCGGCGATTTTCCTCGGGCTCATCCTTGCAACAATCATCATGACCATCATCTCCTTCGGCGGGTTGCAGGCAATCATCACATTCTTCCAGAATATGTTTTAATCTATGAATCAAACATCAATCGGCATTGCTTCAAACGCAGTGCCGGTTGTCTTTCTTGCGGCGGGTTTTCAGCGGTAAGGAATGACAGTACCGCAGTTTGCATAATACAACCGGTATAATTCCGACTTCGATTTGTGCGGACATACAAAATTCGCACGAAGCCGCCCGAAAAAAAGGATTTTTCGCCCCCGATGCAGTATTTTTTATCAGAAGATACTGCTAAAGGAGGCCTGCCGAATGACTGTACGCGAACAGACAGAACAATTTGAAAATACGATTCTCTGCGAACATGCCTGCCATGCCGATGCCGCCGTCCGCGATGTGCCGGAGTCGCTGTGCCCGCTGCGAACCGAATTCCAGCGAGACAGAGACCGCATCCTGCACTGCACCTCATTCCGGCGGCTCAAGCGCAAGACGCAGGTTTTTCTGTCCCCGATCGGCGATCACTACCGCACACGGCTGACGCACACGCTCGAAGTCGCACAGATTGCGCGCACAATGGCGCGCGCACTGCGCATGAACGAGGATCTGACCGAGGCCATCGCGCTCGGGCATGATCTGGGGCATTCGCCGTTCGGTCATGCCGGAGAAGCCGCGCTCAACGGCATCACGCCCGGCGGCTACCGCCACTATGAACAGAGCGTCCGCGTGGTGGAATTTATCGAGAAAAACGGCAAGGGGCTCAACCTCACCAAACAGGTGCGCGACGGTATCCTCTGCCATACCAATATGGTCGCACAGACCTTAGAAGGCAATCTTGTCCGCCTTGCCGACCGGATCGCCTATATCAATCACGATATCGACGATGCAATCCGCGGCGGAATCCTCAAAGAGGATGATCTCCCGAAAGACTGCACTGCGGTGCTCGGGCATTCCAAATCCGAGCGCATTACCACGATGATTACCTCTGTCATCGAACACGGTGACACAGAGATGGATATGATGCCGGAGATCCGGCAGGCGCACGATGCGCTGCACAAATTCCTCTATCAGAATGTCTATTCCGGCTCTGCGGCGAAAACCGAGGATCACAAGGCACAGGAGCTCATCCGCCGCCTTTATGCCTACTACAGTGAGCATCCGCACGAGATGCCCGCTGAATATCAGGCGCTTGCAGAGCGCTTTACGGTCGCGCGCGCCGTCTGCGACTACATCGCGGGCATGAGCGACGATTACGCAATCTATGACTACGAAAAACTGTTCATCCCGCGCTCGTGGGATGTCCGGTAGAAATCAGAAATGTGAAATCAGAAATTAGAAATTGGAGTGCCTGCCTGCGGCGGATGATCTGAATCGCGGCGAAGCCGCACCGCAGTTTCTCACTTCTCATTTCTAATTTCTCATTATAATAAACGGGGAAAGGGTGAGAAATATACATGCTGCCGCAGGAATTTATCTATCAGCTCAAACAGGCAAACCCGATCGAGCAGGTCATGGGCAGCTATGTGCAGCTCATCCGTGCGGGCTCGCTGCTCAAGTGCAACTGCCCGTTTCACTCTGAGAAAACGCCCTCCTGCGTTGTGTATGCCGATACGCAGGACCCGCATTTCTACTGCTTCGGCTGCCATGCGGGCGGCGATGTGATCTCATTCATCCGGCAGATCGAAGGCATCGGCTATATGGATGCCGTCCGGATGCTGGCGGAGCGCGCCGGCATGACCGTGCCGTCACAGTCGCAGGATAACCGCGAGGAAAACCTGCGGATGCGCCTGCTCGAGCTCAACCGCGCCGCCGCAAACTACTACTATAAACAGCTCACCGGTCCCGATAAACGCGGACTGGTCTACCTCAAAGAGCGCGCGCTCCGGCCCGATATCATCAAGAAATACGGGCTCGGATTTGCGGGCGAGCAATGGGACGGGCTGCTCAAAGCCATGAAAAATCTCGGCTTTACCGATGAGGAGCTCATCCTTGCAAACCTCTGCAGCCGCTCGCAGAAAACCGGCAATCTCCATGACAGATTCCGCAGCAGAGTGATCTTCCCGATCATTGATCTGCGAGGCAATGTCATTGCATTCGGCGGCAGAACCATTGAAAAGGACGGCGAGCCGAAATATCTCAACTCATCCGATACGCCTGTGTTCAAAAAGGGACGCAATCTGTTCTCGATGAACTTTGCGAAGAAATCGCAGTCCAAGCGGCTGATTCTCGCAGAAGGCTACATGGATGTCATCGCGGTGCATCAGGCGGGATTTGAAAATGTTGTTGCATCGCTCGGCACGGCGCTGACGCCCGATCAGTGCAGGCTAATGCGGCAGTACGCCGACGAGGTTGTGATCTCCTATGACAGCGACGCCGCCGGTCAGAACGCGACTGTCAAGGCGGTCAATCTGCTGCGTGCCGTCGGGCTGCGGCCGCGCATTCTGCATATGCACGATGCCAAAGACCCCGATGAATATATCAAGAAATTCGGCGCACCTTATTTCCGGAAGCTGCTTGAGGATGCGGACGATGCCCTCACCTATGAGCTGCAGCGCTGCCGCGACGGCACCGATCCGGAAAGCGAGGACGGCACCATCACCGCGCTGCACAAGGCGGTCGGTGTCCTTGCGGGCATTGCAAATGAGCTGGACAGAAATGTCTATCTCTCGCGCGTGGCGAAGGATTATGACATCAATCCGGAGATTCTGAAAGCACAGGTGGAGCGCGAAATCCGCAAGCGCAAAGCAGGTGCAAAAAAGCAGGACTGGAAGAACAGAGTCTCGCTGCTGCGGCCGCGTGATCCGGTCAATCCGGAGGCGACGCAGCATCAGCGGGAGGCAACCGCTGAGGAATATATCCTCTGCTATCTGTTCCGGCAGCCCGATGCGCTCGAATCCGTGCTCGCAAGAATCAAGCCGGAGGAATTTGTCACCGCGTTCCACCGCAAGGTCTATGAGCGGCTTGCCGAGATGCTGCAGCAGGGCTATGACTTCTCGCTCTCGCTCTTTTCCGGCGAGGATTTCACACCGGATGAGACCGGCAGAATCACCGGCATTCCCGCAAAATATGAGGAGATCGACATCTCGCCGCAAACCGTCGAGGACTGCATACGGACACTGAAGCAGCGCCCGATGCAGGATGTCGATGTGGCAAATCTCAGCGACGCCGATGCATCTGCGTTCTTTGCGCAGATCCGGCAGAACAAACGTTAATCTGCGCGTGCAATCCGCGCTTTGTTTTCAGACCGGCGCTGCGCGCCAAGGAGGATTCAGAAAATGGCAGATGAAGAAAAGCGGCTGAATCAGCTGCTTGAAAAGGCAAAGGCAACCGGCAGAATCACAATTGCCGAGGTACAGGAGGCTTCCGAATCGCTCTCCATTGAACCGGATATCATCATGGAGCGCTGCTCTGCGCTGCAGATCGAGCTGGCAGATGAGGATATGTCCATGGAGGATATGACCGACCCTGCCGTCACCATGGCGAATGACGAAATCTCGAACGATGACTCGGTCAAAATCTACCTCAAGGAGATCGGCAGAGTGCCGCTGCTGACTGCAGAGGAGGAAACCGACCTCGCACGCCGCCTTGCGGACAACCCCCACGATGAGGGCGCAAGGCAGCGTCTCGCGGAGGCGAATCTCCGTCTGGTTGTCAGCATCGCAAAGAAATACGTCGGCAGAGGCATGCAGTTCCTCGACCTCATTCAGGAGGGCAATATGGGTCTGCTCAAAGCCGTCGATAAATTCGATTATACCAAGGGTTTCAAGTTCT
>CAMKLV010000062.1:0-21616 GCA_946413695.1 uncultured Ruminococcus sp. | reverse complement strand
TGGTTGGGGTGGAAGGATTTGAACCCTCGAAATAACGGAGTCAGAGTCCGCTGCCTTACCGCTTGGCGACACCCCAGTTTCTCGTCTGTTTCCTGACGACTTATATATTATAGCACAAACAACCTGATTTGTAAAGGGGTATTTTGAAATTTTCTGAAATTTTTGCGTTTTCACAAAAAACACTTGCTTTTTTCGTGTAAATTTGCTATAATGCTAATGTGGGCTGTATGATCGGCAGCGCATACAACAGGATGCCTCTGTCTGGCAAACGCCATGCATGCAGCGAGAGAGAATCTGCCTGCATGGTTCCTGAAACCGCATAAAGGAAATGAGAACACAAATGAAGAAGCTTTATTTTATCACAAATCTGCAATCCGGTAAAAGCGCGATGCGCGGAAAGCTTGCTGCAGTAGTCGATCAATTTACCGCAGCAGGATTTGAGGTCACCGTCCGGACAACGCAGGGCAGAAAGGATGCGACTGCCGCAGCCGAATATGCCTGCCTGACCGGTAACTATGACCTGCTTGTCTGCTCCGGCGGAGACGGAACCCTGAATGAAGTTGTGCAGGGACTGATGCACAGCCAGAATCCGCTTCCGCTCGGCTACATCCCTTGCGGCTCGACCAATGATTTCGGCCGGTCGCTGAAAATGTCCTCGGATATCGAGGAGGCAGTCGGGCAGATCATCAACGGGCGGCCGTTCCGCTGCGATATCGGTACGTTTAACGGAAGAAATTTTCTTTATGTTGCCGCTTTCGGCGCATTTACGGAGACCGTCTACGAAACACCGCAGAATGTCAAAAATGTCATCGGTCATATGGCATACCTTCTGCACGGTCTCACACTGCTCCCGAGCATTCGTCCGCTCCATATGAAGATCGAATATGACGGCAAGGTCATTGAGGATGATTTCCTCTTTGGCATGGTCAGCAATACCGCATCTGTCGGCGGTATGCTCAAGCTCAATAACTTCCGCCTTGATGACGGAACCTTTGAGGTCATGCTGATTCGCAAGCCGCCGAATGTCATTCAGCTCAACAAGATCCTGACGCAGCTGCTTGACATTAATATGGATATCGACGAGGAATATGTATCGTATTTCCGTGCAGGAAAGCTGCGGTTTATCTCCAACGAGGAGATTCCGTGGACACTGGACGGCGAATACGGCGGTGCGTCCTGTGATACGGAAATCGGGAACTGCAGCCGCGCAATTACGTTCTGGGTCAGTGATGATGCGCCGTATAATGACGATGAGATCAAGCGGCTGTTTACACAGGATCAGATGGAGGCTCCTCATTTCGATAAGGAGGAATGAACGCCGTACTGACGGCATTCATCAACATCATGCGACTGTTTCTCATTGATTACGAAAATGTCAACTCGGCAGGGCTGCACGGCATCGGACAGGCGTCCGCAGAGGACAGAATCATTCTGTTCTACAGCCATGCAGCAAACACGCTCTCGTTCGAGATCATGGACGAGATGATGGACGCGGAGATTCTGCCGGAGCGCGTCTGTCTCGAAAAGACCGGAAAGAACGCACTGGATTTCCAGCTCGTGACCTTTCTCGGCTACCTGATTGCCAGGGAAAAAGCAGATGAGTTTTACATCATCAGCCGCGATTCCGGCTTTCAGTCCGCAATTTCATTTTGTCAGACCTATCTGGGCGTCAAGGTGCATCTCAAGCCTTCCATGAAGGCGGCGCTCGGAAACAAGAAGCCCGTCAAGCAGGCTGAGCCCCGCAAGCAGGAGCTCCTGAAGCCTGTGAAGCAGAGTGCAAAGCTCCAGCCCGTTGCAAAGAAGAAGGTCAAAGCGATGCCGGTGCAGGAGCCGCCGAAAAAAGGCAAGCGTGCGGCGGTCAGCCTGCGCAAAAAGGCAACTGTGATTCAGGTGCAGCCTGCCGGCGGCACACCGGTTGTTCTGCCGAAGGAGGAGCGCATTCCGGTTGATCTGGAAACGGTGCTTTCGCTGGTGCATCCCTCGGTCAATGCGGATATTGCGACAGAGATTCTGCATTGCCTGCAGGACAGCCACAGCAAAACCGAATTCCATAACGCCCTGCAGCAGCACTTCGACAATGACAATGCAAAGCTGTATTATCACAGCATGAAGCCCTGCTTCGTCACATTTGCAGAGTAAAAAGAAACAGAGCCGTGTTCAGTCCGCACGGCTCTGTTTTTTGTGTTATGCAGCCTTCCAGCTGCGGATTTCCGCAGTCAGCTTTTCGAGACTTGTGAAGTGCAGATAATGTGCACCTTCAATGACAACAACTTTGCTTTCCGGATTCGTGACGAGCTCCTTGTGCAGGGGCTCCCATTCCGCCATCATGTCGCAGTTATCCTTTGCGAGGACATAGAGCACCGGCACGCTTTCCGGGAACTTCATATCGTGGCAGGTTTTGAAGTTCGTTCCGAGCATCCGCATTTCGTCCATCAGCGTATCATTGATGCCCTCGAGGAAGAAAAGCGCTTTTGCCTTCTCGAGCTCCTCGCCCTTGAGTGTCGGAATCTGTGCGGCAGCCTGATCAAAGCTCAGTTCTCTCATCAGGCGGTTGATGCCGGAGCCATAGAGCAGCGGACGCATGATCTTGTAGAGCTTATAGACATTCTCGGGCTTTGATGTGAAGTTGTCCATATCGCCCTGACGCGGCACGGATGCATCAATGCCGATGAATCCCTGCACCTCATCCGGATACTGATTGCAGTAGTTCAGCGCATAGAGTCCGCCGATGGAATGTGCGATCAGCGTGCAGTCGGTGCAGTCGATGGATTCGAGCAGACCGTGCAGCTCATTGCAGTAGTTGCTGACGCTGCGCTCCGTGACGGCTTCATCACTGAGACCGTATCCCAGCGGTTCGACCAGCACGAAATTAAACTGATCGCGCAGCTCTGTGATAAACGAGTCAAATTCGTAGCGGACAGTTGGGCAGCCGTAGCCCGGCAGAATGACGGCAGTGTCTTCCATGCCGTTGTCAATGACTGTGTAATTCATTTTGACGCCGTCTGCCGTGGTGTAATATTCGCCGTAGGCATTTGCGGCGAATGCGCGGTCGCGCTTCGAGCGGATTTTGTGCCGGATCGTCAGAACCGCGATCACGATTACAATGATCAGGAGAATGATCCCGAGAATCTTCAGGATCGTTTTGCCGACCTTGTGCTTCTTTTTTGGTTTGGTTTCTTTGATTTCTTCGCTCATAGTATAGTTCCTTTCGTTGCTGAATTTGTGTTCATACAGATACCCCCGTTCTGAAAAGCGGGGGTATCAACTGTACCATTATGATGATTATTCGCCGTACTGCGTGTTGCCGTTGTCCTCGCAGACCGCATAGAGATTGGTCTCCCATGCCGGAATATAGGGCAGATGCCGGATAAACAGGCGGTACCGCGGATTGATGCGCTTGACAAGCAGCGGCAGTTCAAAGATATCCTCATTGCGGTGGTAGAGCGAGATCATCAGCTTCGGTGCATAGCGCGCGATCGAGCGGCTCGCGCCCCAGAGTGCCTCACGCTCTGCACCCTCGACGTCCATTTTGAGGAGCGTCACAGGGTTGCCGGCGAGCAGATTGTCCACGGCTCTTGCCGGTGTCATGGCACCGTCCATTGCAATTGCAGACTGTCTGCCTGCCTTTGCGCCGAAGGGCAGCTCGGTATCCACACACCATGCCGTACACTGATAGCACTGCACAGAGGGCGTATCACCGACAAATTTGACAAGCTTTTTATAGTTTTTCTTATCCGGCTCGACGGCGATAATGCGGTGATATTTGCCGCGCGTATACTCGAGCATTTCGCGGATGGTATCGCCGTTGTACGCACCGAGATCGACATAGATCTCGTGATTTGTCGGCTTGAGCACGCGGTTCCAGATCTCATCCTTGCTGTCAACCATGTCGATCAGATAGCTCGGATTGCCGCTGATCTTGAAGTTGATGATATTCGCATAGATCTGACGGGAGCGCTCATCTGCGAGCGACTGATACACCGCCTGAATCTCCTCCTCATGCTCGGTGCAGTATTCGGGCGTAAAGAGTCCGCCGCCGACAACCGGAACATCCGGCACATAGAGCTGATACTTTTCGCCGAGTGTGCGGATGCGGTCGATCATGGCAGGGGAGCAGACTGCAAACGCCAGCACGACGACAAAATCATCGAGCTTCGCCTCCAGCTCAGAGAGCTTGCGGACCGGATAGCCTGCAAAATCATGACCGCGGACAAACTCATCGCTTGCGAAGATACCGGCTGCTTTGATGCCGTAGGTGCGCATCGCCGCAAGGATTCGCACGGCGCCGTCACCCATGCCGTAGAGATAGATCGGGCGCGTCTCGGCTTTCAGGCGTTCCCAGACGGATATTTTTTCTGTAACAAACTGAAGCATTCCAGTCAATTCCCTTCGTGAGATTATTCTTCCTGATCGTGACACGGACAGTCGCAGTCCGGATCGTCATCGTACTGCGGATGATCCATCATATCATCGTGATGATGTCCGTGTCCGCCCGCGCCGCCTGTGATCGAGTAGAGGTCTCTGCCTCTGGTGTTGTAGCGGTCGCGCTCGGCATTGATCTGCTTATCAAGCTTTGCAAGAAAATCGCGCGGATGCTTGATACAGCGGACTTCCTTCTCCGGCGTGTCGGTATCGCGGACATAGATAATGACCGTGCCGCAGCCGACAAGTCTCTGCCAGAAGGGGAGTTTGAGCTTTTTGTCGGTCACCTTGTAGAGATCGAGCTCATCCTCATCCAGATTGAAGAAACCGGTGCGCGTGATAAATTTGGTATCTGTCAGGAAGTATTTGGTAAAGCTCCACGGCAGTCCGAGGAATGTGCGCTTTCTGTCCTGCCAGACATAGTTGATTTCATTTTTCTTGCTCATGCAGATCACTCCATTCTGTAGTATTACGTCAGTGACGCAGGTATGTTTACAGGCTGATGACGGTCATGCCGCCGGATTCCGCCTGTACATTTCTGTTTGTGCCTGCCACGCGGACCGTAAATTTCCGGTCGGTTGCAGGATAGGTGAGCGTGATGCGGTTTGCTTCGCGCGCTGCTGTCAGTGTCAGGTCGGTGCCGCCCTCTGCGCGGCAGATCGTGCAGGAAGCGGTATTGCCGTCCTCCAGTCCGCAGATCAGCACCTCGGCATTGCTGAGGTAATCATAGCAGACATCGTCCTTGAAATCGCCGAGCACAATGATAGAATTCGGCTTGACATAGACCGGCATTTCCAGATAGCTGCACTTGCGGCGGTACCATTTTCCGCCCTGTGTCAGCGGTGCATCGGGTGCGCCGAGCAGATCGAACCATTCGCCCTCCGGCAGATAGAACTCTGCGATGCCGCTCTCATCAAAGACCGGCGCACAGAGCAGATTCTCGCCGAGCATATACTGCCGGTCAAGCGTCAGGCATGCCGGATCATCCGCGTAGTCAATGAACATTGCGCGCATCATCGGGATGCCGGTCTGGTGCGTCAGATTTGCCTGTGCCCAGAGATACGGCATCAGTCTGCCCTTGAGATTGGTAAAATACCGCAGGACAGCGCAGGCGTTCTCAGGATTCTGCGGATCGTCCTCCTCATATGCCCACGGAACGCGGTAGGAGGTCGAGCCGTGCAGACGGCTGTGTGTGCTCATCAGTCCGAAGGCGACCCAGCGCTTGTAGACATCGGCAGAAGCGGTCTGCTCAAAGCCGCCGATATCATGGCTGAAGAAGCCGAATCCGGAGGCGCAGAGCGAGAGTCCGCCGCGAAGCGTCTCTGCCATTGCGGAGTATTCCGCAGCGCAGTCGCCGCCCCAGTGAACAGGGAACTTTTGTCCGCCTGCGGTTGCGCTTCTCGCAAAGAGCACGGCGTTGTCCTTGCCCTTGCAGGATTCAAGCGCTTCAAACACAACCTTATTATAAAGGTAGGTGTAGTAATTATGCATCGCGGAAGGATCGGAGCCGTCATAGTAGACAACATCGGTCGGGATGCGTTCGCCGAAATCGGTTTTGATCGCATCGACGCCGTCGGCGCAGAGCTTGCGGATGCCGTCCGCAAACCACTTGCATGCCTCGGGATTGGTAAAGTCTACAATTGCCATGCCCGGCTGCCACATATCCGTCTGGAAGATGCCGCCGTCTTTGGTGTGCAGGAAGTAGCCCTTTTCAGCGCCCTCATCAAAGAGTGCGGATTCCTGTGCGATATAGGGATTGATCCATGCGCAGATGCCGACATTGTGCTCCTTTTTGATGCGTGCGAGCATGCCCTGCGGATCGGGGAACATTTCCTGATCCCATTCAAAGCTTGTCCATGTAAACGCCTTCATCCAGAAGCAGTCGAAGTGGAACATCTGCAGCGGGATTTTTCGCTCTGCCATGCCGGAGAGGAATCCTTTGACGGTGTTCTCATCGTAATCTGTGGTGAACGATGTGGAGAGCCACAGTCCGAGCGACTTTGCAGGCGTCAGCGCCGGCTTGCCGGTCAGATCGGTATAATTGCGCAGAACATCGGCGCAGTTTTTGCCGCCGATGATGAAATATTCAAGCGATTCGCCTGCAACGGTCATGCTGACCTTTGAGACGGTATCGGATGCAACCTCATAGCTGACGAATCCGGTCTGATTCGTGAACACGCCGTAGCCGCGCGAGCTGAGATAGAAGGGGACACATTTGTAGCTCTGATCGGAGCATGTGCCGCCGTCCGCATTCCAGATTTCGACGGTCTGACCGTTCTTGACAAACGGCGTGAATTTTTCGCCGAAGCCGTAGATATACTCGCCGACAGAAAGCTTCAGCTGCTCGCGGATATAGGCGCCGCAGCGGTTCGCCGGAACGCTCCAGAAGCTCTTGTCCGCAGCGGAACGGATACGGTTTTCGGTCTCAAATGCGTTCTCCTGAATATAGGAGGCAGAGCGCCAGCCGCAGCCGGTGAGCAGTCTGCCGTCATAGGTGAAGCGGACATCCCACTCCGTGCCTTTCCGGATCGTGACAGCGGTTTTGCCGGATGTCAGCGTGACAGCTTCCTCGGTTTCGGTAATCTCCGGTTTGAAACCCGCATCCTCATTCAGCTCAAACTTCGGCGCATGATCTGCAGCGCCCTTGTGATGCACGATCCGCACCTTGATCGTATCCTCTTTGGTTGAGGAATACTCAATTGTCAGGGCGACACCGCCGAGCGTCATGCCGCGGTGATAGATCGTCTGGGATGTAGCAAAGACCCGAACCGCATTGTCGAGAATCCGGATTTCATATGGCTGTGCGGCATAATCGACGGTGTAGCCGCGCTGATTCAGCCAGAAGCCGTCCGCGAATTTCATGAGTAACCTCCTGCGCAGAAAAACTCTGCTCTCTATATTTTTACTTCTATATCATACCATAAAAAAGCCTGAAAGTCAATCTTTCCGGCAGGATTGCACGAAAAAAACCGGGGCAAATTGAATTGCCCCGGAATTCCGGTTCGTAGATTTTGGCTCAATCGGAGACTTCAGCAGGTCGCCCGAAAATAATTGCGGTAACCATCCCCGTTGAAGAACAGATAGCCGTGCTGGAACTGAGAAGGATTGGAGAGATACAGGTCAACTGCATCGCGCACACTCTGCGTGACATAGGAGGACATGTGATCCATTTCAATCAGATATTCCAGACCGGTAAACTGGTTCGGCTGAACGAGCACCTCATAGATGCTGTTCGGGAACTGCGGGGAATTGACGCGGTTCATAACGACTTCGGCAACCAGTGCTTTTTCCGCTTCCGGCACCCAGTCGGAGCCGTATTCATGACCGACAACATTGCAGAGCATGATATACTCGCGGTCGGTGACGGAAATTGCAAAACTTTCAGTATTCAGATCTTCGGCATCGGTCTGCGGTGCGGGTTCGGACGCTTCCTCAGCAGGAGGAGTGGTGGTAACCGGTGCTTCAGTTGCAACAGGAACAGTCTCAGTTACGGTTTCCGCAGGGGCTGCGGTGGTGATTGCTTCCGTTGTTGTTGTCTCTGTTTTCTTTGTTGCAGATGTATCGGTTGTCGTCGCAGCAGTTGTCTTTGATGTAGTCACCGTGGTGGATTTTGCGGTCACGGTGGTAGCTGCGGCAGTCGTCACGGTTTTCGCTTTTGCGGACGTCGCGGTGGTTACGAGGGCAGTGGTCTCGATCGAAGTTGCGGTAGTAACAGCTTCTTCTGTGACCTCGAGAATCTGATCCGTCTGATCAGCTCTTGCGACCGAAAGCTCATTACCGTTGAAGGTAACTCCCCCGAGCATTCCGGCTCCGGCAAAGAGGCACAGGATTGCTGCTGCAACCTTCCCTTTTCTCATCAACTCATCCTTTCGTAAAAAGATACATAGTTACACAGGGCAGTGTCCGCCTGTGCACGAAAATTATTATAACATACTTTAGAAAAGTTTACAACTCGATTACAGGATTTTCCATTTTGTAATCAAAAATCATTCTGTGGGCACAAATCAAAAACGTGCATCTTGCACAAAGAAAAGATGGATAAATTGTGAACGGATTGCATATTCTGACTATGACCGAAAAATCGCATCTTTTACATAGCAAATATATAGGTAATGTCAAAACAGTCCGGAATGCATTGACTTTTTCACGTATCTATATTATAATAGAAGCAAATATTGAGCACGGAGGTCAATTCTATGCAGGATACATTCAATCAGAAAATCAGCGGGTTTGTTGATACTCTGCTGCAGGATTATCAGGGAGACCGCACGATTGACGCTGTCATTGCGTTCGATCAGCCGAACAAGGAAATCGTCATTGATATTCTCCAGAAGCTGCGCAAGCTGATTTTTCCGGGGTATTTCCGCGCGCATTCCTACCGTGTTTATACCATGCGGAATCAGACAACGATGCTGCTTGAGGATGTGATCTTCAACCTCAACCGTCAGATTGCAATTGTTCTGGAGTACATCCCCGAACTGAAAGAGGCGGGCAGAGAGGCGATTGCCAAGCGTGCCGAGGAGATCACCTTTGCGTTTATTGAGAAGATCCCGCAGATACGCGCCTATGTCGAAACCGATGTACAGGCGACCTTTGACGGCGATCCCGCTGCATATAATAAGGATGAGATCATCTATTCCTATCCGGGGCTGCTTGCGATTGTGACAAACCGCATCGCGCACGAACTGCATCTGCTCGGTGTGCCGCTGATCCCGCGCATCATGACCGAATACGCACACAGTATGACCGGTATTGACATTCACCCCGGCGCAACGCTCGGCTATTATTTCTTCATCGACCACGGCACCGGCATTGTCATCGGTGAGACAACCGAGATCGGTGATAATGTCAAGGTCTATCAGGGCGTGACGCTCGGTGCATTGTCCACGCGCGGCGGGCAGTCGCTGAAATCGAAGAAGCGCCACCCGACAATCTGCGACAATGTTACGATCTATTCCGGTGCGTCGATTCTCGGCGGCGACACGGTGATCGGCAAGGGCGCGGTCATCGGCGCAAACGCATTTATCACGCGCTCGATTCCGGAGGGCGCAAAGGTCAGCATCAAGAATCAGGAGCTGCGCTATCACTATGATTCCAAAACGCTCGCCCCTGCAACCGACCTCGATACCGATGACAGCTGGTATTATATCATCTGACCGCTTTCGGTTTTCAATATTTCAATAAAACACCGCACCTGCAAGTTACAAGCAGGTGCGGTTTGTTATATCCGGATTATGTAGCAGAAACATCCGGTCTGCATTCACAGCGTGAGATAATCTCCTCAGGGATGCCCTTGCGCAGTTCGCAAAGCCGGTGCAGATCCTGCTCGATGTTTGCGTGCATGCCGGTTCGGATCCATTCAGTGATCAACCCGAAGCAGGTGCACTTGTAAAACTGGATCAGCACCCGTCTGTCCTCCTCGCTGACGGTGTGATTCCGGAGCAGTGTGTCAGTGTAGGTTGTGACAATGGTCTCGCAGACCTCCCAGAGATAATGCTCATACATTTCGCGGTTCACCGAGTGATAGATATGGAAGATCGCGCGCTTGTTCTGATGTGCAAAATCGGTCAGTGCCTGCAGGCAGGTCTCGATGGAATCAACGTTCGGATATTTCTCGATGATCTGCGTCGCTTCTTCCATCATGATCTCCTCGGTCAGCGTCGGGATATCGGAAAAATGATAGTAGAATGTATTGCGGTTGATGCCGCATTCCTCGACAATATCCCTGACCGTGATCTGTTTCAGCGGTCGCTCATCCAGCAGCTTGATAAATGCCTGCTTGATCGCATTCTTTGTAAAGTTCGGCATGATCCTGCTCCTTTCTGCACATCTATTATAACATGAATTGGCGGAAATTTCAAGCGGGATTATACATGTGTGAGCTGCCGCAGCGGAATCGCATCTTCCCTGCGCTTCCCGCCGCGGACGGAGAACGATGCGGCAGCGGGCACGGCAAAGCTGAATCCGAGCGACGTCAGCAGCACGGCAGGGGAGAGCGGAACTGTTGAAAACACGCGCTGCAGGACGGGCAGCATGACGGCAGCTGCAGTCAACGCTGCAGAGAACAGCACCGCAAGGAGCAGCTTGCCGTTCGAGAAATACGGTACGGAAAACAGCGTGCCGTCCTCGCGCTTGCATTCAAAGACATGGAGCAGCTGTGAGACGATCAGCGTCAGCAGGGCGGCAGTTCTTGCCTGCGCGAGACTGCCGGACATGCGGAGAACCGTGGTAAAGCTGCCGAGTGTGGAGAGCGCGATAAAAATGCCGCGGAACACAATCCGCGAGAGCAGACCGCCTGCGAAGAAGCTGTCATCGGCTTTGCGCGGCGGCTGAGACATCAGGTCGGGAGCAGGCGGCTCCAGCCCGAGTGCAATCGCAGGCAGACCGTCCGTCATGAGGTTGACCAGCAGAATCTGCGTCGGGAGCAGTACCATCGGCAGCCCCATGAGAATGCCCGCGAACATGGTCAGCACCTCACCGATGTTGCATGCCAGCAGATACTGCACAAATTTCCGGATATTTGCGTAGACCGTGCGCCCCTGCTCCACGGCTGCGACCATCGTATCAAAGCGGTCATCCAGCAGAATCACATCCGCAGCCTGACGGGTGACGTCTGTTCCGGTTTTGCCCATCGCGACGCCGATATCCGCCTCTTTCACAGCCGGTGCATCGTTGACGCCGTCGCCGGTCATGGCAGTGATATACTGTTTCGCTCTGCATGCGCGCACCAGACGCAGCTTATGTGCAGGCGTTACACGCGCAAAGACGGCGCAGCGTTCGATTCTCTCCGCGAGCTCCGCATCGGAGAGACGGTCAAGCTCTGCACCGGTCATGGCGGAATCCGCGCGGGGGATGCCGGCTTTTTTCGCAATGGCGGATGCCGTCTTGATGTGGTCGCCGGTCAGCATGATCACACGGATGCCGGCGCGCGTGCAGGCAGCGATCGCCTTTTTCGCCTGTTCACGCGGCGGATCGAGCATACCCATAAATCCGAGAAAGACCATGTGATCCGGCGATTCAGTACCGGCAGGGTTCGCTTGCTCTGCAAACGCGAGGACGCGCAGTGCATCCTCAGCCATGTGATCCGCCATGCAGGCAAATTCTGCGCGCTTCTGCGGTGTCAGCGGCAGATCGCTGCCGTGGCTGCGGTAATAGGCGCAGCGCCTGAGGATGACATCCGATGCGCCCTTTGTCAGCGCGAGCCTGCCGGAGTCAGTCTGACAGAATACGGTCATGCAGCGCGTTTCGCTCTCAAACGGGATTTCAGAGAGCAGGCGGCAGCGCGAGAATGCATCCGCCGTGACGCGGCATTTTGCGGCGGCAATCAGCAGCGCGGCTTCGGTCGGGTCACCGGTGATCTGCCACTCGGATTCGCCGGATGCTGCCGTGATCTCCGCGTGGCTGCAGAGCACTGCGCAGCGCAGCAGCGGCATCAGTCCGGAGAGTGTGTGCTGACTGCACGGGCTGCCGTTCTGCATCACAGTGCCGGATCTCTGCCGCTACTGCGCAGCGCAGCAGCGGCATCAGTCCGGAGAGTGTGTGCTGACTGCACGGGCTGCCGTTCTGCATCACAGTGCCGGATCTCTGCCAGCCGGTTCCGGTGACGGAAAACGAGCCGTCCGGCACGGCGATGCGCTGCACGGTCATCTTGTTCTCAGTGATCGTGCCGGTTTTATCCGTACAGATCACAGATGCGCAGCCGAGCGTTTCGACTGCGTGCAGCCGGTTGACAAGCGCATGCAGCTTCAGCATCCGCCGGACGGCAAGCGCCAGCGCGATCGTGACCGTCGCGGGCAGCCCCTCCGGAATCGCCGCAATTGCGATTGTGATGCCTGTCATGAGCATCTCGAAGAACGGCTCGCCGCGCAGCATGCCCGCTGCAAATACCAACACACAGACGATCAGGCAGATGACAGAGACCGTTTTACCAAGCTCACCGAGCCGCTTCTGCAGCGGTGTCTCGCTGTCTGTGATATCGCCGAGCATCTGCGAAATTCTGCCCATCTGCGTGGATTTTCCGGTTGCGATGATGCGCGCCTCCGCCGTTCCGCGCGTGACGGATGTTCCCGCATAAAGGATATCCGCGCGCCCGATTTCATTGCTGAAATCCGCATCCTGACTGGTATGCGCATGCTTGCTGACAGCCGCGGATTCGCCCGTGAGGATCGACTCCTCCGCGAACAGCTGCGATGCTGACAGAATCACCGCATCCGCCGGAACACGGTCGCCGGATTCGAGCAATATCGTATCATCCGGCACAAGCTGATCCGCCGGTATGACGGTTACCTTGCCGTTCCTGCGGACATGCGCGGACGGCGCTGTCATATTGCGCAGAGCGAGCAGCGTTTGCTCGGTGCGGTATTCCTGTATAAAGCCGAGCACTGCGTTCAGCACAACAATAACCGCGATTGTGACGGCATCTGCATTTTCGCCGAGCACCCACGAAACCGCCGCAGCCGCCAGCAGGACAAGCACCATAAAATCACGGAACTGCGAGAAAAATATCCGGATCGGGTGGGATTTTGCAGGCTCCTCCAGTGTGTTCGCACCATACTGCGCCTGCCGCGCTTTGACTTCCTCATCTGTCAGTCCATGCATATTTCGCACGCTCCTTCCATGAGAAACGATATGCGGACGAGACACAAAAAATGCGCTCCTCCCGAAGGAGAAGCGCATCACTGCTTTTGGTTTCAGCGCGGCTCGCAGATCAGCTTCATTGCTGTGCGTTCCTCGCCGTCGATTTCGATGCTTGCAAAAGCAGGAATACAGACGAGATCAATACCGATCGGAGCGAGATAACCGCGTGCAATCGCAATCGACTTGATTGCCTGATTGGCTGCACCGGCACCGACCGCCTGAACCTCAACCACATGCTGTTCCCGAATGACACCTGCAATTGCACCGGCAACGGAGTTCGGGGTGGAATGAGACGATACTTTCAATACTTCCATGGGTGTAACCTCCTACAAAATAAGATGAAATAATGACGGATTGTTTTACTGGGTTCCTTGGCTTGACAGAACGTCTGCTCTGCCTTCAGTTGTTCCACTGATATTGCCACTATCAGTATAATACATTTCACGAAAAAAGTCAAGCTATTTACGTGAATTTAGTCATTCTCTTGCAAAAAATGGAGCAATTTTGTTACAAATGCCAAGTTTGCTATCAATTTCTAATACAACTCCGTTCAGGATGCAGGGGCCTCCTGCCTCCGTGAACTGCACCGGACGGTGAAAGCGCTGCTTGGCGATTGCCTGCTCCACATTGACGCCGAGAACGGATCTTGCGCCGCCGACCATGCCGACATCCGTGAGGTATCCGGTTTTGCCGTCGAGGATTTCCGCATCGGCAGTCTGCACATGTGTATGCGTTCCGATGACGGCGGATACTCTGCCGGCAAGATACCAGCCCATCGCGCGTTTTTCCGAGGTCGCTTCGGCGTGGAAGTCCAGCAGGATATTCGGAGTGCCGAGCGTCGGGAGAATCTCGTCGATCACAGTGAACGGATTGTCGAGTGCCTCCATGAACGCCGTGCCCATCAGATTGACCACCGCAACGGAATACGCGCCGCAATCAAGGATGCAGACGCCGCTGCCGGGGGCATCTCCGGGAAAATTCGCCGGCCGCAGAATCCGGTCATTCTCAAAGATTTCATCGCATTTCCGGCGGAAACAGTGGTTTCCGGTCGTGATGACATCCGCGCCGCCCGCAAAGAGCTGCTCCGCGGACTGCCGCGTGATGCCGTTGCCCTTCGCGGAGTTTTCGCCGTTGACAACGATCAGATCGGCGCCGTACTGTCTGCGGAGCACCGGTGCCTGCTTCTGAAAATAAGCAGTGCCCGCCTCCCCGACAACATCGCCGAACATCAGTATTTTCATTGGGACCTCCGTTTCAGGGCAGCTGCAGGATATATGTCTGCATCGGCTGCGGTGCTTCTGTCATCGCCTCGGTGACTGTGGTTGTTTCTGTTTCTGCTCCGAATCCGGTTTCGGGCGGGAGCTCAACGCCGGGTTCTGTTTCGCCTGCGACCAGATCGGTCAGATTGAGGACAAGATCACTGCCCTCGAGAATGGTTCCCTCATAGATCACGGTGCCTTCGGGCGTCAGCGGCATCGTAGTATCCGTTGTGACGGTTGTCGAATTCTGATCGCGCAGCACATCCCAGATATCGGTCTCGATATAGACCGGCTCCGGTCCCGGCGCCTCCGTGATCTCAGGCGCAGAGGACTGCTCCGTTGTTGACGGTTTTTTCGTCACCATACTGAGGATACCGATCACGAGGATGATACCGAGTGCAGCGAGGATCACGGCAAATATTTCTTTGTGTTCCATGATAATATCCTTTCCTATTTTTTCGGATTATGCATGTGTTCTCCGGCAAGCGGATTGCTGTCGATTGCATCCTGCCGCTGTCTGCTGGAAAGATGTGTGTAGATCTCGGTTGTAGCAATGGACTGGTGCCCGAGAATCTCTTTCAGCGTCAGCATATCAGCGCTGCCGTGCTGATACATCAGCGTCGCAGCGGTGTGCCGGAGTTTATGTGTCGAAAGCCCTCTGCCGCCGAGCCCTGCCGCTGTCAGGTGATTTTCAACAATCTGCTGAACCCTTCTCCGGCTGATCCGGCGGTGATTGCGGCTGAGAAACAGCGCATTCGGCTCCTCCGGCGGATTTTCACGCGCCGAGAGATAATCCTGCAAAGCGGAAAGACATGCGTCATTGAGGTAGACAATGCGCTCCTTGCTGCCTTTACCGAGCACGCGCACCTGCCGGTTGAAGAAATCGACATCGCCGACGTTCATGCCGACAAGCTCCGCCAGACGGAATCCGCAGTTGAGAAACAGTGTGATGATGCAGTAATCGCGGAGTTTTTCAGGCGATTCCTTTTCCTCCTCGGCGGTGTGCAGCATCCGCTGACTTTCCTCAAGTGTCAGAAAACGCGGCAGCGACTTTTTGACGCTCGGCAGTTCGAGATTCTGACAGGGATCAGCTTTGAGCATGCCCTTTGTCTTGGTCAGATATTTGAACAGACTGCGGACAGCGCTCAGTCTGCGGGAGACAGAGCGCGGCGTATTGCCTCTGGTATCGCGCAGATAGCGGATGTAGTCATAGAGCACCGCAACGGTGACCGCTTCGATCTCAGAGAACGTCATATCTGCGATTTCCGTCTCACCGACATCGGAAACAGGATGTTTTCCGTTGATGCAGTGCAGCCATCGCAGAAAGAGGCAGATATCATTATAGTATTCCGTGACCGTGCGCTTTGCCTTGCCGCGGATCACATCGAGATAGGTCAGATAGTCACTGAGAAACAGCGGAATCTGTGTGCGGTCGATCTCCATATCTGCGCCTCCTTTTCAGTTTTCTTTCTAATATTGCAGATAAGAAAAGCATTATTATCTTTCTGCAACGAATCGGGCAAGTTCAACATTGCCGTCAGTTTCAGCGGATACGATACGAAACCCGCATTTTTCAGTGTAGAACTTCACATTTTCTTTCTTTTCCACAGGCGTGACCAACGTGATCTTCAACCAATCCGCATAAAGAGCCTTTACAAACCGGACCGCTTGTGTACCCAGGCTTTTGCCCTGATATTCCGGAACGATACACAGGCAGGTGATCTCATATACGCTTGTTTCCAGCATTTTACAGGAAACACATCCAACCGGTTTCCTGTCACACAGAATGATATATTTCGGATGCTCTCTGATTGATGCTTCCATCATTCCGAGCGTTTTGCCGTATCCGGGGCATGCGCCAAATCTCTTGTAATCGCTGTAAAATGCAGCATTGTAAATATTTATCAGCATTTGAGCATCTTCTGCTTCGGCTTTTCGGTATTCAATGGTCACAGTTTGTCAGCTCCTTTGATCGCGCAGTAAAATGCCGGAAACGGACTTTGCTATTATTATACTGCAAAAAGCCGGATTTTGCAAGTGCTGCCACAGAAATGTTACAAATTCTGCAAAATCTGCGGAAATACAACAAAAACACCGCAGAATCCGGCGGCGGATTCTGCTGTGAAAGGATCATCTGGCATCGCGGATTGCGTTATGCAGATCGGTGAACAGGTCATCGTAGCGCGGCGTGTGCAGCGGAACTTTGGTCTTTGTGATGTAGAGTGAGAGGGGAATCTCTCTGCCCTCCCAGCAAAACGGCTTGCCGTTCTGCGATTCGATTTTCTGCATGACGGCGTCTGCATAATCTTCTTCGGCGGACGAAGTCAGCATGCAGAATTCATCTCCGCCGATGCGGAATACAATGTCATCTTCACCGGCGGCATTCTGCATGCGTTCGAGGGCAGTGACAATCGCGAGATCACCTGCGAGATTGCTGATCTCATTGATCGGGATGAGATTGCAGATGTCGCAGCAGATAAACCAGCAGTCCTCGCGCGAGCGGAACAGATCATAAAGCTGTGTGATATCAAACGGTTTCCTTGTCATGATGTAGTCATCTCCTTCAGCGGGCGGGAGCGTCAGGCGCGGATAGAGCGCAGGACTCGGAGCCTTCCGCATCTGGGAGGGGTTCCTGTGCCAGATGCTCCGGAATGTGCGCGTGAACGCTTCATTTGAGCTGTAGCCGCATTCCAGTGCGATATCCAGAACGGTCATATCCGGACGGGACTGCAGCAGTGCGGCAGCATGTGTCATTCTCCGGCGGATGATATAGTCATGCACCGGCAGATTGTAGACATAGCGAAACAGCTTTTCGAGTGTAGACTTGGAGCAGGCGCAGGCAGCTGCGATCTGCTCTGTGTGCAGCGGTTCGGTCAGATGCGATTCGATATAGCAGAGGCTGTCTGCCAGCAGTTCGGGATTCTGCATTTGCGTCACTCCTTTCAGATTCGGTATACCGTGATTCTATTATAACACAGATTTCCGGTTTTGTCTTGATTTTTTGAATCATTCACAAAGTCCGGAATCTGCTGCCGCAAAGGACCGGACGTATTATTCCGTTTTTTCGTGCTTTTTGCCCCATTGACAAAAAACGTATTATATGTTATAATGGTCACGAATCTGATAAAGGTTATCATTTTCATTTTGGAGGTGACAGATATGCCGCGCGGAGGCGGATATCAGACAAAGCAGAAGGCGCAGGTGCTGCAATATCTGGAGGCACACAGCGCAGAACATATCACGGCGGCAGAGCTGCTGATCGCGCTGAATACAAGCGGCGCAACGATCGGCTCAGCGACAGTCTACCGGCAGCTCGAAAAGCTCGAAGCACAGGGGCTTGTCCGGCGCTATGCCCTCGATGACCGCGGAAGTGCCTGCTGGCAGTATGCCGGGACGGAGGCGAAAGCCGGAACCTGCCGCAATCACTTTCATCTGAAGTGCACGGTCTGCGGAACGCTTGTACATCTGAACTGCGATCATTTGCATGAGATCGCGCATCATGTTGCGGCAGAGCATGATTTTATCATTGACCCGGCGCGCACTGTATTTTACGGTATCTGCGGTGCATGCAGTGCCGCATCTCAAACCAAAGAAGGGAACACGAATGAAACACCTGAAAACGCTTAAAATTCTGACGCTTGCCGCTGCGGTGACACTCTGCGGCGGGATGCTCTCCGGCTGCGGCGGCAGCAAATCGGATGCATTGACCATTGTCACAACCGTTTACACAACCTATGATTTTGCAAAGCAGCTCACGGCGCATTATGAGAAGCCTGTCGAGGTCAAGCTGCTGCTGACACCCGGCGGCGAGAGCCATTCCTATGAGCCGACGCCTTCCGATGCTGCGGCGATCCAAAGCTGCGATCTGTTCATTTATATCGGCGGCACATCCGAGACGTGGGCGGAAAAGCTCATCGAGACAAGCCGCACGAAAAAGAAGAATCTGCGCATGTTTGACTGCGTTGACCTGCTCAATGAGGAGACCGTCGAGGGCATGGAGCCGGAGGAGCATGCGCATGAGCATGAAGATGAGCATGAAGACGCGCATGCGCACGAGGATGAGCATGCAGATGAGATTGACGAGCATATCTGGACAGCGCCGCTCAATGCGGATAAAATGCTGACTGCGATGCAGGAAAGTCTTAATGAGATTGCGCCGAAGGAAAAAGAGCACTGCGATGCTTCCTATGAATCGGTGCACAATTCGCTGCTGAAACTCGATCAGCGTGCGCGTGAAATCCATGATAACGCAAAGCGGGATACGCTGATTTTCGCGGACAGATTCCCGTTCCGCTATCTGACCGAAGCTTACGGCTGGAACTACTACGCAGCCTTCGCCGGATGCAGCAGCGACACGGATGCATCGCCGGCAACGCTTTCCTTCCTGATCTCAAAGGTCAAGGATGAGAACATCAAGACCGTGTTCTATCTCGAGAATTCATCCCAGAAGATTGCGAATGCCGTATCCGGCGCAACGGGCGCACAGGCTGTCATGCTGCAGTCCTGCAACAATGTCTCGCGCATGGATTACGATGTCGGGATGCATTATCAGCAGCTGATGACCGAAAATCTGGATGCGATCGAGGAGGCTCTGAACTGATATGGCTTACATCACCTGTGAGGACCTCACGCTGCGGTATGAGGCGCTGACAGTGCAGGAGCATCTGAGCTTTACCGTCGAAAAAGGCGATTATCTCTGTATCGTCGGCGAGAACGGCTCCGGCAAAAGCACACTGATGAAATGCCTGCTCGGACTCAAGCAGGCGGACGGCGGCACATTGAAATTCGGGGACGGCTTAAAGCGCAATGAGATCGGCTATCTGCCGCAGCAGAGCCAGATTCAGCGGATGTTTCCGGCATCGGTGCGGGAGGTGGTGCTTTCCGGCTGCCTGAACGGCAGGGCGATCCACCCGTTTTATTCAAAGGCGGAAAAGGCACGCGCCGCCGAGCAGATGGAATGTCTGAACATCACGCAGCTTGCCGACCGCAGCTACCGCGAGCTTTCCGGCGGACAGCAGCAGCGTGTTCTGCTTGCACGGGCGCTCTGTGCGACAAAAAAGCTCCTGCTGCTCGATGAACCGCTGACAGGTCTTGATCCGCTGGTCGCGACAGAGCTTTATGCGATTCTGAAGCATATCCACGATGACCACGGCATCACAATTATCATGGTCACGCATGATGTCGAATGTGCCGTGCGCCATGCACAGAAGATTCTGCATATCGGCAAGAACGAGAGCTTCTTCGGCAGCTGTGCGGATTATGAAGCGAGTGAAGTCGGCAGACGCTTTCTCGGTGAAAATGCGCCGCCGGAGCACTGTTCAAACTGTGCACATCATCATGCGGCGGAGGAGGTGCAGCCTGATGACTGATCTCTCTTTGATTCTGACGCCTGAATTTGTCTCGCAGATTCTGCTGCCTGCCCTGATTGCAGGCGTGTCGGTCAGCCTTTGTGCAAGTCTGCTCGGTGTGAGCCTTGTGCTCAAGCGCTGCTCCATGATCGGCGACGGGCTTTCGCATGTCGGATACGGCACGCTCTGTATCGCAGTGGCGATGGGCTGGGCACCGATGCAGGTCACGATTCCGGTTGTCATTATCGCCGCATATATTCTGCTGCGGCTCTCTGAGAACAGCCGCATCGGCGGTGATACGGCAATCGCGCTGTTTTCGACCTCAGCACTGGCGCTCGGTATTCTTGCGTCATCCAAAGCGAATCTGATGACGGATGTCAGCCACTATATGTTCGGCAGCATCCTTGCAATGTCCCGCGGTGATGTCATTTTCAGTGTAATCCTGAGCATCTGCGTGCTGCTGGTCTATCTGCTGTTCTATGATAAAATCTTCGCCGTGACCTTTGACGAGAACTTCGCACGCGCAACCGGACTGAATGTCCGCTTTTACAATCTGCTGATTGCCGTGCTGACGGCGGTGACAGTTGTGCTCGGCATGATGCTGATGGGTGCGCTGCTGATCTCGAGTCTGATGATTTTTCCCGCAGTCACGGCAATGCGCATCAACAAGCACTTCCGCGGCGTTGTCCTGACGGCGGTTGTGATCTCGGTCGGGTGCTTTCTGCTCGGATTGTTCCTGTCGCTCTGGATCGACACGGCAGTCGGTGCAAGCGTGATTATTATGAATCTGTTTGTGTTTGCGGCTGCGTCACTTTTTTCCGCTTTGCGCCGGAAAAAAGCATAAAACAAAACCGCATATCTGTCCGCGGACAGGTATGCGGTTCTTTGACTTGTGAAACCATGTTTTACTGCAGGCGGGAGAGGATTGCCTGCGCAAACTCCTCGGGTGACATGCGCCGCGAATACAGCAGCGATGACGGCGTCACAGCGTTTTCCCAGCCGCTCAGAACAGCCTGTTTGAATGTCCGGTAAACGGTCTGTGCGGAGGTCTGGTGCTGCTCCGCATAGATTCTGCATGCTTCATTGAGTGCACAGTCCGGATGCTCTGCCATATAAAGGATGATCGTCTGCATGAGGTCAAGATCGCGTTCGGGGATGTCGCTCCCGACGAGAATTTGTCGAATCCACTGTTCAAGTTTTCTTTGCACTGCAAACGTCTCCTTTCCTTGATACTATATCTATCATAACGCAGAATCAGGAAAAAGTCAAGTCAAATCGGCATGATTCGACAAAATCAGCGGGTTTTGCGTTACGCCGGATTATCAGCGCTTTGGATGAAACAGCAGCGTTACGGCACAAAACTGACGCAGATACGTCAATTTCATGGAACTATGCCGCGCAGGTTGCGAAATATGCAGCCGCCGGAACGAGATCGAAAGACGCGAAAAATGTCGAATGCGTTTTTTCAGCGCCGGTTGCTGCTTTTTTCACGAGTTGCAGATCGCCGGTATTCGGTATCAGCATGACTGCGGATTCCGGATTTTTAGGGATGACACGAATATGACACGCGAGAAAAATACAGCACAAAAAACGGCGTATCCGCCGTGAAAAGCACGCAGATACGCCGTTTTGATATAAGCAGGTGAGGGGAATCGAACCCCCGACCTCAGCTTGGGAAGCTGATGTTTTACCATTAAACTACACCTGCAAACGAAAAACCCTCATACGGTTTGTATGAGGGCTTTGGATGCGGATAAGAGGACTTGAACCTCCATGATATTGCTATCACATGGACCTGAACCATGCGCGTCTGCCAATTCCGCCATATCCGCACATCCTTGCCGCTGTTTCCCTGCGACTTTGTTATTATAGCACATTCCGAAAGTTTTGTCAAGGGGTTTTCGCAAATTTTTCAAAAAGTTTTTTTGCATTTTTCGCAAAAGTATGTTA
>CAMKLV010000061.1:0-22555 GCA_946413695.1 uncultured Ruminococcus sp. | reverse complement strand
CCTCGCGGGGCGCGACCTGATCCGGATCGAACTCCCATTCGAGGAAGTTATTTCAACTCACACGCCCCTCGCGGGGCGCGACTTTTTTCGGTTTGCAGAAATTGTCAATGTGGTGTAAATTTCAACTCACACGCCCCTCGCGGGGCGCGACGCGTTTGCCCTGCGCAGAATGTCGGAAATTGATATTTCACCTCACACGCCCCTCGCGGGGCGCGACTCTCTGTATTCGCTGTTTCTGAATTTCAATGTCAATTTCAACTCACACGCCCCTCGCGGGGCGCGACGCAGAGTTACCACACGCCGCGCGGCGTGGTGGAAAATTTCAACTCACACGCCCCTCGCGGGGCGCGACGAAATTGCACCACTACCAAAACGCGCAAACACAAATTTCAACTCACACGCCCCTCGCGGGGCGCGACCGACGCAGGGCAAACGCCTGAAATTGCTGATTGTTATTTCAACTCACACGCCCCTCGCGGGGCGCGACGGCATTGGCGACTATGACCGCGTAACGGAATGGCATTTCAACTCACACGCCCCTCGCGGGGCGCGACAAAAATGCATGGTTGGGAATTGATTTTGTCTATGATTTCAACTCACACGCCCCTCGCGGGGCGCGACGGATTACCGGACACAATCGAACAGAAATTTCTAATTTCAACTCACACGCCCCTCGCGGGGCGCGACACAGGAAAAACAGCAAATTAAAAATCTGTTGGAATTTCAACTCACACGCCCCTCGCGGGGCGCGACATTATATTGTTGCGGTTTGTATGAGTATTTTGTAGCATTTCAACTCACACGCCCCTCGCGGGGCGCGACCCTACAAATTGTGTTTTGCGGGCAGCGCCGCCGCAAGAAGCGGACCTTTGCACCGTTTCCGATGCATAAAAGCAATGTATATTCCGGATTATCATGTATAATCCGGTGCGAACCTGCCGCAGATTTACATATCACCGGCGGTTCGCGTCAAAGAATAATCACGCCCTCCGGATCATAGCTTTCCTTCGCGCCGAAATGCTCGATCCGGCGTTCCCAGTGATTGCCGAGATAATAAAACCGCAGGCTGTCCTGCTCCTGATCAATCAGTTTCAGCAATGCGTCCTTGACCTTCAAAAATGTTCCGTAATCCGTGTCAATCTCAAATACGGAATTCTGCACGCGCTGTCCGTAATTCTGACACTGCTTTGCAACCTTCCGCAGCCGCTTTCGCCCGGCTGCATCTGTTGTCGATACATCATAGCTGACCAATACCATCATATCCGTTCACCTCGCCAGCCAGCAGGGATATTCGTCAGTCTCACCGCGGATATATTTTGCGAGCAGATTGCTCTGCACATAGGGCAGCAGACCGAGCGGGATTTTTTCATTCAGAACCGGATGCTGAATCGTACTGCGCTTTTTCTCCTGCCATGCTGTCAGGACGGTTTTTCTCCCGTCCTTTGTCAGCAGCACCGCACCGTTTTCCTGCCGTTCAAAATCCTTTGCGGTCAGTTTTTTCAGGTTGATCTGCGTCAATACCAGCCGCTCCGCCAGATACCGCATTTCCTCCACCAGATCGCAGGCGAGGCTTGCGCGTCCCGGACGCAGCGCGTGGAAAAATCCGTATGCACTGTCCAATCCGACACTTTCCAATGCACCCGCATATTGCGCCGTCATGACCGTATACAGAAAAGACAGCGCGGCATTCACCGGATCAAGCGGCGGGCGCTTTGTTCTCGCGTTCATGCGGAAATCATCCTTCTGCTGCAAAATCAGCCGGTCAAATATCCCGAAATATGCCTTTGCGCAGTTGCCCTCAAGCCCCATCAGCACATCCCGGTCAGTGATCTCATATGCCTGCGGAATACTGTCCGTCAACTGCTGCACACAGCTCTGCACCTGTTCCTCCGCTGCAATCTGCGGATTATCGCGCATACTGCGCCGGATGAGCTGCACAGTGTTTGCGAGCTTTGCTGCAACCGTATTCTGCATCAGGATCACAGGCGGTTCCCGGAACAGTTCAAACTGCGCTTTCCGCAGAAAGATATTTCCCTTGCGTTTTCCCTGAATCCGCGCAAGAAATCTGCCTTCCGGTTCAAAAAAGCAAAGATTGATGCCGTATTCTGCGCATTTGCCCATCAGCGCAGGCGAACAGCCCGGATAGCTGAAACAATAAATCTCCTCGATATTTGTAAACGGCATCCGGAACGGTTCACGCTGCTCGGATTTGCAGACAATGTTCTCGCCGTCCAGCGTCAGATAGGCTGTTTCATCCAGAATATAAAGCGTATTCAGCAGCTTTCTCATAATTCCGTTTCCTCCGTCATTGCCATGATCTGCTCACGGACTGTTCCGCGCTGCGGCTTCGGGAAACAGCATTCTGCAAGCGAACAGCCGCTGCAGTGCTGTCCCTTTTTCCGCTGCGGGATTTCATGCGCATCCAGAACACCGCGCATTTCGTTCAGCAGCCGCTTCAGGAGCTCATCATACCGCGCATATTCCGTATCAAACGGCAGCTTCACGCGCTTCCGGATATCCGCATAGTAAAGATACGCTTCGCTGTCACAATGCCAGACAAAATCCGCACAGATTTTCTGCGCAAAGACCTGTATCGCATCTGTTTCATGATACGGCACATCCTTCGGCGCACGCGGCTTATATTCGATGACGCGCACCTGATATGTGCCTTTCAGTTCCGGCACCGGAACGCCGCTGTCATCCCGCAGGAACTCGATGCAATCCGTTACGCCGTAAAGATCATATTCCGGTGCATCGTGATAAACAGGCAGATCGCTCCGCACAACCTTGCGGCGGTCAGAAAAGCTGTGGCTGCCGTCATGCACATGGCTGTGCATCAGATTTGCCCTGACAACCGCCGCATTCTCCGACCAGTCGCAGTTCAGCGAGAGCAGCGCAAACCGGCGCGGACAATACAGATAATGCTGAATATCCCGAATATTGATTGTCCGCTCAGTCTTCATTTTTCGGTCAGCGTGACGCCCTCCGGCATTGTGTTATCTATCGTGATCTCGTAATCCGAGAAGCAGCGCGGTGCATTGATGTCCGCCTTTTTCGTCACGGTGATTTTGTCAAACAGCTCATGAGAGGGCGCATTGCCGAGCGCCGAATCATGCCGGAAAACATAGAGCTTCCGCAGGCACATTTTTCCGCGAGCTGCGCTGTGATCGTTTTCAAACATATTTTTGATTGCCGTCCAGAGCAGCTCGAGATCATCTTCGGAGAAGCCGGTCACCTTCTGCGCCAGCATTGCGGAGACATAGCCCTCTGCACGGTAAAGACCGTAAGAAACGATGCTCTTTTTGCCCATTTCCGTATTGCCGGTAGACTGTCTGTCTTCCGTTGTGCGCGCCTGCCGCGTGATCGTAATATCCTGCACATAAACAGGATCAATACTGCGTGCAAAGTTCAGCTGCACCGGTCCGCGCACGATACCGCAGGGATCGTCACCGGTGCTCATGACCGCACCGAATGTCCGCACATCGAAATAGTTTTGGCAGATGTATTCCTGCGCTGTTTTGACCGCATCGGCATCCTTGCCTTTCTGTTTGGTCTTGAGTCCGCAGGCATCATAGGCTTCGGTGAATTTGGCGTTCAGCGCTCTGTCCGCCTTGATCAGAATGCCGTATCCTGCTTCGCCCTCTTTGAACAGCTCCATAAAATTGCGGATCTTACGCTTCAGGCAGACATCCGTCACAATACCGTAGCCGGTTTCGGGATCGGTGCGCGGCATATTGCCGGCATCGGGATCGCCGTTCGGGTTGCCGTTCTCCACATCGAACAGCATCACAAATTCATATCGGTTTTTGATCGCATTTTCAAGCATTCTGAGTATCCTCCTTCTTTTCTGCGGCGGTCCAGAGCCGGCGGTTCATATGATAATATCCGACAATAAAGCGTCCCTGATCATCCAGCGAAAGCGTTGACGGGAATGCACCGGTCAGCCCTTCCATCAGGCTGCCGAGCAACCGCTGATAATACACATTGCTGCCCTCGCTGAGCTTTCTCATATGATTCTGCGAGAGCATCGCAAGCTTCGGCATCACGCTTGCCGGACGGCTGCAAGCCGATGTAAAATACGCATCCTTGATCGTGCGGTTCAGTCCTCCGCCGGATGCATCCTGCTGAATTTTCTCATAAACGGCAAACAATCCGCCGCAGAGATATGCCGGATTCAGATTCTGTTCATCCCATGCCAATTTGATCTCCTCCTTTTTCGCCTTGCGGTTCAGGCAGGCTTTGATGATGCCTGCGCGGATATCGTTCAGCTTGATATAATGATTGTTCTCCTCATCGCTGTCTGTTTTTACGCGGCGGATCACCGCTGCAAGCAGACCGTCCGGACAGCGCGTGCCGTTGATTGCCGCGAGCATCAGCGCGGTCATCAGCGGCGGCGGAACCTTGTCATTTGCTGACTTCGGAGAAATGAGCTGCTTCTCGATCTGCCGGAAGCTGATTTGCCTTGTGCTGTCCCCGATGCGCAGATCCTGCTGAAACTGCGCGAGATTCTTTACAACCGCACCGAATTTATCGCGGACAATAAACTTCTGACAAAGCCGCGTTGCATTCGGCGTGATGCCGGCAATGTAAAAGGTCACATCCGGATCAAAGCCGTGCTCCGGCAGCGCATTCAGTTTTCCCTGCTGTACTTCGCGCATCAGCCTGTCCAGCTCATAGTTTTCCTGTTTTGCATTTTGGGAATCCTGCTCGCTGTCACCGAACAGATTGCCGAAGAATACACATTCTGTACTGTCATCGCTGCTGATTGCAAAATACAACAGCACAAGATCACCGAGCTTTTTATAGTGCCTGCGATCTGCGATCAGATCATTCAGCGTTTTGGTATACTGCTTCATTGCTTTTTCAGAAACATTGCTGTTATAGGACTGCGACTTGCCGTAGGATTCAAATGCGGATTCCTTCATGCCGACCAGTACACATCCGCTGGACTGTCCGCCCGGAAACCCGCTGATTTTATCGTGAATGCGGGCGACCGACAGCCGTTCTCCGAAAATGCCGCAGACAGTTTCCGTCTCGCTTTCATTCGTCTGCTCATCAGTTGCAAGCGATTGCGCATATCGTGCCTGAAACTGCGAATCTTCCTCCAGATTTCCGGAACCGACGCCAAGCGCAAAGCCGAAGTATGCGCTTTTATAATCCTTTCCGAGTTTCAGCAAAGCGGGATGCTGCGTCATTTCCTCCGGTATCCATTTTTCGAGAAACCGGCGATAAGCAAGACAGATCTCCGAATCCAATCCCGCAAAAAAAGAAAGCTCATGCTTCACAAAAGCCGCATGCGATTTCTGCGCCTTTGGAGAATCCGCGAGAAAGCCTTTCTCTGCATCAAATTCCAATCCGAAAATATAGAGCGGACGGTGCTCGATTGTATTGGAATCAATCGCGGTCTTTTGCGTGCGGAACGGCAGCAGAATCGTCCTCGGTTTCAGCACCGTTTTCGTTTTGCCGCCCTTTGCAGGAACTTCGACCGAATCCCGCACATCCACAATATCCCGCACGTCGCCCTCCGGTGTCAGCAGAATGCGGAAATGGATGCTCTGCTCCTGCCAGCCCTCCGGGATGCCGGTATCCGCCTGCTTTTCTGCATAGTCGCAGAGCGCCTTGATCAGCATAGCATCGCCTCCCTGTATTTTCCGATGTCGATCACGCCGTCAATCATATGCGGGCGGTAGTAGACTGCGTCTGCTTTGTCGGAGAATTTCGGATGCTCCCAGTCGCCGTTCAGGGGTTTGCCGCCGTCTGCAAAGCGCATGCCGTAGAGCATAAATCCAAGATCAATATCTCCGTGCAGTTCCTTTGCAACCTGCGAAAGATCGAACGCATCCACAAGTTCCATGCGCCGCACGCTGAACTCTCTGCACCCGAGACAGGGCTGCCGGAAGCACTGCCCTTTTTTCAGACGCCGCAGCATGATGTTGTAATGCTTTTCCGCACTTTCGTCATCATGCTCCGATTTCTCGCCGGTCAGCTCAAAGTGAAATTCGATGCCGTATTTCACATCCCGCAGCACCATGGAAGCCCGCTGACTGCGCTCCTCCGAAGCATACAGCGCAGCGCGTTCCGCGCCGCTGCCCATTTGCGCACGGACATTCTGCATTGAGACCTTGCTTTTGATCTCGTTGCGCCGGATGTTCGCAAAGCGAATCGGGTTGAACACAACAAGACGGTCAATCACGATCCGGATGGCGGGTTTCCAGTAAACGCATTTGATCAGACCTTCCAGTGCGGAAACCGTCGGGACATCATAGGACACACGTTCCACTTTCATTTCCGGTCTCGTGAACAGCGCATAGTCGCCCTCAACAATAATTTTGAATCCGTAAGCCATATCAAAACCACTCCTTTCCGGATTCTGCTGTCAATTTCAAAAATATAATCTGTAGGATTATCCGAAAAAACAATCCTGCACATTCTGCATATGCAGTCCGGTTTCCCTGTCATAACAATCCGGATCGTTCAGCACCAGCACACCGGTATGCGCATATTCCGATACGGTATCCCGCAGGTACTTGTCCAGCTCGCCGTATTTCCGCAGAGAAACGGAATACTGCTGCAATTTCCGCAGAACCGAACGGTCCCCGTATCGCAGGCGTTCCAATAATGCCTCGGTTTCCGGACAGTTATTGATTACCACCGGTACTGTTTCACCCTCGATCATTTCAAAATCTCTCGCATAGCTCCGGAATTCAATATTGACAAAGCCGGTCTTCGGGTCAATCGGCGGAACACCGTTTGCGATCGAGTTTGCTTCAATCTTTGCATCATGATGCCGGTAAAGCAGATCATAGTATTCCCGTATGCATTCCGGCGCGGTGATATCGCCGTACCGTTCCAGCAGTTCGGCGGTCAGCGCGGCACGAATCTGCAAATCGCGCTGCGGCTTTTGCTCTGTCCGGAACATATACACATCCCCGTGATCGCGTTTTCCCTCACGGTTGCAGCGTCCGCCGGATTGCAGAATGTTGTCCAGTCCTGCAAGCTCGCGGAACACCGTCTCAAAATCAAGATCGACACCCGCTTCGATCAGCGAGGTCGAGACAACCGTAACCTGCTCTCCGCTTTTCAGCGCGTCCCGTATCTTCTGAACCGCATCGGAGCGGTCATGCGGCGTCATATAGGTAGATAGATGATATTTGTTTCCGCTGAGCATCTGATAGATTTCTCTGGCATCTGCACGCCGGTTGACAACGATCAGGCTGCTCTGACTTTCACCTGCTTTTTGAACAACCGTTTCAAAATCTGTTTCTCCGAGGTCATGATAACAGCATTTTGCAAAAGCAGAAAAAGCAGATCTGTCCGTGATCAGCTCATGCACCGGACAATCCGGCACAAACCGCCTGAACTGTGCAGCAAGATCCGGCATCGTTGCCGAAAGCAGCAGAATCTCACTGTGCAGCATCTCTGAAATATAGCCAAGTGCACGCAAACAGGGCTGTAACAGTCTGACCGGCAGCATATGAATCTCATCCAGCACAATGACAGCATCCGCCATGTTATGCAGCTTTCGCAGACGGGAACTTTTATAATGATACAGCGATTCAAAGAACTGCACGGCAGTTGTCACAATCACCGGCGCGTCCCAGTTTTCGGCAGCCAGCTTCATCTTTTTTGCTGTATCCGCTTCGGGGATATCCTCATAGCTGAAATTGGAATGATGCTGCAATATCGTCACATGACCGCCGATCAGCGATTCAAATTCTGCTGCCGTCTGCTCGATGATGCTCGTGAACGGAATCACATAGATAATGCGCTTCAGTCTGCCTTCGGATGCACGGAGCTTTTGCATGGCAATCTGCAGGCTGCAAAGTGTTTTGCCGCTGCCGGTCGGCATATTCAGAATGCTGATGCCGGATGATTCTTTTGCAGCCGCGAATGCCTGTGCCTGCAAAACAGCGCGCGCCTTCTGCAGCGGCGTTTCCGCATGAAAACCGGATAGCCTTGCCGATACCGCATCTGCCGCACTTGCAAAATCCTGCATGCTGCTGCGGTCTGTTTCCGGCGCATAATATTGTTCTGTATCGAGAAAATCGGCATCCGTCAGACAGGAATAGAGGTACCGCGTCAGAAAGGCATATTTCTCAGCAAAATCTGTCGGGCTGATTTTCTTTCCACCGGTGAGCAGCTTGAAAAGTGCTTCTGCGTCCGTTTCCGGAATCTCGGTCTCACCGTGGTATGCGCTGTAATCGCAGTCGCCGGTGTACCGTGATTTCCGGTTCAGTGCCGCACAAAGCGTGTCAGAATCCGGATCATCATATTTCGCGCCGCCGTCCGGCAGTCCGGTGTGATGTCCTGCGATGCAGTACGCCAGCATGCAGGCAGTCAGGCGATGCGATTTGTCTGCATTTTCCATGACCTCAATCGCACCCGGTGCAGCATGCGAATAGTTGTTATGCCTTCCGTTGAGTTTATCCTGAAAGGCTTGGGCATATTTTCCGATATCATGCAGCCTGCCTGCTGCACCGGCAATCGCAGAAAGCTCCGGAATTGCAAAATCCGCAGCTTTCTGCGCCGTGCCGTTCAGATGATCTGCAAGCGTCTGTTTGTTCGTCTCCGATATTTTATGTGCATAGTATTCCATAGTCACTCCTCAGGTTCCGATGCAAATGATTACTTTATATATTGATGTCCCAACTATCTCTTGAAGATATCTGCTTGTCTTTTTGCCATGATACTGCGTTAGAAATCCTTGCCTTGTCTCATGACAAAAATCCTGCGCATCTATTCTTCAAGATTTAATTGGTACATCAATAGCATTATAGCACATTACACATAATATGTCAACTTTGAAGAAAACATATATACTCAGCTTGGCGAAAGAATATCAAAAAGAAACGCCACAGTATTTCTGCCTGTCTCACAGAAATACTATGGCGTTTAACTGTTATATCAGCATGATCCGGTTACCCGAGCAGTTTTGCATCTGAGATGCGTTTATTTTGCTTTGAGGATCGCGGCTTTCAGGAGCGAAAGATCCGCGCTGTTCAGCACGCCGTCCTGATTGAGATCGGCAGGTTCCCAATAGCTGAGCACGTTCGCTGTTGTCAGATAATCCTTCAGCAGCACGAGATCATCATAATTCAGCGTACCGTCGCAGCTGAGATCGCCGGCAAGCGTGCTTGTCAGTTCGGCTGCCGCTTTGGCAGTTTTCTGCGCCTCTGCAACCGTGATTCTGGTGCCGTCAGCAAAGAGAATCTCCTGCACGCCGCTCATTTGTACAAAGCTGCCGCGGTCGCTGATATAGAACCGGAGCATATCGTAGCCGTTATACTTTGCCTTCTCAAAATAGAGATCGTCCAGGCTGATGCCCTCTCCGAACTGCAGTGTGTTGAAGCCGTTGCCCCAGATAGAGCTGTCCTGAATCGTATCGCGGCCGTCGCCTTTCTCATAGATAAAGAGATCATCGCCGGTCTTGCCGCGGATATAGTCATTGCCCTTGCCGCAGAAGACGATATCATTATCGCCGGAATCGTTGATCGAATCATCACCGTCCGTGCCGCGGATCCACTTGACAAAATTTGCTTCCAGATAATCCAGTTTCCAGACGGTCTCATCTGCAAAGCGGATTTCCTTGATCGGGAAGAGCTTGGATACGCCGGAAACAACATTGCCCGTCATCGTGACGGATTCGCCGGTCTTGTTGATCCAGAGCGTATAGCTGTAATTATCAGCGGAGCGCTCAACAGTCACTTCATCCGGCAGGATGCCCTCGCCGAATGCCAGCACATTGTAGCCGCCCTGCGGATGCGTGCCTCTGCCGGTGCCCATGTCAATCAGATCGTTTCCGTCGCCGAGTTCATAATAGAATGTATCATCGCCGCTGCCGCCGCGCATGAGATCATCGCCCTTGCCGCCGTAGATCTGATCGTTTCCGCCGGAGCCGATCAGCGTATCATTGCCGTCATAGCCATAGATCGTTATGCAGCCGTCATAGTCTTTTCTGAATGTGGCATCTCCGTCCACAACGGCAGTTATCTGATCATCCTGCGCGGTGCCGTACAGGGAACAAGTCTGCTCCAGCAATGCCAGCCGATCCCAGACGGTGCCGTCGGTGAAGTGAATCTCCTCAATCGGGAATACCGGAGAGACGCCGGAATACTGATTGCCCGGCAATGTGATCGTATCGCCGGTTTTCATGATGTGCAGGACGAATTCATAGTGACCGTCCGCGAATGTGACATGCACCTCATCCGGCTTGATGCCCTCGCCGAGCCAGATCACATCATGTCCGCCGCTCGGATGCATCCCCTTGCCGTTTGTATCGTCCACAATATCGGAGCCGTCGCCGAGCTCATAGTAGATGATATCGCTGCCGCCGCCGCTCTTGATGACATCGTCGCCCTTGCCGCCCCGGATGAAATCATCGCCGCCGCCGAGCGTAATCGCATCATTGCCGTCCATGCCGTAGGCATAGTTGCTGCCGGCTTTGCTCAGGAGCTGATCGTCGCCGTCATAGCCGAGCAGATAATCGGCGCTCTTGTCGCCGGAAAATGTATCATTGCCGCCCTTGCCCCAGAAATAGTTGGTTTCGGGATAACCCTGAACGGTATCATCCTTGTCTGTGCCGACAAAGGCATTCGTGATATTGCAGACATCGGCATAGGACATGACCGTGTCATCTTTGAACCGGATATTCTCCACGCGCTTTGCAGGATTTGAGAAGTATTCCGAGATCATGATATAGACCTCGTGAACCGGATCGCTGACGAACAGATCGCCTTCCAGACGCAGGAATTCCAGATCATCCGGATCGAGCGCATAATCAAAGAACAGCGTATCATTTCCGGTCTGACCGGCGCCCTGCTCCGCGATGATGCCGTAAACAGGCTCCTCCATATCGAGCACGCGGTAGGTATCGTTGCCCGAGGTCAGGTCATAGACCAGCTGCGGCAGCTTGCCGAGCCGTTCCGCAACGCTTTCTTCTTCCGTGTCCGCTGCGGCGGTCTGACCGGGTGCCGGAAGCGGGTGCGGCCTGCCGCTGCCCTTTGCGGCGCCGTAGTTCGGGATTGTGGTTTCTTCGTCCTTGACGTTCCAGAGTCCCATTTTCGTCATTTCATATTCAATCTGCGCAAGCTCGCGGTTGCGCTCGTTCATCACGAAAACAACATTGTAAAGCTTTTCCGTGACGGTTGTGGCGCTGAGGGAACTGAGATCCCACGCCACACTGAGCGGATCGAGCGTGATGATGTGATATGCGAGCATCAGCTTATCATTGATATCAAGTGCAGTATGCGCAAAATTCGTGATGACGATGATTGTGCCGTCCATGTAATAGAGCCGGTAGCTGTCGGGATCAGCGCACATCTTCTCAAATTCATCGGGCGGCATGACTTCCTTGACGCGCGCGACAAGTTCATCCTTGACATATTTGCGCTTGATGGATTCAACATTTTTGCCTTCGTAGCCGTCGCTGACAGTTGTTGTGACGGTTGTTTCCGTCGATGCGGTGGTTACCGTTGTGGAAACAGCAGTTGCAGACTGCGCAGTCACTTCGGCCAGTTCAGACGGTGCCGGAGCGGTTGTCGCCGCTGCGGCGGGAGCAGTCGCAGACACAGTGGTTTGTACGGTGGTTTGCACAGTGGTCTGTACGGTTGTCTGCACGGGATCACCTTCCGGATCATCAGCGCCGAAAAGCAGTTCCTTCAGCTCCTTGTCTGCGTCCAGCGCATTCAGATAGCGGTTGGAAAAATCAGCGAGATAATGATTCCATTGCGTGACGGTTTCTTCAGCGGAGATCTGCTTGACCAGATCGCAGTGTGCAAGCTCGCGCTCGTAGACGGCAAGACCGTCCGCGACGCGTTCTTCCAGCGTAGGCGGAGTCGCTTCTGCCGTTGTCTGATCCGCAGCAGCAGCCGGTATGGCGGTTGCCGCGAGCATGACGGCAGCAGTGACACATGAGAGCAGCTTTTTCATAGACAGTTTTCCTTCCTTTCTGTAATGCATGGTACAAATGCGGCTGCCGGAATAATACTGAACGTATAATTTAGTTAAAATATTATCCGGCAACTTCATCATAGCACATATAGGATGAAATGTCAAGTGCTGCAGCTTAATTTTTGAACAAAATGTCATGCTGCGCGAACCTGATGCAGATGTCGCTGCGGGAAAGCATGACAGAAAGCCGCGGAAACCGCCTTTTATCATGCGTATCTTGCAATTCTTGCAAAAATGTGCTAAAATATAATTGAATATCAGAAATAAGGAGTCTGCAATGAAATTCAGTATCAAAAAAGTGCTGCTCGTATCGGCGGGCATATTGACTGTGTTCGCCGCAACCGGCTGTTCAGGCATTTTCGGAGGAAACAGCCGTTCGGACGTCAAAAAAGCAATCAGCTCCGTGCGTGAACAGTTCGGGAGCGATTTCAAACTCAAGTCCAAAAAACCGACTCTCGGTGCTCTGTGTAATTTCACCGTCACATGCAGCGAAACAGGCGACCGGGAGATCAGCGTCTTTCAATATGATAAAAAGCAGCCTGTCCGTACCGACTACATATACGTGAAATATGGCGCTGACGCTTATTCTGCGATCCGGGAAGCTGCCGAAAAAACCGAACAGGACTGTAAGGTTCTCGTGAATGACAACGCAGTGAATCATTATCCCAATGTGGAATATGATGCATCAACTGACCTTGCATCCTATCTTGCGGACAATGACTTTGTGATAAAAGTCATGATTTCGGAGAAGCTCGACAAAGAGGGACTGATCGCAGAATATAAAAAGCTGGCGCTTTCCCTCAGGGACAGCGGAATCGACTGCGATACCCTCATTCTCAAGTGTGCCGATACAAAGGATGATTATGATGCTCTGATCCTGCCTGACCATATCCCCCACAAAACCGAACAGGATTTACCGTCATCTTCCGCATCATTCAGCACTTCTATTTACAGTGTTTACCGTTCACTCTCGGAATACTGTGACGATCCGGATGATCTCAAGGATGTTCTCATAGAAGTTGACGGCGTGGCCGTGAAAAAAATATCCTGAAACCCCCTTTTCAAAATAATAATCAAAACAGCACTTTCCATCATATCGGAAAGTGCTGTTTTGTTCACCATAGGCTGCCATTTTTGACACCGCTTTTCCATCCGCAGGTATCAACACAGTCAATTCATCATGTGAGATTTTCTTCTCGGCATGGTTCATGCTGCGGGCGATATCCTGTTCAGCCGGATGCAAGCAGAATCAGGATTGCCGCGCAAATCTGTGTGCGTTTCATATGAATGCTCCTTTGCTGTATCGGTTACAGTGTCCTGCGCTTTCCTCTATTATATCAGAACCGGCAGCAAATAGCCAGCCGCAGACAAAGGGCTCCGCCCGAAAGCGAAGCCCCTGCCGCAGAATGCTGTTACTGCATCTTGTAGGCGTCGATCATTTTCTTGGTGATGTGTCCGGAACGACAACCGTACCGATCGCCGCTGCGAATATACGAAATATCGGCAGAGGCACTTGTTTTCAGCTTGACCTCCAGCTTCATCTCCGTGCGGTTGACCGGAACAACATCAATGCGGTCGATCATCGTTTTCGCCATTTCATCGACTTCTTCTTTTGACATGATGTGACCGGGACGGTACAGCGTCCTGAAATATTCCTCGATCTTTTGCATTTCGGCGGCATAGTCTGCCGTCTGCGAAGCCTTTGTTTCGAGCTGAAAAATGTCCTCCTCAAGCTGCGCGATCAGCACATTGGAATTGCCGTTTCGCTCGCGGAATTCGTCACGGGAGATGTCGCCCTCAGTGTAGAGGTCAAGCAGCTTTTCGCGTTTCGCTTTCTCCTTTGTCAGTTGTGTCCGCAGTTCGTTGATCTGTTTCTGCGCATTCGCCTCGCGATCGCTTTCGCGGTAGATACGCAGGAAATCGCGCACATATTCCTCGATATTGCCGGCGATCGACTGAAAATGCGCTGAGAGCATTTCGTAGAGGTCTTTTTCCATAATCGAAAACGATGCGCAGGATTTCGCGCCGGAGCGCTTCTTCTCGCTGCATATCCACTGATAGATCGGTTTGCCCTGCGAAACGCTGTTGGAATAGCTTGTGCGCCAATAGGGAACGTCATGCGCCTTGCACCAGATTTTTCCGGTAAATACGCTCTTATCCTTGAAGGAGCGCTCCCGGCTTTTGATCGCGCTGCTGCGTTCGCGGAAGATCGCATTGCACTTGTCCCAGATTTCCTCGCTGACAATCGCCGGAACGGTCTCGCCGGTTTCATCCTTATAGAGCACCCATTCCTCCTCCGGCAGAAAGCGCTGCTCGCGGGTACGGTAATCGACGATTTTGACCTTGTTGCCGCAGAAATAGCCCTTGTATTTCGGGTTCTGGATGATGCCGGTGATCGTGTTGTGGTGAATGCGCGTGCCGTTTCGTCCGCGGTAGCCCTTGTCCCAGAGGATGCGCTCGATCTTGCGCGTACTGTAATCGCCGGTGCTGTAAAGCTCGAAAATCAGGCGCACCATTTCCGCTTCGGATTCGTTGACTGTCAGCTTGCAGTCCTTTTTGTCATAGCCGAAAATGCGGCTGTTGCCCATGACATTGCCGCTCTCGATCGAACGCTTATGCCCCCAACGCACGCGCTCTGAAAGCTTGCGCACCTCGTCCGCCGCAATACTCGACATGATCGTCAGGCGCAGTTCGCTGTCCGTGTCGATCGTGCAGATATTGTCATTCTGGAAAAAGACACCGACACCGGCGCGGAGCAGATCACGGGTATAGGTCAGGCTGTCAATGGTGTTGCGGGCGAATCGGCTGACCTCTTTCGTCAGCACGAGATCAAACATCCCCGCCTTGCCGTCCTCGATCATGCGCATAAAATTGACGCGGTTCTCCGCCGCCTCGCCGCGGATGCGGTCCACATAGCCCTCGATATACTCCCAGTTCTCGTTCTTCTGAATCATATCCGTGAAGAATGCGATCTGGTTTTCAATAGAATTTTCCTGCTCCTCGCGGGTGGTGGAGACGCGGGCATAGAAGGTCACGCGCATCTTCATGTCGAAGATCGTTTTGCGCTCGGCTTTCATCTGGTTTGCAATCTGGTAAATGTCCAAGTAAAACCCTCCTGTTCTGATCGGAGTTCTGATTAAATATTATGATACCATACCGAATATGATTTGTCAAGAGGATATATGTCATTTCCGGTTCTTTGCTGCAATCAGTAAAAAAGCATAAATCAGCTGCTCCCGCTCACCAGGTCGGTGAAATATACAACAGCCACTCCGGCGAACCGGAATGGCTGCTCAGTCTGTAGACTACGTGTCTCCGACGGATTAAAAGTGGGGGGTCCACCCCCACACCCCTGCTTAAGGGCTAGCAGCCCTTAAGAATCCCATTATAAATAAAATAATAGCAAGTATGTTCCTTTTGCATCATATCTACTATATCGGGAGTCCAGAGGGATAGTATCCCTCTGGCGGGTTTGGGCGGAGCCCATAATAAATCATCGCTCAGCGATACCTTATGCTTTTTGGATGCGGCATTTCTTTTTGTAGCAGGAAATACCGTATTTCAGTACGGCTGTCATGCCGTCGTCGAGAAGGGTATCCTCATAATGCAGCCGTTCAATCTGCGCAAGCGCATTGCGGCAGCCGGTCTCCATATCGGCATCCTCACCGAACTTGACCTCGATCACGATGCCGATCTCCTCCTCCGGAATCTCGATCAGGATATCGCTGTATCCGTCACCGGATTCCACATTGGAGCGCACATACCAGTCTTCCATATGGCTGAACAGACCGAGCAGAATGCCGTGATAGAAGTTCTCCTTCTTCGCTGTCGGCGCATTGTTGTCACGAATGCTGATAACGCGCTTGAGATACTCGGTAAACAGCTTTTCTGCTTCGGCAGCATCGCCGTTCCGGAATGCAAGACAGAACCGGTCAAGGAGGGAGGTGTCCTGTCCGGCATACTCGCGGAACCATTCATAGATCTGGTCTTTGAATATTTTGCGGATGCCTTCGTTCGGGATCACCAGATCGAACCAGTCGCCGTCGGGAATGCCGCTTTTCGTCAGATAACCGGTCGTATACAGCACGCTCCAGATGTTCTCGACGGAATCCTCCAGTTCACGGTAGGTCAGCTCCAGATTCAGCTTCTTGCGGATAGATTCACCCGCGATCAGGCGTTCAATCTCACCCTTAGTTGTCGCTTTTGCTTTGGTAATCAGGCTGCGGACAATATCGTTTCCGCTGGTATTGATCCAATAGGCCCTCGGCTGCGCATAAGGATTCGTAATCAGCTCAAAGCAATGGTTCAGCACATCCCACGGATTATAGACCTCCGTCAAGCCGAACTGATACCCGTCATACCATAAGCGCGTTTCCTCGCAGTGATCGGATTTGCCGTAGTATTCGAGCATCTTATGCACTTCGCTCTCGGTGAATCCGAAATACTGCGAAAACTGCACATCCGCAACGGAAAAGACCTTGAGGTTGTTCAGTCCTGTGAAGATGCTCTCCTTGGAGATGCGCAGGCAGCCGGTCAGGACACCGAAGAACAGACTGTGATTGGTTTTCAGCGCCTGCCCGAGCAGATTGCGGATCAGCGTGACCATTTCATCATAATAGCCATACTGGTATGCCTTATCAAGCGGCACATCGTATTCGTCGATCAGGATAATGACCTTTGCGTTATGATACGATTGCAGAACATCGGACAGAAAGCGAATACTGTCGCCTACAGGAACAGTATCAAAGTCCTGTCTCATATATTGCTGAAACTGTTGCTTCATTGCATCTGTCAGGTTTTTGCTTTCAGAAGCATATGCGTGCCGATTGAATTCTTTTGCGATAATTGTTCGCATCATCTGTTCTGCCTCAGCAAAAGACGAACCGACAGCGCCTTTCAGGCTGACAGAAATGACCGGATATTTGCCCATGTATTTTTCACAAAGATCCGTCTGACCGGAGATTTGCAGCCCGTCAAACAACGAAGCGTCCTGTCCGATCTCGAAGAAACAGCGCAGCATATCCATATTCAGCGTCTTGCCGAAGCGGCGCGGGCGCGTGAACAGATTTACATCCCCGCGATACTGCATCAGGTCAGAGATAAGCATTGTCTTATCGACATAATAAAAGTCGCCGGTACGCAGCTTCTGGAAGTCTTCCATACCGATCGGCAGTTTCAGTTTTTCCTGCATAGCACTGTCCTCCTTTACTCAGTCAATATGGTCGTTTACAAATATTATACCACACTCTGCTGCAAATCGCAAGGGGCAAGTATTCTTCCTTGACAATCGGCGCGAAGTGTAGTATTATAAAAGAAAAAATATAGGGCATCCGCATCATACGACGCAGACGCCCTACGGCTCATTCGGCAGATTCAGACGCAGAATCGCTGGTTGACGGTTCCTTCATCCGCTCAATCAGCGTAATCATGCGCCCGAGCTTGGCAGCGTCAATCATTCCTTGGCGATGCAGCAGACGCGCCCACGCGGTTAGGGTTAGCTTTTTCATGGTAAGCTCCTGTGAATCAGCTCTCTGCATTGTTCTTCCCCTCCTTTTTTCTCTTGTAAGTATTGGCATATACGCCGGTTATATTCGATGAAAATGCACTTGACGAGTTAAAAGCACATGGGATGGCAGCGCCCCGAGGGGCGCTCCCAGCAGCATCATTCCTCATGTGAAACGTCAGTGTCAGTATTGTTCTTCTGCGAATCGTCATCACTGTATTCACGAAGAAAACGGTCATAGAGCGGGGTATCAACAAAGTCAACGACCTTACCCCGAAGCACAGTCGGTTCGTTTGCGCTGGTTTCCTTGCTGTAGGCATCGAAGTCTATGATGACATCTCCTTCATTGAATTTGCTAAAGCCTGTATCATCCGCGTTGGTATATCCCAGTTTTTGCGCGATTTTGTCCTCGGATTTTCCTGGACGGAAAAAACTTTGAATATTCGCCTGGCGCATCGCATCAAGCTGGGGATGCTGTGGGTCGAAGTAATCCTGTGTGGCGCCAATGAGCGCTGTGTGAAACCTTCTTCCATCGGTTATGATGCTTCGCAAAATGGAGTTTGGCGCAAAGTTTTGGTCCTTAAGCTCATCGACAGCAATCGACAGGAACTTACTGTCATGCAGCATCTGCCAACTGAACAGTGATGCCGCCAGAATATCAAGCATCACATGGGTATCATCGCTCACCTCGTTGCCTAGGTCAATGACAATGATGCGGTTTTCGCGCTCGAACAGTTTTCCCCAACTGATTGGTTCGTAACCGATTGCGTCGATTTCGCCGAATATATCAAACAGAGACTCGATGATGTCGGTATCAATACGACCGTCTCGCTCCATTTCAGAAAGCAGATCCATGAAATCAACAGAATCATTTTTGTCGCGGAGGTAATCGGAAAGGAAGTGCTGCAGAGCCTTCTTCTTTCGACCGGCGACGGATTTATCAGGGTCAGTCTTGCCGAGCGCAGCAGCCAGCAGGCGGAAGATCATGTTCTTCTTGTCCCACAGGTTGTCGCAGCCTTCCAGTGTGCCGAGATCAATCGGGATATGCCCCTGCCCGACTCCGACCGAAATAAAACAGAACAGTTTATCGACAACCTCACGGGGTAGCATTCGATACAACTTCGCTTTGGTATAGGTCCGACTGACATCGAACACGACAACATTATGTCCGAGCATCAATAGCATACAAAGTATCTGCGCGATTGCCCATGTTTTTCCTGTACCGGATTTGCCTGTGCCAAAGTAAATGTTGTTTTCCTCGGTCTCATATATAAGCATCTTGCCTGCAAATCGCCCGTCCACGGTCTTTACTAATGGCAGGAAGTTCTCTGTCATCAGTTCATCCTGGCGAAACAGGAAAGCATCCTTGTCGATTAAATCCAAGAGAGCCAAATTATCGTCCTCCAGCACTCCGTACTTCATCTTGTGGGCATATCGCGTGTATCGTTTCCCGTCAGAAGATTTGGCTGCCATACGAACACTTTTTTCATTCTTAGATGTGTGCGGAAGATAATTGCAGTTGTAAAGCGCAGTGGTTAAACTGTCCGTGTCACCAATAGACTGCATTTCATTGACTGCAATATCCTGATCGTCAGCAGTCTCAATGTAGATGCATCGCTGTTTCGGATCAACCACAATTGTGTGACTCCCCTTATCCACAAGCGTGACATCTTGCTTGAGAGTGAATTGGAAGCACCCATCAGCAACCTTTTTGTTCAGGATTTCGCAGTATTCTGAACAAATCAGATCGTGAAGTGACTGCCGATCCTGCTCCTGTGATATCAGCCATGCCTCTATCTCCTGCTCAAAGTCAGGCGCGAACAGCGGGCTGTAAAACTCGCGGTACATTCGCAGGGCTGTGGTCAACATAATATAAGTGTTTCGTTTAGAAACAGGGATGGTATCAGGTATACTGCCCCGAATATTATTCACATGGCTCCGAATTGTTTTTCCGAGATCGCCTTTATTGAATCCTGTTTCGATATTACGAATAAGGTTCGCATCCAGCCGTTTTAGTGCGGTCATGTAGTAAGACGGCGAACACGCAGTCAAGTCCTCGTCCAGCTTTAACACGCAATATTTGTCCTGCGGAAGATACAGATCTGCATACCCGGAGATTAGTGCGATAATATGATGGACGCCGGAGCTGCTCCCCGCAGCCCCACAGACATCTTGAAGCAGCAGGTCATAGCCCTTCTCAGCTTTTTTTACCTGATCGGCAGCGAAAGTGTCAACCACTACGACCGCGCCATCGTTGACCGTTTCCAATTCAAACCGCAAAGGTTTGATATTGGGACCGATCGGCGTTGCCTCTAAAGAGTCGTACCTGGTGTTTTTGAAAATGGAAATTAGCAAATGAATTGGAAATGCCAGCGATGATTTGATCATAATAACATTGTCAGCATAGATTCCAATCATTGCAAACAGAAACAGGAAATAGCTTGCAATCCTGATGAGCAGCGCTATTAAAAGTTGCTTTCTCCCTGTGAACAGTGGCGAAAGGATCGGTGTCATGTCCTCTGCACTATCATTTATGGCAGCACATGGGTTTTCTCTGCAAAGAAGTCCTTTCGGCACATATTTCTGCACCGGAACAGGGATTTGATAGGGCGGATTGAACTGAATTTTTTTTGAGGAGTTCAGCCCAAAACCTTGCTTTTCCCCGTACTCCCGAATCGCTTGAGGGTCTGGATTGTTTAAGTAACCCGACAACATAAAACAAATGAGCTTTCCTATTTCTTTGGAATCGTGCATGGTTTCGCCCACTGCATACGGACAATATTTTGAAATTCGCTCTGGTCTGAAATCAGACAAGGGTATGGCAGTAGTTACTTTTTTACTGTCTGCCCCCGCCGTATAGCCGACATAAAGAATGTCAGCGTTGTCGCCCCCTTGTTTATAGAGCACAGCCCATCGGATTTTCATGGACAAGAGAAGGCTAAACGAAACGATTCGCCCCTTCTTAATTGTTAGCTTGAGCCAGCTTGTTCCGGTTGCATCGCTGAGATACAGTGTTTGATCCAAGCGAGAAAGGAACTCTGGGCTGCGAAAAAGATCGTCAATATTGTTAACTTTTCCGGTGAGCCTGTTCAGGTTTTGATCATGCACCTGCAGTGAAAGCCCCAGTGTCTTTACCAGCGCTCCAAATTCGAATGCATTCTTTAGAGCAGGATTAGCCAGAGCATTTTGATCTGCAGCGCATTGCTGTTGCCCATGAGCCTGATTTATAGAAGACATGTTGATTTCCTCCCTAAATTTTTTTGAATTGCGGCCTGAATGCGGTGTAAAAATAATTTGAAGATTCCGGAACAACGAAATGGGCCCGATTTCGTCATTTCGCAGAAGCAAGTTTTATTATTCCCGCATTACAGCCCACGTTTCATATTTTTTTCGGGATTCCCTTGACTTATATTATACTCACAGAAAAGTTAATTAAAACATGATATCAAAAGCATTAATTTTAATTTTCTGAAGTCAGGTGTTCAAAACATCATTCTTCGGAAGACTAATTTGTAGAGTGGAGGTAGTAGATGACAATTAGAGAATTTGTGGATTTATTTTACATAAAATCTTATTTGAAGAATCAAGATCGAGCTTTCAAGAATCTGGTAAAAGGAAGTGTTGAAAGCTATGATCTTCTTACATATGATGATGATTCTTACCATGGAATTCTCGCTGGCAATAATCCGCATATGTTCGCCAAACAAGTAATAGATGCCGGATTGACCGTCGAAAAAATATCTCACCACATTGAAACACTTTACCCTATCAAACACAATGGTTCTGTCAAGGCCAAAGAACAATACCAGAACAAAACATACCAGGAAGCACTGTTCGACCAAATCAAGGACAAATTTGATGGCATAACGCTGGAGAATATGTCCGATATTTTAGCCAACGCGCTATTTACAATAATGCAGGATGAAGCTAATGAGAAAGAATCCGCTACATCCAGACCACCTAAAAAAGGGAACAGTATTCAGGAACCTCATAATGGACTCGAAGCAATACCAGCTGGAATCCGAGTTAGTATAAATGAAAAGATCAACGAGATCCTCCTGCTAATAGACATTATGCTGGAATTAGGTAAAGAGATTACCGACTGGCAAAAGCGCCACACAATGTCAACACCATTTTCCCAATGTTCATCGTGGCAAAAGCTTCAAGAAAAATATGACCGATATCACTATCTCACTATCGAACTTAGCACATTAAATCGAAAGCATCACATAGAGCTATTGGAGTCGGCAATTATGATTTCAAAGCGTTTTTCTGCGGATTCTTTTTGGCGTTGTAATTCTATACGATATTGCCGTACCTGGGATACGCTGAAGCAGATTGAAGAATTATCGACTATCTTATCCAATATCTCAAATGAATTGGAAAAGGCTTGATGATATAACGTACCACTTTTACTAGTTTATTTCGCCATATAATCACCATTACTCGTCTTATTACGGAACTGCATACTATTGTAAAGTCGATAGAAACTCGACTTCGACATTCCCAGCTCCCTCATAGCGTCAACCGGACGCATTTCCCCGCGCTTCACTGCCGCCATGACCTCACGCCAATTCTCCGGCAGCATTTTCGGCGGACGCCCGAAGCGAACATTCTTTCGCTTAGCAGCCTCAATCCCTTCGCGTTGACGGGTACGAATCTTCATGCGCTCATTCTCCGCGATGCTGCCGAGAACTTCAATGAGGATAGCGGTGACCATCTCCTGAACCCATAATTGTTCTGGTGGGAAGTCCGTTAAGGTTGTTGGTAGATCGAGGATCTTGACCCGGACGCCCAGTTCCTTAAAGGATTCAAGTTCGCGCTTGATATCTGTCTTGTTGCGGCTAAGGCGATCGAGCTCTTTGATGACCAGCGTATCACCGCTGCGGAGTATCTGCCGTTTGAGATACTGATAGCCTTCACGCTCCGTGTCTTTGCCGGATGCCTTGTCAACAATGATGTTCTGTTCGGGGACTCCGAACTTCGTCAGTGCCTCGATCTGCCGGTCAGTATTCTGCTCGCGGCTAGACACGCGAGCGTACCCGTATACTCTGTTTTCCATTTTTCCTCCAATCCGTTCCAAAAAGTGGTAGCGAATATCGG
>CAMKLV010000060.1:0-23083 GCA_946413695.1 uncultured Ruminococcus sp. | reverse complement strand
AGTGAATTGCAAAGCAATTCACCGGCTGATGCAACTGCTTAAGTTGTTAGCATTGCTGCCCCCATACCCCCGCTTAAGGGATAGCTATCCTACGGTGTTGCTGCGCAAACCGTTAAGAATCCCATTTTTATAAAAGCAATGCATCTGCTTATATGGGATTTCATTCCATCGGGGATTGGTGCGTAAGTCTGCAAACGCTTACTCGCCGAGCAGCATCTTGCGCGCATCGGTCTTGAGCTTTGCCTCCAGTGCCTCTGCCTCCGCCATGGTCTTGCAGGCGGTGGTGTAGTAGGCCTTGATCTTCGGCTCAGTACCGGAAGGACGCACGATGACGCTTGCGTGCTCCGGCAGATAGAACGAGACCACATCGGATTTCGGCAGATTGGTGGGCTTTGTATCGCCGGTCTTTGCATCGCTGATCGTACCGGTCAGATAATCCGCGGTACCGATCACCGGCAGACCGCCGATCTCCTTCGGCGCATTGGTGCGCAGAGACTTCATGATCTCCTGCATCTTGTGCATGCCGCTGACGCCCTCGAACGCGAAGCTCTCCTGGCTGTGCTTGAACACGCCGTACTTCTTGTAGAGGTTCTCGCGCGCCTGCATCATGCTGATGCCCTTTGTGCGGTAGTAGGCAGCCATCTCGACAATCAGCATCGAAGCGACAACCGCATCCTTATCGCGGACATAGGTGCCTGCGAGGTAGCCGTAGCTCTCCTCAAAGCCAAAGAGATAGCGCTCCTCCTCGCCCTTTGCCTCAAGCATGCCGATCTGCTCACCGATGAACTTAAAGCCGGTCAGCACATCAATGACCTGCACGCCGAATGCCTTTGCGATCGGCTTGACAAGGTCGGTGGTAACAATCGTCTTGACAACAATCGGATTCTTCGGCATGGTGCCGAGCTTTGTGCGCTCCTCGCAGATATACTCAAAGAGCATTGCACCGACCTCATTGCCGGAGAACAGTGCATAGCCGCCGTTTCCGTCAGGAACCGCAATGCCGACTCTGTCGCAGTCCGGATCGGTTGCGAGCAGCAGATCGGGCTTGACCTCATCGCAGAGGCGCAGACCGCATTCGAGTGCCTCGCGGATCTCCGGATTCGGATAGGGGCAGGTGGTGAAGTTGCCGTCCGGCAGCTCCTGCTCCTTGACCACGGTGACATCCTTGATGCCGATCCGCTTGAGAATCTCGCGCACCGGCTTGTTGCCCGTACCGTTGAGCGGCGTGTAGACGATCTTCAGACCGCTCTCCGCGCAGACATTGGTATGGATGCCCTGTGCGAGCACATTTTTATAGAAGTCCTCAATGACATCCTGTCCGATATAGGAGACCATGCCATTCTTCACAGCCTCGTCAAAATCGCAGGTCTTGACGTCATTGAACATATCGAGTGCATTGATCTTGCTGATGACGGTATTTGCGACATCGAGCGTGATCTGGCAGCCGTCGGCGCCGTATGCCTTGTAGCCGTTATACTTTGCCGGATTGTGGCTTGCTGTGACCATGATACCGGCCGAACATCCAAGCGCACGGACTGCAAAGGAGAGCATCGGGGTCGGCATAAGCTCGCTGTAGATATGCACCTTGATGCCGTTTGCAGCGAGCACCGCTGCAGCAGCCTTTGCAAAGGTATCGGATTTGATGCGGCTGTCATAGGAGATGGCAACGCTCGGCGCATCAAAGGACTCCTTGACATAATCGGCAAGGCCCTGTGTTGCACGGCGCACCGTGTAGATATTCATTCTGCCGGTTCCGGCACCGAGCACACCGCGGAGACCGCCCGTACCGAACGCGAGATCCTGATAGAAGCGCTCGCGGATCGCCTCATCATCGCCGCTGATTGCTTTCAGTTCGCTGACAAGATCCGGATCCTCGGTTGCATGCTCGCACCAGAGCTGATAGAGAGCATTTTCTTTTGTCATATCGGGTTGCATGGTATCTTCATTCCTTTCCCTGCACGGTGCACCCTTTGGCACCGCGATGCGCGGTCATTTTTACACACACAATTATTATAGCATATTTTTCCGGATTTGCAAAGGGGCAGAATACCGAATTTTGAGAGGAAGATTCCGCTATTTTGGTATCATTCTGTCAATTATTGATGTACCAATTAAATCTTGAGAATAGATGCGCAGGATTTTTGTCATGAGACAAGGCAGAAAGCCGCAGCCTTGCTGACGCAAGGCAAGGATTTCTAACGCAGTATCATGGCAAAAAGACAAGCAGATATCTTCAAGAGATAGTTGGGACATCAATATTAGCTTTTGGTAACTGATAAAGCACAAATCCGGCTGCAGCGGGCAGAAAAAAAGGCAGCCGGAGCAAATCCGACTGCCTTTGGGTGAAGCATCAGCCTCTGTTGAAACGCTTGTTGAAGCGCTCGACGCGTCCGCCGGTATCGACCAGCTTCTGCTTGCCCGTGAAGAACGGGTGGCACTTGGAGCAGATTTCAACCTTGATGTCCTTTTTGGTGGAAAGAACCTCGATCACGTTGCCGCAGTGGCAGGTAATGGTGGTTTTTTCACAGGTCGGATGGATGCCTTCTCTTGCCATGGTTTTCACCTCTTTCAAAAGTTGATGAGTAAAATCTGACATAACAGCCCATCCGGATACTGTTCGGACAGTAGTGCTATGGATTAAACGCAGAATTTATTATATCACATTTCGGAGAAAAAAGCAAGTGACATTTCCCACAAATCGGGATAATATTTCGGTGAGATTTTCACAAAAAGCAGCAAGAAACGGCTTTTTTCGATTTTTCTAAAGTATATTCAGCGTTGATGTTCTGTATCCTTAGTCCGAATGTTTGATTTCATTGGGCGCGGGGCGCGAATGCGAGGGGAAGAACCAAAAGGAGAGGGAAGTCTTCGCAAGGCTCAGGTCTCCCCTCTCCTTTTGGTTCTCCCCCTCGCGCTCCCTCTTTCCTTATCCTCTCCTCTCTCGTGGCGTAAGCCACATATTTGACGTAAGCTACTTGTTTGAGCGTAAGACTATCACAAAATAAGAATTGCTCTATGATACAACCAAAGCCAAACACGAGACCTACGCCCCTAGGGGAGAGAGGATCACGGAAGGGAGAGCGCGAGAGGGAAACCCTAAGGAGAGAGGGGAATGCGAGCGCAGCGAGTTTCCTCTCTCTCCTTGGGGTGTCTCTCTCGCATTCGCGCCCCGCGCCCAGTGAAAAATCTATTTGAAGAAAGGATAAAGAACATCAACGCTAAATATTCCTTTAGCAATTTGGATGTCGGCACTGCCGACCGCCCCGCGCCCAGCAAAAATATCTATTAAACGAAAGGATAAAGAACAAGAAACAACAGCCACACCATCTGCGCCATGTAAAAGGTGAAAAACCAAAACCGCACAGGAAAGTCCCCCCTCCCGTGCGGTCATCATCCTTATTTGAAAGCGCCGATCTTGCGAAACTTCTCATATCTGTGATCAAGCAGTTCCTCATTCGTCAGTGTACTGAGCTTCGCAATCTCATCAAGCAGAATCGCCTTGAGCTCCGAGCATACCTCACGATCGGTCTTGCCTGCCTCAGGGATCACCTTCTCAACCACATCAAAGCTCAGCAGATCATAGGAAGTCAGCCGCAGATGCGCCGCCGCCTCCGCCGCTTTCGAGGAATCCTTCCAGAGAATACTCGCGCAGCCTTCCGGCGAAATAACCGAGTAAACCGCATTCTCCAGCATGATCGCCGTGTCGCAGACGCCCAGCGCCAGTGCGCCGCCGCTGCCGCCCTCACCGACAACAACCGAGATCACAGGCGTTTTCAGTCCCATCATCTCATAGAGGTTTTCCGCAATAGCAAGACCCTGCCCGCGCTTTTCCGCACCGATGCCGCAATAAGCACCGGAGCTGCCGATAAAGCAGATCACAGGGCGATGGAACTTCTCCGCCTCTTTCATCAGGCGGAGCGCCTTGCGGTAGCCTTCCGGCTCGGGGCAGCCGAAATGGCGCTTCATGCGATCCTCAATGGTATCGCCGCGCTCCATCGCGATCACCGTCACCGGAATATGATTGATATAACCGACGCCTGCCACAATCGCCGGATCGTCACCGTAGCGGCGGTCTCCGTGCAGCTCGACAAAGTCATCGACCATATGCTCAATATAATAAGAACCCATCGGGCGCTTGCCGTTGCGCGCAGCCTGTACGCGCTCGTAAGCTGTTTTCGTGTCCGCCATGCGGATCCCCTGCCTTTCTTCGATTATGTTGTCTCGCGGATCACCCACGCTGTAAATACGGCAAATGCAATCGCCGCAAGGATCAGAAGTCCCAGCCCTGCATAGCCGATTGCGCGCAGAATCCTGATATCCCTGCTTCTGCCGTCACGGATCTGCGTGCGGATCTCCTTCGCCGGAATCGCATCCGGATTCGCCGCATAGATCTCATTCAGTTCCGCGCAAAGCGCCGCATGCTCCGGATACTGCAGTGCAAAATATGCTGCATAGTCTGTATCGGCGCTGATTTTCCGCTTCACGAGGTAATTGTTCAGCAGCCGCACCAGATATTTCGTCAGATGCCGGAACAGAATCACAGCCGCCAGTGCGATCAGCACATACCACCACGCATCTGCATGCGCGAGCAAAACGAACGCCGCACCGATCAGCACAACCGTCCCGACCAGCGAAAGACATTCCAGCAGCGCCGCCGCAGAACATTCATGATACGCCGTGTAGCTGTAAGCGCCCTGCCCTGCCGCATCGCCGAACCGCTGCTCCGCGCCGAGATGTGTTTTGCGGAACCGTAGCTGTTTTTCGCACAGTCCTGCGGAACGCCGCTCCGCGAAGCCCATCGCGCGATTATCTCGGCTGATGCAGCTTCAGCAGCTTTGCGAGCGTATAGGTCATGCGCGGACGCTCCTCGATCAGATCGACAAAGCCGTGCTCAAGCTGGAACTCTGCACGCTGGAAGCCCTCCGGCAGTTTTTCGCCGGTTGTCTGCTCCACAACGCGCTGACCCGCAAAGCCGATCAGTGCTTTCGGCTCTGCAATGATGATATCGCCCTGCATTGCAAAGCTCGCGGTGATGCCGCCCGTTGTCGGATCGGTCAGCACAGCGATATAGAGCAGCCCCGCTTCCGAATGCCGCTTGACAGCGCCGGAGACCTTTGCCATCTGCATGAGGGAGAAGATGCCCTCCTGCATTCTCGCGCCGCCGGATGTGATAAATCCGACCACCGGCAGACCGAGTGCGGTTGCCTTTTCAAACAGTCTCGTGATCTTCTCGCCGACAACCGTGCCCATGCTGCCCATCATGAATGCAGAATCCATGACGAACAGTGCGCAGTCAGTGCCGTCGATTTTCGCAGTGCCGCAGACAACGCCCTCCGAGAGACCGCTTGCCTTCTCCGCCTTTTCGAGCTTCTGCGCATAATCGGGGAAGTCGATCGGGTTCTTGGATTTCAGCTTCTTGTCGATCTCCTGAAACGTACCCTTATCGACCGTTGCATCCAGCCGCTCGACCGCACGCATCCGGAAGTACGCGCCGCACTCCGGGCAGATGCAGTGATTTTCGAGATAATCCGCATACGGAATCTCGGCATTGCATTTTTTGCAGACGCGCGGCGGCTGCTCGACATTGCCCGTAATGGTATTGAGAATCGTTTTCAGCGTGCTCATGCCTGTGTCTCCTCCTGCGGCTTAATGACAAACGAGAACTCGGCGCTCACGCAGAGCTTGCCGTTTACATATCCTTCGCCTGAAGCCCAGTAGAACGGGCCGCGGTTCTTGGTGATCTCGCACTTGGTCTCAAAGAGATCGCCCGGCACAACCGGATTGCGGAATTTGACCTTGTCGATGCCGGTGAACAGCGTCAGCGGCTGCGAGCCGTCCGGCTGCGGTTCCATGCAGACGCAGACCGACTGCGCCATAATTTCGCAGAGGATCACACCCGGCACAACCGGATGTCCGGGGAAATGTCCGTCAAGGAACCATTCCTCGCCGGTGATCTTCTTTTTACCGTGTGCAGCACCGTCAATGACCTCTGCTTCATCGAGCAGCAGCATGCTGTTGCGGTGCGGCAGCAGCTCCATGAGTTCTGTCCGGTTCATGTGTATCCCTCCGTGTAATTGTAATATCTGTTATGCGCCGGTGCGGAAAGCGAGTGACATTCTGCGCAGGCGCATGTGTTCCCTGCAACCCATGATGAACAAACAGCAGAAAACAAATGCTTTGATCTTATGCTTCAAATCGGGATGCTTCAGGGAAACAACGCCAACAACTTCAGCAGTCGCAGCAGCCTGTGAATTGCTTTGCAATTCACTTAGGGGTGCCCTCTGTCACAGGGCTCCCCTCTCCGAAAAACGATCCACCGGATCGTTTTACCGGATTCACCCCTGCGGAGCTCCTTGCACGTTAAGGAGTTTCGCTCGTTGCGACGAGCGACCAAAGGGCGCTGCCCTTTGGAAACCCGCAAACTTTTGAAAAAGTTTGATCAAAACTTTTATTTCGGCTTCGCCGTGCGCGCCTTCCAGATGTTCGCATTGTTCAGGAAAAGCGTCCCCATAATTACCCCCCGCATTTAAAACGGGGTCTGGGGATGATATCCCCGGCGAGGGGGTTGGGGGCGAGCAGCCCCCATTCTCAATCCGTCGGAGAGTCGGCAGTGCCGACAGCCATTTTTCTAAAGCGCCTTTCAGATGGAAATGCGAACCGCACATTCATTTCTTTTCAAAGGCAGATTTTCCCCCCATAATTACCCCCGCATTTAAAACGGGGTCTGGGGATGATATCCCCAGCGAGGGGTTTGGGGGCGAGCAGCCCCCATTCTCAATCCGTCGGAGACACCTCTATCACAGCTTTGCAAACGCGATGCAGGCGTTGTGGCCGCCGAAGCCGAGCGAGGTCGAAAGCGCCAGCGAAAGCGGGGTTTCAAGCGCCGTATTCGGTGTGATCTGCAGATCGCACTCCGGATCGGGTTCCTTGTAGTTGATGGTCGGCGGGACGAGATTGTTCTCGAGCGCCTTGACCGCAGCAATCGCCTCGATCGCACCGGCAGCACCGAGCAGATGTCCGGTCATGGATTTGGTCGAGCTGACATGAATCTGATATGCGCGCTCTGCACCGAATGCCTTTTTGATTGCCGCCGTCTCGGTTTTATCGTTGAGCGGCGTGCTCGTGCCGTGTGCATTCAGATAGATCTCGCCTGCCGGCACCTCTCTGCCGACCTCTGCGAGACAATCCGCGATGGCCTTGGAGGAGGCAGTCGCTTCGCTGTCCGGCGCGGTAACATGATAAGCATCGCATGTGCTGCCGTAGCCGACGAGCTCTGCGTAAATCTTTGCGCCGCGTGCGACGGCGTGCTCATATTCCTCGAGGATCAGCGCACCTGCGCCCTCGCCCATGACGAAGCCGTTTCTGCGCTTGTCAAACGGAATCGAAGCCGCGTTGACATCGGTGCTCTCGCTGAGTGCCTGGCAGTTGATGAAGCCGGACATCGACAGCGGATGAATCACCGCATCGACACCGCCCGCAATGATAGCATCGGCATAGCCGTGGCGGATTGCGCGCAGTGCCTCACCGATCGCATTGGTACCGGTCGCGCATGCGGTTGTGACCTCAATGCACGGACCCTGCGCATGCATCTGAATTGCGATCATACCGGCAGCCATATTGGCGATCATCTTCGTGATGAAGAACGGCGAAACGCGCGCCGGACCTCTGTTCAGGAAGGTGTTATGCTCGTTGACGAATGTCTCGAAGCCGCCGATGCCGGTGCCGAAGTAGACACCGAAGCGCTCCGGCGCGATCTTGTCGCGGATGCCGGAATCCTCGACCGCCTGCATCGCGACAGTCAGCGCATACTGCTGGCAGCGGTCGGTCTGGCGGACCGTTTTTGCATCAAGAAACTGCTTGGGGTCAAAATCCTTGACCTCTGCGGCGAGCTTTGCCTTGAGATCGGCAGCATCGAACCGCGTGATAAAATCAATACCGTTTTTGCCGTTCTTCAGCCCGTCCCAGTAGCTTGCGACATCATTGCCGATCGGGGTGAGCGCGCCGAGACCGGTCACGACTACTCTTCTGTTTGCCATAGCTTCCTCCGTTTACGAAATAGCGAGACCGCCGTCAATGCGGATGACCGTTCCGGTGATATAATCCGACTCCGGCGAAGCCAGAAATGCTGCGAGATTTGCAACATCCTCCGGCTGACCGGCTCTGCCGACGGGAATGGATGCGAGATAGTTCTGCGTTGCTTCGTCGCTGATTTCCTTTGTCATGTCTGTTGCAATAAATCCGGGTGCAATCGCGTTGCAGGTGACGCCTCTGGAGGCAAGCTCTCTTGCGGTGACCTTGGTCAGCGCCATCACGCCCGCCTTGGAGGCGGCATAGTTTGCCTGACCCGCCGTACCGAGCAGACCGGAGACCGAACCGAGGTTGACGATCTTGCCGTACTTCTGCTTCATGAACGGGCGGTAGCATGCCTGCGTCATGTTGAATGTACCCTTGAGGTTCGTGTTGACAACGGCGTCGAAATCCGCCTCTTTCATGCCGAGGATCAGACCGTCGCGCGTAATGCCGGCATTGTTGACGAGAATCGTCACATTGCCGAGGTCCGCAATGACCTGCTTGACCGTTGCCTTGCACTGTTCCGCGTCGCCGACATTGCATGCATATGCCTTTGCCTTGACGCCGTATTCTGCTGCGATTTCTGCTTCGAGTGCCTGTGCCTGCTCCGTCACGGTCAGATCGACGATTGCGATATCCGCACCGAGGGATGCGAGCTTTTTGCAGATCGCAGCACCGATGCCGCGTGCGCCGCCCGTGACGAGCGCTGTTTTACCGTTCAGCATGCTTCTTTCACCGCCTTGATTGTTTCTGCCAGCGTCTCAGCGCTGTCCACATTGTAGATCCGCACATCTGCGGAGATTTTCTTGACCAGACCGCTGAGCGTCTTGCCCGCGCCGACCTCGATGAAATCGGTGAAGCCCTCCGCGATCATATTCTCGATGGTTGTCTGCCAGCGCACCGGATTGCACATCTGCTGCCGGAGCGTCTCCGCGATTTTGTCCGCCTCATAGGGCTGCGCGGTGAGATTCGCATAGACCGGCACCTTCGGCTCCGCAAAGCAGAAGGATTTGAGCACGGCACCGAAGTATTCCGCCGCATCGTTCATGAAGGGCGAATGGAAAGCCGCACTGACAGCCAGCGGAATGCATCTGCCGCCGAGCTCCTTGATCTTCGCCGTGAAATCCGGCATGCTGCTTGCCAGACCGGAAACAACGGTCTGCCCCGGGCAGTTGAAGTTGACCGCATAGAGCTGCTCGAATTCCGCCGCCGCATTTGCAACGGTCTCCGCATCGAGCTTGACAACCGCGCACATTGCGGTATCGGCAGCATCGGATGCATCCTGCATCAGCTTGCCGCGCGTGCTGACGATCTTGAATCCGTCGGTATCGGAGTATGCACCCGCATAGGCAAGTGCCGCGACCTCGCCGAGCGAGAATCCGGCAACCGCATCCGCATGGATGCCCGCCTCATCGAGCGCACGCGCCGCCGCCAGATCAACCAGATACAGGCAGGGCTGTGTGTTTTCGGTGCGCTTGAGCTCCTCCGCGGTGCCCGAAAAGGACTGATTCATGGTATTCGGGCGGATCTCCTCCGCCGCATCATAGAGCGCCTTTGCCGCGGCACTGGTCTCATAGAGCGAGCTGCCCATGCCGCTGTACTGTGCGCCCTGTCCTGCAAAAAGAAAAGCAATTTTACCCATTTTGAGCTGCCTCCCGTATGTATCAGCAGTTGCTCAGAACTGCTGTCCGAGCAGTCTGCCTGCCTCTGCCATGATCTCCTCGACCATTTCGGCAGCGGGCTGCTCCTTGTTCACCAGACCGGAGATCTGTCCTGCGAGGAAGCATCCGCGCTTCGGATCGCCCTCCACAACGGCGGCACGCAGTGTGCCCACTGCCATTGCCTCCAGATCTTCGTCCGAGATATCTGTATACTCGACCTTTGCATAGCCGCGCGAGAATGCGGATTTCAGCGAGCGGACAGGATGTCCGAGCCGCTTGCCGGTGACAACCGTCGAGGTATCCTTCGCCTTCAGCACTCTGGATTTGTATTCCGGATGAATGCTGCACTCCGTCGCCGCAAGGAACCGCGTACCGATCTGCACGCCGCATGCACCGAGCATAAATGCCGCCGCAACGCCTCTGCCGTCCGCGATGCCGCCCGCCGCAATGACAGGAATCTTCACCGCGTCGCAGACCTGCGGCACCAGAGCCATCGTGGTCATTTCGCCGACATGTCCGCCGGATTCCGTACCTTCCGCAACAACAGCATCCGCGCCGGATTTCTCCATGAGCTGTGCCATTGCAGCGGTCGAAATCACCGGAATCACCTTGACACCGGCTTCGCGCCACATCGGGATGTATTCCGCCGGAGAACCGGCGCCTGTGGTCACAACCGCGACCTTCTTTTCCGCGACCAGCTTTGCGATCGCATCAATATTATTACCGCGCAGCATGATGTTGACGCCGAAAGGCTTGTCAGTCAGTGCGCGGGCTTCATCAATCTGTGCTGCGATAAAGTCCGGGTCACCGCTTGCGGCAGAGATAATGCCCAGTCCGCCGCCGTTGGAGACCGCTGCTGCAAGGCGCGCATCGGAGATATGCGCCATGCCGCCCTGCATCAGCGGATAACGGGTACCCAGCAAATCACAGAGAATTGCCGTGCGCTCCATGGAATCAGCCCTGCTTGCTGTCCACGTAAGCGATCAGCTCCTTGACAGAAGTACCTGCCTCCTGCGGGTTGATCTCAACGCCCAGCTCATCCTCCAGCTCCATCATGATCTCGACTGCTTCGAGGGAATCGACGCCGAGGTCTGCGAAGGTGGTCTCCTCGGTGATCTCAGAGGGATCCATCTCGAGGTGGTTTGCAAGGACTTCGATAATCTTTTCGCTGTTCATAATTCGTTCCTCCATAATCAAATGTGTTGGAATTGGATATATCTAAAAATAAGCGGTGTGCTTATTGATAGCCAAAGGGATGCGACAGCTCACCAGCGGATGAGGCAGGCAGCGCTGGAAAGTCCGCCGCCGAATGCGCACATCGCAATGAGATCGCCTTTTTTCAGCTTGCCGCTGCGTGCAAGCTCATCGAACGAGATCGGCACACTTGCCGAGGATGTATTGCCGTAGCGGTCGAGGTTCAGCACGAACTTCTCGATCGGAATGCCGAGTCTGCGTGCCGCCAGCTCAATGATGCGGTAGTTTGCCTGATGCGGCACAATCCAGTCAAAATCGGTGACTTCGATGCCCGCCTGCTCTGCAATGAGCTTTAAGTCGGCGGAAATCTGCTTGACTGCAAATTTGAAGGTCTCCTGTCCGCTCATATGGACAGCGAGCGGCTCGACCTCCTTCTCATAGAACGGGGAATTGCCCTTACCGAGCGGGATGGAAAGCACGCTGTCGCCGCCCTGTGTGTGCAGATGCGAACCGAGATAATTCTCGCCCTTCCCGATGACAAACGCACCGGAGCCGTCGCCGAAGATGACGCAGGTCGAGCGGTCTGTCCAGTCGAGGATGCGGCTGAGCCGCTCCGCACCGAGCACGAGCGCATAGTCGATGCCGCCTCTTGCGATAAACGCCGCGGCAGTATCGAGCGCGAACAGGAATCCGCTGCACGCGGAGTTGACATCGAATGCAGGGCAGCTCGCACCGATCTGCTGCTGCACCTTTGCGGACATCGACGGGCAGCCGTAATCGGCAGAGACCGTCGCACCGACGATCAGCCCGAGCTGATCCGCCGTGATGCCGGCAGCCTCCAGCGCACGCTGTGCCGCCTTCGCGCCCATTTCCGCCGCCGATTCATGGACGGAAACATGGCGCTCCTTCACGCCGACGCGCTGTGTGATCCATTCATCCGAGGTATCCACCATCTTAGAAAGGTCATCGTTCGTCAGTATTTTTTCCGGCACATAAGCACCGGTTCCCAAAATCTGAATACTCATCCGTCTCTCCTCTTTCCATATCAGTCATCCGTCAGGCAACCACGCCGTTCAGCAGACATGTGAAGCCAAAGGTAAAGTAGCGCACAGCCTCCTCGCGGGAAAGCTGACGCGAAACTGCGTCGGCGTAGTAGCCTCTGCAAAAGCACCAGATCGCATAGCAGAGTGCATCCGCGTCGACCTGCTTTGCAAAGCCCTGCTCCAGCGCATAGTAATAATATTTTCTGATCTTTTCATACCACCAGACGCGGTTCTCCTCGGTCAGCGAGTCATGCTCAAAGACATACCGTCTGAACTGCATCTTGACGTCATAGGTCTGCATCAGCACATCGACCGCCGTATCAATGCAGAACTGCTCAAAGCTTGCCCTGTCATGGAATTCCGGCTTGATGTTCTCGCGCATACTGACAACTGCGTTGCGGTAGACGATCCGCAGCACCTCGTCGATATTTGCGAAGCGGTTATAGAACACGCGGTTTGTCACACCTAACTCCGTAATGATCTTTTTGACCGTGACCTTGTGCGCGCCCTCCTCAGCGGCGATGCGTGCAACAATTTCAACGATCTGATCGGAGATATCATCGCGGATGCGTTCCTGCTTCGGTGCAGCTATTTCGCCTGCATGTTCCATAGCTGTGTCAGACTCCTTTCTGCGAAAAACCGCAGTTTTCGTGTTCAGCACACACTGTGCCAGCACACCATGTGCTATTATAGCATAGTTTTGGAAATCTGTCAAGTGAAACCTGTGTGAAAACCGGAATGCTTTACCAATACGGAGCCGCGCACTGCGCGGTGAAAAAGTTTGAGCAAAACTTTCGTCTTGGATGAGAACCCGTAAGAAAGCCGCTCCAATCACGCAAACCGGAGCGGCTGTATCCTATCTTAGCATAAAAATGGGATTCCAAAGGGCTGGCAGCCCTTTGGCGGGGCATGGGGCAGCGCCCCATTATAAATCCATCGGAGATGCCAAACAAAACCGCACAGGGCGAAGTGGGGACGGAGTCCCCATTCTCAATCATCGCGCAGCGATCCCTTTGTCTCAAAAAGCAAAAACCGGTGCCGCATCAAAGTGCAGCACCGGCTGAAATCCGTATTCGGTTTTGCGGAGAATTACTTTCTCTCCTTGAGCAGGTCGCGGATCTCGGTCAGCAGGACCTCCTCCTTCGGCGGCTCAGCAGGCTTCTCCTCTTCCTTCTTCTTGCCGATCTCCATTGCCTTGTTGACTGCCTTGATGATGACGAACAGAATCAGCGCAATGATCAGGAAGTTGACAACTGCGGAAATGAAGTTGCCGTAGTTGAACTCTGCACCGTTGATCGTGAAGGAACCGCCGATCTTGACGCCGCCGTCCTCAGCGGTGCTGCCGGTGATTGCCTGAATCAGCGGGTTGATGAAGCTGTCAGTCAGCGCGGTGACGATGTTGCCGAACGCAGCACCGATGATGACACCGACTGCCATATCCATGACGTTGCCCTTGAGTGCAAACTCCTTAAATTCTGCAAAGAAACCCTTTTTTTCTGCCATATGTATTACATCCTTTCATTTGCGGCGCTTCACCGCATTGATTTACTACTATTATACCATACTTGCACGAAAAATGCATCTGTGAATAATGACGAAATTCATATGCAATTTTCACGCATTTTTCACATAAGACATGTATATCCTACAAATTCCGCAAGATACTGCAAAATGCAAGCCGCCGATGCATCTGCGGCACCGGCGGCGAATCAGGTAAAATTATGCATAAAATCCGGAAAAGATACAGCCTCAGGCGCAGCGGGATTCTCCTGCCGCCCCGCCGCTTTGTCTGCTGCATCCGGCGCCTTTTCCGGTTTCTTCACAGCAATCGGCTTTGTCAGTGTCTGCTTCAGCCGTTCCCCCGCCGTTTCCGGCTTGATCTTCTTGAAATCCGCGCCGCAGACAACACAGAACAGATGCCGGCTCTGCACCGGCTCACCGCAGTTCGGACAAATCATCGTGACGCACCTCATCTCTCTGCTTGATCGGTCAAACGCAGCCTTTGGATTGTTATTAGTTTAACACATCATCAGGCGGAAGTCAATAGCGGGCAGCAATATCTGTATAATTTCACATAATCCCGCTTTAATTTTGTGAAATCCGACAAAGTTCTTGTCTGCTGTTTCAATTTTACAAAAACCTATGTTATAATGACAGTAAAAGAGAGAAACAGCGGTAATGCTGAATAAACATGAACAACCCCCTTGGAAAGGAGTGTGCGGCAGGTCTGCTGCTGCACGATCAATGCTATGGCTGAATACCGATCAACCGGCAGAGAGCTGCGAAAATCGCCGAAGGGCGTCATCGCCGGTCTCTTTCTGATTGCACTGGCTGCAGGCGGCGCCTTCTTCGGCAAAGATGTGCTGGAGAATATGGTCTCCCTCGAAACGGATGACTCCGAGGAGGTCGAGATCGAAGTGCCGGCTGTTGAGGAAAGCTCCGCGGAATCCGCAGCCGTCGAATACGGTTCCGTCTCCGTTCCGAAGTCAGAGATCCGCCGCGGACCGCTCATGATCATCAACGATGACTTCCCGACAGAGGATGCCGAAACCGGTATCGTCTCGGTTTATGAGAAGAAGACCCCCTGCCTGACCACGCGCGATATGCGTGTCTGCCTTCTGGAGGAGACCGTCGAGGCGCTCAACGAAATGGCAGATGCATTCTATGTCGAAACCGGACACAAAGATCTGCTGGTTCTGAACGGCTATGTCACAAAGGACGAGCAGAAGCGCCTTTATGAAGCCGATCTGCAGCGCACGGGTTCGGGCAGATCCGAGCTTTATGCAATGCCGGGCTGCAATGAGTTTGAATCCGGATACACCTTTGAGCTGTCGCTGTTCGTCAACGGCATGTTCAAGGATTTCACCGGCGAGGGCGATTACGAGTGGATTCTCAAGCACTGCGCCGAGTATGGCTTCATCCAGCGCTATCCGGAGAACAAATCCGATATCACGCATGTCGAGGGGCGCCCGTGGGTGTTCCGTTATGTCGGCTCGCCGCATGCATGGTATATGTACAAAAACGGGCTCTGTCTCGAGGAATACACCGATCTGCTGGAAATGAGCCCCTATGAGGGCGATCACGGCATCATCAACGATCAGCTCGGCAGAGAGTACGAGGTCTATTATGTCTCGGTCGATCCGGATGATCCGGCAGAGGAGGCAATCGTCCCGACCCCGATCGGCTATCAGTACACGATCTCGGGCAACAACAAGCACGGCTTTTATATCACCGTCATCCTCGAAAGCTGAGCCGCAGCCGCGATTACAATACAGAACATATGAAAAAACCGCTCCACAGCCAAGTGGAGCGGTTTTCTTTGCATGTTCAGCCGTTCAGGCTTTCAATCAAATTCTTCATATCCCTGCTGATCCGTTCGGATTCAAAGTGATGCACATAATGACCGCAGTCGAGCTTTATGAGCGTTCCGTCTGAGGAAGCATCCACCATTGCCTGCGTTCCGCTTAGCCAAAGCTCCTGCCGGGCGGTATCTCCTGAAACATACATTAACACGGGTACTGCAGGCAGCGGAGAAGCATTTAGTTCGTCTATAACGTCAAGCTCGTAATCAGGATTCATCTCATTTATCATCGTATCATTTGCGAGAATATGAGCATTTATCTCAGTGTAGATTTTTTCTTCTTCGCCGGTAAGAGTGCCTGAATAATCTGAACTGCCGATCCTGACAAGTCCCGTATATCTGCTTACTCTGTTAATAAGTTTGACAAGTCCTACAAGTTTCGCATTGGTTTGTATCGTATCTTCTTCTTTTCCATTCGGTATGCACATATCCAGCCCGACAATCGCCTCGACCTCGTCGGGATATTCCTGCGCCCAGCGGGTCGCCTCATAGCCGGAAAACGAATGCGGACACAGCACATACGGCGCTTCGATGCCGCACTTTTCAAGCGCCTCTCTGTCCTGCCGGAGGATCGTGTCTATATCGCGTTCACCGTCAACGAGATCGCTGAAGCCGTAGCCGAACTTTTCGACGACAACGATTCTGTAATCGTCGGAGAGTTTGCTGTAAAGCGGCTTGAAATCGAGAATCGGAGAGGAAGTCCCCCAGCCCGACATGAACACGATCGTGTGTTCACCTTCACCCTCGGTGTAGATGCTCATATTATGCCCGTCCACTTCGACAAGCTGCCCGAGCGGCGTCTCATAAAGACCGATGTTCTTTTTCAGCATGATCTGATTGTACACCGTCATGACAAGCAGAAATGCTGCAATCAGAATCAGAATCCCGAGTAATATTTTGCCTGTAACTTTCAATGCTTTTTTCATATTCCATTGTCCTCCCGCAGTCATTCTGCAATGATAACAGAAATGTCACGGTACTTCTGACGAAACATCAGAAGTACTATGACATTGCATTTCTGTATTTCCGGCACTGCGCCGGTTTTATTTATTCTTCCTCGCTCTCCTCAGAGGACTCTGTCGCCGAGCCGTTCATCGTATGCTGGAAGAATGTGATCTTGAGGTTTTCGAGGAATGCAGGTGCCGGAACCGGTGTACCCTCCTCGTTGTAGTTGCAGATGACGCCCCAGCCGGTTGCCGGTGCGGAGGAATACTGGAACATATAGCTGATTGCGTGGCGGTGATTGGAAAAGTCCGTTGCCGTGATATCAGTGGTGACGGCGTTGACAAAAATGCTGAAGTAGTTATCGAGGTTCTGTGCAACACGGGCACCGCCGCCGTTTGCGCTGCTGTTGACCTCACCGCCGCCGATGCACTGATTCAGCAGCTGCGCGACCGAGTTGCCGATGACGCTGCAGCGTTCAACCTCATCGAGATAGTGGCTGCTCGTCAGCATGGTCTCGAACTGGTCATTGTCCAGCGTGACCTCCATGTCCTCATTGTCCTTCGGCGGATTCAGACCGGTATCACGCACCGGAATGCGGTATGTGACGTTGCCGATCAGGTTGACTGTTTTCTGGAAGCCGTCATGATCCATTTTGACATAGCGGTCAATCGGCTGATCGAGCAGCTCGGAGATTGCGGTTTTCATCGCCTCCATGCCGTGATTGTAGTAGCAGGTATCGACCGTCATGGCTTTGCCGTCATAGACAACCTGCAGGTCCAGCGGAATGCCGACGCAGAAAATCTTTTTGCGCACCGGATCGAAACGCAGCATCATAACCGCGTTCTTTCTCTCATCATCATCCGGATCGAGCACAAACAGCAGCGAGTTGACATCGTCCTCGGAGATACTTGTTGTTGCGCTCTGCATCGGCTGCAGCTCCTTCGATTTGGAAGTCAGCTTGTTATAGAAATAAAGCGCGACTCCGCCGAACACAACCAGAGAGATCAGAACCGTGATCATAAACGGGATTGCCGTACTGCCGGCCTTCGGTCCGCGGCGGCGGCGGCGTTGATAGGTAGTGGTCATTTTGCCGTTTTTGCAGTATATGCAGCACGCGGCTGCACATGGGCTGCACTCCTTTCTTTGATGTAGGTCAATCATTGAAATATTCATGTGCCGGCTGATTCTGCCGCACCGCCTCCTGAAAGGAGAGCACGCGCATCTCAAGCCCTGCACGTTCTGCCATATGAACGGTCTGCCCCGTGCCGGAGCGGATATCCGCAACCAGCGCGATCAGCCTTCTGCTGTGCCGCACCATATAGGCATTGCGGTCACGGTAGCAGCCGCGGTAAAAATGCTCGCTCAGTGCAATGACCTGATCGGCTGCCTGCATCACCGCATGCACATGATAGCGCTCCGGCCCGCTGATGGTCTCAGTCCGGTCCGCGCAGGGCAGCACACATATCAGATTCACAAGCGGATACTGTTTCCGGAAGTGCAGAATCATATCCGCCGCCCAGAGATCGACGCCGCGCGCCATACCGGTATAAAAGGTACGGGCGCCGTCCTCCATCGCAGATTCAATCTCGCGATAGAGCAGGCTCTGCATCATGCGGAGCGTTGCGCCGGTCGGCAGCTTTTCGGGGCGGTGACCGGAAATACAGACCGCAAAGCTGCTTTTCATCAGCTTGTAAAGATCGAACCGCCGATGAACTCCCTGACAAGCGACTGCTCAGGGACCCATTCGGGATCCATCGGCGTCAGGGCTTCAAGGAAGCGCAGCAGCATCCGGATGCCGTCATCGGCACATTCGAGCTGCGCAAGTTCCCGGACGGTCTCGAGCAGAATCGGCTGATAAACCGAAAGCTCATAGCCCATAAAGGTATCGAGCTCATAGTCCGCGCGGTGCTTATAGGGCATGATGTAGAGATTTTCGCCTCTGGAAATGCTCGAGAGCATCTCGCAGGATTCCTCCGGTGCTCTGCCTCTGGTGCGGTGATCGCGGATGAGGCGCCGTGCAAAGCGGATCAGCGAGGGATGCAGCCGCTCATCGTCCATCGTGATGCGTGTGCGGACGCTGAGATAGATGCGGTTTGCCGGTGCATCGCCGGTGACCTCAGGGTTCAGCGCGTGAATGCCCTCCATGATGATGAGTTCATTCTTTTTGCGCTGCAGAATCTTGCCGGATTTCTTCTGCTTCTGCTCTGCAAAATCAAAGACCGGCAGCTCCACGGCTTCGCCGCGGGCAAGCTGCTCAAGCTGCGTGTTCAGCAGATCGGTATCGAGCCGCAGCGGCGATTCATAATCCGGCTTGCCGAACTGATCGACAATTTCGCTGTTGCGCACGCCGTCAGCGTAGTAGTTATCCATCGAGAGCGTATGCGCTTCAAATCCGGCGGCATCGAGAATCCGCTCAAGACGGCATGCAGTTGTTGTTTTGCCCGAGCCGGAAGGTCCGGAGATCAGCGTGATCGGGCGCTCCTTTGCGTGGCGGCAGATATCATCCGCCAGATCGCGCAGCTGCTTGTCATAGGCAGCCTCGGAGTCGATCACAAACAGCTCCGGTGCATCATGCGTCATCTGATTGATCTCACGGATCGTCATTTCATTCATGCGGAAGCCTCCTTACCGGTTCCCGTTCTCGACCTTCTTGCGCAGCCGGATATCCCCGCCGAAGAACGGCAGAATACGGGAAGATGAAATCAGTCTGGAGAGGATGCGGTCGCCGTAGCGATCCTTCACCTCCTGTGTTGTCAGATTGGTATTGACGATCATCGGTTTGCGCGCATTGACGCGGCTGTTGATGATCGTATAGAGCATCGAGCGCGAAAACGCGGTATCGAACTCGGTGCCGAAATCGTCCAGAATCAGCAGGTCGCATTCGAGGATGGAAGGCAGCGTGTCACTGCTGTCCTTTGTTCTGCGGAACTGCTCCTGATCGAGAATATGCATCAGGTTGATTGCGGAGTCATAGATGACATTGTATCCCTTCTGCAGCACCTCGCGCGCAATCGCAAGAGAAAGATGCGTCTTGCCGAGCCCCGTGCCGCCGTAGAGATAGAGATTGCCGGATGCAGCGGGCGAAAACGCCGCGGCATATTCCTTGCACGCCGCAAGATTCTGCTGCATTGTATAATACTGCTCCGTCGGCAGATCGGTGTAATAGGAAAGGGAGAAATCCTCAAAGCGGGAGAGTGCCAGCTGCGAGCGCGCATTGAGCGACTCCGCGCCGATTCTTCCGATCTCCTGCGTCAGGCAGCTGCACGGCTTGCCGGAGACAAATCCGGTATCGTCGCAGGCCTTGCAGGTGTACTGCAAATCGAGATAATCCTCCGGATAGCCGTGCGCAGTGAGAATCTGCCGGAGCATGGCATCCGCCTCACGGCAGTGCCGTTCAATGGCAGCAAGCTGTGCCTGATTATCGGGTCTGCCGAGCACATTCACGATGCTCAGGCAGGCGGAGCGGAGCTGCCGGTCGAGCTCGGCGGTTTCGGGAATTTCGCGCTGGATCTGCACGGTTCGGGTCTCCTGAAGCTTCTCGGCAGCGCGCCGCCGCTCCTGAATGATTCCGAGCGCCTGTGCATAGATCTCCTCCTGCGTCATTCCGCTTCACCTCCTGCGATCACGCCCCGTAAGGGTTCATAATCTTTTCTACAATATCCATATCAATTGACGAATTCGAGCTGCCCTCGGGCGGCTTTTTTGTGCTGCCGCGCTTCTGCCTGCGGGCGGCGTAGTAGGCATCGTCCTGCTTTGCCGCATCGGCGGCGGTGCGGATGCCTGCCTGCTCCCATTTCTCCAGAATCCCGTTGAGATAGCTGAAGCTGAGCTTATCGTCATTCTGATTGCGTGTTTTTTCGTATGCGAGCTGAATCATCTCAAAGGACCAGCCCTGCTGCTGCCAGCGGTCGATGAAGCTCTGCTGCAGCTTTGTCGGCTGCCGCTTCATCTCAAAGAGCCGCATCAGCTTTGCGGTAAAGGTGCGCGCCTCGGTTCTGCGGCGGATATCCTCCTCGACGAGTGCGTGCGTCATAACGCCGCGCTCCTGCCATTCAATCGCGACCTTTTCCATATAGCGCACATGGAAGCAGTCATTCTGCACGCAGTATGCCGCGAGCATGAGGAGCAGATCCGGTTCGAGCCCGAGATATTCGTGCATCCAGATCATGCTTTTCTGCTCGGTATTGTTGAGCATTCTGCCCGCAAGCTGTTCGATGCCGCGGAACATCTCCGCAATCGCCTGATTCTCGCGGATGCGCGCCGCGATCTCCGAGGGCATCATCGAGAACTGGCTGCTGCTGATCTGCAGCTTTGCATTCGGCTCCGGCTGTGCTGCCGGTTCGGGGGCAGGCGTCCGTGCCGGAGTCTGTTCGCTTTGCGGTGCAGGCGCAGCAGTCGGTGCAGGCGCGGTGCGCTGCAGCCGGACTGCAGGCAGCTCCGGCGAGCTGCCGAGCACATTTGCATCCTGCCAGAAGGCGACCGCCTCCTCGACAGCATCGGGCTGAACCTTGCAGTTCTTTGCGACTGCGTCCGCCGTCAGCGGTTCATCCGCGTGACAGAGCAGATAGAGCAGCACCTTGAGCTGATCGTGGCTTGCCAGCCCGAGCAGATGATCTGCGACCGTTACCGGAACGGGGAAGGTATGCCCCTGTTTCAGATAGATTTCCATTGCGCACCTCCCGAATCCGGACATAGTGATACTCTTATAGTATAGCACAAAACGCGGGAATTGTAAAGTGTGTGAATCCTGAAATTTTCCTGAAGGCGCCGCGTGTTTTTGTGAACAGCGTGCAGACATCCGTTTTCGTAAGGTATACATATCCGGTCACCGCAAGTTGACAAAAATGCATTGACAACCGAATAAAATACTGATAAAATACAAGTATACGGCAGAAAGGGGGAGTTTTCATGCCGAACAGAAAAACGATCCTCAAACGGATCACAGCCGCATGGACTGCGGCAGCCTCAATCAGTACCCTTGCACTCTCTGCCCATGCTTTGACGGAGCAGAAGCTCGTCGGATACATGGGCGACCTCAACGGGGATATGCTCGTCGATATGACGGACATCGCAATCCTCTCCGAACACCTGCTCACGCAGCAGCCGATCACCGATGCAGGGGCTGCATTCCGCGCCGACCTCAATGTCGATCAGCATCTTGATGCAAGCGATTTCACGCTGCTCAAGCGGGTTGTGCTGAGCGGCGAGGAACCGGAAGGGCTCTATGAGGAATATGAAGTGCCCGAGCCGGAGCTCATTCCGCCGCCGATCAAGGTGTTGAACCCGACGCTGCCCTCAATCGGCGAAACGAACATCCTGATGTTCGTTGTCGATTTTCCGGATTGCAGGCGCTCGGATCACTACTCCGCCGAGGAGATTCTCGAGCGCACCTTTGGGCCGGAGAACCGTCAGAGTTCATCGTTCCCGCTGGAGAGCATCTCCGCCTACTATGAGCGCGCGTCCTATCACCGGCTGCACATGCACGGCGATGTGTTCCTCTATGAGGCAAAGGAGAGCATCAACAATTACGTAAATCCCAAGGGCGATACCGCAAGCTATGACGGCACCGACAAGCTGCTCAATGAAATCATGTACACCTTTGATGCGCAGATCGACTTTAGCAAATATGACACCGACGGCAACCGGGTCATAGATACAATTCTGCTTGCGCTCCCCGGCAGTGCAAGTCAGGATGACTGGTGGCCATGCTCCGGCGGCTATTACGGCGGCAAAAAATTCGACGGCGTGCGGGGCGGCAATCTCTGCTTCGGCGGCTGGGATCTCAGCGACCGCGCAGGCTTCAACAGCACATGGACGCATGAGCTCGGTCACGCAATGGGTCTGCCGGATTACTACCGCTACGAGAATTACGAGAACACCGCGCAGGATGATTACGGCAGAGGTCTGAGCGGCGATGCGGGCTGGATCATGATGGACGATGCACTCGGCGACATGAGCGCATTTGACAAGCTGATGTACGGCTGGTACACCGATGCCGACGTGCAGATTTACAGCGGCGGCACGCAGACCTTTACGCTGGAATCCTCGCAGTACGCGCCGAACTGCCTGCTGATTCCGCGCGGTGATCTGAACGGATTTTACAGCGAATATTTCATCGTGGAATCCATCACGCCGGATGAAAACAACGCAAAGGGCTTCTCCTACCGGCAGGGCTTCCGGATGTTCAATGACAGCGGCGTCCGGATTCTGCACTGCAATGCAGAGATTGCGCGTGACGGCTGGTGGGGGCCGGAGTTCAAGTGGAACAATTACGGCAGATATTATAACAATGCAAATGACCGCCAGCGCGTGCTGCGGCTGGTCAACAACTTCGGCGGGCTGTTCCACAAGGGCAAGCTGATTGACAGCAATGTCAGCGGATTTGCGTGGTATGACCAGAGCGGTTATCAGACTGTTGACCCGAACATCACGATTTCGGTAGACAGCTACGAAAACGGCACTGCCGTTGTGACTGTTTCCCCGAAGGGATAAGCAGGCAGCACGCAGGGCGTGCCGCCGATATGCTAAAGTCCGAATCGGTCAAACAAAAGGTAAAAGTCTATCGCCTCAATCAAAGTTAATACATATAATTACGCAAGCCGTTGAAATGGGCAAAATGCCTGTTTCAGCGGCTTTTGCACAAAAAGCGGTATGAAACATAAATCTTTGTGCAAACTTTTTGAAAAGTTGCACGCACCTGTCAAACTTTTGCCGATTTGGCACCCCTTAGTAGAGGGGCACGCAGTGCGTGCAGCCGAGAGGCTAAAGTCCGAATAATTCAAAATGTAAATTTTATAGAATTTCCCGAT
>CAMKLV010000059.1:0-23641 GCA_946413695.1 uncultured Ruminococcus sp. | reverse complement strand
TCTTCGTGATCTTGAGATCGCCCTTCTGCTTGCTGTACTCGTCTTTCAGTTCGATGACAGATTCCTTACCGTCCTCGACCTTCTTTGTACCGTCGGTCTTGGAGGTGGATTTCAGGGTGTAGCCTGCGAGGTCGCTGTTCGTCTCGATCACTTCGTACTCGCCGAGCTCAACGCCCTTGAACGCGAGCTCGTAGATGCCCTTGTCATTCTTCGTGAAGGACTTAAGCGTGATCTCAACTGCCTTGTCGCTGAGCTTGCCGTCAGCGTCGAGGTATTTGCCTGTGGTCTTGTTCTGAACCGTGAAGGTCAGCGCGCCGTTGAGCTCCGCCTCGGTCACGTTTTCTGCATCAACAGTCTTTGTGATCTTGAGGTCGCCCTTCTGCTTGCTGTACTCGTCTTTCAGTTCAACAACTGCTTCTTTTCCGGCGGTCACCTTGGCGGTGCCGTCAGTTTTGGAAGTCGATTTCAGCGTGTAGCCAGCCAGATCGGAGTTTGTCTCGATGACTTCATAGCTGCCAAGTGCAACATTCTTGAACTCGAGCTCATAGACGCCCTTTGTATTCTTGGTGAACGACTTGAGCGTGATCTCGACTGCCTTATCGCTGAGCTTGCCGTTCGCATCAAGGTATTTGCCGGTATCCTTATTCTGGACCGTGAACTTCAATGCGCCGTTGAGCTCTGCCTCTGTAACGGTTTCAGCGTCAACAGATTTTTCAATCCTGAGGCTGCCCATTGCAGTGGTTGTGGTGGTTGTTGTTGTGGTGGTTGTTGTTGTCGTTGCCTTCGTTGTCGGTTTCGTTGTCGAAGTTGTAGTAGCCTTCTTCGTTGTAGAAGTTGTTGTGGTAGTGGTCTTCTTTGTTGTAGAAGTTGTGGTTGTGGTGGTCTTCTTCGTTGTAGAAGTTGTAGTTGTGGTAGTGGTGGTCGATGTGGTGGTAGTTGTAGTGGTGGTTGTGGTAGTTGTAGTAGTGGTGGTTGTAGTGGTTGTGGTGGTTGTTGTAGTTGTAGTAGTTGTTGTAGTTGTAGTGGTGGTCGGAGTTGTGGTGGTCTGTGTCACGTTGTAGACATTGACCATCGTGCCCTCGACATTGTAATAGCCTGCGTTTTCATCGGCAGACTTCGCGGTCTTTGCCGTGGTATCAGCCTTGACAGTTGCAAGACCGTCCTTACCGATGGTAAATACCAGCGAGCCCGCTGCTGCGATGTAATTCTTGGAAGTCGGAGCGCCGGTTTCCTTGAGTTCATACTGTCCCTTGAGCAGACCGCTGATCGTCAGCGCGCCTTTGCCGGAGGAGACAAATGTCAGCGAAGCTGCATCGTCAGCACCCTTCGCGATAACCTTGCTGCCGTCCTTGACAACCACACGGCTGTCGAGCTTGACCTTCGGATCCTTGGATGTCAGAACGAAGGTTGCGCCCTCGAGGTGGGTGATCGTGTTATCCGAATCATCCTTCTTGTTCAGCTGGAAGGCGTAGCGCTTCTGCTCATCCTTGATGACCAGCGTCTTGCCTTCATCCTTGGTTTCGATGTGGGACTTTGCGAACTTCTCTGCTTCTGCCCGTTCCTCGGCGGTCATTTCTGCGACATCGCCGTCGGTCTTTGCATCGTAGGAAACAACCTTGCCGTCCTCGACAACGAAGGTGAACTCTGTCACGGTGATGTCATATTCGACGCCGTCCTTTTCCTTCGGCGGAGCAGTCTCTGTCAGACGGTAGGTGCCGTCGCTCAGAGAGGAGATATCGACCTTGCCGCCCTTGAAGGTCAGCTTCTTGCCGTTGATGTCCGCCTTTTCGAGCATGGTCATCGAGGCAACCTCGCCGACCTTTGCATTGACGCGGACTGTGTACTCTCTGCCGTCAGAGAGGCTGATGACATAAGTGCCGTCATAGAGGCCTGCAATCACGAGCTTGTCGCCGGTGATCTGACCGCCGTACACATAATCGTTCTGGCGCGGTGCAGCTGCGTCATCGTTCAGGACATTTGCATTTCTCTGAATATCCTCAGCATTGCTGCCAACCTTAACGTGCTGGAAGGTGTTGCCGCGGATTTCAAAGGTCTCTGCATCTTTCGCATCAATGATGACGGCCTTGTCATTGTTGTCATTGCCGTCTTCATCGTGATCAACCTTTGCGGTGATGCCTTCTGCGCTCGTGCCGCTCTTGCTGACTGCAAGATTGCCGAGCTCAACAGGCTTGTTGTCATCGCCGAGCTTTTCGAGGGTGAAGGTTGCATCCTCAAGGGAGTTGCCGCCCATATCCTCTTTGCTGATGGAAAGCGTGACCGATTCGTCGGTCAGGGTAATGGTATCATAGTTGTTCTCGGTATCGTCCTTGCCGACGGTCTCGAGCTTGCCGGTTTTTGCATTGCGCTTGACGCTGAAGGTTCTTTCCGTCGGAAGGAATCCGAGCGGAGTTTCTACTTCTTTAATAGTATAGTCGCCTTCCGGCAGTCCGGTGAAGACTACCGCGGAGCCGATGGATCTCCAGCGATATACTGCTGCGTCAGAAGACTCGTTCCGGATCAGGTTCTCATTGTCCTGCAGCAGATAGTTCGTGCCGTTGTTTCTGCCGGAGCCGTCTGCAACGAAGAACTGGCTGTCGCGTGCCTTGACCTTCGAGAGGTCGATCGGGTCGCCGTCAGCATTCTTGCCGCTCAGCTCGAGGACTGCGCCCGGAATCGGCATATCGTCCTTGTTGACCTTTCTGATGCCGACCGAGTAGACCGAGTCATAAACCGTCACGGTATAGGTTGCGCTGTCAGTTGCCTTGCTGATGCCGACCGGAGCCGGATTCGTGTTATTCGCATCCGCATATGCGGAGGTGATGCCGGAATTGGAAATGTTGATCTTTACCGGCTCAATCGGCTGATAGCGTTCCGGAGCGGAATCCTCCTCGAGGAGATAATCGCCGTTCGGGAGATTGCTGAATTCGATATCGGTATCAACAACCGTCCAGCTGATGGACTTCTTGGTTGCATCGAGAGCAGGCTTGCCCTCAGCCTCGGATTTCTTTCCGTCAAGGTTCGAGGTTACTGTTTCCAGCGTACCCTCACCCTTGTAGGTCAGTTTCATTTTTGCACCGGTGATCTTCTCGCCGCTGCGGACTGTGGAATAGTTATCCTTGGTAACAGTGCCGAGCTTGTAGCTGTCAGATGCCTTTGTGAAGGCGATCTTGTTCTCGACAGCCTTTGCCTTGTTCGGCAGCTTGACGGTCACGGTTGTGCCGTTCTCGTCGATCTGGATTTTCGGATTGCCGACCCATGCCGGTGTGCCTGCGCACTGATATACCGCATCGCTGACTGCAAAAGAGCCGTCATTGTAATACTGATGAATCTCAGCCTTTGTCAGCGTGACCGGTTCTGCGTAGGTCAGCATGAGCGTGCCCTTCGCAGCATCATACTCAGCGGTCAGGTCGCCTTCTGTCACGATATCGGTCGGGAATCTGCCGATGTTCGCATCAACCACTGCTCCATCTGCGTTCTTATAAGTAGTATAGACCGCATCCGGACGCATTGTCGATTTTACGGTGACGCTCTTGACATTCTCGACCTTGTTGCTTTTCTCTGCAGAAAGCTCATTGCCTTCTTCATCGCAGAGGATGTAGAAGCTGGCAGGTGCCTTTTCAAAGACATCCGCTTTCATGGTGTTCGGTGCGCCGACCGTAACAGTCTGGTCAGCGTTGACGGTGAAGTACTGCTTGACGTTCAGCAGGGTCTCCTCGTAGTTTGCCGGAGCCGCGGTCTCTACTATATAGTATGTACCGGGCTGAAGCTCGAGCGGATTCTCACCGTCCATAACCAGGGTTGCGATGGTGGAAGTGGTGACCTCAGCAAGCGGAGCCGTGCCGTCCTTCTTCCAGAGCTGGAGTGTTGCATTCCCGACGTAGGCATTGGTGTCCTCGTCGATCTTGCCGAGCTGAATCTTGGTGTTGTCGCGCTTATCGCCGACAAAGAAGCTTCTGTCCGCAGCCTTGTTGATATCGAGCTGTGTCCAGCCGCTGTCCGGCTTGACGGTGATGTTCGTCTGCGGAATGCCCCATCCGCCGTTCGTTGTTGTATAAAGAACAGGCATGTTCGCCGGAGCTTCGCCCTTGCGAACCTCGGTCATGAAGTAGACCTTGCGGCTTGTCCATCCGCTCTGGATTCTTGCAGCCGCGATCAGGATATCGTTGGAAGAATTGAGATATCCCTTCGGAGCCTGCGTCTCGGTGATGCGGTAGATGTGACCGTAGTTATCGCCGGTCTTGGTAATGCTGCGGATAATATTGGTATCAAACGAGCACTGGAAGTTCTCGCTGTCCCATGTAAATCCGGCGATGCTGCCCTGCGCAGCAGGAGTTTCTCTGCGCTCGTAGGTGGTGGTTTCGCCTTCCTTTTTCTCGGTGTAGGTTTCGTCCACCATGGTGAAGTCAGCGCCGGTCAGTGTCTGAGACTGATCTGCTGCATCGACTTTCGTCAGTGTGAATGCAGCCTTATCAGCGAACTCAAACTTTGTTTCGAGCAGATCGGAAAGATGGAGGTTTGCTGCTGCAACCTCGCCGTCTCTTGCGATGATATAATTCTTCTCGCCGTTGTCAATGCTGACAGCGGTTGCGAAGAAGTGATCCTTTTCAGTCGCAGTGACATCTGTGCGGGTGCCGTCTGCCGCGACCGCAAAGACCTTTGTCACAACAGGGCCTTCCTCGCCGTCCTCGACTTCAACGGCATATTCCTTGCCGCCGACATTGTAGGTGTTCTTTGCAACTGCCAGCGGAGAAATCGTCACTGCTGGTTCCTTTAGATCCGTAAAGTTTTCGTTTTTGTAGACGGTAACCGTCACGGTGCCGGTATACGGGGTGTTCGGCTGTTCGACATCATAGCCGTTTTCCTTGCCGACCACTGCAGTTGCAGTGCCCTGATCGGACTCCGTGACTTCGATGTAATACTTGTGCTCGGTGTCGAGCTGGAAGCCTGCAGGCGGTGTGACTTCCTGAACCACATATCTGCCTGCATTGAACTTCAGCGCATTCGGGTTCTCACTGCCGGTTTTGACTCTGCGCGCCGGTGTCGAACCGACCGTGCCCTCATTGACCGGATAGAGACCGAGAATCGCGCCTGCAAGCGGAGCGCCTTCGAAATCGCCGACATACTTATACAGGTCGATCGAATATGCGCAGCCCAGATCAAGCAGCGAGCGGTAGGAATAGAAATGTGCCTCTGCAACGCCGCCGTCCGCAGATTTTGCAATGACGTTGCCCTCTGCGTTGCTGCCGGTCTGCTTGTAATGCGCCTTTGGTGCTACAACATGACCCGCAAGGTAGGTGCAGTCAACATCGGTTGCATCCGGGAAGTTCCACAGGAGGGATATGCCCGGTCCGACGTTGGACTGTGCGCCGCCTTCGATGGCATCCACATTCGACAGGTTCTGGAACGCGGTGGTCGAAATATTTTTACCGTTATACTCGATCATGATGCCGTCGGCTGCTCCCCCATCCGGGAAAGAACCAAACCGAAGCTTTGCATCGTTGACACCGTCAAAAGTGAAAATCAGACCGCTGTCGCTCAGGTTCTGATAATTCGGCGCTTCTTCTGTTCCGTTCTTTTCATCCACAAACTCGATTTTCTTCAGAGAGTTGTATACGTCCTTCGGAATAATCACTTCCGTTGAAGGCAGATTATTGAGGTCGATCGTCAGCTTGCCGCTCTTCAGGTCATTCGTTGCGACCGTCCACGCGCTGCTGCTGTTTTTCTTTTCCTCAGACCATTCATTGACCTTCCGGAACGCCTCCGCAAACTCAATATAGTTGCCCTGAATCTGGAGAGAATCATTTTGTGTCATTCCCTCCTCGATTGTGTTGTAGTAAATGGTTCCGTCATCCTTGATTGAATCGTAGATTTCCGTATTTTTGTAGAATGTTGCATAGTCATACTGTGTTGACTTTGCAATATGCTTGAAATACGAATGCGTTACAGCGCCCTGACCGAAGCCTGCGCCGGGCAGCTCTGCGTTTCCGCCGACTGCAAGCGCGCCGACGGTATGGTTGCCGACCGTGAAGTCATCCTGAATGAAGTACTGATAGTCGCTCAGGATATTTTCAATGGTGTACTCTTTGCCGTACTTCGGTGCGGGCAGGTCGTCAGCCTTGGCTGTCACTGTTTTCGGGATATCTGCAAACGGGACCAGATACGAGGCGAGCAATGCCACGGACGCAACGCCGGTGAACGCGCGCAGCCTCTTCGTCTTTCTCATTCACTCCTCATCCTTTCTGTTTTGGTTGTTGATTTCGCATCCGGCTTTCGCCGGTCTCTTTATAGGCCTGCATGCCTTTGGCATACACCCTTCGGCAGCGGATGCTGTCCTCAGCTTCTGCGGCGCATCCGCCGAATCCCGCAAAAGCCAGCTTTCCAGAACCATTTTCCCCTAAGCGAACCATACTTTCAGAGATGTGCTACGCAACGGGACGCACATACTCGCAATACAGTTTCATATGACATCTTCCCCTTTCCCTGTGACAGTTCAAATCATCTCGGCATAATGCACAATTTGAAAGTAAATCCGCCTGATGATATGTTCTGTCTATTCTATTATATTATATTTCAATTTTACAGTGGTGTCAAGGTTTTTTACGTACTTTCTGTAAAAATTCCAAATTTCTACAGATATCACAGCCAAAGCGGGCCGGTTTTGCACGGATTGACGAATCCGGTCTGTTTCACAGCACAAAAAGTAAGCAGCAGCGTACAATTCATTATTTTCTCATTTTTAACAAATAGTGTATCAAAGGCTCATAGCCCGCTTGTATTGTACGATTTGATGTATACAAATTGTATAAAACAAGATGACATATTCGTGATATTCCGTCGCATTTTTCCACGTGCTTTCCACAATTATTGCCTTTGTCCAGAACAACTGGATATTGTGCATGCATCATGCACAAATGCCTCCGCTTTTTCTGCTTGACTGCGCAATGATTATCGGTTATAATAAGAATTGAGCAGCGCAAACGCGCTGAAAATACGATACAGAAAGAAGGCGACCGCTATGCAGGCACTGACCCCCTATCCGCACATGCTGCACGGCTGCGATTACAATCCCGAGCAATGGCTGAACCGTCCGGATATTCTCGCGCAGGATATCGAGCAGATGAAAGAGGCGAACATCAACTGCGTCTCAATCGGCATTTTCGCATGGGCAGCGCTCGAACCGCGAGAGGGCGACTATCAGCTCGACTGGCTGGCGAATATCATCAACAAGCTCTATGCAAACGGCATCTATACCGTGCTCGCGACGCCCTCGGGCGCAAAGCCTGCATGGATGGCGAAAAAATATCCGGAGATCCGCCGCGTCAACGCATCGCGCGTCCGCGAGCTGCAGGGCAACCGGCACAATCACTGCTACACCTCTCCGGTCTACCGCGAAAAAACGCGCAGAATCAACGAAAAGCTTGCCGAGCGCTTCGGGAATCATCCCGCGGTGATCCTCTGGCATGTCAGCAACGAAATTCAGGGCGAATGCCACTGTGATCTCTGTCAGGCGGCATTCCGCGAATGGCTCAAGGCGCGCTACGGCTCACTGGACGCGCTCAATGAAGCATGGTGGACGGCATTCTGGTCGCACACCTTCTCCGACTGGGACGAGATCGAATCGCCGTCCCCGATCGGCGAGGAGCTGATTCACGGTCTCTCACTGGACTGGAAGCGCTTTGTCACCGAACAGACGCGCAGCTTCTTCGAGAATGAGATCGCGCCGATCAAAGCCGCAAACCCAAATATTCCCGTCACCGCGAATTTCATGGCGTTTTATGACGGCATCAATTACTGGGAGCTTGCCAAATCCCTCGATGTGATCTCATGGGACAGCTATCCCGCATGGCACAGCAAGGAGGACGGCGACGAAACCTATAACGCATTCTGGGCGGATGCCTATTCCGATATGTGCCGCTCGATGCTGGGCAAACCCTTCCTGCTGATGGAAAACACGCCCTCACAGGTCAACTGGCAGTCCGTCTGCCGGCCGAAAACATGGGGATTCCACCGCCTGACCGCGATTGCAAATCTCGCACACGGCGCGGACAGCATCCAGTATTTCCAGTGGCGGCAGAGCAGGGGATGCGCCGAAAAATTCCACGGCGCCGTGATGACGCATGCCAACCGGACGGATACGCGCGTCTTTCAGGAGGTGCGCGGCGTCGGCGCAATGCTGCAAAAGCTCGATGCGCTCTGCGGTGCGAAAACCAACGCAAATATTGCGATTTTGTATGATATGGAAAGCCACTGGGCGGTCAACGCGGCTAAGGGTCCGCGCAACGGCGCCATCGGGGACAATGACCTGATGTTCCGGATGTATCTGCCGTTCTGGAAAGCAGGCTATGCGGTCGATTTTGTCAATTCGGAGATGGATTTCTCCGGTTATCACCTGCTGCTCGTCCCGATGCTGTATCTGCTGCGCGCGGATGTGGCAAAGCGCATCTGTGACTTCACAAAACAGGGCGGCACCGTCCTGCTGACCATGCACAGCGGCGTTGTAGATGAACATGACCTCTGCTATATGGGCGATACGCCCGCGGAGGGACTTGCAGAACTCGCCGGCATCCGGTTCCTCGAGATCGACCCGCTCTTTGATGCGCAGCACGAGACCATGCGGATCGTGAAAGCGCCGTTCCCGCTGGCGGAATCCTACCGGCTGGAGCGTCTCTGCGAGCGCGTTGCCGCGGAGGGCGCGGAGGTGCTCGCGGTCTATGAACACGAGAATCCCTGCATGCCGGATGATCTGCCCTGCCTGACGCGCCACAGCTACGGCCGCGGCACGGCATATTATCTCGGCGGCTTTGCGGAGGATCGCTTCTTCTCGGATTTCCTGATCTCGCTGGCAGAACGGCTCGGCATCGCACCGGCGCTGGATACCACGCTGCCGCACGGCGTTGTCGCCGCGGCAAGACAGGGCGCAGACGGCGTGATCTATCGCTTTGTGATGAACTGGACACGGGAGCAGAAATCGGTCAATTTGCCGCATCCGCTCAAGGATTTCGAGACGGGCAAGATCTATCAGAGCAAGCTTCCCCTCGCACCCTACGGCGCAAAAATTCTGATATAAGAAACATTTGACACTGACATAAAGGAGAACGGAATATGAAAAAGAAACTGATTGCACTCGCAGCGGCAGGGCTCCTGCTGACAGGCTGCGGAACCAAAGAACCGGAGACTTCGGTCGCATCCAAGGCATATATTCCGGCGGATGCCGTCATCCAGATGAACATGCAGACAAGCGGCTATCAGGTCTCGCTCAATGACATGACCGCACAGACCGGCATCTCGATGCTCGCCGCAACAAACGGCAAACAGCCGGAGGAGGGCTTCGAGGGATTGTATGTCATCCGCGCAAACAACGAGGATACGCTGGAATCCTACCGGCAGACACAGCAGATCGACAAGCAGGTCGATCACTTCCGCTACATCGTCTACACAAACGATGCCGAATACGGCAATATCATGGTCTGCGGCACGGAGCAGGCACTCAGGGACGCAGGCATCACCGGCGGAAACTGACAGCAAACGGAGGATCACACGATGAAACGCAGCAAGATTCTCATTCTCTGCGGCATGATGCTGCTCTGTTTTACGGGCTGCGCAGCAAAATCCGAACAGGCGGGCGCTCCCGCTGCTCCCATGACGGAACTGACGCGCCCGAAGCAGCTCACGGAAAGCGAGCTCATTGACCGCGGCATTCAGTTTACCTATACAATCGGGCCGCTCGGAAAGAGCATTGACAATATCGAGGGCGATTTCACGGGCAAACCGGTCGAAAACGATGAGGATGCCATGCAGGCAATCGCAGCAATCTCCGATCTGCTCGGCTGCAAGGATGTCTATGATGAACTCCGTCTTTACACTGTTACTTCCAGCGGGGGACTCACGCATTATTATTTCCAGCAGAATTACAACGGCATCCCGATCAACTCGCACCGCACAAATCTGCATGTCCGCGACGAATCACACCGCATCATGTTTCTGCAAAACTCCTTTTTCCCGGATATCGAGCTCAACACCGTTCCCGATATCTCCGCAAAGGATGCAAAGAAAACAGCGGAGAAAGCCGTTCCGGACAGAAAGTTCAACGAAAAGCCGCAGCTGGAAATCACCGTGAACGGCGATGCGGCGTTTCTGATCTGGGATTTCGAGTCGGATGACGGCGGCACTGCCAAAATCGACGCGCACACCGGCGAAGTCCTTTACGCATTCAACGGAGAAATCGGCGATTAAAGCCAAAGTTCAGCCTGAAACGGGGGATTTACGATGATTACCTATCTCGAAGAAGCAGGACAGTTTCAGCTTGACACACCGAACGCCAGCTATGTACTGACACTTGCAGATGAGGGTTATCTGCTGCACACCTACTGGGGAAAGCGCATTGCGCCGCAGGATCTCAGTGATCTGCTGCGGCTGAACGATCCGCCGTTTGTTCCCTCAAAAAATGAACGCGAACGTGCAAGCTTCATGGACTGCGCACCGTTTGAGTACCCCTGCGCAGGCATCGGCGATTACCGCGAGGCGGCGTTCTGCCTCCAGAATGAGCACGGCGCACGCGCCTGCGATCTTCGCTATGTCAGCCACCGCATCTACAACGGCAAATACAATCCGCGCGCGATCCCGCACACATGGGGCAACGGCTGCGAATCGCTCGATATCAAAATGATCGACGCGCCGACCGGTGTCGAGGTCACGCTGCATTATACGGTATTCGAGGGCATCGACGCGATCATCCGCAGTGCCACACTGGAAAACTGCGGTGACCGTGATGTTACGCTGGTACGCGCTTTTTCGGCATCCGTTGATCTCGATGACGACCGCTTTGAGATGATCTCACTCTACGGCTCATGGGCGCGTGAGCGGCAGGCGGAGCGTCTGCCGCTGCGCCACGGCAAACAGCGTCTGGACAGCGGACGCGGCGAATCCTCGCATCAGTACAGCCCGTTTTTCGCGCTGGTACGCCCCGAGACAACCGAGCAGCAGGGAGAAGCCTACGGTTTCACGCTGATCTGGTCGGGCGATTTCACCCTGCAGGCGGAGCTGACGCAGTTCTGCCAGACCAGAGCGCAGATCGGCGCACAGACCGACGATTTTCTCTGGTGTCTCAGCACGGAATCCGAATTTGACACGCCCGAAGCGGTGCTGGTTTACAGCGCGGAAGGCATCGGCGCGATGTCGCGGGCATTCCACAAGCTGTTTTCCGATCACCTGATCCGCTCCGATTACCGCTATATCGAGCGGCCGGTGCTCATCAACAACTGGGAAGCGACCTACTTCGACTTCAATCTTGAAAAACTGAAAACAATCGCGGATGAAGCCGCAAAGCTCGGCATTGAGCTGTTTGTGCTCGATGACGGCTGGTTCGGCAGACGCGACAGCGATAACTGCTCGCTCGGCGACTGGACCCCCGACGAGCGCAAGCTCCCCGGCGGACTGAAACCGCTGACCGACCACATCACCGGAAAGGGGATGCAGTTCGGGCTCTGGTTTGAACCGGAAATGATCTCGCCGGACAGCGACCTGTTCCGTGCACATCCGGATTATGCGATCGGCATTGAGGGCAGAGCGCGCACGCAGTCCCGCGCACAGTATGTGCTGAATTATTCGCGCCGCGATGTCCGTGATGCAGTCTGGGAGCAGATGAAGAAAATCCTCGATTCTGCGCCGATCTCATACATCAAATGGGATATGAACCGGCAGCTCACCGAGGAGCCGTATGCAGGCTACTCACTCGAATATATGCGCGGTGTTTATCAGATGCTCGAGCGGCTCGTGACCGAGTATCCGGATATCCTGCTCGAAAGCTGCTCCGGCGGCGGTGCAAGATTTGATCCCGGCATGCTCTATTATTCACCGCAGATCTGGGCTTCGGACGATACCGATGCAAAGGAACGTCTGCGGATCCAGCACGGCGCATCGTTGTTCATGCCTCCTGCCGCGATCGGCTCGCATGTCAGTGTATGCCCGAACCACGCGACCGGCAGAGTGACGCCCTTTGAGACGCGCGCAAATGTCGCAATGTTCGGCACATTCGGCTATGAGCTCGATGTGACGCAGCTTTCCGAGGAGGAGCGCGCACAGATTCCGGAGCAGATTGCACGCTGGCACAGCATCAGCCATCTGGTGCGCGACGGCAGCCTGTGGCGGCTCGGCAATCCGTTCCGCCCGTCAGGCTATGCCGCACAGCAGAATGCGGATTATGGCGCATGGATTTTCGTATCTGCTGACAAATCCGAGGCGGTGTTCACCTATGTGCAGATCACGGCGGAGGCGAACATGAAGTCGCGCCGGATCCTGCTCGCAGGGCTTGATCCCGATGCGGATTATGCGTACACGATCCGCGGCACGGAGGATATCAAATCCGGCGCCTATCTCATGCAGTGCGGCGTCATGATCCCGAACCTCTGGGGCGACATGCAGTCCGTCCAGACCACACTCCAGAAACTTTGAATTAGAAGTTAGGAATTAGAAATTAGAAATTTCGGTGTCGGCTTTCGCCGACGATTCAAAAACAGTTTTGAGCAGCGCCATTCAAAATCGTCATCCTTGGATGACACCGCAATTTCTCATTTACCATAGAAATTGGTGTTTTTATGATGAATCAGAAAACAATTCGTACCGCAGCACTCGGGACAGTCTCCGCGATGCTGCTCTGCACGGGCTGCGGCTATGCAGAACCCGTGCGCGAGACCGAATTCGGCAATGTCGCAATCGGCGGCGGCGGATATATCCCCGGCATCGTCTACAGCAAAGGCGAGGAGGGGCTCTGCTACTGCCGCACGGATATCGGCGGCGCCTACCGGAGAAGCAGCGCCGACCGCGAATGGGTCCCAATCACCGACCATCTCGGCGGTGTCAACGCGGATGACTGGAATCTGATCGGCATTGAATCCATCGCCGCCGATCCCGTCGAACCGAACCGCGTCTATCTCTCCTGCGGCACCTACGCAGGCAGCAACGGCGCGATTCTCAGCTCCGCCGATTACGGTGCAACGTGGCATCAGACGGATATGCCCTTTGCAATGGGCGGCAACATGTCCGGCAGAGGTGTCGGCGAGCGCCTGATGGTCAACCCGAAAAACAACAAGCAGGTATTCTGCGGCTCGCGCACCGACGGGCTCTATGTCAGCGGAGATTACGGCGTCACATGGGAAAAATGCGCCGCCTTTCCGGTCACCGGCGATTACTTTCAGGAGAAATGTCAGATCGGCGTGATGTGGATCGAATTCGATCCGGTCAGCAATGATATGTATGTCGGTGTCGCCATGCAGGACGGCACATGCATCTACCGCTCCAAGGATGCGGGCGAAACATTTGAAGCGCTGCCTGCCAATCTGCCGGGGATGTATCCGCTGCAGGCGGAGATTTCGCCGAACGGCTTTCTCTATCTCTGCTATTCCGATTCCTGCGGTCCGAACGCCGCGGTGACAAACGGCGCAGTCTGCCGCTATAACATCAAATCCGGCAAATTCGAGGATATCACGCCGCAGTGCAATGACGGCAGATACGGCGGATTCTCCGGTCTTTCGGTCGCGGGCGACGATCCGGATACCCTCGTCTGCAGCACGCTGGGATTCTGGTCGGAGAAGGGCGAAAATGTCTACCGCTCCACCGACGGCGGCGACACATGGACACCGCTGTTCTCGAATTCCGGCGATTCGTATACAATGGATACCACCGAGGCATCGTGGCTGCTCTGGGGCGGTCAGCAGGCGAAAACCGGCTGGTGGATCGCCGATCTCGAAATCGACCCGTTCAACAGCGATGTAGTCTCGTGGGGCACGGGCGCAACGCTCTATTCCACGCAGAACATGACTGCGCTCGGCAGCGGGACACCCGTTGTTGTGCAGTTTGATGCAAAAGGCATCGAGGAGACTGCCGTTTTCAAGGTTGTCTCCGTCCCCAAAACAGACGGCACCACTCCGGCGCTCTATTCGATTATGGGCGACCTGACGGGCTTTGCGCATCTGGATACCGGCATCCGTCCGGACGATCTGCACTTCATGAACAACGGCGTCGCCTCGGATGTCGCGGCTGCATGGTCGGCGGGCAAAATCGCCGCATATACCTGCGACAGCAAGAAATCGCCGCTCAACTTCACCACGGACGGCGGCTGCTCATGGTTCCCGTCCCCGAAGCTCCCCGAACGCTCAACGGGCGGCACGGTCTCCGTCAACTGCGACGGCAGCCGGATCTTCTGGGTTCCGGGCAATGTCGCGGCACCGGTCTACTTCACAACCGATCAGGGCAATTCATGGTTCAAGCCGAACGGGCTGGGACTCGGTGCGAAAATCTACGCAGATACGTCTGATCCGATGCTCGTTTACGCCGTGTGCAGCGGCAGCATCTACCGCTCTGAGGACGGCGGCACAAATTTCACCGCAACCGGACTGAATGTTGCGGATAACAGCGAGCTCGTTCCCTGCCACGATGCACCGGACGGCATCTGGATCCGCTCCGGCACAAGCGTCGGCTATTCCAAAGACCGCGCCGCAACCGTCGATTTTCTTAAGGATGTCTCGGCAAATGCGATCGGCACCGGCGCCCCGAAACATGAGGGCGGCACCGCACCGCTTTACATCATGGGCGAGGCAGGCGGTCAGGGCGGCGGCATCTATATGACCGAGGATCACGGCAAACACTGGAGCAAGCTCACAACCGAAAAGGACGGCTTCGGCAATCTGACGCCCTCAATCACCGGCGATGCCTCCGTCTACGGAAAATTCTATTTTGCAACAAACGGCAGAGGCATCGTCATGGGACAGGTGCACTAAACTGCAAAAAACAGAGAGAAGGCTGCTTGATTGAAGAACAAAAGAAAACCCACAACACTACTGATGCTTTCCGCGATTCTTGTCTGCGGTTTGCTGCTGTGGCATTTTATCCAGACGGGCAGACTGTGGTTCAATATGCCGCCGCAGAGCAGATATCCGGTGCGCGGCGTCGATGCCTCGCACTATCAGGGGCAGATGAACTGGGAACGCATCGCGGAGCAGGGCGTCACCTTTGCCTTTCTCAAGGCGACCGAGGGCTCCGGCACCGTCGATGACTGCTTCGCAGACAACTGGAAGAACGCGCGCGCTGCCGGTCTGTATGTCGGCGCATATCACTTTTTCAGCTTTGACAGCTCTGCGGCAACGCAGGCGGATAACTACTGCGCCGTTGTCCCCGATGACGAGGACGCGCTGCCGCCGGTCATTGATCTGGAGTTCTACCGCTCCGACAATCTGCCGGATGCGCAGGCTGTCCGCGAAAACTTACGGATCCTGCTCGCAAGAATGCGCGGCGTCTACGGCAAAAAGCCGATCATCTACACGACAAAAAAGTGCTGGGAAACCTATCTGGAGGGCACCGAGCTCGATTACACCCTCTGGATCCGCAGCATCTTCACCGCACCGCCGCAGTGGATCACGCCGGAGTGGACATTCTGGCAGTATAATCCGCGCGGCATGCTGGACGGCTATTCCGGCGGCGATGTGCTGATCGACCTCAATGTCTTCTGCGGCACACAGGAGGATTTCCGCAGGTTTGCCGGATATGAGCCGGGAGGAACCGCACCATGACCGAATGCATGATTCCGGAATACGCAGACTCTCCGGAAAAGGCACGCCGCAGCGGAAAGCTGCAGAAGGCGATCAGACACGGCACGATCACGGCGGAGGAAGCCGGGACACTTGCCAAATGAGCAATCAACGGAGGATACACACATGACCGATCAGGAACTTGAAGCAAAAAAACAGGAATTTCTGGATATCTGGGATACTTATGTCAAGCGCCCGGGTGCCGACCGTCTGCGGAGCTACCTGCTCGCGGAGCAGAATGACTTTTTCACCGCACCGGCAAGCACGCGCTATCACGGCGCCTATGCAGGCGGCCTGCTGGAACACTCGCTGAATGTCTATCACAATCTCAAGGCATATTTAGAGCGCGACCGTGTCCACAGCGTCTACGGCTTTCCGGAGTATTCCGAGGAAACCATCGCGATCTGCGCACTGCTGCACGATCTCTGCAAGATGAACTTCTACACCGTCGATTACCGCAATGCAAAAAATGCGCAGGGCGTCTGGGAGAAGGTGCCGTTCTACAAGATTGATGACCGCCTGCCCTACGGCCACGGCGAAAAATCAGTGCTGATGATCCAGTTCTTCATGCATCTGCACCGTGAGGAGGCAATGGCGATCCGCTGGCACATGGGCTTTTCGGGACCCGAGGACAAGGGCACGATCGGCGCCGCGCTGGAAATGTTCCCGCTGGCATTTGCGCTCCATGTCGCCGATATGGAGGCATCCTATTTTCTCGAGGGACGCGAGGCAATCTGAATCCTTTTACAACGCACCGTTTCACTTCCGGAACGGTGCGTTTTTTGTGCACCGGCAGGGTTTTGCCCATTGACACGGATATCCCCCCATGCTAGAATAGAATCAGAAGGGGGATGATCTGCATGAAGCAAACACACGCACCCGGGCTGAACCTTGCACGCACCGCCGCACTGATCATCTGGGTCTGCGCAGGTGTATTCCTGTTCAGGCACCGCACACAGCTCACACCGCAGGCAATTCAACACATCTCGCCGGAAAATCAGTTCGTGTTGATTCTGTTTCTTCTGCTGCTCTATGCAGGAAAAACGCTCTCACTTGTGTTTCCGCTCAAGGTACCGCAGCTTGCAGCCGGACTGCTGCTGCCTGCGCCTTTCGCCGTTGCAGTAAACCTGCTCGGAACCGGCGTCAGCGCCGCGGTCGGCTACGGAATGGGGCGGCTGCTCGGCGGTGACAGCGTCCGCCGCATCACCGGAAAGAATCCGCGCCTTGCCGCACTCCTGAACGAGCAGAACAGCGATGTGCTCTTTTTCAGCTTCTTTCTGCGGAGCCTTGTCTTTCTGCCGCTCGATGCTGTCAGCCTGTATTTCGGCGCTTCCAAGGCGGATTTCCGTTCCTATCTGGCAGGCAGTCTGCTGGGCATGCTCCCGAATGTCATTCTCTCAACACTGATGGGAGCCGCGCTGACAGATCCGAAGTCACCTGCATTTTTGCTGAGCACAGCTGGCTTTCTGCTGCTCAGTGCGGGCTCTGCACTGTGGTATGCGATGCGGCGGAAACGGAGGGAAGAAACATGAATTTTTTTCTGATCCTGACCTTTTTGTTTGCAGTCGGCAGCGTGACGGGCTGGTGCATTGAACTGATCTACCGGCGCTTTGTCTCGCAGAAGCACTGGGTCAACCCGGGATTTCTTGCAGGTCCCTGTCTGCCGCTTTACGGCTTCAGCCTGTGTATCCTCTATCTGCTTGCTCAGATCGAAGAAAACATCCCGATCGGCAATGTGATCTGGCGCAAGCTGCTGCTCTTTCTGCTGATGGGTGCGGCAATCACAGCACTGGAATACGCAGTCGGGCGCGTGATGATCGCTGCAGCGCATGTGCGTCTCTGGGATTATTCGGAGTGCAGAGGAAACATTCAGGGCATCATCTGTCCGCAGTACTCATTCTACTGGATGCTGCTCAGCGCGCTGTATTATTTCCTTGTACATCCGCATATTCTTGCCGCACTGGAATGGCTCTCGCAGAATCTTGCTTTTTCCTTCGGCATCGGCTTTTTCTACGGGATTCTCGTCATTGATTTCAGCTATTCCGCACAGCTTGTCGCAAAGATCCGGCGCTATGCCGATGAACAGCAGATCGTGGTGCGGCTGGAAGGACTCCGCGAACATGTCCGGAACGAGCTGGAGACACGGAAGCCGCGCTTTTTGCTCTCGCTCAAGACAGACCGCCCGTTCAACGAGATTCTGGAGGAATACGCCGCGCGTCTCAATACCCTGCGCAAAAAATAAACCTTGCAGATTTCAGCATCGCACCGTTTCAGCTTTGAAGCGGTGCGATTTCTCTTTTCTTGTCATAAATATAGGATTATTCACAATTTTGCTATTGTGTTTTCCGGAATAATGTGATATAATGGATGTATGTGCATAAGTGTATGCCGCAGCCGCGCTGACAGAGACATAATGGCTGCGTTCAAATGATTTGTCTGATGCAGGAAGAGGAGGGAATCTCCATGAAGTGTCCGCATTGCAAAGCCGCCGTACCGGATAAATTCTCATTCTGTCCGCAGTGCGGTGCCGCTGTCCGAACCGAATCCGGAAAGGTCATCCGTCCGGACAGTACACGCAGAGCCATCAATGCCGTCCTGATCGGCGTGCTTGCTGCAAATATCGCAGGCGGCGCGTTTCTGATCCACGGTATCCATAAGAAGAATCAGTCTCCGCCGGAGACGTCGATCGCTGAGGTGCAGCCGGAGGAAAGCAGCGAGGCGCAGACCACAGAAGCGCCCAAAAATCCGGAAACCGAGCCTGAGACCGAACCGGAAACAAAGCCGGAGACCACAAAGGCAACAACCGCGGCAACCACCAAAGCAACAACGGAGAAAACCACCGAAAAGACAACGGCAAAAACAACAAAGCAGACCGAAGCAAAAACAACCGCAGCCCCCAAAACCACAAAGGCTGCAAAATCAACGAAAAAATCGGGGAAGACAACCGCTGCCCCGCAAAAAGATGCATCCACCAAGACAACTGCCAAACCGCAGCAGCAGGCACAACAGCAGCAGCAACAGGTGCAGCAGCCTGTTCAGCAGGAACAGCCGCAGCAGCAGAGCACTGCCGCAGCGGATTACTTTGCATCGCTCGGCGGCATGCCCTTTGTCTGCGGCAACAACGGCGACCCGTTCCTGCCGCCTGGGATGTACACCAAAGCATCGAACGAGGACGGCACGGCGCAGAGCGAGGCGGATGCCAAGCAGGCCATGCTGAATCTCCCGATTGACTGGGGCTATGACGCGGATATCTTCTGCGGCACAACGCCCGATAACAACGGCACATCCAATTCGACCTACCGCTATATCACGAACGCATTTCCGGTTCCGGGATTCGAGGACCTGCAGCTGCCTGCCGCAATCGACCTCTACATCCACAACGGCACCGCCGCGCACGGCAATCACCTGCGCGCGATTGACTACCGGTTCGGCAATCATCCGGATTACGGCGGCCCGTATATCTGGACACGCGGTGAGATCGAATCCTATTACAACGCATTGACAGCGTATGCAGATACGCTTTACGGCGGTCATGAGGACGTCAGCGACAGCACGCTGGGTCACTGCCGCTACCGGAACGGCGCACTGGACATCGGATATTACGAGCGCAGCGGCAAGTATATCCTGTGGATTTCGCGCTCGAACGATTGACTTCGCAGGAGGGATCACAATGGAATTCTGGGACGCAGTCAGCCGCGGCATGGACCGTCTCGCGAATAAACTCGATGCCCTGTCCGAGAGCTATCAGACACAGCATTCGGACACCGGCTTCACAATTATGGATAAGGACTACTGCTGGGAGGATCTCGATTACGCAGCCGATGTGACACTGCAGCGGCATGTTGTCACCGGTGAATGCCGGATCGTCGATCAGTACGGTCAGATCATTGACCGCGGCACGCAGCAGCAGCTTGAACAGGCAATGGTACGGCGCGCAGCCCGCGCAGAGGCATTCCGCGATGCAGGCGGCGCAGTTCCCGTCGGCACGGATTTCAGCAGCATGCCGCAATCCGGTGCGGTTCCGTTTGCAGGCTCGCAGCCGGTGCAGGCACAGTACGGCGATATCATCGGCGTGGTGCGGCGCGGCGGTACATATGTCCACTACGGCATTTATGTCAGCGACACCTGCATCGTGCACTATAACATTCCGGCAAGCAAGACCATCGGGCACGCAACGGTGCATGCGACGAATCTGCGCAATTTCCTGCGCGATGATTCGGAGTATTTCATTCTGGATTTCCCGAAGCCCTATGTCCCGCCGGTCGCGCTGGGCAATGCCGGCAGCACGCCGCATACAAACAGCTATTCCGAGGAGCTTGCACGCTCCCTGCAGCAGACCTACGGCTATCATCTCTATACGCCGGAGGAAACGGTCGCGCGTGCGCGGTCGCGTCTGGGCGAAACGAGCTACAATCTGTTCACGAATAACTGCGAGCATTTCGCGATCTGGTGCAAGACCGGCGTCAGCGAATCGCTGCAGGTGAACAATATGCTCGGCGCGCTGCTGAACAATCAGCACTGGCAGTTCCGCAAGCCCATTTTCCGCTGATGCATCAACATATTCCCGGCAGACATGACGCCTGTCGGGAATTTCTGTTCAAATCATGAGGGAGGCAGCATGCAAATCGAAGGCATATCGGCAGAAGTCCGCCTGATCCGCAGCAGCCGGCGCTCGCTCGCCGCTGAGATCATGCCGGACGGCACCGTGATTCTCCGCGCACCGCAGCGTATGCCGGAGCAGGAGATCCGCCGCTTTGTGACCGAAAAAGCCGCTGATATCGAGCGGCATGTGCAGAAGCGCAGAGCGCAGCACGATCAGATCGCCGCGCTGCCGCCGTTCACCGCGCAGGATATCCGCGGGATGGCACACCGTGCAGCCGAAGTAATCCCGCAGCGTGTGGCTTATTTCGCGCAGAAAATCGGCGTGACCTACGGCAGGATCACAATCCGCAATCAAAAGACGCGCTGGGGCAGCTGCACCGCCGAGGGCAACCTCAATTTCAACTGTCTGCTGATGGCGGCGCCGCCCGAGGTTCTGGACAGCGTTGTGGTGCATGAGCTTTGCCACCGTCTGCACGCGAACCACTCGAAGGCTTTTTATGCCGAGGTTTACCGCGCTTTTCCGGATTATGACCGCTGCAGCAAATGGCTCAGGGAAAACGGCGGCATGCTGATCGGACGCATGGAGGCAGGCTTAAGCGCCGGACAATAATCGACGCTTTTCGCTTCTCGCTGCATTGTCATCTGAAAAGTCACGCATCAACGTGTTTTTACATCCAATATAAATACGGGGTCCGGGGATAATATCCCCGGCAGGGGCTTGGGGACAGAATCCCCATTCTCAATCCGTAGGAGACAGCTCAATCAAACAAGGAGGCAATATATATGAGAGTGATTACCGGAACGGCGCGGGGCAGGCGCCTGATTACGCCGGAGGGGCTCGACACCCGCCCGACAACCGACAAGGTCAAGGAGGCGATCTGCTCCTCGCTGCAGTTCGATTTCCCCGAGGCAAATGTGCTCGATCTGTTCGCAGGCAGCGGACAAATGGCGATTGAGGCGCTGAGCCGCGGCGCACGGCGCGCCACCCTCGTCGATGCAGATCAGCGTGCCATCGCGTGCATCCGGCAGAATGTCAAATCCTGCGGCTTTGCAGATCAGGCAACCGTGCTCAAATCCGATGCCGTCAGCTTTTTGCAGCGCACCTCCGAGCTCTTTGATATCGCGTTTCTCGATCCGCCCTACCGTCACGATATTCTGCAGCAGATTCTGCCGATTCTCGCGGAAAAAATGCAAAAAAACGGTATAATCGTCTGCGAACACGAGCCCGAATGCAAATTATCTGAGAGAATTCTGCATTTTGACTTGCAAAAGCAGAAAAAATATGGTAAAATAATAATAAGTGTTTACAGGAATCCGGAGGAGGCGGCTGAATGAAACAGCTCTGCCGGAATCTGACCGGCAAACAGATTGTCAGGAAGGTTCGGCTGCGTTCGCTGTTTTGTTCCGTCTTTTATGCGCTGATTCTGATTTTGCCCGCTGCTGCGGGCGCATATGCCGGTCTGTGACCGGACGCGGGTTGTATTATTTGGCGAATCAGATTCTGCAACTGAAAGGACAAACATATGAGTGATCAAAAACGCCGCGTCGCGGTCTGCCCGGGCAGCTTCGATCCGGTTACATACGGGCATCTGGATATCATCAGCAGAGCCGCGAAACTCTTTGACAAGGTGATCGTGCTCGTTTCCGCAAATCTCGAAAAACACCCCGTCTTTACCTTGACAGAGCGTCTGCTCATGATCGAAAAGGTGACAACGGGCTTTGATAATATCGTCATTGACATTCTGGAGGATGAGCTCCTCGCGGATTATGTCCGCAGAGTGGGCGCGCATGCGATCGTCAAAGGTCTGCGCGCTGTCACGGATTTTGAATATGAGTTTCAGATGGCGCTGGGCAACAAAAAGCTGTTTCCGGGCGCAGAAACCGTGTTCCTGACAACAGCCGCGGAGAATATGTATCTCAGCTCCAGCATTGTCAGACAGATCGCCACACTGGGCGGCGATATCAGCAGCTTTGTTCCGCCGGAGATTCTCTCCGTCATCATGGAGCGGCTGTACACAAACAAGAAGCATTCACCTTCCGGCGGAACTGCCAGTGAGCAGGAACTCCGGCAGGTGCAGCAATTTGCAAACGCAATCGGAAAGGAAGAATCAGAATGAGCGTATTTGATGTTCTTGACGAAATGGATGACCTTCTGGATAACGCGAAGGTGTTTCCGCTTGCCGCACACAAGATCGTCATTGACGGAGACCGCTTCCGCGAGCTGGTCAATGATATCCGCCTCAACATGCCGAAGGAAATGAAGCGCGCACAGACCATCGACTATGACTGCGACCGCATCATGAAAGAGGCTCAGACCAATGCGGAAAAGATCATCCGCGGCGCTGAGGAGCGTGCAAAGGCACTCGTTGCGGAGAATTCGATCGTTGAGGAAGCCAAAAAGCGCGCACACGAGATCCTTGCAAAGACCAAGACCAAGTGTGAGGATACCAAGGATGCAACCTCTGCATACGTGCTGCAATCCCTGACCGCTACAGAATCCAAGCTCAATGAGCTGATGCAGGATCTCAAGCGCGAAAAGAGCAATTGGGAAAAGTAATCAGGCAGAACCGCGGACTGCTCTTCTGTGCGCTGCTGACACTCCTCTGGATGGGGATGATCTTCTGGTTTTCCGCGCAGAATGCGGATGACTCGGGAGACATGAGCGGCAGCCTGCTCAAAATGCTGCTTTCGATCGTGGTTCCGCACTGGAAAGCGCGCTCTGCTGCCGAACAGCTTGCGATCATGGAAAAGCTGCACACACTCTTCCGGAAGTGCGGTCATTTCTCGGAGTATACAATCCTCGGGATTCTGCTCAGGGCAACATTCCGCCGGATTCCGAAGTTCATATCAGACAGCCGGCAGGCGATTCCGAAAAGGAGCATAATACTGCCGGCGCTTTGTGCGTTGCTCTATGCCTGCTCTGATGAGTTTCATCAGCGGTTTGTGCCCGGCAGAAGCTGTGAGCTGCGCGATGTCTGCATTGATTTCGGCGGCGCGTGTCTCGGCATCCTGCTCAGCATCCTCTGCCTCAGGTTCATCGGGTGGGTGCGAAAAAAGGTATCTCCGATGGATCAATAATGGGGGCTGCGCGCCCCCAAACCCCGCGCTGGGGATAGTATCCCCAGACCCCATGTTTAGATTGAAATAATAGAAAACCGCTGAATTGGACGTCATGCCAATTCAGCGGTTTTGATATTGGAGCCGCGCACGGCGCGGTGGGGATAGTATCCCCAGACCCCATGTTTATGTTGAAATAATATAAAGCTGCTCAAATTCACGTAAATTGGGTGGCTTTTCCTATTATGAAAATTGCTGTTTATCAGGGATAGCCCTTAAGAATCCCATTTTATGCATCAATATAAAAAGCCGCTGAATTGATCGTCATGTCAATTCAGCGGTTTTCATATTGGAGCCGCGCACGGCGCGGTGGGGATAGTATCCCCAGACCCCATGTTTAT
>CAMKLV010000058.1:0-23818 GCA_946413695.1 uncultured Ruminococcus sp. | reverse complement strand
ATGGGGCAGCGCCCCATTATAATCATCGCGCAGCGATACCTTTATCGACAGTCTGCGCCGCCCCGTGGGAAACGGGGCGGCTTTTTTATGCAATACGAACGGTATAGTTTTGCAGGTGACAGCGCGCTTTCTGATACAAAAAGTATTGATTTGGCATCGGCAGAATGCACAAATTTTCAAGCTTCGATTTGTGCATGAATGCCATGCTGCCCTGCACAGAATGCACGATGTGGATATTTGACAATAAATGACAACCGTTCGCAATTTTTGGTCAGTTCAAATGAATAATATTCTGCGGCTGCTGTGATGAGATTTTTGCATGATTTGACAAGAATCCTGATTTCTCTGCGGCGGAAGCTGATTTAATAATCACAAAATCAACGCAGAATCGTAAATTTTATCGTCTGTGTACACAAAAAGACACTTTTGCTTTGTTTGTTATTCCTATTGACTTTTTGTATTATATAAAGTATAATTAACAATGCGTAATATTATAATCGCGCAGTATGCCTTTATAATTGTAAGATATACAGCATTGAAGGAGGAGTCGGATTGAGAATGATGACACACAGAATTGCATATGCAGATGCAGAAAGGAGAATGGTATGAAACCGCTGAAAAAGAAGCTGCAAAAGCCGCTGGTGACAGCGCTCGCTGCGGTCGGGACTTCGGCGGCGGTTGTTTCGGCTGTTGTTATGGCAGCAAGAACGATCGGCGCACCGAGCTCGAACCCGTGGGATTACACGCTGTATGCGTTTGACACCGGCGAAGAAGCACTCAAAAGCAATGCGGAGATGCTCCGTGCGGACGGCGATGTCCGGTCGGCGGGCGGTGCTGCATTCGGAACAGGCGAGACCGAGATCACCGGAAATCTGGTGCTCGGCGGAAAGGTGCAGTCCGGAAAGGGCACGCTCAGCTTCGGCAGGCTGACAGAGGATGCAAAGCCGCTTGCAGTCAATCAGGTGTTCAGCGAGGTGTTCAGCGCCGCAACCGCAAACAGCGAACCGCTTTACACCGACAGCATCACCGATCAGAACCGGACGGTCGATCAGCCGGTGATCGGTGAGAACGAGCTGACCGTACAGATTCGCCGGAACAATACCCCCGAGGGCGGTCAGCCGGAAACAACGGATTACAAATCCGGCGCATTCGGTGCGGCGTTCATGGCGGATGTCTACAACCGTCCGGAGGAGTGGCAGCAGGTGCTCCCGTTCCTTTATGAGAACGGTGCGCTGCCGGAAAAGGATCTCGCAGCACTCGGCGCGGCGAGCGCGTTTCTGCCGGTTGACGGCGCATCTGCGGCGGAGGGCTGGAAAAACGCCGACCGTCTGCCGGAGGATGTGTTCGGCAATCATCTTTCCGCAGATGACATTCCGGATTACATCAAAACAATCCGGAACGAGAGTCCGGTTTTTGATATCTGCCGGGATTCGGAAAATCTGGTGATGATTGATGCTGACAGCGGCAGAGAAACAGTCAATCCGGCGGAGGCTGCGGATGCACAGAGCATGATCGTCTCCGGCGGCAATTTTGCGCTGGACGGCAATTATGAAAATCTCGAGGAGATCCGCTTCAACAACTGGGGCGGCGCACAGCTTCACGGATCCTATCCGAACCTGAAATACATCTATATGCCGACATGGGGCAATCTGAATCTTGCCGGTGACTTCCCGTCGCTGGAATGCGTTTACCTCAACGGCGGTCAGATTCTGCTCGGTACGGGCAGCGAGGGATTCTCCGCGGACAATGCAACGATCCTTGCAGATCACGGCACGGTGATCCTTTATACGGCAAAGGATTTTGACCTGAAAGACAGCCGTGTGCTCTCGCTGAACCATATCGTGCTGCGCGGCGCGGGCAGAGACAGCGAAGGTTCTGCGTTCCGCGCAGAGAACACGCTCTTTGCAACGTGCGGAACAATCGCCTTTGAGGATATGCACGATATCAACACGGAGACTTACGGCAATCTGCCGGTGTTCTATGCGGAAAAGCCGATCTCTGTTGTCAATTCCGAGATCGACATGCTGCAGGGCTGCTTCCTTTCGCAGACCGGTTCGATGGTGCTGACCGAAAGCGACATCGGCACGCTGCGCGGCTTCCTGTTCGCGCCGGAGGGCATCAATGAGCAGGCGCTGAATTCGGCGGCATATGTCTATATCAATACCTACAGCTACAATTTACAGCCGGAGATCCGCTCGCTGAATACACAGCAGAGCGGCATCTGGAAGAAGGGTACTGTCCGGAGCCTGCAGGAGGCGCGGTTCCCTGTCGCGCTTGCAGAGAGCGTGACCGATATCAGCGGATTCCTTTCGGACAGCATCTCGCTCAAAAATGATGACGGCGAATACGCGGAGACCTATTCCTATAAAGGTGCGGCTGCGAATGCCGGTGTCCTGACGCTGGATTCTGCGCTGATCGCAGAGGGCGACCTCACGGTCACGGCGGATGCGCTGAAAGGCGGCAGCGATTCCGATGCGCTGATTGTTTCGCGCTCCGGCAATGTGACGCTGAACATCAGCGAGATGATCGACTGGACGGGCATCATCTTTGCGCCGAACGGCAAGGTCACGCTGAACGGTTCCGGCACGCTGCGCGGCAGAATCTTCGCGCAGGAGATCGAGATCACCTCGGAGTCGCTGAACGTGCTCGGCGACAGTCCGGATATGGCAGCGCTCGGCTTTACAAAGCCCGCAGCGACCACCTCCACCACACCGGCAGTCACAACAAAGCCGGTTACAACCGCGCCGGAAACGGATATCCCAACCACCGAACCGACAACGGATACAACGGAGGCTGTCACAACCACAACAACTGTCCCGACAACCGCACCGGTGACCACGGATCCGGAGCCGGTCACAACGGTTTCGACCAGAACCACGCCGGCTTATACACAGGCGAAATACGAATACGATAAGCTGGGACGTCTGACCAAGGTCATCTACGATGAGAAGAATTATATGGAATACACCTATGATGCAAACGGCAATATCACAGAAGTGAAAAAGACAACGAACGGTATCACAAAGGAGTAAGAGGTAGTTTCATGCGTAACATTACGAATAAAATTATCAGCTGTGCGCTCTCTGTATTTATGCTGGGTGAGGTGTTCATCCAGAATGCAGAACCGTTCCTGCGCCTTCCGCTGACGGTTTCGGCGGAGGAGATCAGTGCGGCTGCGGATGCAGAAAATGCGGATGCAGATAATACTGCGGAAGCAGCACAGCAGGCAGAGACAGAGGCGCAGCCCGCACCGGAGCAGGATGCGGCGGAGCCGGAGGAGACTGCCGAAGAAGAACCCGCAGTCGAATACGAGGATCTGGTGATCTCGGGCACCACCGAGACGATCACAGTGCCGAGAGAGGTCGGCAATCTGACAATTTCCGGCAGAAATTCATCGCTGGTACTGCCGGAACAGAACAGCAACCTGACGGTTCACGGCAATGTGGAGATGACGAACGGTGCAACGCTGACGATCGACAAGGGCTCGCTGACCTGCGAGGATTTCACGATCGCGGACGGCTACTACGGCGTCACAGTGCATATGCAGAATGCGAACAGTCGCCTGACGGTCAACGGCAACTTCACCCACAAATCCGGCACCATGTCTTCCTATTCCATGAAGGAGGGCGTGATCGCCGTCAAGGGTGATTTTGTCTCCCAGACGAGCGCGTTCAGTCCGGCTTCAGATGTGACCGTCATCCTGAACGGCGCGGATGCGCAGAAGGTGACGATGTCCGAGGGCAGATTCAGCACGCTGGAAATCCGCAACAGCTCCGAGGAGGGCGTCTATTCGGATTATCCGATTCCGGCTGAAAGGTTCACCGGCAATCTCGCGCAGCTCCATATCGGCATCGGCGGCGAATGCAGCCGGAAGCTGACCGCGGATCAGGAGATCGAAGGCGACTATATGCTTTCCTCCGGCGAGCTCGATCTGAACGGTCACACGCTGACAGTCGGCGGAAACCTGATCCACGCGGGCGGTGCGGTCAATCTGCACGGCGGCACGCTCCATGTCAAAGGCGATTACCTGATGGCGTGCCCGAAGCTCAATACAGAGCCCGTTGTCTATGATCAGGGCAGCGAGGGCTCGATCATCATGACAGACGAGAACGATGCGCTCAATATCGACGGCGATCTGATCGTCCGCATCAAGCGCGCACAGACGGAGATCACCGCCGGTACCATGACGGTCAAGGGCGATCTTTCGATCAACAGAGCCAAGTGCAGTGAGTTCCGGACAAGCGGCACGCACAAGACCGTACTGACCGGCGAAACTTCGCACAGCATCACCGGCGAGAACGCAGCATTCTATTTTGCAGATCTTGCGCTCGGCAGTGAGACGCTGACCGCCTGCACCAACTGCCATGTCACCGGCACGCTCTCCGGCGAAGGCTGCACGATGGAAAGCGGCAGCGTGACGCTTGACAGAGGCGCTGCTGTTCCCGCGGCATTCGGCGGCAATGTGCTCTTCAGCTATAATTATATACTGGCACAGGATATGCACATCAAGGGCAATGCTGCAACATCGCTGCATAACTCATCGGCGATTCAGAATATGATCCCGAAAGGCTATACGCTTACCGTTGACGGCGATTTTACAGTCAACAGATCGCTCAACTTCGGCGGCATCCTGAATGTCGGCGGCAATCTGACCGCCGGAAATAATGACGGAACGCTGACACTGAACGATGCAGATGCACAGACGAATGTCAAGGGCAGTCTTTCGTTCAGTGCCGGTCAGTATAACTCGGTCACGGTCAACAAGGGCAGGCTGACGGTCGGCGGTGATCTGACGGTCGAGCGTGCGGCTGTTTCGGTCGGCACAGCGGGCGTTCTGGAGCTGAACGGCACCAAACAGCAGACGCTTAAGATTCTGAACACGAACAGCCTGATCAACAATGCGGTGTTCAGCAACACCAGCAAAGAGGGCATCCTGATCGTCGGCACACCGCTGATCGTCGAGACGGAGATCGCGGAAGGCTGCACGGTCAAATATGAGGGCGGCGGTCAGCTCGGCTATACGCTTGAGGAGGATACCGTGCTCGACAGTCTGTATATGGTCGGCGGCAACCTCGATCTGAACGGCCACACGCTCACGGTCAAGGGCGATTTCATCCAGTCGAGCGGCAGAGTGCTTGTCAACGGCGGCACGCTGGATGTCAAGGGCAATTATAAGATCGCAGCGAAGAACACCGCAAACGGCACCCTGACCTATGACGGCGCCAGCAGCGGTACGCTGATCATGACAAATGCAGATGACAAGGTAACCGTCGGCAAGAATTTTGAGACCTATGCCTCAAGAAGCCACAGCACGTTCCTGACGGCGGGCGTCATGACGGTCAACGGAGATTTCCTGCAGAGCGGCAACAGCACCAGCTTTGCTGCATCCGGTACGCACAAGGTTGTGTTTACGGACGGCGATACGCATGACATCACATTTGCATCCACCAGTTCGCGCTTCTGTAATCTGGAGCTCGGTGAAGCACGCTTCAACGTCAAAAATGTCGGATTCACCGGTGCGCTTTCCGGCGACAACTGCATAACCAGCGATTATATCATGTCGTTTGGTTCGGATCTGGATGTGCGCGGCGACTTCGGCGGCAGTGTGAACCTCTCGAACAGCAGCACCGTCAACCTGAAGCATGATGTGCATATCAAGGGCAATTTCAGCACAAGTGCATATCTGTATCTGAAATCGTATACGCTGAAAGTTGACGGCGAATTCCGGCATGCGGCGCATTCGGTTTATTTCAACACCGGTACGCTGGACTGCGGCAGCTTCTACAGAGATTACGGCTATCAGATGACGGTCACGATGGATCAGCCTGCTGCCGTGCTGCGCTGCAGAGGCGATTTTACCTACCTGAACTCCAGCAGTGATCGCCGGCTTGCGTCATTCAGCGCAGGTACGGTTTACATCGGCGGCGATTTCACAATCAATGCAAATTTCAAGTCGAGCGGCACAAACAAGTTCATTTTCAACGGTGACCGGAAACAGGTCATTGATATGCGGTCGAATGACTGCGCACTGGACAAAGTCTTTTTCAGCAACACGAGCGAAGAGGGCATTGAGGTCAAGGGCTCACTGCCGGTCAATGAGATTGAGCGGACGACAGACAGCCCCGTGATCTTTGAGAGCGGCAAGCATGCCGGCGAAACGCTGACAGCGGATCAGGAGATTGAGGGCGATTATGAGCTGATCGCAGGTCAGCTTGACCTGAACGGTCACACCATGCACATCACCGGCAATCTGATCCACACCGCCGGCAGAATCGAGATCAACAACGGTACGCTGATTGTTGACGGCAATTACAATCTGGCATCCGGCGTGCAGAACGGCGAGACGGTTTCCTATACCGGCGTCAGCCGCGGTCTGCTTGCAATGGATAACGCAAAGGACAGCGTACAGATCGGCGGCGACTTCATTGTCAATGCCGCAAATTCTCATGAGGCACTTCTGACAGCAGGTGTCATGACAATCAAGGGCAATTTCAAGAATGTCAGCTCCGATCGTGCCTTTACGATGGGCGGCAGTCACAAGGTTGTGTTTACCGGTGATACGGAGCATGAAATCTCGACTGTGAGATACGCAAACATTCGGTTCCGGAATGTTGACTTCGGCTCGGAAACAGTCCGCGCAGACAATTATGTTCAGGTCGCAGGCGTCCTGAGCGGTGATCACAATACCACAATCGGTATCGGCGGCAACGCGGAGGAACAGTCTGTCCGGCTGCTGAATACCGCTTCTGTTGCAGAAGGGTATATCGGCAATATCCGGTATGTCGGATCAACTGTTATCCTGAAACAGGATATGCACATTGCAGGCGATCTGTATATGTACGGTCTGGATCTTGATCAATATACCCTGACGGTGGACGGCAGCTTCTATCCGACAAGCACCACCGTGAATATCAAAAAGGGAAAACTGATTGTCAAGGGCGATTTTATCCGGACATACGATTATGCATTGCTCTATATGCAGTTCCCAGAAGGCGAAATCATCGTAAACGGCAATTTCTCTTTCAATAATAACACCAGCAGCTACAGGAACAGCCTGACAGCCGGTAAGATCACGGTCGGCGGAGATTTTTCCGTCAACAATGCGTACTTCTGCCCGACCGGCACGCATCAGGTCGTGTTCAACGGCAATCAGAAGCAGACCATTCATTTTGCGACAGCAGAAAGCGGCCTCAACAAGGCGGTGTTCAGCAACACCAGTGAGGAAGGCATTGTCATTGAGGGCGCGCTGAATGTCAATGAGATCGAAAACACCACAGACTGCAAGGTAACCTGCAGCGACGGCGTCATGGGCAGCAAGCTGACGGGCGATATGGAGATCAGCGGAGACTGCTACATGATCGGCGGCAATTTTGATCTCAACGGCTATACGCTCAAGGTCGGCGGCAGCCTGATTCAGGCGGGCGGCAAGATCACGGTCAACGGCGGCTCGCTGGAGGTCGGCAGGGATTATCTGCTTGCGTCCAAAAAGGTCAGCGGCGAGAACGTGACATATGATGCGGCGAGCTCCGGCATGCTCATCATGACGAATCCGGAAGACCGCGTGCATGTCAAGGGCAGTTTTGTCAGCCGTACCAATCAATCGCACAGGGATTCCCTGACCGACGGCGTGATGACCGTTGAGGGGGATTATGAACTGTTGTCCTCCAATTTTGCGATGACCGGAAATCACACGATGGTGTTCTCCGGCACAGAGCCGCAGGTCATTCGTTCCGGCTGCACGTTCCAGAATGTTGTATTCGAGAATACCGGCAGCACAAAACTGAACAGAATCTGTAATGTGAACGGCACGCTGACAGACAAGACACAGCGCGTGACCGGCACTGCCACACAGTATGTATATCTGCAGAATCCCCAGCAGATTCAGGGCGGTGTATTCAGCGGCTATGTCGTTTTGCCCAATACCACGATTCCGCATGAGCTGAAAGAAGATCTGACGCTCGGCGGCATGACGCTGGCGGGCACGCTGTATCTGCGCACCTATAAGCTGACAGTCAAAAGCTTCACTCTGACCGGTACGCTCAACATGAACGCCGGCACGCTGGAAACCGCAGATGATTTCAGCTTCTCGAGCAAAAGCACGGTGATCATGCAGGATCCGGCGGCAAAACTCTGGGTCGGCGGCGATCTGCTCATGAGCTCCGGCACCTCGACAGCCGGCAATCTGACCGCCGGTCAGATCGAGGTCAAGGGCGATCTGATCCAGTCCGGCACAGGTTCATTTATCACATCGAAAGACTGCGTTGTGATTCTCAGCGGCACCGGCTCTTATTACGGCCGTTCGATCGTTCAGTCGATCCGGCTCAAAAATGCGGATTCGCGGTTTGCGTTTGTGCAGTTCTCCCGTCCGCTGAGCGAATACCGCTTCTACCGGAACGATAAGCCCGTCGCGGTTGATGACGAGAACAGAGACTTCTTTGATGACTTCAAGGTAGAATACAGCGACACCGAAGCGCCGTCCAAAGTCACCGGACTGAAAACAGTCGGCGCATCCACCACCACAATCAGCCTGATCTGGGAACCCTCGACGGATGACGTTGCAGTCTTCGGCTATGAGGTCTACCGCAATCAGGAAAAGATTTTCACCACAAGCGAAACATCCTTCACCGACAGCGCACTTTCTCCGGAGACCGCATATTCCTATGAGGTCATTGCATTCGACGCCTGCCGCAACTTCTCCGAAGCCTCCGGCAGCGTAATCGGTAAAACGCTCGCAGATACAACCGCACCGGCAGTGCCGAAGGATCTGCGCGTGCTGGGCAGATCTGCAACTGCAGTGAAGCTCGCATGGAACGCGGCGCGCGACAATCTCAAGACCGTCGGCTACCGCATCTACAGCGGCGAAACGCTTGCTGCCGATGTGACAGACGGCCTCTCGACCAAAATCAGCGATCTGGAATCCGGCAGAACATATACGTTCACCGTCAGGGCATATGACCTTGCGGGCAACGAATCCGAAGCGGGCGAATCCGTCAGCGTGACGCCGCAGATTCCGCAGGTGGAATCCATTTCCCCGAAGGACCGCAGCGATCTCGGCGGAACGCAGAGCGATCTCACATTTGCGTTCACAAATCTCGGCGGCAGGGATGTCGTCAGCGTGCAGATGGATTACAAGGCAGCAGGCGAGGATGATGACGCCTATCAGCCTGTCAGCGGTTCGCTGCGTTCGATCACGATCACGCCGACGCTGATCTATCACCGCTACCGCTGGAGCACCAAGGGACTCCACGGTGACTACTTCCTGCGCATTACCCTGACAGATGAGGACGGGACTTCCAGCACCCATGTGACAGAATACCTGATCGACGCTTCCGCACCGGAGGCACCGAAGAATCTGCTTGCGCTGCCGCAGAACGGCACCGTTGATCTGCAGTGGGATCCCTCTGCAAGCGCAAACTGCGGCGGATACTTTGTGTTCCGCGCAGCACCGGGCAGCGATGAATTCGTCAAAATCGCAAAGATTGACAGCGCTGTGAATGTCCGCTATGTGGACAAGGATGTCACGGCAGGCGAAACCTATCGCTATCAGGTTTCCGCAGTCAGCAAGTATGATATCGAGGGCGAGCCGTGCAAGGCAGTGTCCGTCGAGGTCACAGCGGATGAGCTCGCACCGGATGTCACCGCAGTGACGCCGGAGAAATCCCGCATCAACGGCACACAGACATTCCGCGTCAAGGCAGAGGATAACCTCGGTGTCACGCGCATTGTCCTGAGCTGGCACAATGAAGAAGATGCCGATGAGCTCTGGAACGAACTGCCCGAGACCGCCGTGCAGGACGGCAGCTGCGAGGTCAAATGGGACACCGCAGCACTGCCGGACGGCGCATACAGAATCCGCGCCTACGCCTATGACGCAAAGGGCAACAAATCCGCACACTTCGACAAGCTCTATGAGATCGACAACAGCGGTCCGGAGCAGGTTGTAGTGGATACCGGCACCACCACCGCGGCTGCATCGTTCATCAGCCTGCGCTGGACGGATATCGAGGAGCCGAACTTCGGCTGCTATGCCGTGGAGCAGCTGGAGGCAGACGGCAGCTACAAGGAAGTCGGCAGGACTGCCGATACCGCGGGCATGCACATCGAGGGCCTGCTCGCAGAAACCGAATACACCTTCCGCGTTGTCGCATATGACGATCTCGGTAACCGCGGCACATATTCCGAACCCGTCACGCTGAAAACCACAGCGGATACCTTCGCACCGGGCATCAGCGCATTCTATCCGGCGGGCAGCTCCTTCAATGAGAAGATCGACCTTTCCGTCACCGCTGCCGATAACATCGCAGTGGAAGCGCTCACGCTGCGCTATGCAACCGAGACCGGCGAGAACAAGATCTGGAAGGATCTGACCACGCTCACCGCAGATGCACCGCGCGCAAAGTATGAATTCAAGTACAGCTTTGATGTGACCGCGCTCACCGAGGGCATGGTCTATGTCGAGGCAGTGGCGCATGATACCGCCGGTCTTGCGAGCGAGCCGGTCATTGCAGAATACCGCATCGACCGCACGGCACCGGCAGCGATCACCGATCTCAATGCAGACGGCAAAAACGGCAATGTTCACCTGACATGGACAGTCAGCGACAATGACATCAAGGGCTTTGAGATTTTCCGCGCTGAGGACGGCAAATCGCAGCTGCGCAAAATCGCGGACTGCACCACCAAGGATTACTATGACATCACGATCAGCTTTGACACCATCTATACCTATCAGATTTTTGCTGTGGATGTCGCAGGCAACCGCAGCGAGGCGTCCAACACCGCAATCGTGCAGGCGATTCCCGATACAGAGAATCCGGTTGTGCTCGGCTTTGTTCCGGCAACCGGTTCGACGGTCGGTGCAAACCCGAACATCAGCGTTGTTGTCCGCGATAACAACCGCCTTGCCAATGTCACGGTCTATTATCAGGAGGCGGGCGACAAGAGCGGTCTGTGGCAGGAGATCGGCAGCTGCAAGCTCGATTCCAATTATCAGTCCGCATCCTTCCGGTGGGATACTGCCGATCTGAAGGACGGCGACTACCGCATGAAGGCGGTGGCAACTGATATGAGCGGCAATGTCAGCGATCCGGAGGCGGCATCCTTTGCCGAATTCAAGCTGACGGCAACCGCACCGGATGCACCGGTTCTCGAGCTGACGCAGGAGAACTGGCAGCTCCGCCTTGCATGGACGGCAAACAAAAACAAGGATTTCTACGGCTACAAGCTGTTCCGGAAGACCGACGCAGACAAAGACTACACATGGATCAACCAGAACGATTCCGTATCCGAAAGCTACATTGATACCGATGTGGAGCCGGGCACGGTCTATGAGTACATGGTCGCGATCTATGACCAGTGGGGCAACCACACGGAGAGCAACGTCATGCGCGGCTTTGCGTATGACAAGGATACCGTCGGACCGAAGGTCAGCCTGCCGGAGAACATGCAGGTTCTGACCGGCGCAGAAGTGCTCTTTGACGGCACCGACACCACCGATAACGTCCGTGCATCGGAATTCTACTGGGAATTCGGCGACGGCGAAACCGGTGTCGGCTCCCGCATCTTCCACAAATTCGCGAAGGCGGGCACTTACACCGTCTATCTGACGGCAAAAGATGCCGCCGGCAACTCCGGACGCGGCAAGACCGTTGTCACGGTGCTCGATCCTTCCAAATACGGCTCGGTTGAACTGACCGCAGTCGATCAGGATAACAACCCGCTCAAATTCGCATATGTATTCCTGCGGGCAAAGGAGGGCGGCAAGGATACCGAAACCGCACTCAAGACAAACTCCGAGGGTAAGGTTCTGATTTCCAGACCGCTCGGCGATTATGAAATTTCTGTCTACAAGCAGGGCTATCTCCCGCAGAAGGAGAGCATCCGCATCAATGAAGTCAGCGTGACAAAGCAGCTCAGGATCACGGTCAACAGCGGCGAGCTGGTCACCGGCAGCCTGACTGTCCACAGAATGTCGCTCGAGGAAATGATCGAAGCAGGCGTTGATTTCAATGATCCCGCAAACTCCCATTCCTTCCGCTATGACATTGAACTGACCTTCGCACAGGAGCCGATTCCGACTGTCATCCAGTATATCAGCAGCGGCGGCGGAGGCGGTGGCGGCGGCTTCGGCGGCGGAGGCGGCTGGGGCGGCGGAGGAGGCGGCGGCGGAAGCTGCACCCTCAGCGACGGCAGCCACGTTCAGGTTCAGACAATCGTCCTCGAAACCGATGAGGAGGAGGAGGTTCCCCCGATCCTCGCGTATGTCCGCACATCCGAATCCATTTCGTTCCTCAAGGATATGTATGCGGTCGATCTCGGCGTTCTGAACAACGCGACATCCGACTTCACCATCGTCAACAGCAAGGCAAGACTCGAGCTCCCGCACGGTCTCTCCCTTGCATCCACCACCAAGCACAACAACAATCTGACGCAGTACATGGGCGACATCCCCGGAAAGCAGCAGGCGACCGCCTCGTGGACGGTTCGCGGCGACAAGAAGGGTGAATATGACGTCTCCGCAGATTTCTCCGGCACCCTGATGCCGTTCAATGCACCGGTCTATGCATCCTTCAAGACCGAGCATCCGTTTACCGTTACAGTCGGCAGCGGTCTGCACCTGTATATCTACCCCGAGGAAATCGGCTATATCGGCGAGAACTATTATATCCAGTATGCACTCGTCAATGAGGGCAATGATACAATCTATCAGCTGGAGACCTCGTTCCCGCAGGCAAGAGAACCCGAGCAGAAGTCCAAGGTCATCGTCATTGATCCGGAAGGCTTCAAAGAGATGCACAAGGAGGAGATTCCGGGCTATGTTCTGACCGATGTGCCGAACAAGTGCCAGATCGTCCCTGTGATCTACGGCAAGCAGCGGCTGAACATCGGCATGTTCTTCCCCGGCGATGCGATCTACGGCACTTATGTAACCACATTCCACGGCGAGGGTGACAAGAGCAAGGTGCGCTACCGCCTGATCGACCATCTGGTCAAGGGTCTGGAGGATACGGACATTCAGGTCACGGTCAGCCCGATCCCGAGCCATATCACAAGATACAATGTCCAGCTTGAGATTGTCCCGAATATGTGGGGCGATCCGGTCGATATGACCACCGGCGCATTCACGGATGAAGCCGAAGCACTCGTTGTGCAGGGCGCAGCATCCCCGCTTGCATTCGATCTGCATTACAACTCGCTTGCAGCGGGTGCGTGCGGCAGCGTCGGCTATGGCTGGAGCCATGACTACGAGACCTATCTGGAACCGAAGGGCAGCGTTGTCGATGTCCACTGGGATTCCACGCATTACGCAAGCTTCCTCAGCCGCTCCGCAATGGAGGACGAGGTATACGGCAATGTGCTCCCGACCGGCATGGTTCAGCTCGACAGCATGGATCGCGGCGGATACAGAGAATATCTCCCGATCAGCGGCGGCATGGAGGGCTTCATCCTCTGCCGCGAGCTCGACAACACATTTACACTCGAGAAGCCGGACGGCTCGAAGGTCTATTTCGATGCGGACGGCAGAATGACACAGATCAAGAGCGACAAGGGACAGACTGTCTCGCTGAGCAGAGCAGGCAATGCGACCACCGTCACCGAGGATGTGTCCGGCGCAAGCATCACATTCATCACCAATGATGCAGGGCTTGTGACAACTGTCCGCGATGCAGGCGGCAGAACCGCAGTGCTCGCATATGACGAAGGCAGACTGATTTCCGTGACGAACGCGGCAGGCGACAAGGTCAACTATGCCTACGATGAACAGGGCAGACTGACCTCTGCGGCCGTCGAGGGCGAAAAGACACCGTATGTCATCAATGAATACGATGAATCGAACCGCGTCACAAAGCAGTATGACGGCGTCGGCAATGCATCCGTCTACAGCTTCACAGAGGATGAGGACTTCAACACCGTCGGCGTCTGCACGGACAGAGAAGGCAGCACAGTCAGGTTTGTCTCCGACAGCACCGGCAGAACCACCTCGATCACCGATCAGAACGGACACAAGACATCCTATGTCTATGACACCAGAGGAAATCTGCTCGCGGAAACCAATGCCAAGGGCGATACCAGACGCTTCACCTATGACGCAGACAACAATCTGACAAAGCTCTATGACTACGAGGGCAATGTCACCGAGATGCTCTATGACACAAAGGGCAACATCACCGAGGTCTACGGTCCGGACGGCGAGCAGAGCAGCTATACCTATAACGGCGCAAATCTGCTGACCGAAACGATCGAAAACACCGGTATCCGCCGGACCTACACCTACAATGCAGACGGTCAGCGGCTGACGGAATCCGTCACCGGACTCGGCGTGACCTACTATGACTACGAAAACGGCAGAATGACCGGCGTCACGGACTTCCTGAAGAACAAGCAGACGATTGTCTATGACGAATACGGCAATGTCCACTCCGAGACCGATGCAGCGGGCAGCGAAACGGTTTACACCTATGATGCGATCGGCAGAGTCATCAGCATGACGAATGCCGACGGCACAACCTCTTATACCTACGATGCAAGAGGCAATCAGACCAGTGTGACCGATCCTTCCGGCGGCACAACCACCTTTATCTACAACGGCAACAACAAGATCGTCAAGTCGATCGACGCGGCAGGCGCAGAGACCGTCTTCACCTATGACAAGGAAGACAGACTGGTCAAAACGCTCTTTGCAGACGGCACCACAGAGGAGAACACCTATGACGGCGTCGGCAATATCATCCGCTCGGTCAGCAGCGGCAGCGCCGTGACTGAATATACCTATGACAAGGTCGATCAGGTGATCGAACAGCGCGTCATCAGCGGCGATGAAGTCCGCAAGACCGCATTCAGCTATCTGGCGAACGGCAAGCTCTCCGATACCGTCTATCCGGACGGCAGCACCGAGCACTGCGAGTACGATCTTGCAGGCAGACTGATCAGCGTCACAACCGGAACCGGCAGCAAGACCGTCATGACCTATGACAAGGCGGGCAATCTGCTGACTTCGGCGGATGCGCTCGGCAATGAAACCTCCTATGCGTATGATGAATTCGGCAGAGTCACAAAAATGACCGATCCGAACGGCAATGTCACAACATATGACGCATATGACGCAAACGGCAACTGCCTGCGCACAACCCTCCCGAACGGTCTGGTTGTCACCCACAGCTATGACAAGCTCGGCAGACTGGTCAAGAGCGTCACCGGCGATATCGCCGTGCTCTACGGCTACGATGCAGCGGGCAGAGTGACAAGCTACACCGATGCAGAGGGTCATGTCTTCACCATGCAGTACGATGCGAACGGCAACACCGTTTCGGTCACCGATGCAGACGGAAACAAGATCCAGCAGAACACCTATGACGAACGCAACCAGCTCATCAAAACAGCGGATGTTCTCGGCGTTGAAACCGAATACACCTACAACAACGTCGGACAGCTCATGAAAACGGTTGAGAACCTCAACACCACCCGCGAAAAGACAACCTCTTTCAGCTATGACAAGGCAGGCAGAATGCTCAGCTCGAAGGACGCAGAGGGCGGCACCGCATCCTATGAGTATGACGGCTTCGGCAGCGTCGCTGTCATGGTCGATCCGAACGGCGGCAGAACGCAGTATACCTATGACAGCATGGGCAGAACGCTCTCCGTCCTGAACGCGATCGGCAGCAAGAATACTTATTCCTACAATGCAGACGGTCTGCTGGAAACCGCAGTCAATGCACGCGGTCAGGAGACCACCTACACCTACCTGAAGAACGGCTGGCTCGAAAGCTTTACCGATTCGCTCGGCACCGTTTCGTATACCTATGACGCAAACGGCAATGTGCTGACTGTCACCGACAAGAACGGCACGGTCACGCGCGAATACAACGCGATGAATCAGGTGACCAGGTACACCGACTTCCGCGGTCAGACGGTAGAATATGCCTATGACCAGCTCGGCAACCTGATCACGCTGACCTATCCGGGCGGCAGAATCGTCAAGTACAGCTATTACAAGGACGGCAGCGTCAAGAGCGTCACCGACTGGGAAAACCGTACAACAAGCTATGAATATGACAATAACGGCAGACTGACAAAGACCGCCCGTCCGGACGGCAGCGTGGAAACACGCGGCTATGACAAGGCAGGCAGACTGATCCGTCAGGAGGATGTCAACGGCGATATCATCATCAATGTCTGCGATTATTCCTATGATGAAGCCGGCAATATCACATCTGTCAGCATGTCGAACGGCACGGAGTTCTCCTCGCTGACCAATGCGGAAATGGAATATGACGCAGCAAACCGTCTGATCAAGTATAACGGTGAGGCTGTCAGGTATGACGCAGACGGCAACATGATCTACGGTCCGGTGAACGGCGTAATGTCCGAGCTGACCTATGACTGCCGGAACAGACTGCTCTCCGCAGGCGGTGTGACCTACAGCTATGATGCAGAGAACAACCGCATCAGCATGACAAACGGCGATTCCACGACATATTTTGCATATGACACCGTTGCACAGATCAGCAGAGTTCTGACAGCAGAGACCGACGGCAAAACCGTATACTATGTCTACGGCACCGGACTGGTCTCGCAGGAGGATGACGAAAATCTCCTTTACTACCACTTCAACAATCTCGGCAGCACGCAGGCGCTGACCACAATTGACGGCGAAATCGCAGACACCTTTGAGTACGGTCCTTACGGGGAGTTGACATCTCAGAATAAATATGGTATTATGTTCCTGTACAACGGTGAATACGGCGTTGCAACCGATGCAAACGGACTGTATTACATGCGGGCGCGTTACTATAATCCTGAGATCAAGCGCTTCATCAATCAGGACGTCATCATCGGAGAGATTGCGAATACCCCGTCGATGAACCGTTATGCGTATGTGCAGGGCAACCCGATCAGCTACGTCGATCCGTTCGGACTCAGTCCGGGACTCGGCTGGAAGTTCTGGGGACATCTCGCGCTGAATCTGCTCGGCATGCTGACGCTGATCCCGACACCGGTGACATTTGCAATCGGCGCAATCGCAAACCTTGCAAACGGCATCTGGTATGCAGCTGAGGGCGATTATTACTCGGCGGTCAGCTGTGCGGTCTCGATCCTCGGCGGCGGCTTCAAGCTGCTCGATGTTGCGGGGCAGGCCGGCAAGCTTTCCGGCGCAATGTGTACGCTCCATCAGGTATTGAAGTACACGAGTGCAGCGGGAGATATCGCGCTCGGTGCCTATGACATGTACAGGGTCGGCAAAAAGGTTTATGACAAGGCATCCAAGGGTGAGCTGACATTCGGCGATATTCTGAGTGCAGGCTTCCAGGTCGGCATGGATTCCATGCAGATCGCAGGCGGCATCAATACACTCGGCAACAAGGTGCGTTACTGCTTCGTGGCAGGCACGCCGGTCGAAACCGAGGACGGTCAGAAGCCGATCGAGGAGATCGAAGCCGGCGATCAGGTTCTCTCGCAGGATCCTGTTACCGGTGATGTGGCATACAAGACGGTTCTGGAAACTTCGGTCAACGAATCCACAGAGCTGGTTCACATCTTTGTCGGCGAAAACGAGAGTGAGATTGTCACCACGCCGCCGCATCCGTTCTATGTTGCACAGTTCGGCTGGACTGCTGCGGTCAACCTCCGCGCAGGCGATGTACTGGTTCTCTCCAACGGCGAATATGTTGTTGTTGAGAGGGTACAGCATGAGATTCTCGAATCTCCGGTCAAGGTCTATAACTTCGAGGTCGAGGATTATCACACCTACTTCGTCGGCGATGAGCCTGTTCTGGTGCATAATGGTACTGGGCAGGGCTGCGGTGTTCCGGCTTCTGATTCTTTGCCGGAGGGTTATGTTTCTAGACCTGGTGACGTTGATTACACGGGTGAGATTCCTGAAAAGAGTTGGCGCCTTACTGAGCATGGTGATGGTGCACATTTGGTTGAGCGAGCAAATGTTAAGGGACGTGCAGATCTTTCTGCATTCGATCAGGCTTCGACACCGCGCTTTTATCCGTACGGAACTCCAGAATCTGCAGGACAAGCTCACTTAAGATTACATGAATCTACCAAGGGACAGGGTATCCATCTGCAGGGCGGAAATCCTAATATGAGTGATGCGACGTTGCTTGCAAAATACCATGATGCATATCATAATCCGTCTCTTGCTGGAATTCGAGGAGACTTGAGAAATCCAAGTGGCACGACGGTGATTGCAACTAATGTCACGCCTGGACAAGCATATGATGCTTTAATGGAATGGTTCAAAAAGCAGAAAGGATGATTTTTTATGTATGATTCATTAAATAAGGATATTAGTCTTTCTATCGATGGTATTGGCATTGTAATTTACTCTAAGGGTATGATGAGCTATGTTGAGGAAGGTACTGATTTTTTCTCAAATGATTTTGCTGAACCTGAATCAGTTGCAAATCATATACGAAAAGGCGACATTACCGGCTTTTGTACTGGTACAAGTGGCGATTTTGTCCTGAAAATTCGTGAAGGATATCCTGATGCCGAGATTGATAAACAATATCCTGTTGGAATTAGATTGGCACTTGAAGTCAAGGAGCACACAGTATCTTTTATGGATTTAGCTTGGTTAATGGAATGGAATACAGATATTCCGTCGGAACAGCAGTTGAATCTTGAAGATGGTTTCTATCATTTAACAGTTTTGACGCGTAAGCCTGATGATGGTTTATGGGGTTCAAATCAAACTATTTATATTTACTTTAATAGGCTTGATTCTATGCCCGCTCTAACTTGGAAAGGCGTGCCACAGCTGTTTACGGACTAATAAGAAGTGCCGCCCCGCTCCCACGGGGCGGCATTTTTCCCAAAAACAAAAATCCGCATCAATCGGGTGAAAAAACCTGATTGATGCGGATTCATTTTATCATAAAAAACGGATTCCAAAGGATAGTATCCTTTGGCGAGGGGGATGGGGGCGAGGAGCCCCCATTACAGATCCATCGGAGATACCTCTACCTGCAAAACAGAATCCGGCAGATAGCGGGCACAGCAATCTCGACCTGCTCAGTGAATCTGAGCATGCCGTGCTCCTGATCGTAAAAGCGAAAGTGTCCGGTAAAGGAGAGATAGGCGCCGCCCTCCTTATGCAGATCGGGCTGAAAAAACGTGACGGTCACGAGCGGCTGCGCGGATTCCAGTGCGATGAGACGCTGCAAAGCCGCATCGAGCGACGTCAGATCATCCTCGCACATATTTTCGCGCGCATCGGTCAGGCGGGCGGTCTCGTCGATCTCCTCATCGAAGCCGGTCAGCGCGGCGAAAGCGGAAAACTGCGCCGCACGGCTGAGCGGCGGCATCGGTCTGTGCAGCCGCAGCCTGTAGCGCGGATGCTGCATGATGTCGGTGTAATTGTCCATGTGCGATGCCCCCTTGCATCAAAGAATCTCCAGACGCCGCAGCATTTGCGCGCGGTCATCGAGAAACATCTTCGTCACGCGGTAGCTTTCGGTGTCCTCATAGGCGCAGGGATGGATGCTGCCGCCGTCGAACGAGAGAATTTCCGCATCCGGCAGACCGAGCAGAATGGGGGAGTGCGTCGCGATGAGAAACTGCGAGCCCTGCTCCGCGCAGTGTGCAATCTCGAGCAGAAGCGTGAGCTGCCGCTGCGGAGAGAGTGCCGCCTCGGGCTCATCGAGCAGATAGATGCTGTTGCCGCGAAAATTATTCTGCACGAGTTTCAGGAAGCTCTCGCCGTGCGAATGCTCGTGATAATGCTGCGGAATGCCGTTGATGCGGCTGTATGCCTCCTCCGCCGTCGCGACGTTATAGAAGCTCTCGGCGCGGAGAAAATAGCCCCAGCTGACCTTGTTCCAGCCCTTGACGAGCTGCATCGCACCGCAAAGCTCCGAGTGCGAATCGTAGGTTGAAAAGCTGTAATTGCGCGTGCCGCCCTCGGGATTGAATCCGTATGCGACCGCGATTGCTTCGAGCAGTGTAGATTTGCCGCTGCCGTTTTCGCCGACAAAAAACGTCACCGGCTGCCGGAATTCCAGCGTGTCCAGTCCGGCAAGCGCAGGAATCCCGCGCAGATAGCTATTGTTTGCGATCTGCTGCCAGTCAATGCGCAGCTCGCGGATAAACAGTTCATTCATATGATAACTCCGGTCAGGCGGCAGATCACCGCCGTAATTTTTATCATTGTAACCGAAAAATGCCGATGATTTCTTCATCCTTTTACAATACATTCATTATACTTCATTTGCATAGAAAAAGCAAGGAGCCGATCATGCGAGGCGGAGTCCAGAGGATGAAGTACCCATTACAAATGCATCGTAGACACCTATAAAAAGGCTGATAAAGTTTTAGATAGATTCACTTAGAAAAAGGTGTTTAAGAATGGTTAAAATAAATAATGTATCGCTTCGCGATGCGATTCTGAATGGGTGCCTCACTTGTAGGCACCCAAGCCCGCGAACGCTTGAACGCCGGGGGAGTTTCGATCTCTGCGGAGATCGACCAGAGGCTCCTCGCCTCTGGACTCATCGCAAACTTTTGAAAAAGTTTGATCAAAACTTTTGATATGGATGCCGTTCAAACGATTTGTTTGAACCATAATTTTCCAACCAACTAAAAAGTAAATACTGCTGCCGTGTCATGCGCGGTGTCCGCCGACCTGCCCGTTCCGCTCGATCGCTGTCGCACCGGCGAGAAAGTTCATCCCCTTGAGGACGGCGTTTTTGCCGTAGCGGTATTTGAGCCGGAGCAGCGCCTCCTGCAGACTGCGTTCCTTTTGCAGCCGGATATTTTCGCGCTCACGTTTGCGCTCGAGCGCCTCGACATCGTCGAACAGCCCGTACTGCACCGGTGTATCGTCTGCGGCGACCGTCTCCTCCGCGACCGCGTGATTGCAGATCACATTGATGCGCCGCACCGAAAGCAGCGGATCGACGATCTGATCATAGAGCTGCACGGCGGCGGCGGTCAGCAGCTTCGCCGAGGATGTGAACCTTCCGAGATTGATCGAGCCGTGCGCCGGTTTTGGTACAATCTTGCCGTAATGATTCAGCTCGATCCGCCCGTCATAATCCGCCGGAATGCCCGTGGAATCATAGCCGATGTGCAGCACAAGCTGATCGGCGGCGAGTCCCTTGCGCACGAGATCGAGTGCAAGCTGATCGGTCATTTCGCGGCAGATCAGCCGTCCCTTTTCCGCAGTGTATGCGCACGGCAGCACCTGCCCCTGACTGATGCTGTGATTCTCCGGACGGTACGCCTTGATCGCGGAAAGCTCCGTCGGTTCATAGCCCCATGCATGGTCGATGATCAGCTCTGCGTTGACGCCGAACATCCGGAACAGCTTGTCCTCCGAGGTCTCCGAAAAGCGCGCTAAATCGCCCATTGTGTAGATATATTCGCGTTCAAGCCTGCGTGCCGTGCCGCTCCCGATCCGCCAGAAATCCGTCAGCGGACGGTGCCCCCAGAGCACTTTTCTGTAGGACATTTCATCCAGCTCCGCGATGCGCACACCGTCCTTGTCGGGCGGCATTTTTTTCGCGACAATGTCCATCGCAACCTTTGCGAGATAGAGATTTGTCCCGATGCCTGCGGTCGCGGTGATGCCGGTCTGCGCAAGGACATCGCGCACCATTTTCATCGCGAGTTCATGCGCCGTGCAGCGGTAGGTCTGCAGGTAGCCGGTAACGTCGATGAACACCTCGTCGATGGAATAGACATGGATATCCTCCGGCGCAATATAATCCAAATATATTTTATAGATCTGCGTGCTGACTTCCATATATCGGCGCATGCGCGGCATCGCAACGATATAGTCAAGCTCCAGCGCAGGATTTTTTGCGAGTTCATCCGCAAAGCAGGATTTGCCGGTGAATGTGTGCTGCGGCGCACGGTTCCGGCGGCGCGCGTTCTCCTGATCAATCTTCTGGATTGCCTCAAACAGGCGCGGTCTGCCGGGGACGCCGACCGCCTTCAGCGAGGGGGAGACCGCAAGACAGATTGTCTTTTCGGAGCGGCTGTGATCGGCAACCAGCAGATTCGTGTTCAGCGGATCGTAGCCCTTGTCCGCGCATTCAACAGAGGCATAAAAGGATTTCAGGTCAATGCAAAGATACTGCGGCATCGGGCACACTCCTCTCTTTCGCACGTTTGTTCGGAACATTAGTTCTGCTTCATTATACTACGAATCCGCAGGCTTGTCAAGAGCAAATCGCAAATTTGTTGAAACTGTATGAGGAGCGGTAATGGATTTGTATCGTATTTTCAGAAAAAACTAAGCTTCCAGATATTGACAGACGCCCGCCGGAATGATATAATAATGGTGGCAGATTTGCTAGAAAGCGAAGTTGAATCTACATGAACCAAAACGAATCAGAACAGAAAAATCACATGGTGAAGCTGCTGCTGCTGGGCGTCTGGGTACTTTATGTGCTGCTCGTGTTCCTGAATAACCGCGCGCCGGATGACCGTTCGGCGGCGAATGTGCAGGAAGATTCCGCACCGGTGACCGAGCTTGCGCCGGAATCGCAGCCGACGGAGGCTGCCCTGGTACCGGATGTCACACAGCCCACAGAGACGGAGCCCGCTCCGACTGTGACGCAGCCGCTTGTCCCGCGTGATATCTATCTGACATTTGATGACGGTCCCTGCGCGAATACGCCGCATGTGCTGGATATTCTGGACAGCTACAATGCGAAGGCGACCTTTTTCACGGTCGGATTTTTTGTGAACCGCTATCCGGATTATGCGGCGGAGATTGTCAACCGCGGCAACGTGATCGCGTGTCATTCCTATACCCATGATGTAAACCAGTGCTACGCCTCAGCGGATGCGTTTATGAACGAGCTGGGGCAGTGGCGGCAGGCAGTGACGAATGCCTGCGGATATCTGCCGGAGCGGATCTGTGTGCGGTTCCCCGGCGGCTCAATGTCGAAATATGCCGCGGATGTCAGCGATGAGATCAAGCAGCGGCTGTTTCAGGACGGCTACCGCTGGTTCAACTGGAACGCCGGCGATAATGACAAGTGGCAGAAGGGCAACACGGAGAATCTGCCGGATGAAGAATACTTTATGAAGTCTTACCGCGAGTGCATGCGCTGGTTTGACAACGAACCGGAGACGCCGGTGGTGTTCCTGTTTCATGATACGGAGGAGGGGACTGTGAAAATTCTGCCGGCGGTGATGCATGATCTGGTGGAGCGCGGATATCGTTTCAAGACGCTGGATACCCACCCGGATTGGGACGCCCTCGACATGTCAGCCCTCACTGCACCGTAGTGCGGTATCTCCGATGGATTGATAGAAGTATCCCCGATGGATTTATAATGAGGGCTTTGCCCTCAAACTCCCACCAGAGGGATATTATCCCTCTGGACTCCCATTTTATATATGGATAAAAGCAAGCCGCTAAATCAGCGTAAATGCGTTGATTTGGCGGCTTTTACTTTTATCTTTTCACTTTTCGTTTTTCTCTATTCACTTTGAGACTGATAAGTTTTTGTTTCTTGTTCTTTATCCTTTCGTCAAATAGATTTTTTCACTGGGCGCGGGGCGCAAGTGCGAGGGAACAACCCAAAGAGGACAGGGGGAAGGTTCGCGAGCTCACATTCCCCCTATCCCCTTTAGGTTTTTCCCGCACCGTTACGCCGGTGCTGCGCTCATCCTTTTCCTGATTCCTTGACCCCCTTGGGGCATCAGCCACTCAATTGACATGAGCCGCTTGTATTCGCGTAGGTCTTTTACAAAAAAAGTGCTGCTCTGAGATACAACCAAAGCCAAATGAATGGCTCCCGCCCTCAGAGAGGAGAGGATAAGGAAAGAGGGAGCGCGAGGGAGAGAACCTTAG
>CAMKLV010000057.1:0-24039 GCA_946413695.1 uncultured Ruminococcus sp. | reverse complement strand
GGTATGGGGCAGCGCCCCATTATAATCATCGCGCAGCGATACCTTTTTCGACAGCTTGAAACGGGAACTGCGGTGCTGCGGTTCCCGTTTTGCAGGATGATGCTTTTTATGAGAGCGGAATCAGCAGCGTGACTGTCAGACCGGGGAATTCGTTTTCCGGATCATCCGAGGCGGCGGTGCAGAGCAGTTCGCCCTGCATCTTCTGCATCAGGACGCCGGAAATATACAGCCCGAGACCGCTGCCTTCCTTTCCGGCGGCGTTTTTTCCGCGGTAGTATTTCTGCGTGATCCGGCTGAGCTCCGCTTCCGGAATGCCGCTGCCCTGATCTGAAATTGCCATGGAGAGGAATTGATCCGCATATGCATATTGTATCTGAATCGGCGTATTTGCGTATTTATAAGAGTTGCTGATGATGTTTCCGATCACCTGCGAAAGGCGGTTTTTATCCGTATGAATCAGGCACTCCGGAATCGCGCCAGCCTGCACGAGATTTCGTGTGTCATGTTCCCTGACAAGCTCTGCAAGCGCTGCGGACGGCAGATCCTGACAGGAGACATTCAGCTCCCCGAGCGTATCAAGCGAAGTGCTCAGCAGATCGCCCGCGAGCAGATGGATCTGTTCGGCTTTGGCGCTGATGCTTTCGATCTTGCCCTTGAGATAGGCATCCTCTGTCCGGACACAGAGCAGCTCGCAGATCAGCTTGATGCCGGTTACCGGCGTTTTGATATCGTGGCTGAGCGCAGCAATCATTTCCTTTTCGCGCTGCTTGAGTGCCGCTTCCCGCTCTCTTGCGGCGCGCAGCTCCTCGCGCATGATATCGAAGCTTTCGGTAAATGTGCCGAAGAGATTGTTCTGCTCTGCCATCAGCGGCTCATCTAAATTCCCCTGCGCGATATTCTCCGCAAACCGCTGCATGTTCCGGAACGGCGTAATCACTCTGTGCTGCATCCACAGCCCGACCGCCGCCGCAAGCAGCAGCAGAACTGCAAACAACGCCGCGGCGCTGATGATCAGGATGCGGCGGTATCTGGTCAGCGCGGCGGATGCAGGATCGGGAATTGCCGCGGTGATTCCGTATGTATCGGGAATCGGCAGACAGAGCCAGCCGACTGCCAGCGCATCGGAGCGCGTTTGGATTGCATCCGGTGCATCCGGCGAAGCATAAATCAAAAAGCCCTCCTTGCTGAAAACGAGAAGGGCTGTATCAAGCGGGACGCTGTCCAGCGTTTCCGGCTGCTCCAAATGTGCGCGGACCGTCTGCATCAGGTCATTGAGCATCAGAACATCGCGCTGTGACTGCGATTTTGTGATGAACGCGAGCAATCCGATGCAGATGAGAAAGACCGCAGCCGCAGCTGCGATGATATTCCGGTAGCGTTTCAATTTGATTCTCCTGTGTCTTCGATGAGATAGCCGACGCCCCAGATTGTCCTGATGACCGCCGGTGCATTGACATCCTGTTCAATCTTCTCGCGCAGATGCCGGATATGAACCGCAAGGGTTCCTTCGCCGACAAAGGTATCCTGCCAGACATTTTGCAGGAATTCATCCTTTGTGACAACCCTGCCGCGGTGCTCCAGCAGATAGAGCAGCATTTTGTATTCCATTGCCTTGAGCGGAACAGGTGCGCCGCCGCGGATCAGCTTATGCTGTGCGGTATCGAGAAAAATCTCCTCCGATATGGGGATGCGCTGCGGAAGCGGCATTTCCGGTGTCTCCGGCAAAGCCGCGGAAGCAGCCTTGACTGCCTCCGCCGCCGATTCGTATCGCTTGATGATCGCCGTTGCCTTTGCAAGCAGGATATTCAGCGAAAAGGGCTTTGTGATGTAATCGTCGCCGCCGATATGCAGCGCCGCAAGAATATCATTGTCGCTGGTTCTTGCGCTGATAAACAGGATCGGCATATCAAACTGCCGCCTGATCTCCCTGCAGAGATCATAGCCTGATTTTTCTCCGAGATTGATATCGAGCAGCAGCAGCGAGACCGTGTTCTCTCTGAGAAATGCAAGCGCCTCCTCATAGCCGGTGACATAGGCTGTTTTGATATCAAACAGATTGAAATATTCTGTTGTATTCTCTGCGATCGTGATATCATCGTCGATCATCAGGCATTGATAGTTCATGGATGTCCTCCTGTGCTTACTGCCGGACGGTGACAGATTCGCCGGTTTCTCCGACAAACACGATTTTGCCGTTTTCCGGGAGGGAAACCGTATTGCCGTATGCTTTGGCGATGCTGGAATAGATCACGCGGCCGCGGCTGTCATAGACATAAACGGCGGCATGCTCCGGAATATCCAGCAGAATGGTTCTGAACGGATTTCCCTTGATATTATACCACGATGCGCTGCCGGTTGTCAACGGAACCTCGCTGATTTCTGCCGTAAAATCGGGGATTGCGTCCTCGGAGATATATCTGCCGCCTCTTGCGGTCGGGCAGAGGTATTCCGCGCCGTTTTCCGTGATGAATTCGATATCGCTCTGGTCGCGGCTGGCGCTGGAGGGAATGCTGATGACCGTTTCTGCATGTGTTGCGTCTTTGATTTTCAGACTGTCGGCATAGCCTTCGGAAACCGTGCAGGATGCCTGCTGCTGACCGTTATAGAATGCAGAAGAATACCGCTCGCTGACGATGTAATACTGCTTTCCGTTTCGTGCATCCCATGCTTTCTGTACGCTGTCGCTGAGCGGATTCGGCTCGGCTTTCTGGGCGAAATAGCTGCCGGTTTTCTCATAGCCGAGGTTTTCATCGCCGTACCATTGCTCCATGATGATATAGACCTTGCCGCCGCGCTCCTGAAAGCGATAGAGTTCCTGCGGGGAAGCCTGCGCGGCTTTTCCTGCTTTGATATTGCCCTCCGCCCTGACAAACCAGCCGTCTCTGGTGTAGAGAAAATTGCTTTCCACAGTTTTGTTGTTCTGAACTGTCTGCACTTCCATATATTTCATGTCCGGGAAAGAGAGATGCATCAGTTCGGAGCCGGTGAGATAGAGCCCTGCATATTGCTGATAAACATCCGGAACGGTATCGAGCGTTTCTTTCGGTTCCGGTTTGCTCTGATGCTCCACGGTGATGCCCTTTTCGTCAAGTGCAATCTCCATGAGCGCTGCCGCAAGCTGCTTTGCAGCGGTGCTGCTGCCGCCTGCGCAGGTTACGCCGATGCTGATGTTTTCATCCGGCGCGACATAAAGTTCCGCATGCTGATGCAGCAGGTCGCCGCCCTTGCTGACAACCTGTACGCCGGCTGCTGCAAAGGCATCATCGTTTACCGTATCCCAGCCGAGACCGCAGGCATCTTCGTACTCCGCCTTTGCATAATTCTGCTTCATTTCATCTTTGGATTTATCAGAGAGCAGGAGATTGTTTCCCGTAAAGAATGCGCTGCCGAATTTTGCAAGCTCCGGCGCAGTCGAAAGGATACCGCCGCCGCCGAAGGTCATATCAAATTCCGGCGGGAATTCTGTGCCGCCGCTGAAAACCCGCATTTGTTCATTGGTCATAAATGCGTTCCATGGGGTGCCGGTCTGCTGCATGCCGAGCGGTTTGCAGATGTGGTTTTCAAGATAGTCGGTGTAGCTTTCGCCGCTGACGCGCTCTGCAATCAGTTCCAGAACATCAAATCCGTCATTGCAGTAGCAGCCGAAGGCGCCGGGCTCTGCTTTCAGCCGTTCACCGCGCAGATTTTCCAGCAGATTGTCATGCGCCAGATTGTTTCTGTCCGCATAGAATATGGAATCCGCATAGTGCGAGCCCATGAGCCCTGAGCTGTGATTCATCAGCATGCGCACTGTGATGTTCTTGTACCGGCTGTCCGCCATCTTGAAATCCGGAAGATAGTCTGTCACCGGTGCATCGAGATCGACCTTGCCCTGATCTGCCAGCTGCATGACGGCTGTGACCGCAAACATTTTGCTGACGGATGCAACCGAGGAGAGCGTATCCGTTGTCTGGTGCGGTTTGTTGACCGGAGCCTGCTCCGCACCTGCCGCAGCAATACCGGAGACGGTACGCAGAAGCATCGCAGAAAGCATTACCGCCGCAGCAGTAATAATAATCTTTTTCATAGAAACCTCACTCTGTCATCAGTTCGTAAACCGAGATCTTTTTGATTTTGCCTGCGTTGAAATAGGCACAGCCGAAGCAGAATGCCAGAATCACCGCATCGACGAGCAGCACGGCAGGGATGTTGAGCGATACCGCGCCGATCAGACCGGTAATGAGCTTTGTCAGCAGGACGCTGAGCGCCGTTCCGATCACAACCGCGAGGCATACCGGCGGCATGATCCGGAACGCAAGCTGCAGCATCAGCTCGCGCGAGGTATAGCCCATGCTTTTCATGATGCCAAGGTCTTTGCGCTGCCGCCGGATCTCCGATTCCATGAGAATTGAGAGAATCAGCGCGACAACAATTGCTGCGATCACCATAAACAGTTTTGTCAGAATCGAGATCATGCTGACAAGCTGGGACATAACCGATTGCAGCAGATCAAAGAGCGTGCTGGAAGAACGGATGCGGATTGCGCTGCTGTTGCCCGAGATCACAGTATCGCCCGCCTGAACGGAATACTCCATTTGTGTAATATCTTCCTGCTGCATCAGCGCGGACATGACCTCTGCGGCACGGCTGCGGATGCGTTCTTCATAGCTGCTGCCGGCAGTGGAGCTGCCGCTGCCGAGATCCGAAGCCTGCTTGCCGTAGCGTGTATCGAGAAGTGCGCAGACCGCATCGTGATCCACGCCTTCTGCCGCATAGATTTCCAGAAGATTCGGCTGATAGGTCGGGCAGAGCCGCTGATACCCGTCTGCTGTGAAGTAGACGGCTTCTGCATTCATCAGCGATGTCACAAGACCGGTGATGAGATATTCTTTCTGTATGCCGTTTGATTCCAGCACGATGCTGTCGCCGGTTTTGCAGCCTGTTTGTGCAGACATGGATTTTGTCAGCATGATTTCATTGTCATGCTCCGGAAAGCGCCCGTTCATCGGGAAGATGTTTTCCGTCAGGCTGTAATCGTCAAAGACATCCGCCTGTGCTTGGATATGTTTCTCCGGTATATCGACAGAGAAATGCGCTGTGGAACCTGAGCAGAGCACTTTCCGGATCTCCGGCAGGGATGCAAGCTCCTCTGCAAATGCCGGACCGTCCACACCCGGCATCAGTGCAATCTGCACCGTGGAAATCTCATGTCCGGCAGTAGTCCGGATGACATTGAGTCCCTGACCGAAGTAACTGGAGAGGATAAAGCTCAGCACAACTGCAATGGTTGTAATGCTGATGACGACGGTCAGGCCGGCGTTTTGCTTGGCGTGATCTGCAAAGCCCTTGAGCGCGAGCCGCAGATGCACATTCTGCTTTGTATTGCGCAGCGGAAAATGCGATTTGCCGAAGTGGTGATTTTCGATGCCTCTGCGGAATGCCTGCACCGGCGGAATTTTCCGGACAGCGCGTGCCTTCCGGAATGCGAGCAGCGTCACCGCCAGCAGAATGATGCCGAAGATCAGGAGCAGTCTGCCGATGTCGGGGACAGCACTGACGGAAAAGCCCTGAAGATTCTCCGATATTCCGATGAGAACCCGATACAGGATCACACTGCCGAATAATCCGATGATGCAGCCTGCGAGCGCGACAAGGAAATATTCTGCCGCATAGGAAAGCGATATTTCGATTGAACGGTAGCCGAGCGCTTCCAGAACGCCGATCGAAACGATCTGCTCCCCGATATCGCTGATAATGCGGGAACCAATCATCACAATCACGGAGAGGATAATCACCGCTGCCATAATCTCAATGATTTTGAGCGTAAAATCCATATCTGTGTTGAAATTTCCGCGCTTATCTATATACCGTTCGACATAGCAGGATTCAAGTTTCCTGCCTGCTGTTTCGGTGCATTTTTGCACGAAGTTCTCATGGATTTTGTCTGCATCATCCGGCTCCGGTGTGTTGAAACCGATGATGACTTTACTGATCAGCTGTGACTTCATGGAAGCATAATCCGCATCGGAAATCACAAGCCGGGTTCCCAGTTCCCACGGTGCTTCATAGAAACCGGCAACCGTAAAGGAGAATTGCTGTGAGCCGAGCTTCAGCGTCAGCGTATCGCCTTCCTTTCGCTGATATTGGTTCTTCTTGCAGCGCGGAAAATATACCGGATGCGCCATTGCTGCGATTTCCGTTTCGGAAAGCGTGCTCTGCGGCTCAAATATACCGGCGCGCTTTTGTTCATCCGCTGTCAAAAAGGAGACAAGAAAGGTCTGCTGCTTTCCGTCCGGTTTGACATATTTCATATAATCTTCAGAGATCGCGTGATATACATCAAATGCCGTGACGCGCGAATCTTCTCCCAGATACGAAAGATATTGCGCATCGTACTCGTTTTCAAGGAAGGTGATCTCATTTTCCCATGCACCGGTGCGCTTCATCATTTCCGGAAATAATTGACGGATCTTCTGCTCTGCTGTCAGCGAGCCGCCGGTCAGCAGCATACAGAGCAGGATGAGCAGCATCAGAAACAGAGATTCTTTTTTGTGCCGCCGGATATTGGCGAGGCTCAGTCTGAAAATTCTGTTCATGTCACCACCCCATTTTGTCGAGGAATGCCTGCAGGTGATCTCTGCGTGCAGTGAGATCGTCTGTGCCGTATTCCGGCATCTCATAATCACCGGTGACAGCGCCGTCGCGCAGGAAGAGCACGCGGCTGCCGCGGAGCGCGGTTTTCAGATCATGCGTGACCATGACAATGCTCTGCCCCTTCTGATGCAGCTCTGTGAAAATATCGAGCACATCTGTGCCGGATGCGGAATTGAGCGAACCCGTCGGCTCATCGGCAAAGAGAATCTTCGGCTCGTTGATGACTGCACGGACAATTCCGACACGCTGACATTCGCCGCCGGAGAGCTGATTCGGATATTTCTTCCACATCTCCTCCGCAATGCCGACCTTGTGAAGCAGTGCTTCGGCTTTTTTGATCAGCTCCGGCGAATTCTTCTGCGCGACCAGTGCGCCGGTCATGATGTTGTCAAAGACTGTCATGCTTTCAAGCAGATAAATGCTCTGAAAGACAAATCCGCAGTTCTGACGCCGGAATACCGCAAGCTGATCGTTGGTATATGCGGAGATTTCTGCATCGCCGAACCAGACCTTGCCGAGCGTCGGCTTGTCCATGCCGGAGAGTGCATAGAGCAGTGTGGATTTTCCGGAGCCGGAAGCGCCCATAATGACCGTGAAATCCTCCTGCCGGATCTCCAGATCAAGATTCTTGATGATGTGCTGCTGCAATCCGCCGTTGGAGAAAGATTTGCAGAGCTTTTCTGTACGAAGTACCGTTGCCATAGAGACACACTCCTTTTCAGTTTCTGACATTATTATACATCGGATCGGTGGAAAAGTCTTTATGGATTTCCTGTTGAATTCTTATCAATTTCTTAACTGCCATAAAGCGATTCAGAGAAAAGCACTGAACCCGCCTGCGTTCAGTGCTTTGTTGATGATCCCTGTTTACCGTATCAGCGCATCTGTGCAGAAATCAAAACGGGAACCGCTGTGTGGCGGTTCCCGTTTTTGTGAATCATATCAAGTGAATGCGGCGGTTTTCTGTTTGTGGCGGATATGCGCATACTTTGCCGGAGATCAGCGCGCTTTCTGAAAAATTGAACACCCCGAACCGGAATCGAACCGATGGCCTGCTGCTTAGGAGGCAGCCGCTCTATCCTACTGAGCTATCGGGGCATGCCCATATTATACCACATATTTGTAAAAAACGCAATGGGGAATGCAGAAAAAGCTGAAAGGTGAAAAACGGATCGGACTTGATCCTGCATGCCGCCGATGAAGATTATGCATTTCATAAAGATTTGCGAGTTTCTGCAAAAAGTGAATGTCTGCTGTATTTTCCTGTGTTTATTGTTCCAACAAAATCTTAAATATTTATAAAAAATCGGATATGCAAAGCCATTTTGTCCTTTTTATGCGAAATTAAAGCTTCGCTTATTATAATAATGATAGAATGGAATATGTATGACAGCCATCTATTCATGAAAGGACGATGATTATGCTGTTCTTCCCGCGCATCCGGAATCTCCGAGAAGACAACGATAAAACCCAGAAGGAAATCTGTGAATATCTCTACTGCGATCAGTCGCTTTACTCCAAATATGAACGCGGGCTGCGGATCGTGCCCGTTGAGATCGTCATCAAGCTTGCCCAGTATTACGGCACCAGCACCGATTATATCCTCGGCCTGACTGACAACCAAAAGCCCTATAAATAATACTTTAGCACATAAAAACTTTAACGCATTAAAACTTTGTGCAAATTGCCTATTGCAATTCGCGCCGCTTTGTGCTATAATCATACTATCAGATGAGAAAGGAAGCGGCATTGCTATGCGCAGCACCAGAATGTTTGCAGCTGAATACCGATTTTACGGCTTTATCTATTATTTTGATAAGGTCTCGTTGGCTTTGGCTGAAAACTTTTGCGCAGCATAAGGATCACCGCGGCTTGCCGCATCTGTTCTTTCTATTTGCAAACGCAAAGCGCTTACAGCCCGAAGTCATGGCTGTAAGCGCTTTTTCATTGTTCAGATGTCCGTGACAAACGGCGTCAGCAGAATGATGATCATGCAGACCGGGCAGACGAACCGCAGCATCACCGAAAGCAGCGTCCGTGCGCGGAAGTTTTTCTGGCTCACGAGGACTTCATCCTCGACATACTTCGGCTTGACAACCCATCCGATCAGGATGCAGGTCAGCAGCGCAACAATCGGCATCATGATGTTGTTGCTGATGAAATCGAAGAAATCGAGGAACTGCATGCCGAGCACCTCAACACCGCTCCACGAGCTGTATCCGAGGACGGAGAGCATGCCGAGCAGCAGGCAGATCAGGACGGTGATCAGGCATGCCGGAATGCGCTTCATCCGGAACTTTTCCATGATGATCGAGACAACGGTTTCCATCAGCGAGATCGAGGATGTCATTGCGGCGAGCGCGACCAGAATAAAGAACACGGCGCCGACAATCTGACCGCCTGCCATCGAATCAAAGACATTCGGCAGGGTGATGAACATCAGGCTCGGACCGGCGTTCAGTGCGCTTGCGTCGCCGCCGGAGAACACGAACACCGCCGGAACGATAATCAGACCGGCGAGGATTGCAATGCCGGTATCAAAAATCTCGATCTGGCGCACGGACTGTTCCAGCGAATCCTCCTTGCGCATGTAGGAGCCGTAGGTTACCATGATGCCCATTGCAAGGGACATCGAATAGAAAAGCTGACCCATTGCGGCGGCAATCGTTTTGAGCAGCGTTGCGCCGGTGAAGCCCTTGAGGTTCGGCAGCAGATAATACTTCAGACCCTCTGCGGCGCCGTCCAGCGTCAGTGTGTAGATCGCGATGCCGATTGTCAGCAGGACGAGCACGGGCATCATGAATTTGCTGATGCGCTCGATGCCCTTTTCCACGCCGAGCATAACGACCGCAGCCGTTGCAAAGAGGAAGATCAGGAAGAAGACCGCAGGTTGACCGGCGCTGCCGATGAAGCCGGAGAAGAAGGAGCCGTCACCGCCTGCGGAGGCGCCCTGTCCTGCAGCGAAGGTCACCAGATATTTCAGCACCCAGCCGCCGATGACGCAGTAATACGGGGTGATGATGACCGGCACAAACGCTGCCAGCCAGCAGAGCGGCGAAAACTTTTTGTTGATGCTCGAATAGGCTCCGATGACGCTCTTGCCGGTTTTTCTGCCGATTGCGATCTCTGTGATCATCAGCGAGAAGCCGAAGGTCACGGCGAGAATCAGGTAAATCAGCAGGAAGATGCCGCCGCCGTATTTTGCCGCAAGATACGGAAAGCGCCAGATGTTGCCGAGTCCGACTGCGGAGCCGGCTGCTGCAAGGATAAATCCGAGCTTTGAGCCGAATCCGGATTTTTCCTTCGTTGAAGAATTCGTTTCCATTTTTAACCCGTCCAATCATGTTGATTTTGAGAGCGCCGCTATCAGGCGCATACTCTTATATCATATCCGATTTTTCCGGTTTCGTCAAGTGAAAACCGCGATTTTCGGCATTTTTTGAAAGGAAGTTCATTTTATGATCGTCGTACTGAAACAAAATCCCAATCAGGCGCAGCTCGACAGCCTGATTTCATGGCTGGAGGAAAAGCAGATCAGCGTCAACAAGAGCGTCGGTACCTCGCACACAATCCTCGGACTTGTGGGCGACACCGCTGCAATCGACCCTGATCTGATCTCGGCGCTTGAGATTGTTGAGGATGTCAAGCGTGTGCAGGAGCCCTATAAGCATGCAAACAAAAAGTTTCATCCGGAGCCGACAGTCATCCGTGTCCGCGATACGCAGATCGGCGGCGGCACGCTGACGCTCATGGCGGGACCGTGCTCGGTCGAGAGCGAGGAGCAGATCGTCGGGATTGCAAAGCAGGTCAAGGAAAGCGGCGCGACCGTGCTCCGCGGCGGTGCTTTCAAGCCGCGCACCTCGCCCTATTCCTTTCAGGGCATGGGGCTCGAGGGGCTCGAGCTGCTGAAAATCGCGCGCGAGGAGACCGGTCTGCCGATTGTCACCGAGATCATGGACGCGGAGCATCTGCCGGCGTTCAAGGATGTGGATATCATTCAGGTCGGTGCGCGCAATATGCAGAATTTCTCGCTGCTCAAGGAGCTCGGACATCAGGAGAAGCCGGTGCTGCTGAAGCGCGGTCTTTCCGCGACCTATGAGGAATGGCTGATGAGCGCCGAATACATCATGGCGGGCGGCAATCACAATGTCATTCTCTGTGAGCGCGGCATCCGCACCTTTGAGACCTATACGCGCAATATCCTCGATATCGGTGCGGTGACGGTGCTCAAGCATCTGACGCATCTGCCGGTGATTGTCGATCCCTCGCATGCCTGCGGCAAGGCATGGATGGTGCCGAAGATCGCTCCGGCGGCAGTTGCGGCAGGCGCAGACGGTCTGATTATCGAAGTGCACAACGATCCGGAGCACGCGGTCTGTGACGGTCCGCAGTCGATCAAGCCGGAAGCGTTTGACGCGCTGGCGAAAAAGCTGCACGGTCTGCACAGCTTCATGCAGGAGGTCTGAACGGGATATGGAATCTGTCCTTGATATTCGATACAATGATTTTGACGCAGATGCGTTTATTTCACTCTGGAATGCAGTCTGGGACGGTGCGCCGTCCCGCGAACAGACTGCACTGGCGCTGGAACACAGTATCTTCCGCGTCGGTATCTATGACGGCGACAGGATCGTTGCAATGGCGCGGATGATCGGTGATTTCGGGCTCTGCTATTATATCAAAGATGTGATTGTGCATCCGGATTATCAGGGGCGCGGGATTGGGAATCTGCTGATGACGCATCTGCTGCGGTTTATCGACGAAAACGGTGTGCCGGGCACAGAGATTGCCGTCGAGCTCTGCGCGATGCCGGATAAAATGCCGTTCTACGCAAAGCACGGCTTCAAAGCGAACGAGGCGCAGCGCATGCGGCGGATGCTCCGCGCAGGCACATACAAGCCGCGCTGAGAGGAACAACTATGACACAGCAAACAATACTTGAAACGGCGCTGCGGCAGTCTGCGGTTGACCTTGGCTGCGCGCCGGAGGACTTCACAAAACGGCATCCGGTTGTGGTGCAGGCGGCGAATTCGCCGGATGCAAGGAAATATCTGAAGCTGCCCGCTGCCTGTTATATGGTCAGCTACGGGAGCAATATTGTTGCATCGGCGATTCCGGAACTGATGCCTGCCGCAAAGCGGTATCTCGATACTTATATCCTCGCGCACTGCTTCGAGCCGCCGCATCTGCATGTGCTGCATGAGGCGCTCAAGCCGTTCGGATACGGCATCGGGACAACTGCGGAATACTGGCTGCCGGATCTCAGAAAGCTGGAGGCGCTCCCCTGCGAGTATGAAATGCGCGTGCTGACACATGAGGATTTTGCGCCGCTCTATCTGCCGGAATGGTCGAATGCGCTCTGCGAAAAGCGCGCAGAACTGGATGTTCTCGGCGTCGGTGCTTATGACGGGGAGAAGCTCATCGGGCTTGCGGGCTGCTCTGCGGACTGCGCGGAGATGTGGCAGATCGGGATTGACGTGCTGCCGGAATACCGCCGAAAAGGCATCGCTGCCGCACTGACAAGCCGTCTTGCGGTTGAGATTCTCAATCGGGACAAGGTGCCGTTTTATTGCTGCGCGTGGTGCAATCTGCCCTCGGCGCGCAACGCGGTGAAATCCGGATTCCGTCCGGCGTGGACGGAGATGCAGGCGGATTCTTTGGAGCATATTGCGGAGATGAATGCCGCAGAATAGGAGAATCGCATGGGAAGCAGTATGCATCTGAATCGGAAATATATTCCCAAGCGTTCGCGTGAAACAGTTATTCGGGAATTGGCGGATATGGTCGAACCGCTCGGGATAAAGATCATATATGAATCGGCGGCATCGCTGTATCTGTGGCGGCGGACAGACATTGACGGCGTCCGCAAGGGTATTCGCGTATATGCTGATACGGCGGAGGAAAACGAATATCCGGAACCGTTTGGGATGTACTACAGAGAGATTTTCTTTGAGGCGGTTTATGATGATGATGAGGTCATGAATTCTGATCTGCTGCTGGAAATGACTGCTGCATATATGAAAAAATATCCGGATACGCTGCTGCTTGGGGAATGCAGCCCGTATCTCTATTACGATAAGCAGGATATTGATGCGGTTATGGCGCAGCCGTTTCGTGCAGATTGGTATTATATGACAAAATCACATATCTCACCGCTGCTTCAGGATGCTTGGGCGTTGTGGTACGGAAAAGAAAAAGCAGAGCGGTTGTTACAGAGGAGGACATAACATGAATGTTGCAATTATCGGTCTGGGACTGATCGGCGGTTCCTACGCAAAAGCGACGAAATCGCGTACATTACACACAGTCTACGGCTATGATCTCGATCAGGAGGTCATGATGTTTGCGCGTATGACCGGCGCAATGGACAAGGCACTGACGGATGAACTGCTCCGCGAATGTGACCTTGTCATCACGGCGCTGCGTCCGGCTGCGGCGGTTCAATGGACAAGAGAGCATGCCGCAATTCTCGGCGAGGCGAAATGTGTGCTCGTCGATATCTGCGGCGTCAAGCGGGCGGTTGTCGGCGAAATGGCGCAGCTTGCCGCCGAAAACGGCTACAGATACATCGGCGGACACCCGATGGCGGGCAAGGAGACCGGCGGCTTTGTCAATGCGACCGAATCGCTCTTTGACGGTGCTTCGATGATCCTGACGCCGGATTCCGCGACCGATCTGCCGACGCTGGAAATGCTCAAAAACTACTTCACCGATATCGGGTTTGCGCATCTGACATTTTCCACGCCGGATGAGCATGACCGCATTATCGCCTATACCTCGCAGCTTGCGCATATTGTCTCGGGTGCTTATGTCAAATCCCCGACCGCGCAGAAGCGCCGCGGTTTTTCGGCGGGCAGCTTCCGCGATCTGACGAGAGTTGCGCGTCTCGATGAGAAAATGTGGACGGAGCTGATGCTTGATAACCGCGAATATCTCGCGGATGAGCTGCGCATTCTGATCGACAATCTCAAGCCCTATCTCGAGGCGCTCGAAAATAACGATGCCGAGGCGCTCTGCGAATGCCTGAAAGAGGGCAGAATCGCAAAGGCATCCGCGGGCGGCAACTGATCGGGGACGCGCGGTATGAAGAAACTGTTTCAGGCGATCCGGCAGGGCGACCTTGCGGCAGTCGGGGCACTGCTGGAGAAAAAGCCGGAGCTCATCGCCTGCACCGCAAAGCAGCCGCCCAAAAAGGATGACGGGCAGTCCCCTTTGCAGGTCGCGCTGAAATGCGGGCAGCTTGCGATCGCGGAGCTGCTGCTCGACCGCAATGCCGATGTCAACTTTATCGAATCGCCGGATTGCTGCAATGAATGGCGCGCACCTGTGTTCCATGATGCGATCAATGCGGCGATCATGAAATCGCGGTGGAATGTCAACCGCGGTGCGGCGTTCGGCGGCGTCGAGGTCTGCTCCACGCAGGCGGATGCCGACCGTGCATTTGCAATCCTGAAACGGATGATCGGCATGGGTGCGGATGTCAACGCTGCCGATTCCTACGGCAATACCGGCATCTGGAGAGCCTGTTTGCAGGCAAGACAGATTCTGCCCGCGTATAACCATCAGACGGGGACGCTCGCGGATGACAGAATTCTCACGCCGGAGCTGACAGACGATCTGATGCGGATTTTTGCGCTGCTGCATCAAAGCGGTGCGGATTTTGAATACATCAGACCGGGCATGCAGATGCCGGTGCGGGAGATGTATGCAAAAGAGCCGCTGGCGCAGTTCCTTGCATTCTGAGACTCTGACGGAGGACATCGAAATGGACAAAAAGGAAATCACATGGATCACCCTGTTCGGATGTCTGCCGCTGATTCCGGTTTTTCTTCTGGCGAGCATGCTGCTGTTCGCGATCTTTGTTCCGACAAAGGCGCTTGTCCGCCTGACGGGTGACGAATACAACCTGACTTCCGTGCCGTTTCCGTATACGGACACAAAGCTGCCGGAGAATTACGTGCCGGTTGAGGAGCGCGGTCTGCGGCTGTATCTGCCGGACGATATGACCGAGACAGGGCATATACAGGGTAGGGTGATCTTTTCAGGCAAAAACGAAAGCGCTTCCAAAAAATTGCAGACGCAGGTCATGTTCCGGGATGTGGCGTCGAATTTTGACCATCAGAGGATCAAGCCGGAATATCTGGAAGAAGGAATCTGGGCGTATCACCGCAGTGCGCCGGAAACGGAATACGAGCTCTGGGATTTTATCCTGAATCTCACAGAGGATGATTATGACAGCAAATGGCCGAAATTCCGGCCGAAGGATGCGCGTGCGTCATCGCTGTATACCGTTTCAATGGGCATCAAGCGGGATATTTGGCACGGCAAAACAAGAATCTGTTCGGAGCCGGAAAACGGGAACTATCTGACGAAGGAGATCTATTCGTTTGAGAATGAGACCGCAAAGGGGTTTCTGATTCTGCGCGAAACCCAGGAAACCGCCCCGAAAAACTATGCGCTGTATCTGTGGCTTTATGACCGGAATGATCTGAACCGGAGCTGCGGCGCGCTCCTCTTTTCGGAGGATATGCAGACATTGCATCAAATCGCAAATTCTGCACAGATTGTGCAGGAGCAGGAAAATGGAAAAATCTGACACACCACGCTGATGAGGAATTATCATGAAAAAGTTTCTGAATCGTCTCGGCATTATCATCGCAGCACTGCTCGGCACCGCTCTTCTGATCTGGCTGATTTTCCCGAATCTGCCGGTGTATATCTGGCTCAAAATCAACATGCTGAATCCGCAGGCAGCGCCGGCAGCAGACGCATTTCCGGATCAGCCTGTGCCGGAATCCTATCATCAGATTGAACTGAACGGCTTTACATTCCGCGTGCCGGAATCGGTCACACAGGATGCGGAGCAACCGGATAAATATGCTTCGGATGCTTCTGCACCGGATGCGGCTGTGCTATTTTATGCTTCGGACTACAATTCGCTGACGGATGAAGCGGCGGAGGTGCTGACGCCCGCGGGAACGGAACGCGGTCAGCGCGCATTCCGCGGAGAGCCGGTGCAGACGGAATATGATCTGCACAATCTGGTGCTGAATGTCAAGCCGGAGGATATCCGCCTGACAAAGCACGGCGCATGGCGCTATATCTATTATATCTTTGCATGCAAGGATTCGGTCTATGACGGCGGCGAGGATACCGGTGTCAGCCGGTTTGAGACGGCACAGGTCAGGGGATTTCTGGAAACCGGACATGTGAAGCTCATGGATCCGGAACTGAAGTATTCCGGCATGCTCAGCGTTTATGATGTGAACGATCCGGATCACTGGGCAAAAATCGTGATCGGCGCGAATGATAAAGAAACCATGCAGGCGATGATCCATTCAGCGGGCATCGCTGCGGAAACCTGAACGAAAGGAACACCCATGAACAAACAAATTCTGACAACGCCCTCGGGCGAAACCTATCCGATTCTGACCGGAAGCGGACTGCTCGGTCAGATCGGCACGGAGCTTGCAGCAGTCACAAAGCCCTGCCGCGTCATGCTCGTCAGCGACAGCAACGTCGCGCCGCTCTATCTTGACCGTGTGAAGCAGTCGCTCGCAGAGGCGGGATTCACGGTCAGCACGCATGTGGTCTCGGCGGGCGAGGAGAGCAAATCGGTTGCCGTGCTCGGCGCGCTGCTCGAATCCTTTGCCGAGGCGCATCTGACGCGCACAGACCTTGCGGTTGCGCTCGGCGGCGGTGTCATCGGCGACCTGACCGGCTTTGCTGCGGGCTGCTATCTGCGCGGCATCCGTTTTGTCCAGATGCCGACCACGCTGCTTGCGGCGGTGGATGCATCCGTCGGCGGCAAGACTGCGGTCAACTTAGCGCACGGCAAGAATCTCGCGGGATTGTTCCATCAGCCGATTGGCGTATATTGCGATGTGGACACCATGCAGACGCTCACGCCGCATGAAATGGCGGACGGCGCTGCGGAGGCGATCAAGACCGGTATCCTCGGCGATCCGGAGCTGTTTGCGATCTATGAATCCGGCAATCCGCTGCGTCAGCTTGAGTCCGTGATCTCGCATGCAGTGGCGTACAAGGCCAAGATCGTCATGGAGGATCCCGAGGAGCACGGCGTCCGGAAGCTGCTCAATCTCGGGCACACACCGGCGCATGCAATCGAGCGGCTCAGCGATTTTGCAATCTCGCACGGGCATGCCGTTGCGATGGGCATGGCGATTGTCGCACGCGCTGCCCTCCGCAGAGGATTGCTCAATTCTGACGAATGTACGCGCATTTTGAACACAATCAAGCGGAACAATCTGCCGGTTGTCTGCCCCTATTCCGCGGCGGATATGGCAACAATCGCAGCACTTGACAAGAAGGCGGCTGCCTCCGATATCACGGTGATTCTGCCGGAGAAGATCGGGCAGTGCCGCATGGAGAAGATGCCGATCGCGGAGCTTGAAAAGCTCTTTGCAGAAGGCATGGAGGATATGGCATGAACATCACCTGCTATCCGGCAAGGCTTTCGGGAACGGTTGCGGCGATCCCCTCAAAATCCGATGCGCACCGCAAGCTGATCTGTGCGGCGCTCTCGCAGGAGGGCGGAATTCTGCCGCTGCGCACGCCGTTTTGTGACGATATTGCGGCGACAATCCGCTGCCTGACAGCGCTCGGCGCGGCGTTTGAAGAAACGGAATCCGGACTTCGCATCACGCCGATCAGACGGCAGGCACAGGCGCATCTGGACTGCGGCGAAAGCGGCTCGACACTGCGCTTTCTGCTGCCGGTCGCGATGTGTGTCTGCAGTGAGATTTCCGTCACAGGCGCGGGCAGACTGCCGGAGCGCCCTATCGGGACGCTGACAGATGCAATGTCCGCGCACGGCGTACAATTTGCGCAGACATCTTTGCCGCTGACGGCATCCGGCGCACTCATCGGCGGACTGTACGAAATCCCCGGAAACATCAGTTCGCAGTTCTTAAGCGGTCTGCTGATGGCGCTGCCGCTCTGCGGGCAGGACAGCGAGATCCGGCTGACAACACCGCTGCAATCTGCGGCGTATGTCGATATGACGCTGGAAACGCTCCGGCTGTTCGGCGCGGAGATTCAGGCTGCTTCGGAATCCGGTTTGCTGCGGTATTACATCAAAGGCAAGCAAGTGCTGCATTTTCCGGACGATCCTGGTATTGACGGCGACTGGTCGAATGCGGCGTTCTGGCTGACGGCGGGCGCGATTCAGCCGGAGGACAGTGTCGCGGTCAGCGGGCTGCATGCGGATTCGACGCAGGGCGACAAGGAGATTGTCCCGATTTTGCAGCGCGCCGGTGCGAACGTCACGGAAAGCGCATCGAAGACGATTGTTTCATGTGGAACAATCTCGGAATTTGACGTAAATATGGAGAAAATCCCCGATCTGCTCCCGATTCTTGTCGTGCGGGCGGCGCTCAGCGACGGCGGTTGCCGCTTTGAAAAGGCGGAGCGGCTGCGGTTGAAGGAATCCGACCGGCTGGCTTCGACCTCAGCGATGCTCCGCGCGCTCGGCGGTCAGGTGGATGAATATCCGGACGGGCTGTGCGTCCACGGCGGACAGCTCACCGGCGGAACGGTCGATGCGGAGAACGATCACCGGCTTGTCATGGCGGCGGCGATTGCGGCAATCCGCTGCACGGAGCCTGTCACGATCCTCGGCGCGGAGGCGGTCAACAAATCGTATCCGGCGTTCTTCGAGGACTACTGCAAACTTGGCGGAAAAATCACGAAAGATACGTAAATACATTGATTCAGGAGGCTCAATATGGCTTCACAATTCGGAGAACGCCTGCGCGTATCCATCTACGGCGAGTCGCACGGCAACGGCATCGGAGCGCTGATTGAGGGTCTGCCGGCGGGCGAGCACATCGATTTTGACCGGCTGATGCGGTTCATGGAGCGGCGGCAGGGCGGCAGAAATGCGCTCTCGACCGCGCGCAAAGAGCCCGATGTGCCGGAGTTCGTTTCCGGCGTGTTCGAGGACAAAACAACCGGATTTCCCATCTGCATCCGCATTGCAAACACGAATACGCGCTCGGGGGATTATAGCAATCTTGCGCTGAAACCGCGCCCTTCTCATGCGGATTACAGCGCCTATATGAAGTGGCACGGGCATGCGGATATGCGCGGCGGCGGACATTTTTCCGGCCGCCTGACTGCACCGATCTGTGCTGCCGGCGGCATTGCGATTCAGATTCTCGAACGCCGTGGAATTTACGTAGGTGCGCATCTTTCGTCTGTCGGCAGTGTGCGGGACGATGCATTCCCGATGCAGCCGGATGCGGCGCTGTTTGCGCAGATCGCGGAAAAAGCGTTCCCCGTGATCTCCGATGAAAAGGGTACGCAGATGCAGCAGGAGATTCTTGCTGCGCGTGAGGCGCTCGATTCGGTCGGCGGCACGATTGAATGCATGGTGACAGGGCTGCCTGCGGGGCTCGGCGACCCGATGTTTGACGGCATCGAGAACCGGCTGGCGCGTGTGCTGTTCGGGATTCCCGCGGTCAAGGGTGTGGAATTCGGCGACGGCTTTGCGCTTTCGGAGATGCGCGGCTCTGCGGCGAACGATCCGTTCGGCACGGATGCACAGGGCAATATCATCACAAAAACAAACCGGAACGGCGGCATCCTCGGCGGCATCACAACCGGTATGCCGGTGCGGTTCCGCGTCGGAATCAAGCCGACGCCCTCGATTGCGCAGCAGCAGGAGACGGTCTCTCTGCCCGAGGGCACCGATACAACGATTGAGATCAAGGGACGGCACGATCCCTGCATTGCGCAGCGTGCGGTGCCTGTTGTCGAAGCGGCGGCAGCACTGACGGTGCTCGATGTGCTGCTCTGTGATGCAGTTTGAGCAGGATTGCAGGGTGGGCGTATGACTGCTGTTGAAATTGTTTTGTTTGTTATTTTGATCGTGTCTGCGTGCGCTTTCTGGTTGCTTGGTGTCATGCAGCTTTTGCAGCGCGGACCGCTGCTCAACAATCTGTATCCGGCAGATCGGGAGAACAAGCCTGATCCGAAGCCCTATTACCGGCAGAGCGGCATTGTTTTTCTCATGGCAGGTGTGATGATGCTTGTCAACGCATGCGCAATTTTGTTTCATAACAGCAGGCTGACACTGCTGAACGCGCTGATTATTCCTGCGATTTTGCTGTATGTGATCATTTCAACCGCTGCGATGCGGGAGAAATGACTGAAACTGAAAAAGGAGTATTTTTATGGAGTTATCGGAGATTCGTCCGCAGCTTGATGCGGTGGACAATGAGCTGCTGGACCTTTTCCTCAAGCGCATGGCGCTGATCGACAAGGTTGCGGATGCGAAAAGACGCGATCCCTCGAAGCCGCTTTACGATCCGGCGCGCGAGCGCGAGATTCTGATGCGGATCCGCGAGAAGGCGGGCAGCGAATACGGCGACGCGGCGCACCAGCTGTTCCGCATGATTCTTGAACTTTCGCGCGCACGGCAGGCGGCGCAGCTGATCCCGGCGACGAGTGTTGCAGCGCGTGTTGCCGCGATGTGCGCGAACGAGCAGAATGTCTTTCCGCAGACCGGCCGCATCGCGGTCTCGGGCGTTGAGGGCAGCCATGCGGGTGCGGCGGCGGACAGACTGTTCCCCAAGGGCGATATCATCTTCATGGAGGGCTTTCCGGCGGTCGTGCAGGCGGTGCAGGCGGGACTCTGCAAGTTCGGGATTCTGCCGGTCGAGAACAGTGTCCACGGCTCTGTGCGGCAGGTTTACGATCTCCTGCGCGAGCCGGATATCTGCATTGTCCGCAGCGTGCGGCAGCTGATCCGGCACGTTCTGCTGACCCAGAAGGAGGCAAAGCTCTCCGATATCAAAACGATCTATACGCATGAGCAGGCAGCCGGACAGTGCAGCCGCTTCATCCAGAAGCTCGGCGTGGACGTTGTCCCCTGCGTCAGCACGGCGCATGCGGCGCAGCGTGTTGCAGAGGCGCAGGATAAATCCGTTGCGGCAATCGCCGGTGAAGCCTGCGCAAAGCTCTACGGGCTCTCCGTCCTGACGGATGATATCCAGAACGAAAGCAACAATGATACACGCTTTTTGTGCATCACGAAGGGCGCCTCGTGCTATGCAGGCGCGGACCGCATGAGCATCCTTGTCAACTGCGCAAACTCCCCCGGCGCGCTCTATCAGATGATCGCGAAGATTTCGGCGCTCGGCATCAATATGTGCAAGCTTGAGAGCATGCCGATCCCCGGCACGAATTTCTCCTACCGCTTCTACATGGACCTTGAGTGCAATGTGCATCAGGAGGGCATTCTCGGGCTGCTCTGTGAGCTCGAACGCTCCTGCGATTCGTTCACGCTGCTCGGCAATTATACGGAGATCGTATAACTGTAAAAGGATTGTAACCGCTGTGTTGTTGCATTCTGCGGCGGTTTGTGTTATGATGTCACCATACGAATCCGGAGGTGACATATCATGCAGATGAAGAAAAAACTTTCCGCAGTGTTTATGGTGCTGTGCGCGCCCTATCTGCTGCTGACCGCCTGCGATACCAAGGAGCAGAAGGAACAGAACGCCAAATGGGAGGAACAGGCGTCCTTCAATGCGCAGGCATATATCAAACAGAAATACGGCTTTGCTGCCGAGGTGACCGAAGCAACGGTTGACCGGCGGCAGGGCTGGATCGGCACGCAGCCGCTCTCGGATGTATTCGTGGAGATGCGGCATGATAACCGCGATTTTACGGTTTTTATCACGGGCGAGGAAAACAGCGTTGACGGCGCGGATACTTATCAGGCGGAGGAGATCCGGCAGGCTGTCTGGGATACGATCAATGCCGATGTGCCGGGGCTCCGGGAGATGGATATTTATGCCGTGCGAAAGTCCGAGCGCCGCGGGCAGTCAGATACCCCGCTCTATGAAAAGCGCTTTGACGGGAGCAATCTGACCGAGGTGCTGCAGGGCAGCGTTTTTTCGGTGAACTGCTACTATCCGGAGTCGAATTTCTCGTCCCGCAAACAGTTTATGCATCTGCAGCAGCTGCTCGGCATGGAAAGCGGCGTACGTGCGGTATTCTATTCCTGCCGCGGCGAGACGGTCTTTGCGCAGGAGACGCGGGCGAAGCGGAACTGGACTGCTTCCCATGCCGTTTACTGCACCGCGCAGCGGAACCTTGCCTATACAACACCGGAAACCGGTCTGTGCGAGGCGGAATACATCGCCTATGATCTGAAACAATACGGCGAGTTTTATTATTCCGTTTCCTACAGCGAACGGCAGAAGGAACGTGAAGCACCGAAGATTCAGGAGGTCACGCCGGTTGATGCGCTGTGCTTCGACGGATACGGCGTCAGGGATGCGGTGCTTGCTTCAAAGGCATATGAGATCACGGCGGATGTGCCGCTGTTTGTTCATATCTACTATCCGTGCAGCAAAATCGAGAACTTCGATTATGACGGCTATATGCACAGCAAAACCAAGATCGCGATGAGCAGCATGCGGGACGGCGAGCCGCGTTATCATGCAGATTCCATCGAAACGGTCGGCGATTATGCATACGAAAAGATTGAATTGCAGGCGGGCGTTCCCGTCACGCTGGAATTTTTATATGATCCCAAATGAAAAAGGAGTTTACAATGACCGAATTTCAAACACCATACGGATTGATCGGGCGCAAGCTCGGACACAGCATCTCGCCGGAGATTCATGCGGCGCTCGGCAATCCACATTATTCGCTCTATGAACTGGAGCCGGAGGAACTGCCGGTTTTCCTCGCAGATACGCGCCTGAAAGCGCTTAATGTCACGATCCCCTATAAGATCGACGTCATTCCGCTCTGCGCGGAGCTCGATCCGCTGGCAGAGGCAATCGGCAGCGTCAATACGCTGGTGCGGCAGCCGGACGGCTCGTGGAAAGGCTACAACACCGATGCTTACGGTCTGCGCTGCATGATGCGTGCAGGCGGTTTGTCCTTTGACGGTGCACATGTGCTGCTGCTCGGCAACGGCGGCGTCTCGCAGACAATTCAGGCAATTGCGAAGCTCGACGGCTGCGAAACGCTCACTGTTCTTGATTTGCAGGGCACGGAATACACCTATGATGATCTGCCGGAATTCTACGAGGATACAACGCTGATTGTCAACGCGACACCGGTCGGGATGTATCCGCATGCGGGCAAATCGCTTGTTGATCTGTCGCTGTTCCCGCATCTGCAGGGCGTCGCGGATGTGATCTATAATCCGGCGCGGACGGCTTTGCTTTTGCAGGCTGCAGAGCGCGGCATCCCCTATGCGGGCGGCCTGACGATGCTTGTCGCGCAGGCAAAGCAGGCGGCGGAGCACTTCTTCGGCGAGCCGATCGACGACAGCAAAATCGCGGAGATCGGTGCCGTGATGCAGCGCGATGCGGAAAATATCGTGCTGATCGGCATGCCCGGCTGCGGCAAATCGACAATCGGCGATGCGCTGGCGGCACTGAGCGGACGTCCGCAGATCGACCTTGATGCGGAGATCATCAAAAAGGCGGGCAAGCCGATTCCGGAAATCTTTGCGGAGGGCGGCGAGGATGCGTTCCGCAAAATCGAATCCGAGGTTGTGCTGGAGCAGAGCGCAAAGCGCGGCGTGATCCTTGTGACGGGCGGCGGTGTTGTCACCCGTGCAGAGAATGAGGCGCCGCTCCGCAGCAACGGCAGAATCTATCAGATCTGCCGCCCGATCGAACAGCTCAGCCGCGAGGGCAGACCGCTTTCGATCGGCGCGGATCTGGAGGCAATGGCGGCGGTTCGCATGCCGCTCTATCAGAAGTTTGCGGATGCCGCAATCGAAAATGACCGCACGCCCGAAGCGGCTGCGGCGGAAATCTGGAGGGATTATTGTGCATATACTCGTGCTGAATGGGCCGAATTTGAACATGCTGGGAATCCGTGAGCCGGAGCATTACGGCACACAGACACTCGCCGACCTGACCGCCATGCTCGAGGCAGAGGCGGAGCGGCTCGGCATTACAATCGAGTGCTGTCAGTCGAACCATGAGGGCGATCTGGTGGATAAAATTCAGGCCGCCTACGGCACCGCAGACGGCATTCTCATCAATCCGGCGGCGTATACGCACACCAGCGTCGCGCTGCTCGATGCGGTCAAGGCGGTCTCGCTCCCGACGGTCGAGGTGCATATCTCTGATCCGGATGCGCGCGATGAATTCCGCAAAATCTCGTATATCCGCAAGGCATGCATCGCAACCGTCAAGGGCAAGGGCTTCCCCGGCTATATCGAGGGGCTGCACATCCTCGTGGACGCGATCAGTTCAGCGGCGTCTCCGACGGATTGAAAATGGGGGCTCCTCGCCCCCATCAATGCTAACAACTTAAGGCGCACACGGCGAAGCCGAAATAAAAGTTTTGGGCGAGCTTTTTCAAAAGCTCGCAGGTTTCCAAAGGGCGGCGCCCTTTGGTCGCACT
>CAMKLV010000056.1:0-24082 GCA_946413695.1 uncultured Ruminococcus sp. | reverse complement strand
CATAAACATGGGGTCTGGGGTCAATGACCCCAGCGAGGGGTTTGGGGGCGAGCAGCCCCCATTCCCAATCCATCGGAGATACATCTAAAAATCCATCGGAGATACCGCTATAAAACACTTGCATTTTCGGGCGGGATGTGTTATAATAAAATGGTATGTGCCAAAATACGGGAGCAATCCGGAACAGGGGGCAGAAATGAAGAAACAATATCTCGAAATCGGCAAGATTGTCAACACACACGGTCTGGGCGGCATGGTCAAGGTCATGCCGTGGTGCGACAGCGCAGAGTTCCTGAGCGAATTTGAAACGCTTTACCGCGGCAGAGATCACATCCCGATGGAGGTCGAGCGCGCCGCAGTCCAGAAGAACATGGTGCTGATGAAATTTGCCGGTGTGGATACGCCCGAGGCGGCAAACGCACTGCGCAATGCGGTGCTTTATATGGACCGCAGCGATGTCGAGCTTGATGATGACACCTATTTCATTCAGGATTTACAGGGCATGCGCGTGGTCGATGCAGACAACGGCACCGAATACGGCAAGCTGCATGATGTCCTGCAGACCGGCGCAAACGATGTCTACGAGGTCGAATCGCCGGAGGGGAAGATGCTGCTCGTGCCGGTGATTCCGGACGTCGTGCTGCATGTCGATTTTGAAACGGATACGATCGCGATCCGGCCGCTGAAGGGACTGTTTGACGATGCAGATTGAGATCGCAACACTTTTTCCGGAGATGTGCGAAGCGGTGCTCTCCGAGAGCATCATCGGCAGAGCACGCGCAAAGGGCGCGATCACGGTCAACTGCCACCAGATTCGCGCCTATACAAAGGATAAGCACAACCGCGTCGATGATTCGCCGTTCGGCGGCGGTATGGGCATGGTGATGCAGGCGCAGCCGATCTACGATTGCTGGCAGGCGGTGCGGGCGCAGTCTGAGCTGCCGATGCACACGATCTATCTTTCGCCGAAGGGCAATGTCCTGACGCAGCAGCGCGTGCGCGAGCTGGCGGAGATGCCGCGGCTGTTTCTGCTCTGCGGACACTACGAGGGCATTGACCAGCGTGTGATTGACCGCATTGTCGATGAAGAAATCTCGATCGGGGATTATGTGGTGACAGGCGGCGAGCTGCCCGCACTCGTGCTGACGGACGCCGTTGCGCGCATGTGCGAGAACGTTCTGCCCGCGCCGGATGCCTACGAGGAGGAGAGCCATTATAACGGGCTTCTGGAATACCCGCAGTATACCAGACCGGAAATCTGGGAGGGCGAAGGCGTACCGCAGGTTTTGCTCAGCGGACATCACAAAAACATTGCACAATGGAGAGCCGAGCAAAGCCTTGAAATTACCCGAAACCGGCGTCCGGACCTTTGGGCAAAATGGTCAGCGGAGCATAGTTGAATCGACCTTTGGCACTTTCAACAAATTGTTTTGTTGAAAACTGTTCACACCACCAATGGTTTTCAACAAATTATTTTCGTGAAAATAACCAAACGGAGCGAGATTCCATTCCCCCGAATGTAGCATAGGGGAGAAATTTGAGAGTATACATGGTTTTTGTGTAGAAAAGAGATTGACGAACCTATAAAAAATCAGTATAATGATAGCGTGGTTCCGTAAATGTCAAAAGCAAACGGGATTTGAAACAAATTTTCTGTGTTATACATGCTGTATAATCGAGAAGGGTGAAAGATAAGGACTGCACGGCTGGTCAGGCAGCACGGCAGACAGTGTGCAGCACAGACGGTCAATCTGCTTTTGAAGTTGCGAATTTTTTTCCGTGTGTGACGGAGCGATACGGAGCACATTTCCGATTGTCCGCAAATTGGGTCTTATTGAAATCATAAAGGAGAGAAAGTATATGTGTATTAAAGATGTCATGGTTCAGAATCAGGTCGGCCTGCATGCCCGCCCGGCTACATTCTTTATCCAGAAGGCAAACGAGTTCCGCTCTGCAATCTGGATCGAGAAGGAGGAGCGCCGCGTGAATGCAAAGTCGCTGCTGGGTATCCTTTCGCTGGGTATCGTCGGCGGTACCGCGATTCGCATCATTGCTGACGGCACTGATGAGGAGCAGGCGGTTGCATCTCTGGTTGAACTCGTTGACAGCGGTTTCAGCGACGAAAGCCGCTAAGCACAACCAACCCGATATATAACGCAGAGACATCAAGGCTCTGCACTTTGGCAGCGTTCCTGACTTCAGCTGCACCGAATTAGAATGGACAGAAGGGGCGTTTCTCAGCGAAGCGCCCCCTTTTTTATACTTCTCTCTTTCCCGCGGTGACGCTTTACTATGGCAGCATCTGCGCGGTTTACGCTGCGGCGGCCGCGAGTGATGCGGTCTGCGCATACATATTTTCGGCGAATATGCCGTAGCCTCTGGTCGGATCACGCAGAAAGACATGCGTGACTGCGCCGATCAGACGGCCGTTCTGCAGAATCGGGCTGCCGCTCATGCCCTGCACAATGCCGCCCGCACGTTCGAGCAGCGCAGGGTCCGTGACATGGATCACAAGGTTCCGGAGTGCAGCATCCTCGCCGCGAATCTCCTCGATCTCGACGCTGTAAGCCTGCGGCGATGTGCCGTCCAGCGTTGTATAGATGAGGGCGTCCCCGCGTGAGATATCCTGCCGGAAGCCGAGCGGTACGGCGATCTGTTTCTGTGGAAGGCTGCTGAGCGTTCCGAAGATGCCGCATGCCGTGTTTGCTGTGAGCGTCCCGATGCTTTCCCCGATGTCAAATCTGCCGAGCAGCTCACCGGGCTTTCCCGCGCTGCCGGAGATGATATCGCGCACGGAAACTGCGATGACGTCGCCCGAAGCGAGCGGAATCTGCCCGCCGGTGTCCGCATCGCAGACAGCGTGCCCGAGCCCTGCAAACGCGATCTGACCGGCTGCACTGCGCGTATAATAGGTCACGGTGCCGATGCCTGCCGTGCTGTCGCGGACCCACATGCCGGTCTGCCAGCGCTGTGCGTCCGGCGCATAGAGCGGCTGCACGGAGACCGTTTTCAGCAGATCACCGCGCCGGAGCGTGACGGAAACAGGCTCGCCGCCGGAATCCGCGACCGCCTGCTGAATCTCCGCGTTGCTCCCGATGCGTCTGCCGTTGACCGCCTCGATGATATCGCCCGTCCGGATGCCGGCATCTGCCGCAGGCGAGCGGCTGCCTTCCGGCGCGCGCACCTCATTCAGCGAGATGACCATGACGCCTGCCATCAGCATCCGGATGCCGAACGGCTCGCCGCCGATATAGACATTTGCAGGGCCGAGTGTGGTCAGCGAAACCGTCTTGACGGGGAACATCCCGAAAAGCCGCAGCTCCGCCTCCTGCGCCTGCGGAACAGTGGGCGACCGATGCGAAAAGGTCACCGGCAGCACCGTTTCAACCGAAAGCGGACGGTCAGCGTCCGTGTAAAAATGATCCGGCAGACTGTGTGCATAAAACTGCACCGCACCGCAGAGACTCATCAGGAGTGCGGCAGCGCTTGCGGTGATCCGCCGGAGACCGGATCGTGTTTTGCGAAAAATCATTTGCGTCCTTCCTCTCTGCGGAATCTGAATGTTGAGCTTTGCGTTCCGCACAGAATCATTATGCGCAGAAATCGAACAGGCACACCTCAAAATTGCAGTCAGTTTTTTTTCCGGAAGATGCATTGGCACCGGAAGGAAACGGAGGAAGTCTATGGAAAAATACAGAATGACGACCGTCGGCGCACTGCTGAAGGCGCTGTGTGCGGATCTGCAGCACCCGCTTGCTGCCGATGATGCATGGTGCATGTACTGCGCCGGAACAGATGCCTATGCGCCCGATACGCCCTGTTATCCGGCGGATTATCCGCGCTTTGATGAGGGCGGCTTTGCACATCTGCCTGCGGATGCGCTGCAGCACGGCATGACGGCGTATCTTTCGGATGAGCTGCTCTGCGATGTTGCATCGGAGATGCTCGACCGGCACAACAATGCCGATCCGGAGATGCTGACCGCCGCCCTGAACTACTACCTCGAAAACGATGCGTTCCCGCCGCAGCAGGGCAAAACGCTGCATCAGCTCGATCAGATTCTGCAGGGATATCAGTGGGGACGCGGCTTTCAGGTGCCGCGCGGAATCCTTGCGGAGCCTGCCTGCGATCTCTCGCTCGCGCTGGAGCTCTTTTACCGCGCCGGCGGATATGACTTTCTCAAAGAGGATCGCCGCGCGCTGAATTCCGAGGCGCTGGTCTTCCTCAGTACTTTATATGCCCAGATCAAATCCGGAAAATACCGCCGTTCCATGCGGCATTATGCGATTCCGCTGACGAATATCCAGCGCTACAAGCTTGAGCGGATGCAGGTGCCTGCAGTCTTTCTGACCGACCTCTGAACCGCAGACCGGTGCAGAAAAAGTCGGGCGGGGCTTCTGATTTTGTGCTATACTGAAACCATAGCAGAGAGAGGAGCGTGAGGCGCATGAACAGCCTGTCGGACGGCATCCGGAACGCGATTGCATACATCGAGGCGAACCTGACCGAACCGGTGCGGATTGAGGATATCGCCGCAAAAGCGTATGTTTCGCCGTATTATTTTCAGCGGATGTTTCATGCACTCTGCGGCATTCCTGTGGGGGAGTATATCCGCTGCCGCAGACTTTCCGTCGCCGCGCAGGAGCTTTCGCAATCAGGGGCGCGTGTGCTGGATATCGCACTGAAATACGGCTATGAATCGCAGGACAGCTTTTCCAGAGCGTTTCAGCGCTTTCACGGTGTATCTCCCGCTGCTGCCAAGGAATGCGGCGTGCATCTCAAGGCATTTGCACCGCTGCAGATCAAAATCACATTGGAAGGCGGTTCAGTTATGGAATACAAAATTGTAGAAAAAGCAGCGTTTACGGTTCTCGGCAAGAGCAGAACATTCTCCTATGAGACATCGTATCAGGAGATCCCGAAGTACTGGGCGGAATACATGCAGACGCCGGATGTAAAGATCGTCTGCGGGATGTACGGCATCTGCATGGGCAAGGATGCTGTGGGGTTTGAGTATGTGATCGCGGATGATTACTGCCCGATGCGTGAGATTCCGGCGGGATTCTTCACGCGGACGATTCCGGCGGGCACATGGGCGGTGTTCCCGTGCCGCGGTCCGATCGTCGAGACGCTGCAGCGCACAAACCGGCGCATCTGGGATGAATGGATGCCGAACAGCACGGAGTATCAGCCGGCAGGGGATTACAGCGTTGAGGCGTATCCTGAGATGCCGCATGCGGATCCCGCTGAGGATTACTGCGAAATCTGGATTCCGGTGAAGAAGGTATCTCCGGCGGAATGAGAAGTGAATAAACGGGAGCCGCTCCAGTCAAACGCGATTGGGGCGGCTTTCAGTTTTTCGCTTTTCTCTTTTCATTATGCTCTATTCACTTGCGGTTGGCAGTGCTGACCGCAGTCCATTTGACTTACGCTCCCGCATCTGCTATAATAACCACAGGGACAACATCACAAAGGGGCTGAGAATTTGAATCCGAAACAGATTTTACTCGTCGATGATGACGCCGCACTGTCCGCGATCATCAAACAGATGCTCGAGGGCTGCGGCTTCGCGGTCACGCACGCGGAGACCGCAGAACAGGCATATGATCTTCTTGCAAAACAGCGGTTCCATCTGCTGCTGCTTGATATCAACCTGCCGGATGCAACCGGCTTTGAAATCTGCAAAACACTGCGGCAGGCATCCAGCGTGCCGGTGATTTTTGCGAGCGCGCGCACCGCCGAGGATGACCGCATCCGCGGGCTGGAAATCGGCGGCGACGACTATCTCCCGAAGCCCTATTCGCTCAAGGAACTGCTCGCCCGCGTCCGTGCCCTGATGCGCCGTACCTACGGCTTTTCCGAGCAGCAGGATGAAATCCGCTTCGGGGATGTGACCGTCCGGCAGGCATCGCGCACCGTGACAAAGGGCGGAACCCCCGTCAATCTTGCACAGCGCGAATTCGATCTGCTGCTCTATCTCTGTCAGCACCGGAATACCGCAATCGAAAAGGAAAAGCTGCTCTCGGAGGTCTGGGGCGCATTCTCGGCGGTCGAGCCCTCGACGCTTGCGGTGCATATCCGCTGGCTGCGCGAAAAGCTCGAGGACGATCCGGCGAATCCGCGGTATATCAAGACCGTCTGGCGGCTCGGCTACATGCTGGAGGCGGATACATGAAAAAGCTGATTCTGCTTGCGCTCACTGCGGCGCTGCTGCTCATCGGCGCGGCTTTTCTGCTGCGTGCGCCGGAGCAAAATACACAACATGGTGAAATGCTCGTTGCGCTCAATGAGATCGAACAGCTTGCAGGGCGCGGCGATTCTGCGCTCGCTGCGGAGAAAGCCGCCGCGCTCCGGACACAGCTGCAGCAGCAGGATCCGGCAGTGCAGCAGGATTACCGGATTCCGCTGATGTGCGGCATCTGCCTGCTGTTTCTCGGCGGCGTGACAGGCTATTGCTGCCTTGCGGTGCTGCGTCCGTTTGAAAAGCTCTCGCACTTTGCCGATGAGATCGCCTCGGGCAATTTTGATCTGCCGCTCAAATATGAACGCTCCAATTACTTCGGCAAATTCACATGGGGATTTGACCGCATGCGCTGCGAGATCAGCAATGCGCGCGCACGCGAAAAGGCTGCGATTGAGAACAACAAAACCGTGATTGCCTCGCTCTCGCATGATATCAAGACGCCGGTCGCCTCGGTGCGCGCCTATGCAGAGGCGCTTGACATGGGCATGGCGCAGAATGCCGCACAGCGCGCGGAATATCTGAATATGATGATGCAGAAATGCGATGAAATCACAAAGCTCACGGATGATATGCTGCTGCATGCGCTCTCCGATCTCGGGAGACTGCGGATGCAGCCGGAGACATTTGATCTCAGTGCGCTGACTGCGGAGACGGTTCGCTCGCTTTCCGCAGGGCTTTCGGATATCCGATTTACAAAGCCGCTCTTTCCTGCGGATGTCTGCGCCGATCCGATGCGGATTGCGCAGGTGCTCGAAAATCTGATTCACAATGCGCGCAAATACGCGAAATCCGATGTTGATATCACGATCACGCGGGATGCGGATTTTATCCTGCTGCATGTCCGCGATTACGGCGGCGGCATCCCCGATGCGGATCTGCCGTTTATCTGCGATCAGTTCTACCGCGGCAGCAACACCGGAACGGAATCCGGCGCAGGACTCGGGCTGTATATCGTGAAATTTGTCGCGGAGCAGTCCGGCGGCAGCGTCATGCTTGAAAATCACGAAAACGGGCTGGAAGTGACCGTTGCGCTGCCCTGTGCAGAAGAGAATCACTGATCGCCCTGCAATGACAACAGCCGGACAGTGAATCAGACCAATAATAGTCCGAAATCGCTGTCACGGCTGGAGATCTATCGTCAGACGCGGAATGCGCTGAATATGTAATGGGGTGGGCTTATGCCTGCCCTATAAATTCCCCTGTCCTATCAATTCCAATTTGCCTTCAGCTGTTATTTCCCCATTCTCATCAAACTCAACGTACTCGTGTTGATCCCAATCATTAATCCTATCAATTTTTCCATTTTCATACCATACATAACTTTTTCCTACTAACCTATTATTCTTCGAAACCATATAGCTCTTGACCTTGCCCGAATCATAGAAGTGAACTTCTGTTCCGTCTTCCAAACCATCTTTTATATGCATATAATACCACAAGTACGGTTTGCCATAATATAATTGATATAACACGCCGCTGAACCGTTTGCTATAATCAGGATAGCCCCAATCATCACGATAGCACAAATATGTTATGCGTTTCATGATGCACTCTGTAATATCAACCTCATCCCAATCTGTTCCGTGTTCGAACACATAATCCTGTGATAAGATTGTTATCACTTTATTTTCAAGTAAGTAGTCAAGGGAAAATTTACTCGGATCAATCGGGTTCATTTTTCTTACCTCCTCCACTGTATTTTGCTTCACGGGCTGCTTTGTATTGTCTCTGTTTTGATTATATCATATTATGTCGAAAAGTGCAATGGGAGGAAGATCAAATAATCCTGACTTTTCGCTTCTTGGGCGTAAAATCGGAGCCGCGCACGGCGCGGTTATATCATATTATTTTGAAAAGTGCAATGGGGCGGCGAAAAAACGAATGAACCGCCCGGCTCTTAAAGATTTCTTAATCGCAGATGTGGTATACTGACAGTATCATAGCAGAAACAGGGAGGGATACTGTATGAACGAACCGCGCAGATATCAGATTCTGAACCGCGATGCCTGCAAATATCTTGCGATTTTCCTGATGTTCTGGGGACATCTCTTTGGGTGGCGGATCCTCATGAAGCAGCCGGATGTCGGTGTTCCGTATAGCGTGATGCCGCTCTGGATGCGCATTGTCACGCATTTTTCGATCTTCTGTCCGCCGGTGATGTTCTTCTTTGTCGCGGACGGCTACAAGTACACGCGTGACCGCAGAAAATATGCGCTCCGGCTCGGAATCTTCGCGCTGATCACACAGCCCTTTGACTGGCTCGTTTTTCAGCCGGTGTACGGCTGGCATACAACCAATGTCATTTTCACGCTGTTCTTCGGGCTGCTCGGCATCATGGCGTGGGAGAGCAGATGCAAAACATGGCAGCGTGTGCTGCTCGTTGCCTTGTGCTGCGGTCTTTCGCTGCTGCTCTTTTCAGACTGGATGATCTTCGGCGTGCTGTTTATCCTGTTTCTGCATGGTTTCCGTGAAAAAACGAAGGCGAGATTTACGGCGTATCTCTCCCTGACGCTGCTCTGGCTGCTGACGGGCTTCATCGGCGCGGAATTCAACGCAGGCTTCTGGCTCGATAAGGCGCTCGATCTTGCGATGATGCTGCTCGCCTACTTCTGCATGACAACGCTTTACAACGGCAGAAAGGGCAGGCATCCGCAGTTTGCCAAGTGGTTTTTCTACGGCTTCTATCCGGTTCATTATCTCGTGATCCGGATCATCACAATGCTGACATAAAATCGGAGGAATCAATCATGCAGGAAAAACAGACCATTCTTTCCGCAAAGGGACTCTGCAAGAGCTTTGCCCACAACGGCGGTCAGGTTCACATTCTCAGCGGCATGGATCTCGATATCTATCAAGGCGATTTTACCGTCATTATGGGCGCTTCCGGCTCGGGTAAATCTACGCTGCTTTATGCTCTCAGCGGCATGGACCGCGCAACCGCCGGAACCGTCACCTACCGCAGCGGCGACCTCGTCAAAATGAGCGAGAAGCAGCTGACTGCGCTCCGGCGCAGCGACTTCGGATTCATCTTTCAGCAGATGCATCTTGTCAGCAACCTGACCCTGCGCGAGAATATCACCGTGCCGGGATATCTCAACCGCAAGCGCACTGCAGCGGAAACCGATCAGCGCGCCGATGAACTGCTCGAACAGATGGGGCTTTCGCATATCAGGGATCATCTGCCTGCACAGTGCTCGGGCGGTGAACAGCAGCGCTGCGCCGTCGCAAGAGCGATCATCCACGAGCCGGAGCTGCTCTTTGCCGATGAGCCGACCGGCGCGCTCAACAAGCGCAATACAACCGAGGTGCTGGACCTGCTGACCGCGCTCAATGCCGCCGGTCAGAGCATCCTGATGGTGACGCATGATGCAAGAGCCGCGCTGCGTGCCTCAAGGATCATCTACATCTCGGACGGCAAGGTGGTCAGTGAGCTGACGCTTTCGCCTTATACCGCAGAATCGGAAAAGCACCGCGAGGCGCAGGTTACTGCGTGGCTTGCCGCGCTGGAATGGTGAGGTGCGGCATGCGGAGTATCTTCAAACTGCTTTTTGCCAATCTGCGGCACAAAAAGGGCGCATTTACGGGCATTGTCATCCTCATGGCAATTGTGACGCTCTCCTATACGGTCACGCTGAGCAATAATCGAAATCTGGCGCAGACGGTCGATGAGAGTTTTTCCGAGCAGCAGATCGGCGACTGGGTGTTTCAGCTCGAAGCATCCCCCTCGCAGGAGATCACCGATGTGCTGCAGTCGCATCCGGAGATCACCGGCACACATGAGGAGCATTTCATCCGGATCGACGCGCCGGTTCTTGCAGGCGGCAAAGAATCGCTCGACCTGACGGTTCTGCGCTGCGGTCAGAAAACTGACCGGCTCTTCAATGAACAGCTGAACGGTCTGACGGATTTTCAGCCGCTCAAACAGGGCGAGACCTATCTTTCCTATAAACTCGCAAGGCTGGAAGGGTTTGAAATCGGCGATGAAATTCAGATCAAAACGCAAAACGGCTATGACGAGAAATTCACCGTCCGCGGCTACTATCAGGATGTTGTGGACAGCACCGTCGGCACTGCGCTGGTCTCTCAGGCGGATTATGACCGCATCCTTGCAAAATGCGACGGCATTTATGACCTGAACCGGACGGTTTTCAGCGGCATCAAGCTGCATGTCAATGTCAAAGAGGGAACGGATCTGCGCGCACTGGAAAAGACGCTGAAAAAGGAATGCGATCTGTTTCAGAATGCATCTGCAGTCAATACCAAAGAGGAACTGCGGTATTTGTGCATGATCATTGCCTCGACCGGTTCGCGGCTTGTCGCGGTCTTTACGGTTCTGCTGGTGCTCATTGTCATGATCGTGATCGGCAGCAGCATCGGCACGGCGGTCGAAACGGAATATGTCAATCTCGGTGTGCTGAAGGCGGTCGGCTTTGGAAAAGGGCATCTCCGCGCCGTCTGGGCGCTGCAGTATACGCTTGCGGTGCTGCTCGGTTCCGTCATCGGGCTGCTGCTTGCGATGCCTGTCACAAGCCTCATGGGTGCGATGTTCACGCGCCTTTCCAAAATCCTGACAAGCAACCGTCTGGCGCTCGGCAGATGCGCGCTGGCTGCGTTCCTGATTCTGCTGGTGTGCATGGTCTATGTCTTTTTTGCGACGGCAAAGGTCGGGCGGATTTCGCCGGTGCGTGCAATCTCCGGCGGGCACAGCGAGATCTACTTTGACAGCCGCCTGCAAATGCCGATCCGGAAGCGCGGACTGCATTTTCTTGTCGCGCTGCGGCAGTTTACATCGCGGTTCCGGAGCTATTTCGGCAGCATGGCGATCGTTGCGCTGCTGGTGTTCTTCCTCTGCACGGTTATGATCTTCACAGGCGGCATCAACGCCGATCTGTTCATGACGCCGACCGGCGATATCGAGATGAATATGCTCAGCGGCGCACTGACAAAGGAGCATGTGCCGGAGTTGGAAAAAATCTGCAAACGCTGTGATCCCGATGCGGAAATCCTGCTCTGGACGGGCAGATATACCTACGCCGAGGATGAAAAAATCCTGCTGGAAGTGTATAACACGGAGTCGCTGTTTACAAAGCCGCTTGCAGGCAGGCTGCCGGAATATGACAACGAGATCACGGTGACGGAGCTGTTTGCGGATAAAGTTCAGAAGCAGATCGGCGATTCGGTGACCGTGCAGTTTGGTGACAAACAGGCGAATTTTATCATCACCGGACTGATTCAGAGCGTACAGCAGATCAGCTGTTCCGGCGTGCTGGAGATCACCGCAGAAGGCGGCAGCCGCCTCGGCATTGATGCGCCGGATATCGGCTATGTGCGGCTCGCGGATCTGTCGCAGAAAACCGCGCTGACAAATGCGCTGAATGATGAAATGTCCGAATATCTCTCGGCAAGAGAATTTGAACCGGGCGCATATATGGCGGATATCATTGAGACGGTCAATCTTGTGATGAAGCTGATCATCTGGGCGGTCTACGGTGTTTCGATCGTGTTTGCGGCGGTTGTTGTTTCGATGATCTGCCGGAGAGTGTTCCTCAGGGAGCGCACCGATCTCGGCATCTTCCGCGCACTGGGATTTTCGGTGCCGTCGCTGCGGCTGCAGTTCGGACTGCGGTTCCTGCTGGTTGCGGTCGCCGGTTCCGTTCTCGGATGCGTTGCCTCGGTGCTGGGCTCGGGCAGGCTGCTCGCGGTTCTGATGCGGATGATCGGCATCTCGCGCTTTGACAGACCTTTGACAGGGGAGCTGTTCCTGCTGCCGACAGTCGCGGTCAGTGCGGCGTTCTTTGTCTGCGCATTCCTCTCATCGCGCCGCATCCGCGCCGTCTCTGTCCGCGAGCTGGTAACGGAATAAGGTATCTCCGATGAATTTGAAATGGGACGCTGTCCCAACCCCCCGTTTGTATGATTGAATAGAAAAAGCCGCCGGAAAGTGCGTGAAGCAGATTCCGGCGGCTTTTATCAAGTTATGAATTGCGTTTTTTAATCGTGCGCGGCGGCACCACAATTTCTCATTTCTAATTTCAAATCCCTCTGTTGCTTTTTGCGGAAGATTGTGCTATAAGCGGGCAGCGCCCGCCTGCATTGATCGAAAGCACTCCGGCAAGAAGACCGTTTCACAAAAGATTCCTTCTCTCCGGTTGCTTTTTACGTTATAATATGCTATAATATATGTGGTTGCATTGTGCTAACTACGGATGAGGGGAGAGAATCAAAATGATGCAATACACCGGAAAATACTGGAATATCCTGACGCCGTGGGTGAAAAAATCGCTGAAACGGCATCACGGCAGCGCGTTCGCTGCGGCTGTTATGCGCGATGCAAAGCCCGTTTACCGTGATCTGCTGAACCGCATGGATGATATCGGCGCGAAAAATCCGATGGCGTCAAATGTCTACATGAGCTTTGTGTTTTTCGCGGTCTACCTTGCCGCAAAGGGAAAGCTCACTGTCGATGATCTACGCGTGACTGCAAATGATACCGTGCAGGCGCCGATTATGAAGATCATGGGGCTGATGATGAATCTGAACCGACCTTCCTGCATGAGAAGTATGGATAAAATGATGCATCAGAATGCAGAGTGGCTCGAGCAGCATCCGCAGTATAAAGAGAAATCGTGGGACTTCAACTTTGATGCGAAAAAACACCGCGACGGCTTCTATTATCTTTTTACGCAGTGCCCGCTGAACAACTTTGCACGGCGTGAGGGGCTGCTCGATGTGCTGCCGGTGATGTGTGATATGGATCATGAAACCGCAAAGCTGATGCATGCAAAGCTGCACCGCGCGCAGACACTTGCCTCCGGCGGCAGCATCTGCGATTACTGGTATGTCGGTGACAAAACCCGAAACCCGAAGTAGCGTGAAAAAGGTATCGCTGCGCGATGAATTAGAATGGGGGCTGCTCGCCCAAACAACGCTAACAACTTAAGGAATACACGGCGAAGCCGAAATAAAAGTTTTGATCAAACTTTTTCAAAAGTTTGCGGGGTCGAGGGGCAGAGCCCTCGCCGCACTCCGCAGAGTGCGGAATTCCCCGGCGAAGGAGCTCCGCGGGGGTGAATCCGATAAAACGATCCGGTGGATCGTTTTTCGGAGAGGGGAGCCCTGCGATAGAGGGCTCCCCTAAGTGAATTGCAAAGCAATTCACCGTCTGCCGCAACTGCTTAAGTTGTTGGCATTGCTCCCCCAACCCCCTCGCTGGGGATATGATCCCCAGACCCCATGTTTATGTAGAGATGTGAGAAAGCCGCCCCCATTTACGCGAATCGGAGCGGCTTTTTCATATCAATACATAAAAGCGGGATTCTTAAGGGCTAGTGAACCTTTGGCGGGGGTTGGGGCACAGTTTGCGCAGCAACACTGTAAGACCCCATTACAAATCCGTCGGAGACACCTTATTTCCGCGGCTTCAGGGGCTTTTTCTTTTTGCGGACGGAGAATCCGAATTCGCCGCATTTGCGCCCAAGCGCAAAATATTCGCCGTGTGCGTAGGCGAGCAGACCGCTCTGCTGCAGATTGAGCTTGCCCTTGCTGTCCACATAACGGCTGTCGGCGGCGGTGCCGATAATCTCCGCGAGGAACATATCATGCGTGCCGAGCGGCAGAATCTGCGTGACGCGGCACGAGAGACTGACCGGCGCTTCATCAAGCACGGGGACACTGCCATGCTCCGGCATCACAAGATGCAGGCCGCATTTCGCAATTTTATCCGTATCGCGCCCCGACCGCACGCCGCAGAAATCAACCGCTTTGACAAGTGCCGTTGTCGGCAGGTTGATCGCAAACTCGCCGCTCTCCTTGATGATATTGTAGGAGTGGCGCGTCGGGCGCACCGAGATATAGGTCATCGGCGGATGCGTGCAGCAGATGCCTGTCCACGCAACGGTCAGGATATTGGGATGCTCCATCGTGCCGCATGTCACGAGCACGGGCGGCACCGGTGCGAGCATCGCGCCGCCGTTCCAGTAGTTTTTTTCCATGTTCTCTCCCTGCGGATGATGCCCGTCTGCAAGGTCTCATGTGATCACAATAAAAAAAGTCAGATTGACAATCAACATGCAAACGGATATCAGCTTTATCAGAATACTGTTGTGAAAATACTTGCTGACCAGATACAGATCGCCGCTGCCGGCAAAGGCGCAAAGCACTGCATAGCCTGCGTCGCTCATCAGGAATACTGCGGACAGCACCCAGAAGAACAGCTTACAAAGATTCACCGGCAGCAGCAGATAGATCAGCACAAATATGTATGCAGCCAGCGTTGTCCCGATGATTCCGGCAAGGTTCATTATGATCCATTGCTTTGGAATGCTGTGATCGCTGTTCCGGATGACCGCATCTTCATCCTGAAATGTCACTTTTGTTCCGCCGTGATGCGAGAACCATGTGACATGTTCAACGGATAAACCGACGCACTTTCCGACCGCGAGATGCAGCATCTCATGGATGATATGCTGCATCATTCCTGAAATCAGCAAGAATAGCGTAAGAATCAAAAAGGTTTTCATAATGTATCCATATCAGCTGCGCGTGATTTCCCATTCGGGATTTCATATGCGTTTCCTGTCAGAGTTCGCACGCGGTGCCAGCAAACTCCGATGCATCGACGCCGAGCCATTTGCAGACGGTTTGCCCGATATCGGAGAAGCCTTCGCGAATGCTGAGATTCTGCGGCTTCACCTGCTTGCCGTACATCAGCACGGGGATGTATTCGCGCGTATGATCGGTGCCGTGAGCAGCCGGATCGCAGCCGTGGTCGGCGGTGAGGATCAGCAGATCATCGTCGCGGAGCTGCGGCAGAAGTGCGCCGAGCTGCGCATCAAAGACATTGAGCGCTTCGGTGTAGCCTGCGATATCGCGGCGGTGACCGTAGGCGCTGTCAAATTCCACGAGATTGACAAAGCACAGTCCCTCGAAATCGCGCGCGGTGAGCTGCAGCGTTTTGCCCATGCCGTCATCATTGGAAACGGTGCGGCTGCCTTCGGAGATGCCCTGTCCGTTGAAGATATCCGCGATCTTGCCGACGGAGATCACCTTCTGACCGGCTGCCTGAATTGCATCGAGCACGGTCGGGGCAAACGGGGATACCGAATAATCGTGGCGGTTTGCCGTCCGTTTGAAATCGGGATATTCGCCGACAAACGGTCTTGCGATGATCCGCCCGACGGCATATTCGCCCTGCATGATCTCACGCGCCTTTTCGCAGATTTTGTAAAGCTCCGGCACGGGGATCAGCTCCTCATGCGCGGCGATCTGCAGGACGCTGTCGGCAGAGGTGTAGACGATCAGCGCGCCGGTTTCCAGATGCTCTCTGCCGTAATCGCGGATGACCTCTGTGCCGGAATACGGCAGATTGCAGAGGATATCCCTGCCGGTTGCCGCTTTGAGTGCATCGAGCACGGGCTGCGGAAAGCCCTTCGGATAGGTTTTCATTGGGATTGTCGAGATCAGTCCGGCGATCTCCCAGTGTCCGGTGGTGGTATCCTTGCCTGCGGAGCGCTCCGCGCATTTGCCGTATGCGGCGCAGGGTGATTCTGCCGGTGTGCCGACGCCGATGCCGTCGATATTGAACAATCCCATGCGCGCAAGATTCGGCACATGGAGCTTTCCGGAATCATAGCAGCTCCGGATGGTATGCGAGCCCTCGTCTCCGAATCTGCCTGCATCGGGCAGTTCGCCGCATCCGCAGCTGTCCAGTACGATCAAAAATACACGCTTTGCCATAACTACGCCTCCCGTACAATCCCGCTTTCCCGCGGTTCATTTGCCTCTATTATACCATATTTTTTCTCAAAGCACAACCGGTTTTGAAGTTGGAAATTAGAAATGAGAAAATAGAAATGAGAAATTGCGGTATGCGCTGCGCGCATGATCTTATAAATGGTTCTCCGGCAGCTATAGAAGATCGGATGCAGGCATTATCCGCTAAGATTGATTTATACACACATGATGAAACCCGCATACACAAAACAGACCTTTAGCAAAATGGAGGTGGGCACTGCCCGCGCAAATTGGAGGCGGGCACTGCCCGCCACTGCCTGCCGCTGCACGTAATTGTGGAGGGGTGCATATGATACAGTACAGACATAACTGTCTGATATCACATCAGAAAAGAGTGATGATTCATGATGATTGACGCAAGCCTCGGCAGAGCAGCCTGCTGCGGGTTCCCCGGAGGTTTTCCGCAGCCGCCGGTACCGCCGGTTCCGCTGCCGCGCACCGAACCGGATGCAATCCAGATTCAGCTCGCAACTGCGCAGACCGCCCTCGCAAACGGCGCCGCAATCCCGCTGAGCGGTGTCACCCGCGTGATCGGGAACGGGCTCAGTTTCGATGCCGCAAACCACGCCGTCGCGGTCAATGAAGCAGGTGTCTACGCCTTCGACTGGCATGTGCTGGTGCAGAGCGCCGCCGCAGAGGATCCCGTGATCGCGCTGCAGTCGCTCGACGGGCAGACCGTGCTCGGGCTTTCCGGCACGCTCGCCGCAGCTGCCGCAAACGGTACTGTCCTCAGCGGTGCAGCGGTCGCCGCGCTGCCTGCCGGTACCTCGTGGGTGCTGGTCAATGCCTCCGGCGGCGCGCTCGATCTTCCCGTCGCAGGCACCGCACCGGCAGCCTTTACTGCCGTGCTGACTGTCACCGAAGTTTCCGGCAGCCGCAGAAGATAATGCAAAATGCCCGAAAGCAGTTTCATTCTGCCTTCGGGCATTTTGCATGTTGCGTTCTTCCGGTATTTTCCTTCTGCATCAGCCGTATGATTCTCGGGCGGTTATATCTTTGCAGTATCACGAAGCTCAGATCCGTCAGCGCAGCAAGCAGCGATGTGATCATGAACACAGGCAATGCGCCGAACCAATGGGCAAATCCGACGGGAAGAAAGCTCAGAATCACTATGATCTCATGAACCAGCTCCGCCTGACACATGGCCTGTACGATCTCATCCCAGCTATGCTTTTTCGGGTCAAATAAATCCGGCTGAAATGTCGGGAGCCGATGCTTCCAGTGTTTGACTTGCAGCCGTTTGTACAGCCGTGTTTCCCACGACCTGCACTGATACCGGCTTTTCGTATAATCGGCATGATTCTTCATGCATGCATTCACCGTGCCCCCGACCGCAAGTCGCATCAGGAAATGATATGCGGTTGTTCCGAATGTCACGGCAAAGGTGTATGCCGCGTCCGCTTTCAGGATGCGGTACAGATATATGCACGCTGCCGTCAGACAAACAGATGCAGCTGCTATCAGGTACACTGTTTTCCGCAATGATGTTTCACCTCTTTATCCGCATGTCTCAGACCGTCCGCAGAATCATCTCGGCGCAGCGGATGCCGTCCACCGCAGCCGAAACAATGCCGCCTGCATAGCCCGCGCCCTCGCCGCAGGGATATAATCCGTGTACCGTTTCCGCCTCCAGCGTCTCCGGATTGCGCAGAATCCGCACCGGCGAGGAGCTGCGCGTTTCCGGCGCCGTCAGGACGGCATCGGGCTGCACGAATCCGCGGAGCTGCCGTTCCAGCAGCGGAATACCCTTGCGGAGCGCATCGCAGACGAATTCCGGCAGACAGCTTTCCGGTCTTGCAAAGACTGTCCCCAGCGGATAGCTCGGCTGCACTTCACCGAACGCCTGTGACTGCTGCCCTTTGAGGAAATCCGCGAGCAGCGTGACCGGTGCTTTGCCTGTCCCGCCGCCTGCGGCATACGCTGCGCGCTCGATTCTGCGCTGCAGTTCGACGCCTGCGAGCACATCCTCCGAGCCGAAATCTGCGGGGGTGATACCGACGAGCAGCGCACTGTTCGCATTCTCCGCATCACGGGCAAAGCAGCTCATGCCGTTCGTGACAACGGTCTCCGGCTCGGATGCCGCTGCCTGCACCGTGCCGCCCGGACACATGCAGAATGAGTACACGCCGCGCCCCTCCGGTGTATGCGCCGAGACCTTGTAGCTTGCCGCACCGAGCGCCGGATGTCCCGCCGCTTTGCCGTAGCAGAGGCGGTCGATTTCACGCTGTCTGTGCTCAATCCGGACGCCGAGCGAAAACGGCTTTTGCGCCATCGGCAGGCGCATGTCACGGAGCATCGCAAAGATATCGCGCGCGCTGTGCCCGACGGCGAGAATCACATGGTCAGTGCGCAGAGAATGCGCTTCTCCGTTCTGCACATATTCGACCGAGACGATGCTGCCGCCTGCGACGGTCAGTCCCGTGCATTTTGCAGAGAACAGCACCGTGCCGCCTGCCTGCTCAATCCGCCTGCGCAGATTCGGGATGCAGACCGCGAGCCTGTCCGTGCCGATATGCGGCTTTGCCTGCCAGAGAATCTCCTCCGGCGCACCGCAGTCCGCAAAGGTCTGCAAAACCTGCCGGATGCGCGGATCCTTTGTGCCGGTATTGAGCTTGCCGTCCGAGAAGGTGCCCGCGCCGCCCTCGCCGAACTGCACATTGCATTCCGGATCGAGGCTGCCGGTCAGCTGATACTGCCGCACCGACTTCTGCCGCTCCGCAACGCATTTGCCGCGCTCGAGCAGGACAGGCGCCAGCCCTGCCTTTGCAAGTATCCATGCCGCAAAAAGTCCTGCGGGACCTGCACCGATCACAACCGGACGGTGCGGCAGCGCCGCAGATCTGTACTGCGGCATGCAGAACGGCTGTACCTGCTGAATATTTGTATTCTTCGGCAGACGCTTCAGAACCGCTGTGTCATTTGCCGTGCTGACATCCGCCGTCACGATGAAATGCACCTGTTTGCGCGCATCAACGGCGCGGCGGATCAGTTTCAGTGCTTTGATCTCCTGCGGTTTGATGTGCAGCGCTTTTGCCGCCTGCGCCCGCAGCATCTCCTCTGTATAATCCAGCGGCAGCGGAAGATTCGGAATCCGCAGCATGTGTCACACCTCCTGTATCAGAACGGGCAGCACAGATTGCGCCGTGCTGCCCCGTCAAAATTATGCGCCGGCATATCCGGCTTCGTATTCGCTTCGCAGCATCGAAAAATAATGTCTGCCGATGTATGCGCCGTCCATGTAAAAGTAATCGCGCAGCGTGCCTTCAAAGGTAAAGCCGCATTTTTCGATCACCCGCCGCGACGGCTGATTGATCGTCTTTGTGCAGATTTGTACCTTGTGCAGGTTCATCTGCTCAAAGCCGAACCGGATGACTGCTTTCGTCGCTTCGGTCGCATAGCCGCGGCACTGGAATGCAGCACCGATGCAGTATTCGATCTCCGCGAAGTGGTTTTTGCTGTCCACGAGGAAATAGGCAATCTGCCCGATGCATTCGCCGTTCTCTTTGGAGACAACCGCCCAGCGATATTTGTCATCGTTTGCATAGGCGCTGATGTATGTTTCCAGCAGCCCCGCAACAGCCTCCTTTGTCTCATAGACAGGCTCGGAATAGAGCGACTGCACCTTTTCATCCGATGCCCAGTTTTTCAGGACGGCGTCTGTATCATCCAGTGTGAAGCGGCGCAGAATCAGCCGCTCTGTCTCGATTGTTTGTGTTCCGGTGTGTGTCAGCATAGGTGTTCTCCTTGTAAAGCGGCTTCATCCCATTCATACATAAAACGGGATTCCAAAGAGTCAGTCAAAACTTTCGGGATGTGCTGCGCCGAAAACATAGCAGCTGCATTTTATTCATCCTTAAAACGGGGTCTGGGGATAATATCCCCAGCGAGGGGTTTGGGGGCGAGAAGCCCCCATTCTCAATCATCGCGAAGCGATACCGCTGTCACACCTGCGGCAGCTTGGCGAGGGATTTTGCGAGTTCTTCGTCCGTGGGGACATAGTTCTGGAGCTCGCCGTCATTGTACTTTGCATAGCCTGCGAGATCGAAATAGCCCGTGCCGGTCAGACCGAAGACAATGGTCTTTTCCTCGCCTGTCTCCTTGCACTTCATTGCCTCGTCGATTGCTGCACGGATTGCGTGGGAGCTCTCCGGTGCGGGCAGGATGCCCTCAACTCTTGCAAACTGCTCTGCGGCTGCAAAGACCTCTGTCTGCTGATAGGAAACCGCTTCCAGAATGCCCTGTGCATGCAGCTCGGAAAGTGCAGTGTTCATGCCGTGATAGCGCAGACCGCCTGCGTGGTTCGGTGCCGGAATGTAATCCGCGCCGATGGTGTACATCTTAGCGAGCGGGCAGATCATGCCGGTATCTGCGTAGTCATATGCGTATTTGCCGCGCGTCAGGCTCGGGCAGGATGCCGGTTCCACTGCGAGCAGACGGTAATCCGCTTCGCCGCGCAGACGCTCGCCGACGAACGGCGCAATCAGTCCGCCGAGGTTCGAGCCGCCGCCTGCACAGCCGATGATCACATCCGGCTTGATGCCGTACTTCTCCAGCGCGATTTTGGTCTCAAGACCGATGACCGACTGGTGCAGCACAACCTGATTCAGCACGGAGCCGAGCACATAGCGATAGCCTTCGTTCGTGACGGCACACTCAACTGCCTCGGAGACTGCGCAGCCGAGGCTGCCGCCGGTTCCCGGATGCTCTGCGAGAATCTTTCTGCCGATTGCGGTTGTCTCGGAGGGGGAGGGAGTGACGGATGCGCCGTAGGTGCGCATGACCTCGCGGCGGAACGGCTTTTGCTCATAGCTGACCTTGACCATGAAAACCTTGCAGTCCAGATCGAAATACGAGCAAGCCATCGAGAGCGCGGTGCCCCACTGACCTGCACCGGTCTCTGTAGTGACGCCCTTGAGCCCCTGCTTCTTTGCATAATATGCCTGTGCAATGGCGGAATTCAGCTTGTGGCTGCCCGAGGTGTTGTTGCCCTCGAACTTGTAGTAAATCTTCGCCGGTGTGCCGAGCTGCTTTTCAAGGCAGTATGCGCGGACCAGCGGAGACGGACGGAACATTCTGTAAAAATCGCGGATCTCCTGCGGAATCGGGATGTAGCGGTCGGTATCGTTGAGCTCCTGCTCGGCAAGCTCGCGGCAGAACACCTGCGAGAGCATATCGAGCGTTGCCGGCTGATGCGTTTTCGGATCGAGCAGCGGTGCCGGTTTGTTTTCCATGTCTGCGCGGAAGTTATACCATGCCTCCGGCATCTCGGATTCGGTCAGATAAATTTTGTACGGGATTTCATTGTTCTTTGCCATGGGTATACACTCCTTTTTTTGATACTGCGGGCGGATTTGTCAGGCAGACGGAAAAAATAAAACGCCCGTCCCTGACAGCTTCATTACAGTCAAGGACGAGCGGTGCTCGCGGTGCCACCTTGATTCACGGCGCTGCATATGCGCTGCCGTGCCCTTTGTGAGATACAGCATTCGATATCTCCGGCCTCTGACGCGTGCCTGACGTCGCAGCTTTCACTGCGCCCTCTGCGGGCCATTGGATGCGCTGTAATCCGTCCGGCTCTCAGCTTTTCCGGACTCTCTGTGGGGCATACACATCGTTTCTCTCCGCTTCAACGGTTTACACTGCTATTATAGCACAGTCAATCCGGTTTGTCAAGAGCATTTTGCGTGAATGAGAAATTAGAAATGAGAAATTAGAAATTGCGGTGTCTGCTCCGCGGACAAATTTGAAATATAGTGAGGAGATAGGAGTGAGAAGTGAGGAGATGCGGTGTCCGCTTCGCGGACGATTTGAATAGATCGCCGCAAGGCGATACCGAATCTTCTATCTGCTCACTCCTATCTGCTAACTTTTTCACCGCTCCTAACTTTTTTCATCCGTCCCATTGAAATTCGGGCAATTATATGGTATAATAATTGGTATATCCTGCGCGGATATACATGACATCATATTTCAGCATGACTACACCGAAAGGAGATACCCGTCTATGGATGCACTTGGTTACAAATGCCCGAACTGCGCTGCGGATATTCAGTTCTCTGCAAAGGAACAGAAATTCGTCTGCGAATACTGCAACAGCAGCTTTACCGAGCAGGAAATGAAGGATATCGCAAAGCTGCAGGAGGAACAGCATCCCGACCGCCCCGAGGAGGAGCAGCAGGCCGAGGATGATTTCACCGGACACACTTCGGTCTATTCCTGCGACAGCTGCGGCGCGACCATCATGGCGGATGAAAACACCGCTGCAACCTTCTGCTACTACTGCCACAATCCCGTGATTCTCAAGGGCAGAGTCTCCGGCGAATACCGCCCCTCTTATGTCCTGCCGTTCCAGATCGACCGCGAGACGGCAATCGAGCATTTCAAGGAATTTGTCAGAAAGCACAGATTCCTGCCGAAGGATTTTCTCTCTGCCGGTCAGCAGGAGAAGATCGTCGGGCTCTATGTTCCGTTCTGGGTGACGGATGTCAATGTCAATGCGGATATGGATGCACTCGGCAAGCGTGTCCGTTCGTGGACATCCGGCAATTACAGCTACACCGAGACACAGGAATATGCCCTTGCGCGAAAAGCAAATGTTGTAATCAAGGGACTTCCGGCGGACGGCGCCAGCCACATCGACGATGAACTGATGGAAGCCGTCGAACCCTTTGACTACACAAAGATCAAGCCCTTTGCGATGCAGTATCTCAGCGGTTTTCTCGCGGAGAAATATGACATGGAATATGCAAAGATGTTCCCGCGCATCCAGAACCGTGCGGTGCAGGCATCCGATCAGCTTGTGCGGCAGTCGATGACCGGCTACTCCTCGGTTTCGGTCACGCGCTCGGATATCAGAGTCATGAGCACAAAATGGGAGTACATGCTCCTGCCGGTCTGGTTCATGACCTACAAGTATCACGATAAAATCTATGAATTTGCGCTCAACGGGCAGACGGCGAAATTCGTCGGCGAGCCGCCGCTGAGCAAATCACGCCTTGCTGCGTTCTGTATCGGTCTCGGTGCGGCTGCGGCGGCACTGACCATGCTTGTGGGGGTGATTCTGAAATGAAAAAACGCTTTCTTCATCTCATCCTGACGGCTGCAGCGGTTCTGAGCTGCACATTCGGCGCGGCGGTTTCCGTCTCCGCGGCAAGACCGCTTGAGGATACAATCCCGAACTGCAAGCTCTACGATGTGGACAACTTTCTCTCGGCAGATGAGCAGATGCAGATTGACCAGCTCATCAGCGATGTCAGCCGCGAAATTGATATGTATGTCGCGGTCTGCATTCTGAATGAGAGCGGCGACGGCATGGCGGATTATGACTGTGAGGATTACGCAGACAATCTCTATGACAAGCTGTTCAATGTCCCTTACGGCAAGGAGACGGACGGCGAGATTCTGCTGCTGAACATGCCGATGCATGCGATCACGATCGAGAACAGCGGCATGGGCGAATTTTATTACTATTCCGATCCGGGCAGCAGCATTGACCGCAATGATACCATGCGCGAAAACATCATCAGCTATATGCGGGAGTCGGATTATGTCGGCGCCGTGGAGCAGTTCTGCGATGATCTGAAGCATTACAAAAAGCAGGGACTGCCGAAAGACGCGATGACCTTCAATCCGCAGACAGGTCAGTATGCATATGTCCATAAGGGACAGATCGAGTTTGCGAACAAGCTGCCGTGGTGGTACGGCTTCAAATTCGGGCTCTGGAGTGCGATCAGTGCAGCGGTCGGCGGATTGACAGGTCTGATTTCGATGCTGATTGTTAAGAGCAACTATAAGTTCACGAAGTCGCTGGATCCGACAAACTATGTCAGCCAGAAGGACACGAAATATCTGGTCAAGGATGATGTGTTCATCCGGACGCACACAACCAAGCACCGCATTGATTCTGACGGCGGCGGACGCAGCGGCGGAGGCGGCGGAGGCGGCATTTCGCATACATCCTCCGGCGGCTTCTCCCACAGCGGCGGAACCAGCCACTGGTAAGCGCGCAGGGCGCGCCGCCGCTTTGCGAAAGCACCCTTTTACGTC
>CAMKLV010000055.1:0-24441 GCA_946413695.1 uncultured Ruminococcus sp. | reverse complement strand
GGTTCTTCCCCTCGCATTCGCGCCCCGCGCCCAGTGAAAAAATCTATTTGACGAAAAGGATGAAGAATATCAAGTCAAATCTTTCAAACAAGAAGAAATAATGCAGTGCCCCTTGCTTTGCCGTGCAAATGACACTGCTATTCACTTGTCAAGGTTCTAAGTGCATGCCTGCAATCCTGTACCGCCGGCATGAATCCCATCGCCTGTACAAGGTTGAATTCACGTACCGACCAACACCTTTGCCAAACCGGTCATTTTGTCTTCTTGTCCGGTTCGCAGCACCCGCTGTATTTCTAGTGAGAAGATAGGAGTTAGAAGTGAGGAGTTGCTGTGTCCGCTTCGCGGACGGATTTATAATAGGGTGAGGAGATAGAAGCTGATAAAAATGAGAAATGAGAAATTAGAAATGAGAAATTGTTGTGCCGCCTGCGGCGGCGGATTTGAAATAGTGCGGAGATATGAGTGAGGAGTTGTGGTGTCCCATAGTTACTTGCAAAGCCGGGGACATATTTATAATTATTTACAATTATTTGCGATGAAGAAAACGGAAAAAATTTGTGTGCCCCTCTACTAAGGGGTGCCAAAATGGGTAAATGTTAGACGGTTGCGTGCAACTTTTCAAAAAGTTTGCGCAAAGATTTATGTTTGATATCGCTTTTTGTGCAAATGCCGCTGAATGAGCTTTTTCACTCGTTCAGCGGCTTTATAATTATATATTTTACTATGATCGGGACGATAGACTTTTGCCTTTTGTTTGACCGATTCGGACTTTAGCATTTCGGATGCAGGCACTGCTTGCTTCGGACTTTAGCCTATCGGCGGCGCGCCCTGCGTGCTGCGTGCTGCAAAAGCCGCTGAATGAGCTCTTTTCACTCATTCAGCGGCTTCATCTGTATTTGCATATTCTTAAGGGACAATGTCCCTTTGGCGCAGTTTGGGCGCGCAGCCCATTATCAATCCATCGCGGAGCGATACCGGTTTCTTATTTCAGCGCTGTGAGGAGCATCTGGTAGCGGTCGGTGATGCTGCCGGAACTGGTAAATCTGTTCAGACGCACGGTCAGACCGGTGTAGGTGCCGTTCTTCACCAGATAGAAATCATTGGTACCCTTTTCGATGAAATCAAGTGTTGTTTTGCCGCCTTTCTGCTCTGTGTAAATGATCTGCATGGCGGGCTCTTTCTCCATATCAGGCTGCTCATCCAGATGCACCTCCGAGAATTTCAGCGTCGCGATCGTGCGGTAGAGCGTCTGATAAAGCTGCATGATGTTCTCATCGTTTTTCGCGGTGATGTCAATATCGCCGAGGCTGTACTGCCCGTTTGCATAGTCGAGATACAGCGTTTCGTGCAGATCGTAATAGCTGCCCATGTCGATCTCCACGGATTTGAGCTCCCTGATATCGGGCTCGACGCAGTAGGGGTACATCAAAGTTGTGATGTCCTGCTCTGTGAACGAAACCTCTGCGCGGTTGATGCGGAACAGCTGCTTTGAGTTCGCGTAGTAGCCGTAAATCTGCGTTTCCGCCTCGTTGCTCGAGACCATGTCACCGAACCAGATTTCCTCTTTCATGTCGATGTCGCCGAGCGTGCCTTCCAGCCAGAGCTTCGTGTGCGGCTTGTCGAGACCGTACTGCGCAAGATCCGCCGGATCCTTTTCGAGATAGGCATCAATCTGCACGCGGACGATGCTGTTCATCATCTCGCTGACATCTGAATCCGAGAGCGGGAATGCGGCAGGCTGGAGCATCTCCCACAGATTGTCGCTGTTCTTCCGGATTTCGATTTTGGTTTCGCCGTCCTGTTCGACTTTGTAGTAGTTGACGAGCGAGGTACTGGTATCGAACAGATAGCGGTTTTTCAGCGAATTGAGCGTCGAGCAGAACACGGTTCCGCTGTTGTAGTCGATGGTGTAGACATCGTTTGAGCCGTCGATCATGGCGTAGTAGGCGTCATAGGTCGGGGTTGCGTCGCCGACATAGATGATATACGGATGCTCCTTGCCGGTATCGGTTGTGTAGATTTTGACCGAGATGGGGTCTTGAAAGCCGTAGACATCGGTGTTCTGGCAGTCGAAGGCGACCGTTTTCAGGGATTTGAGCCCGCAGGCGTAATTGCAGATCGCCGAGACCGCGTAAACATTGACATTGAACTTGTCGCCCTCGGAGATTTCCCATGTGCGCGCGGTGCCGTTCCATGTGAAGACGGTTTTGCCTTCTTCATTGTTCAGCTCGATGTCCGTCACGGCATCCGGATCAATCTGCAGGAGCTGCTTTGCGTCGCCGACATGCGCCTTTTCCTCCTGCTGCTTGCTGCGGCGGTCCACAACGATGAACAGGACGGTCAAAAGGACGGCGGCTGCGCCGAGTATCCAGATCCAACGAAGCTGCTTCATGCGTCCTTCCTCCTCAGCCAGATCACAACGCCTGCTGCGGCGACGAGTACCGGGAATCCGATAAAGATCGCGATCAGTCCGCTTGCCTCGCCCGAGCCGTTGACATCGAGACTGTCAAAGGTGCGCTCCTTGTTCTGGATGTTCATATCCAGATCGGAGTTATACATCCATGTGACCGAGGTCAGGAAGAGCTGCAGCGGGTTGATGAAATATGCATTGCCCGCGCCTTCATCGGTGAGGAAATCCGAGGAGCCGAAGACGATCAGCTTGGAGTTTTCATGCTCGGTGTCGATGACATACATCGAGAGCACGAGGTTCTGACCTTCGACGGTCTGCGGATCGAGCGGCGTGCCGCCCGCCGGGACGGATTTTGCGGTGGTCTGTGTGCGGATCAGCGTATCTGCGATCAGCTTGCCGTAGTTTGTGCCGTAGACGGTGTAGAAGCTGCGCGAAGACGGCATATAGGTGACGATGTTGTTGACATTCGGCAGCAGGCCGGAGGTGAGGTCTTCGCCGGTCTCGGTGTTTGCCTGAATGATATCGCACATCATCGCGTAGGTATCCTTGTGGGAGCGGCGGTTTGCGTCTGTTTCCTCAACGCGGTCATAGTTCATGCCGACGCAGTAATTGCTGAGCAGCGTTTCGAGATTCCGGTAGACTGTTTTGGAGTCATCCGGATTCATCAGGACGCTGATGTGTCCGCCCTTCTGCGTATAGGCGAGGATCTTTTTGTATTCCTCGTCCGTCAGATCGGAGCGCGGGGAAGCAATGACCAGAATGCAGCAGTCCTCCGGAATCTGTGTGCCGGTCATCAGGTTCAGCTCCTTGGCGCCGTAGTTGTAGTTGCCGAGGTTTGCAGAGAGCTGTGTCATCTTGGAGAGCGGCACCTCATCGTGACCGGAGAGGAAGTAGACCGTCGGCATGATGCCGTCCACAACGCTTTTCATGTAGCCGGTGAAATAGTTTTCTGCGCGGAACTCCGCACCGATGATGTGTGCATCCGCATCGGTCTTGTAGGTGTACATCAATGAACCCGGCAGGCGCTTGACCATGTTATTATATGAGAACAGGAAATCGCCCGAGGAGAGATTGTAGATGCCGTCGGGATTGATCTTGCGCAGCGATTCCGGATCGGTATCCGGATCGAAGTCGATCAGGTTGAAGCACGGATGCTCCTTGTAGGCGAGCAGTGTGCGGTAAAGCGCGAGGCATTCGAGATCCTCCGAGAGATCCTCGAGCTTTGTCAGGAAGTAGACATCGACCGTGATGCCCTTTGCATCGAGCTCGTCCAGATAGTTTTTGGTGGTGTCGGTCAGCGTATACATGCTGTTCGGCGTCATATCAAAATTGATATTGAGCCGCTCGATGATCAGATTGAGCGGAACTGCGACGGCGAGCACGAGGATCGCGAGAATCCATGCAAGCGCCGTATACCGCTTGTTCTTCGCAGTAATTGATGCTTTATCCATTGCAGTTTCCCTCCTCAGCCTCTGCTCCAGCGGCGCTTTTCAATAATAATGATCGTCCAGATCAGCACCACGAGCGTAATCGAAATAAAGAATGTGAGATCAGCGAGGCTGAAAAGTCCCTGCGAGAATGCGCCGAATCTTGTTTCCGTTGAGAACCATGTAAAGACCTTTGCAACAACCGGCAGCGACTGGATCAGATCGGACTGCGTGAGGTTGTCCAGGAAGATCACGACGATCATTGCCGCTTCGCCGAAAACCGCTGCAAGGATCGGGTTGTCCGTCAGCGCGGACATCATGATGCCGATTGCGATGCAGACGAGACTCCACAGGAAGAATCCGAGATAGCCGCAGACAAGGCTGGAGCCGATCACGGAGCCCTTGATGAATGCAACCAGCGGGAAGAACAGCGAGAGCACCATCATCAGCAGGAAGACCGTTGCAACGGCAAAGAACTTTGCAAACACAACCTGCGGAATCGTGATCGGTGCGGAAAGCCAGATCGTTTCCGTTTTGGACTTGCGCTCCTCGGCAAAGGTACGCATTGTCAGCAGCGGAATCAGGAAGATGAAATAGAAAAAGCTGTTATAGAAGATATTGGAGAAAGAGAATTTCAGCACGCTGGAATCCATATTGGAGATGGAGTTGATGAAGCTCAGCGAGAACACCATCAGGAACAGGGCGCTGACCACATAAGCAAACGGAGAGCAGAAGTAGGACTGCACCTCCTTTTTATAAAGCGCAAACATCAGTCCTTCGCCTCCTTTTCGGTTTCGTCAGCTTCTGCTTCGGATGCCGCCTTCTTTGCGGCTTCCTCCGCTTCGCGCTGTCTGTCCATCTCTTTGCCGAGCTCCTCGAATGCCTCCTCGCGCGACTGTGCGCGGGTCGGGGCGGTCAGCTTGACAAAGACATCCTCGAGGCTCGATTTGACCGATGTGATCTCGAGCACCATGCAGTCCTCGGCGATCAGGCGCGCCATCAGCGGCTTGCGCACGGACTCGGATTCCGCCGTGACGGTGAATGCATTGACGCCCTGCGAATCGAACTCGACCTCATCAACCGAGCGGACGCCTTCCGTATTCCGGATGATATCCGTGACCTTTGTGATCTCGCCCTCGACCTTGAGGCGGAGCTTGAGATCGCCGCCGACCGTCGATTCCAGATGCTCGATTGTATCGACTGCGCGGATCTGTCCCTTGTTGATAATGACCACGCGCTCACAGACGGCGGTCACCTCCGCGAGGATGTGCGTCGAGAATATAATAGTATGCTCCCGCGCAAGATCCTGAATCAGGCGGCGCACCTCCATGACCTGTGTCGGGTCCAGACCGACTGTCGGTTCATCGAGAATCAGGAACTTCGGCGAGCCGAGCAGTGCCATCGCAAAGCCGACACGCTGCCGGTAACCTTTGGAAAGATTGCCGATGATCCGCTTCTGGACATCGGTGATATGCAGGCGCTCCATTGCGTTTTCGACCTGCTTCTGACGGTCGGCGCGCGGCACGCCCTTGAGTCCTGCCGCAAAGTTCAGATAGTCACGCACGCGCATATCCGGATAAACCGGCGGAATCTCCGGCAGATAGCCGATGCGCCGCTTGACCTCCAGCGGTTCCTTTGAGATGTCATAGCCGTCTACCAGCACGGTACCTGAGGTAGAGGGCAGACATCCGGTGATCATGTTCATCGTGGTGGATTTTCCGGCGCCGTTCGGTCCGAGAAAACCAAGCACTTCATGATCGCCGACGGTGAAGGAGATATCCTGCACAGCCGGATGCGAGCCGTAAAATTTTGTGAGGTTTTTGATCTCAACCATGTTTTCCGCAAAGCCCCTTTCATCATTGCAAGAAATTGCTAAAAGATTGAAAATATGTGCCGCGTGATGCATCGCCGGTTACCCGTTTCCGGCGGCGCGGACGGCAAGACATATTCATTTTATTATCGCAAAATAAGATGAACAGAATATGAACAAACTGTGTACGGATTATAAATCTATACGGAGAGGATGATTCCGCAGGGTTCATGCCGCGGCTGCACACTGTTCCGGCAGCGGCACATACGTCCCGATTATACTATATATAGAATAGCGGGTGCATGTGTTCGGGATGTGTCAGCAGGCGGAAAAATACGGAAAAATACAGAATGTAAAATTTCGGACAATTATGAACGGCAAAATAAACAAAAATCTAAAACCTGATTTGGTGAAGTATCCGAAAAGCGCAACGGGGAGCGGATGTTTCGTGACAAAGGCTTGACAAAGGTCAGAAAAATAATTATAATGAAAACAGGTACTGTATAGGTGTCTCTATATGCATTTGTGCGCGCAGGGTTCCGGTCACTGGAACGGATGCCGGATCGGGAACGATCGCTCAAAATGCTGCGGATACCGGTACAGAATCGGTGCGGCATCCTCGGCACGGGAAAGGCTGCCGCTCACGTACCCGCAACATGCACAGTCCGCAGCTTCTCGGACTGGCCGTGCATCTATCCAGAAGCGAAAATCTATCAAATTCTACGAGAGGGGAAAAAAAGAATGCAATTCAAGAAGAACAGAGCAATTCTCGCTGCCGTGCTGGCAGCAGCAATGGCATCCAGCGCTCTGCTGTCCGTCTCCGCTTCGGCTTTTGAAAAGCGTACAAAGCCTGAGAAGTTCGGCGATAAGACCTATGCACAGCGTTTCATGTCACTGTATGATGATGTCTACACCAACGGTCAGGAGAACGGCTACCTGAGCAAGGACGGCGTTCCGTATCACTCCGTTGAGGAGCTGATCTGTGAGGCTCCGGACTACGGCCACGAGACCACTTCCGAGGCTATGTCCTACATCGTCTGGATCGCAGCTATGCACGATAACCTCGTCAAGGACGGCGTGGTTGACGGCGCTTCCGGCTCCGACCTGGCTGATGCGTGGAAGACCCTTGAGGCCCTGATTCCTGCAAAGGATCAGCAGGCTGGTTTCTTCGATCAGTCCTCCCTGAGCGCACAGGTTTCTGCTGAGCATCCGGACAGCATCGAGAAGTATCCGGCTGAGGGCAGCTCTTCCAATACCGGTTCTAACCCGATGCACAGCAAGTTCACCTCCGCTTACAGCAGCGAAGGCAGAGAGTATCTGCTGCACTGGCTGGCTGACGTTGATGACTGGTATGGCTTCGGCGGTTCTGCCCGCGGCGAAAAGGGTGATCTGACATTCATCAACACCTTCCAGCGCGGCGACCAGGAATCCTGCTTCGAGACCATTCCGCATCCGTCCATCGAGACCCTGAAGTACGGCGCATCCGGTCAGGGCATGAAGTTCGCATTCCAGTCTTCTACTTCCGAGTCCTGGTCCTACACCAACGCTCCGGACGCTGAAGACCGTGCAATCCAGGCTGCATTCGCAGCAAACCGCTGGGGCGTCGGCAACAAGGACGTTTCCTCCAAGGCCGGTATGATGGGTGACTTCTGCCGTAACGATATGTACGATAAGTACTACAAGGAGATCGGCTGCCAGAACATGCAGTCCTCTTCTGCAGGCGACAAGGGCAAGCACTATCTGATGGCTTGGTACACCGCATGGGGCGGCGACGGCAGCTCCCAGCACTCCTGGGCATGGCAGATCGGCTGCTCGCATGCACATCAGTTCTATCAGAACCCGCTGGCAGCTTTCGGTCTGCTCTATGATTCCGATCTGAACGGCGGCATGAAGGCTGAAGGCGCAACCAAGGACTATGAGGATTCCCTCACCCGTCAGCTCGAGATGTATCTCTGGCTGTCTTCCGCTGAAGGTCCGTTCGCAGGCGGCTGCACCAACTGCTGGATGGGCGACTATGAAAAGTATCCGAGCGGCATTCCGCAGTTCCACAAGATGGCTTACATCGAGCAGCCGGTTTACGCTGACCCGGGTTCCAACAACTGGACCGGTAACCAGTACTGGGCAACCCAGCGTCTTGCTGAGCTGTACTATCTGGTTTGCCAGGATTCCACCTACTCCTCCAAGGGCTCTTCCATCACTCCTGGCGGCGTGAGCATCAAGGAAGCTCTGAAGACTGTCCTCGACAAGTGGGTTGAGTTCTTCCTCAGCGAGACCACCATCGACGACAAGGGCGATTTCAAGGTTCCGTCCAGCCTGAAGTGGTCCGGTGCTCCGAATGACTGGAGCGGTAAGTATGCTGATAACTCCAGCCTGCACGCAACAGTTGCCGGCTACCAGAACACCGACCTCGGCTGCGTTTGCTCTTATGCAAACTTGCTGACCTACTATGCTGCAGCAAACGGCGTGAAGGCTTCTGAGGCTTCTGCTACCGGTTCTACCGCTGAGAAGGCTCTCTACACCGCACAGCAGCTCCTCGACCGTACATGGGCAAATGCTCGTGACAACATCGGTCTGACCAGAGTTGACCACAACGGTTCGCTGGCTCGTTTCTGGGAGCAGGAAGTCGATACCGACGGCAAGTCAGGCAAGTATCCGTATGGCTACGAGGTTGGTCCGGGCTCCAAGTTCATTGACCTCCGCGAGATGTACAAGGATTCGGGTCAGTCCTACTCCGATCTGTATGCAAAGCTCGAAGCAGCATACAAGAAGGATAAGGCAGAAGGCGCTGAGATGAAGGAATTCTCCGGCACCTACTCCTACGGTATGGACTGCGCAACCGACTGCAGCGCGTTCAAGAACGTTGAAGCAGTTGACCTTGAGTACCACAGATTCTGGCACGCTGGCGATATCCTGATGGGCCTCGGCACCATGGCTGAGCTCTATCCGGAGATTGTTCCGTCTGATGTTGATCCTGATCCGAAGCAGACCACTGAGCCCCCTGTCACCACTGTGCCTGATGAACCCGGCAAAACCGACTGGGGTAATGTCAACGAATCCGAAGGTGCCACTCCTGAGGCACGTGTGGATGTTTCCGACGCTGTTCTGCTTGCTCGCTTCTGCGCTGAGGATACAAAGGCAACGATTACTGCGCAGGGCAAGAAGAACGCAGACGTTAACGTAAGCGGCGCTCCGGATAAGAACGATACCATCAAGATCCTGAAGTTCATCGCAAAGATCATTCCGTACACCGATCTTGGTAAGGCTGACTAATCCGGTCTTCCGTTAATCGAAACCTAACAATAAGAGCACGTCTTTTGGCGTGCTCTTATTTTTTGTTGCATTTATCCCTTGATTTTCCTGTGAATTTATGGTATACTATATAGTGATGAACTATGAGTATATTATGGAATAACATACTATATTGAAAAGAGGGATTGCTGATTATGCCAAAAAGTATGACCGGATACGGCAGAGCACAGCGGCTCGCAGAGGGCAGAGATGTGCTCGTCGAGATCCGCGCGGTCAATCACCGCTACTATGAGTTTTCTGCCAGACTGCCCAGAACCTGCATGTATCTCGAGGAAAAGCTCAAGGGCTTCCTCAACGGAAAAATCGCACGCGGCAAGGTTGAAGTCTCTGTGACCATCACCAGACCGGACGGCAAAGATGCACAGATCGCCGTCAACCGCTCCGTTGCGGAGGGCTATGTCAATGCACTGCGGATGCTCAATGAGGAAATGGGCGAAAACGGCGGGCTCTGGCTGAACGATGATATCACGCTCAGCTCGCTGCTGCGCCTGCCCGATGTCTTTACCGTCACGAAGGAGCAGGATGACGAAAACGCCGTCTGGGCGATTGTCTCTGAAGCTGCGGGGGAGGCACTTGAGTCATTCCTCACGATGCGCAAGGCGGAGGGCGAACGGCTCGCTGCCGATCTGCTCGGAAAGCTCGCCGGACTCGAAGCCATGCTCGAAAAGATCGAGGCGATTGAACCGGGCGTTGCGGAAAGCTATCGGCAGAAGCTGCTCACAAAGCTCACCGAACTGCTCGGCGATACCAATATCGACGAACAGCGCATTCTGACGGAAACTGCCATCTTTGCGGAAAAAACCGCAATCGACGAGGAGACCGTCCGCCTGCACAGCCATATCGCTCAGTTCCGCACGCTGATCGCTGCCGATGAACCCGTCGGCAGAAAGCTCGACTTCCTCGTGCAGGAGATGAACCGCGAGGTCAATACCATCGGCTCCAAGGCGCAGGACCTCAGCATTACACGGCTTGTTGTGGATATGAAATCCGAGATCGAAAAGATCCGCGAGCAGATCCAGAACATTGAGTGAGCGAAAGGAGCAGATATGCGGCTGATCAACATTGGCTTCGGCAATATGATTTCTTCGGCGAGACTCGTGACCATTGTCAGTCCCGATTCCGCGCCGATCAAGAGAATTGTACAGGATGCACGCGACAGAGGCAGACTCATTGACGCGACATACGGCAGACGGACACGCGCAGTCATTGTGATGGACAGCGACCATGTGATTCTTTCCGCGATTCAGCCGGAAACCATTGCGGCGCGTCTTGCCGGAAGCAATGCACCTGCGGAGGAGGAGACAGAAGATGAGTAAAGGTTTGCTGATCGTCCTTTCCGGTCCGTCCGGATGCGGAAAAGGCACGATTGTTCAGGAGATTCTCAAGGACGGCGACTGCGCTGTCTCGGTCTCGGCGACAACCCGTTCGCCGCGCGAGGGCGAGGAGAATCATGTCCATTACCATTTTATCACGAAAGAGGAATTTGAAAAGCGCATCGCCCATGACGGTCTGCTTGAGTATGCCGAGTATTGCGATAACTACTACGGCACACCGCGCGCCGAGGTTGAGGCCATGCGCGCTTCCGGCAAGCATGTCATTCTCGAGATCGAAGTGCAGGGCGCATTTCAGGTCAGAGAGCGCTGCCCGGAGGCGATCCTTATATTTACGATTCCGCCCTCGATCAAGGAGCTGCGCCGCAGACTGGAAAAGCGCGGCACAGAATCCGCCGAGGTGGTAGAAAAGCGCATCGCGCGTGCACAGGAGGAGCTCCCCCTTGCAAAGCACTATGATTATGTTGTCCTCAATGATGCGCTGGAGGACGCGGTCGCTGATTTCCGCTCGATCATCCGCACGGAGACCATGCGCCCGAATCAGATAGATTGGAACCGGCTTGACTGGAACCTGTGAGAGAAAGGATTGACCTGTTATGATGCTCAGACCCTCTATGTACCAGATTATCTCGAAGAACGAGAGCTACTATTCCCTCGTGATCGGCGTTGCAAAGCGCGCAAGAGAGATCGCGGAGGCACATGTCAAGGAAAAGGAGACCGCAAAGGCGGCGGCTGAAAAGCGCGCCAAGATGAACGGCGATCAGAAGATCCGCCTCGATGACAAGACCATGCGCATGGTCGTGCTCGAGGAGAATCCGGTCAAGACTGCCGTGGATGAATTCGCTGCCGGCAAATATAAGCTGGTGGAGCCTGATGAGGATAATGACCGCTGATGACGGACTGCGTCGGAAACGGTTATGCAATGCCGCTGACGATCCGGGTCGCACTGGATGCAGCGGCGTTTGGCTATGATCAGCTTTACAGCTATACCGTCAATCCGGAGTGGGAGGACAGAATCGCGCCCGGCATGCGCGTTGCTGTGCCCTTCGGCAGAGGCAACCGCAGAAGGCTCGCGATGATCCTCGAGGTCTCGCGGGAACCGGCAGAGGAGGGGCTGACCCTCAAGCCGGCTGCGGCGCTGCTCGATCCGGAGCCGGTGCTGACCGAAGAACTGCGGATGCTCGTGGACTGGCTGCATGCACATACCTTTTGTACATGGTATGATGCGGTGCGCGCCGTGCTGCCGGGCGGTCTGCAGATCCGGCTGGAGGAACGCTATCTGCCGCTTGAGCCGCCGGTCGGCGTGAAGCTGACAGAGAAGGAAGCCAATGTGCTGCGGATGATGCAGCTTGCCAAGTCCCAGCGCGAGCGCGATGTGCTGGCGCAGGAGGACGGCGGCGACGAAAAGCAGAAAATCCTTGCTTCGCTTGTGCAGAAGGGATGTCTGCTGGCGGTCTCTGAGGGCAAACAGCTCATCGGAGACAGCACAAAGAAAATGGTGCGGCTCTCGCAGGGGTATCTTGCGGATGAGAGCGCCTATCGCCCGACGCCCAAGCAGGCGCAGGCGGTGCAGGTATTACAGGAGCATGAAGCGCTTTCCGTCAAGGAATGCGCCTATTTTGCCGGTGTCGGTGAAACGGTTGTGCAGAATCTCGTGAAGGCGGGCATTGCCGAGTTCTATGAAGCGGAGCTGCTGCGTGTGCCGCGCGATGCCGAGGTCACGATTGATCCGGCGGATACCGTGCTCTCCGAGGAGCAGCAGGCTGCCTATGATGCCGTTGCGGAGCAGATTCTTGCGCGGAAGGCGGCGGCATTTTTGCTGCACGGCGTCACCGGCAGCGGCAAGACGGCTGTCTTTGAGCAGCTTATCGCGCTGACGCTGAAGCAGGGCAGGGGCGTGCTGCTGCTGATTCCGGAGATCTCCCTGACGCCGCAGGTTGTGCAGTATTTTCAGTCGCGGTTCGGGAACCGTGTGGCACTGATCCACAGCGGACTTTCCCTTGCACAGCGGCTCGATACGGATAAACTGATCCGGCGCGGAGAGGTGCAGATTGTCATCGGCACGAGAAGCGCCGTTTTTGCGCCGCTGCCTGATCTCGGGCTCATCATCCTCGATGAGGAGGGTGAGCACTCCTATAAATCGGAGCAGTCTCCGCGCTACCATGCGGCGGATGTCGCGAAGGCACGTGCAAAATATCACAATGCGGCGCTGGTGCTCGCTTCTGCAACGCCCTCGCTCGAGAGCCGGTATCTGGCGGAGCGCGGCGTCTACCGGCTGCTGAAAATGACAAAGCGGTATAATCAGGCGCCGCTGCCTGCGGTCACAATCGTGGATATGAATCTCGAGCGGGCGAACGGCAACGGCAGTCCGTTCTCGATTGCGCTCTCGGAAGCGCTCTATGAAAATCTGCAGCGCGGTGAACAGAGCATTCTGCTGCTGAACCGGCGCGGCTATCACACGCTGCTGCAATGCACCAAATGCTATGAACCGGTCTACTGCCCGAACTGCTCGGTGCCGATGACCTATCACAAGACGAACGGCTCGCTGCTCTGCCACTACTGCGGACATGTGCAGCCGCCGGTGACGGTCTGCCCGAAGTGCGGCAATGACAGGCTGCGGCAGATGGGCTTCGGGACGCAGAAGCTCGAGGAGGAGCTGCAGGCGCTGCTGCCGGATGCGAAAATCCTGCGCATGGATGCCGACACAACCATGACGCGCACTGCCTACGAAACCGGCTTCCGCGCCTTTGCCAATCATGAATATGACATTCTCTGCGGCACGCAGATGATCGGCAAGGGGCTCGATTTCCCGAATGTCACGCTGGTCGGTGTGGTCTCGGTTGATAAGGCGCTGTTCGCGGGCGACTATCGCAGCTACGAGCGGACATTCTCGCTCGTGACGCAGGTTGTCGGGCGCGGCGGCAGAGGCAAAACCGCCGGACGCGCCATCCTGCAGACGCATATGCCGGATCACTATGTGCTCAATCTCGCGGCGGCGCAGGACTATGACCGCTTCTATACCGAGGAGCTGGCGCTCCGGCGCGCGCTGATGTTCCCGCCGGTCTGCGATCTCTGCGTGATCGGGTTTTCCGGCATCCGCGAGGACCGCGTGCGGATTGCATCGGAGCGGTTTGTCGGGATTCTGGCGGAGACGGTGAAGCAGCGCGAGCTGAAACTGCCGCTGCGTGTGCTCGGACCTGTTGAGGCGGGCTACGGCAAGCTCAACGGCAAATACCGGCGCAGACTGCTGCTCAAATGCAAGAACACCGCCGAGATGCGCGCGTTCATCCGCTCACTGCTCGAGCAGGCTTATGCGGACAGGGCGTTTGCCGATGTTTCGGTCTTTGCGGATATGAACGGCGACTGCGGCGTATGATTTAAGAATTTCTGAAATTATTGTGAAAACGCATCATTTTAATTGAAAAATCTGTTATAATCATTAGGAACAGGAAATCATAAGGAGGAATCATCATGGCAAGAAACAAGCAGCCGGCAAGATTTGTCGAGATCTATACACAGAAAACACCGGGCATCAGCAAGGTGCTCGTTGATATGGCAACAGGCGTCAACTACTTTTTCCACTCCGAAAGTGACGGCTACGGCGGGGCAGGCGGTCTGACACCGCTGCTCAATCCGGACGGGACACCCGTCATTACGCCGCCGGAGATGTTCATGACACCGCAGTGAAAATCTGGAAGCTGACGAAAAAGCAGGTCATCATCCGGCTGATTCTGCTTGTTGTATTTCTGATTGCACTCTATTTGCTGATGTGTCTGCGCGCTTGCCCGAAGTGGCATGATCAGGTGCTGACACCGCCGGAATCGAAGGGCGCGGGCGGCACGCAGGAGACGGCAGTCGCACCGCCGGAGGGCTATGAGCGAATCCCTGCCGCGGAGGGCAGCTTTCTGCAGTTTATGCGGGAGATGCCGGTCTGGGAGCAGGGCAGCAGCATCATGACCTATGACGGCGAGGCGATCTCATCGGTCAATGCGGCGGCGGTCTATACGCTCAGTCTGCCCGATGCAGATTTGCAGCAGTGCGCGGATACGGTCATCCGGCTGTGGTCGGAGTATTACTATCAGACCGGACAGACAGACCGCATCGCGTTTTCGTATTCAAACGGCTATGAAACAAGCTGGAAGGAGTGGCAGAAGGGCTGGCGCTATCTGACAGTTCCGGCGGTGGGCTGGACATTCCGCCTGAAGCTGAAAGGTCAGGATGATTCGCTGCAGCAGATGCACAATTATCTGCAGGCTGTCATGCGCTATGCAGGCACGCTTTCGCTCGAGGCGGAATCGCATCCGGTTGCTGTTTCGGAGGCACATGCGGGCGATATCATCTGCAAGGGCGGTGCGCCGGGGCATGTTCTCGTGATTGTGGATGAGGCGGTCAATGAAAAAGGCGAACGCTGCTTTCTGCTCGCGCAGGGGCTGATTCCGTCGCAGTCTGCGCATATCGTCGCGGGCTGCGGCGATGCAGATTCGCCGTGGTATACGGAAAAACAGCTTTCCAAAATGCCGGTGAGGTTCAGCAGTTATACCTATCAGACCCCCGATACACTGCGCCGCTGGAAGGATGGCTTTCCGAATGCGGCTGAGACGAATAAAGGAGAATAAAAATGGCAATTCGCAAGATTGTGAAAGAGGGCGATCCGGTTCTGCAGAAGAAGTGCAGACCGGTCGAGAAATATGACGAAAAACTCTGGCAGAATCTCGATGATATGGCGGATACGCTCCGCGATTCCGGCGGTGTGGGACTTGCTGCGCCGCAGATCGGCATTCTGCGCAGATACTTTATCATGATCCTCGAGGAGGACGGCGACGTCATCGAGGCAATCAATCCGGAAATCGTCAAGACTTCCGGCAAGATCCGCGATGTCGAGGGCTGCCTTTCCGTCCCGAACCGCTGGGGCTATGTCACACGCCCGAAGGCGGTTGTGCTGCGCGCCTATGACCGCAACGGCGAGCAGTATGAGCTGAAGCTCAAGGATCTCGGCGCACGCTGCGCCTGCCACGAGAGCGATCATCTCGACGGGCATTTGTTCCTCGAAAAGGTCGAGGAATTCTGCAAGCCGGAAGCACAGGAGTAATCCGGTGAAGGCGCGGCTTGCGGGCAGGGCGCTCGCGGCGTTTGCCGTCGGGCTGCTTGCCGTCGGACTGCTGATCTTTCTGCCGGCGGGGACGCTTGCCTATCCCTGCGGCTGGCTCTTTTGCGGCGTGCTGTTCATCCCGATGGCGGTGATGGGCATTGTGCTGCTGGTGAAAAATCCGGCGCTGCTGGAAAAACGCCTTTCGCGCAAAGAGTCGCAGTCGGAGCAGCAGACGGTTGTCAAGCTCAGTGCGCTGATGTTTCTGCTGGGATTCATCTTCTGCGGACTGGATTTCCGGTTTCGGTGGCTGCCGCTCCCGAAGTGGATTCCCATTGCTGCGGCAGTGATTTTTCTGCTGGGATATCTGATGTATGCCGAGGTACTGCGCGAGAATGCGTATCTTTCGCGGACCGTTGAGGTGCAGGCGGAGCAGAAGGTCATTGATACAGGGCTGTACGGCGTCATCCGGCACCCGATGTACACCGCGACGATTCTGATGTTCTGCACGATCCCGCTTGTGCTGGGCTCGGTGATTGCACTGCCGGTGTTTCTGCTCTATCCGGTGATTCTCGTGCGCAGAATCCGGAATGAGGAGCAGGTGCTCTGCGAAGGGCTCCGCGGCTACCGCGATTATCAGAAAAAAGTGAAATACAGACTGTTCCCGTATCTCTGGTGAACAGCAAACCCAAATCCGTACCGCAATGCGGTCAGAGGAGGCACATATGAATATTGTTTTTATGGGCACGCCTGATTTTTCCGTGCCGACACTGAAGATCCTGATCGAGGACGGCCATAATGTACAGGCGGTCTTTACACAGCCCGACCGACCGCGCGGCAGAGGCAAAAAGCTGCAGCCGACACCGGTCAAGGCGTGCGCCGAGGCGGCGGGGATTCCGGTCTATACGCCGCAGTCGCTGCGAAAGGGCGACGATGCCGCCGAATCGCTCGCACTGCTCAAACAGCTCAATCCGGAGCTGATTGTTGTCATTGCCTACGGGCAGATTCTGCCGAAGGAGATTCTCGATCTGCCGAAATACGGCTGCATCAATCTGCATGCTTCGCTGCTGCCCAGATGGCGCGGTGCCGCACCAATTCAGCGTGCGATTCTTGCGGGCGACAGCGAAACCGGCATCACTGCGATGCAGATGGCGGAGGGGCTCGATACCGGCGATATGCTCCATGTGCTGAAAACGCGCATCGCGGAGGATGAGACCGCTGAGACGCTTCATGACAGACTTTCGCGGCTCTCCGCGGAGACGCTGCGGGAGACCATCTCACTGCTGACGCAGCATCTGCTGCATCCGGTGCCGCAGGGCGATGCAGGCGTCACCTATGCCGAAAAGATCACGAAGGATATGAGCCGCCTCGATTTCAGCGCACCGGCTGCCGAAATCGACCGGACCATCCGCGCGGTCACAGGCTTTGCAATGCTGAACGGCAAGCGCATCAAGCTGCTCGGCTCTGCATGCAGCGGCTATCAGAGCGATGCGCCTGCCGGAACACTCTGCAAAGAGGGCAAGAACAAGCTGTATCTGATCTGCGGCGACGGAAAAGCCGTGCAGCTGACCGCCGTGCAGCCCGAGGGCAGCAAACCGATGAAGATTCAGGATTTCCTGAACGGCTCCGCTGTGCAGGAGGGCGCTTGTCTGACTGCGGCGGAATAACCCGCTGAAAGGAGAATGCTTATGTATATCCTTTTGATTTTGTCTTTTGTCATTACGCTTGCGGCACAGATTCATGTGCAGGCGTCATTCAGAAAATACAGCAAGGTGCGCAATTCGCGCGGCATCACCGGCGCGGAGGCTGCAAGACAGCTTCTGCTTGAACACGGCATCACAGATGTGCAGATCGAACCGGTGCCCGGCAATCTCACCGATCACTATGATCCGCGGGACAATGTGATCCGGCTTTCGCAGGATGTCTACGATAAGGACAGCGTTGCGGCGGTCGGTGTTGCGATGCATGAGGCAGGGCATGCGGTGCAGTATGCACAGAATTATGCACCGGTCAAACTGCGCAATGCGATTGTCAAATCCACGAATATTTCCTCGACGGTTTCCTATCTGCTGATTATGGCAGGTATCATCTTCGGCGGCGGAAACGGCAGGCTCGGCTATACGCTGATCACGCTCGGCATCATCTTTTTCCTTGCGGTGATCTTCTTCCAGCTTGTGACGCTGCCCGTTGAATTCAATGCGAGCGGCAGAGCTGTGCGCGCGCTCCGGAACTCCACGCTGCTCGATGCAGAGGAGCAGAAGGGCGTCCGCAAGGTGCTGACGGCGGCTGCGCTGACCTATGTCGCGGCGGTTGCAGTATCGCTGCTGCAGCTGGTGCGTCTGCTTGCCATCAGAGGACGGCGCAGATGATCGGGCTCGATGCACGGATGCTCTGCGTGCGGACGCTGATCCGCTCGATTCGATCGAAAAGCTATTCCAATCTCGCGCTGACGCAGGCTGTCATGGATGCCGAAAACCTGTCACCGCAGGACAGCGCGCTGTGCAGAAGAATCTTCCGCGGTACCTTTGAGCGGATTATCACGCTCGATGCCTGTATCGCGGCACATTCCAAACGTCCGCCGGAAAAGCTCGATCTTGAGGTGCTGTGCGTTCTGCGCTGCGGTATCTATGAGCTGCTGTATCTGCACACGCCGGATTCGGCAGCGGTCAACCTCTGGACGGAGGCTGTCAAGAAGCTGAAAAAATCAAGCGCTTCCGGAATGGTCAATGCGATCCTGCGCGGGTTTATCCGGAGCGGCAAAGAAATCCCGATGCCGAAGGATGAACGCGCGGCGATGTCGGTGCAGTATTCTGTGCCGCTGCCGCTGCTCGAGGCGCTCCTTGCGGACTATGACAGTGAAACGGTCGCGGCATTCCTTGCGGATGCGGAGGACGCACCGCCGATCTATCTGCGGCGCAATCCGCTGTTTGAAAACAGCGAAAAGATCATTTCCGCGGCGGAGCCCGTTCCGGGAATTCCCGATGCCTATCTGCTCAAAAAGCGCGGCGAGACCGCAGAGGTTCCGACCGTGATCGACGGGCAGGAGACTGTCCCGATTGACCCCTGCCGCAGCGGGCTGATCTCCGAATCAAAGGCGGTGGGCGCTGCCATGCATGTGCAGGATCTTGCCTCGCAGCTTTGCTGTCTCGCGCTTGATCCGCAGCCGGGGGAGACTGTGCTCGATGTCTGTGCGGCACCGGGCGGCAAAAGCTTCACAATCGCGGAGCTGATGCAGAATCAGGGGCATGTGTATTCCTATGATCTCCATGAAAAGCGCGTCGGGCTGATCCGGAAGGGTGCGCAGATGCTTCGGCTGAGCTGCATCACGGCGGAGACCGGCGATGCGCGGCTGACCGAAAAGCCGCTTGCAGACCGCATCCTCTGCGATGTGCCCTGCTCGGGCTTCGGTGTGATCCGCAGAAAACCGGAGATTCGCTATAAATCGCTCGAGGAGGCTGCCGATCTGCCGGAGATTCAGTATCAGATTCTCGAAGCCGCTGCAAAGGCACTGAAGCCGGAGGGCGTGCTGGTCTATTCGACCTGCACCGTCCTGAAACGCGAAAACGAGGATGTCGTCCGCAGATTTCTGGCGGCACATCCGGATTTTGTGCTCGAAAAGCCGTGGCAGAATCTGCCGGCGCTCAGCGGATACGGGCAGGACATGACAACGCTCTTTCCGCAGATGCTCGGCAGCGACGGATTTTTCATCGCGAAGATGCGGAAATGTGCGGCGGAAAAATGAGTGCGGAAATCCGCATTTCTGAAAGGAGCTGAGACCGGTGGAAACACAAAAAATCGACATCCTGCAGCTGCTGCCGGAGCAGCTCGAAGCGGAGATCATTGCGATGGGCGCGCCGAAATTCCGCGCAAAGCAGATTTTCCGCCAATTACACGTAAAACGTGTCTTTGATTTCGCAAAGATGACAGAACTTTCTAAACAATTTCAGGCAGAGCTAAAAGAGCGCTTTTATATAAACCTGCCAAAGATTGAGAAAAGGCTTGATTCTTGTGCGGATGATACTGTAAAATATCTGTATAGGCTCTCTGACGGCGCCTGTATCGAGACGGTTCGCATGGTCTATCACCACGGCGTGACCGCATGTATTTCGACGCAGGTTGGCTGCAAAATGGGCTGTAAATTCTGTGCCTCGGCACCGCTCGGATTTGTGCGCAATCTGACGCCCTCCGAGATGCTCGGGCAGATTTACGGAACCGACGCAGACTTTCCGCCGGAGCAGCAGATCAGCGGCATCGTGCTCATGGGCATCGGAGAGCCGCTTGATAATTTTGAGAACGTGATGCAGTTTCTGCGGCTGCTCTCCTGCAAAGAGGGCAGGAACCTCAGCCTGCGGCATGTTGCGCTTTCAACCTGCGGCCTTGTCCCGATGATCCGGCGGCTCGCAGAGGAGGAACTGCCGCTGACGCTTTCGGTCTCGCTGCACGCCGCGGATAATGAAACGCGCGATGCACTGATGCCGGTCAACCGCCGCTATCCGCTGGAGGAGCTGCTCGGTGCCTGCGGCGATTATTTCCGCAGAACAGGCAGGCGCGTCACATTTGAATATGCCGTGATCGCCGGCGAGAATGATTCGGCGGAGGCGGCGAAAAAGCTCGGGAAACGGCTGCGGCCGGTGTTCCCGAATCAGAGACCGCATGTCAATCTGATTCCGGTCAACCCGGTGGCGGGAACCGGCTTTCAGGCTGGACACGCGGAGGCATTCCGGAAGCTGCTGGAGCAGGAGGGCATCAATGCCACCGTCCGGCGGACACTCGGAGAGGATATCAAGGCCGCCTGCGGTCAGCTTCGGCGCGATACCGTGGAGGCTGCTACATGAAGAAAGCGTGGTGAGCACCAGTGAAGGCGTATCTGGGCTGTGATATCGGCAGAGCCAGAGCCGAGAATCAGGATTCGATCCGTGCGGAGAACTATCCGGACGGTGTGCTTGCCATTGTCTGCGACGGCATGGGCGGGATGGAAAACGGCAGTGCTGCGAGCAAAATCGCGATTGCTGCTGCGGAGGATGCCTTCCGCGCATCCTATCAGACCGGCATGTCGGATGAAGATGTCTGCGACCTGCTCAGGAGCTGCGCCGCGGACGCCAATCAAAAGGTTTACAGAGCTGCTGTCAGCAGCCGGATGCGCTCGCGGATGGGCACAACGCTCGTCGGCGCATTTGTGCGGCCGGAGACAGCATGCATTGTCAATATCGGTGATTCCAGAGCGTATCTGCTCCCGAAGGAGGGACCGTTCCGCCAGATCACCACGGATCATACCGTTGTGCAGCTGCTCTATGAGCAGGGCATGATTACCGCAGAGGAGCGCGCCACGCATGCAAGGCGCAATGAGCTGATGCGTGCCGTCGGCGTTGCAAGCAGAGTGCTTGCCGATATTCAGGCGGTGCCGCTCGATCCCGGCGACAAGGTGCTGCTCTGCTCCGACGGACTCTACAGCATGGTCGAGCCGGAACGCATCGAGGAGATCATGCGCGAAACACCTGCAGAGCAGGTGCCGGAGGTCTGCATCGCGGAGGCGAATGCAAACGGCGGCAGAGATAATATCTCGGTGATTCTGCTCACGGATGAGCCGGAGCACACGCAGGGGGAATAACATCGTAATTCTTGTGCTTCGGGGACACAATCAGCCCCGCTGACCGCACATGAGAGATACAACAGGGTTATGAAATGAGTTTCGCCGGAGGCATCCGGCACGGAGGTTTGTGATGGAAAAAGATCGCAATGACAAGAACATCGGAAAGAAGCTCGACGGTCGCTACGAAATCACGGAGCTGATCGGCGAGGGCGGCATGGCTGATGTTTACCGCGCAACAGATGTTGTCGATAACAAAACCGTTGCTGTCAAGATTCTCAAAAAGGAGTTTGCAGAGAACGAGGAGTTCCTGCGCAGATTCCGCAATGAATCCAAGGCGATTGCCGTGCTCAGTCATCCGAACATCGTCAAGATCTATGATGTCGGGTTTTCGGAGCGCATCCAGTTCATTGTAATGGAGTATATCGACGGCATCACGCTGAATGAATACATGGAGCAGCAGGGACAGCTCGGCTGGAAGGATGCAGTCCACTTCATTCTGCAGATCCTGCGCGCACTCCAGCATGCCCACAGCAAGGGCATCGTGCACCGCGATATCAAGCCGCAGAACATCATGATGCTCCGCGACGGCACGATCAAGGTGATGGACTTCGGCATTGCGAAGTTTGCCCGTGAAGACGGCAAAACCGGTACCGATAAAGCAATCGGCACCGTGCATTATATCAGCCCCGAGCAGGCAAGAGGCGGCGTGACCGATGCAAAGAGCGACCTCTACTCTGTCGGTGTGATGCTCTATGAGATGCTCACCGGCAAAAAGCCCTTTGATACCGATAACCCTGTCAGCATTGCAGTGATGCACATGCAGGCAAAGGTGCCGCTGCCCAGCACCATTCGCCCTGATATCCAGATCGGACTCGAGGAGATCATTCTCAAGGCGATGGAAAAGGATCCCGCAGACCGCTACCAGTCTGCAAGAGACATGATGGATGATCTCCAGACCTTTAAGGAGGATCCGGACGGCGTGTTCGGATACTACCCCGAATTGTTTGAGGAGGAGCCTGTGCAGGATATGTTTGAAGAAGACGATAACAGCAAAACCAGAAACTACAGACCGCTCACTGAGGAACGGGATCTGGTGCCGGAGGATGACTACTACGATGACGACCAGCCCTACTACGATGACGAGGAGCAGTATTACGACGACGAGCAGTATGATGACCGCGGCGCCTATCAGGATGAGCCGGCGGAGGAGGACGAGGAGGAATATGAGGAGGAGACCAAGTCCTTCTTTGTCCCGATCCTCAGTGCTGTCATCATCGTTGTGATGATTGTTGCAGCCGTGCTGTTCACGATGCTGCTCTGGAACATGATCAAGGGCAACACCAGCGAGAATAACAATCTCGAATTCAAGATGCCGTCTCTGATCGGTATGGACTACAAGGAAGCCGAGCTGCAGTACGGCGACAAGATCCGCATCAACATCGAGAGCAAGGAATATTCCGAGTACGAGAAGGATAAGATCTTCAACCAGGATATTCCGGTCAATGACCCGGTCGGCAAGGGCGACACCGTCAACGTCAGAGTTTCGCTCGGCGCGAAGAAGGTGCTCCTGCCGGATGTCGAGAACTGGGAGTTTGAGACTGCAAAATCGACCATCGTCGGTCTGGGTCTGTTCGTTGATAAGCGTTCTTCCTATGACCCGAACATTGAAAAGGGCAAGGTCATTTCGACTGACCCGAAGGGTCCGCTCGAGGTTGAGCCGGGCTCCTATGTCCGCGTGACCGTTTCGCTCGGTCAGAACAAGACCACGGTTCTGGTTCCGAACTTTGTCAACATGGACTGGGATCTTGCAAAGACGCAGGCGGAGGCGCTGAAGCTCACCGTCTCGAAGAAGGAAGTCGATGACGAAGCCAAGGAGGGCACCGTCCTGAACCAGAATGTTCAGCCGAATGAGGAGGTCTCCGAGGGTACGCTCATCGAGCTGACTGTTTCCTCCGGTAAGAAGAAGGAGCAGCAGGTTCGCATCTCGTTCAATATTCCGGCGAATGCAAGCGGTATCTTCCATATCGGTCTCTATGAGGGCGGTATCGCAAGAGCCGTCGGCGGACAGTTCAATGTCGATTACGCGGCAGGCGTCACATCGCTTGTCCTTGAGGGCAACGAGACCATTGATGTCGTTGCAATCCTTGTCAACGATGCAAACGGCAAGGAGGCTGAGATCGGCAGATACAGGGTAGACTTTGACAAGAAGACCTATGAGACGCTCAGCAGCGATCCGGGCGCCGCATTTGAAAGAGTTGACGGTCTGAACGGCGCTGCGCCGGTTACCACCACGGCACCGCCTGCCACCATCGTGACAGAGCCGCCGATCGTGACTGAAGCACCGGTTGTGACACAGGCACCGGTAGAACAGCCTGCCGTGACACCGGATCCGAATGCGACCGTTGCCGGTTAATGCGCAATGGAAGGTTTGATTCTGAAAGCAGTTGGGGGACTTTACACCGTAGAGTCCCCCAGCGGTGTATTATCGTGCAAAGCGCGCGGCATCTTCCGCAAGCAGGGAATCTCGCCCTGCACCGGCGACCGCGTCACCGTTGAGGATGATGTTATCACGGAGATCATGCCGCGGAAGAATCTGCTGATCCGTCCGCCGCTTGCCAATCTCGACCAGCTGCTGTTTGTGCTCTCGGTGTGCGATCCGGCGCCGAATCTGCAGCTGCTCGACCGCTTCCTCGCGGTCTGTGTCTACAAGGAGATTCAGCCGGTGCTGATCTTTACAAAGCTCGATCTCGCGGATGCGGTCAAATATGCCGAAATCTACCGCGCAGCCGGTTTTCCGCAGTTCTTCGTCGATTATGAGAAGCCGGAGACCGTTGAAGCGGTCTATGAAGCGCTCGCCGGAAAGATCAGCGCGTTTACCGGAAACTCCGGCGTCGGAAAATCGACGCTGCTCAATGCGCTGGATGTCTCGCTGAATCTGGAGACAGGCGATATCAGCAAAAAGCTCGGCAGAGGCAGACATACAACCCGTGAAACCGCGCTCTATACATTGCCGCACGGCGGAAAAATCGCGGATACGCCGGGATTTTCGACCTTTGAAACGGATGCCTATGCGCAGATTGCACCCGATGAGCTCGCGGATTGTTTTCCGGAGATCGGCGCGGTGACAGAGCCCTGCCGCTATGCGGACTGCAGACATATCAAGGAGCCGGATTGTGCCGTGCGGAATGCCGTGCGTTCCGGCGCGATCCCCAAAAGCCGCTATGAGAACTATACCCTGATGATGCAGGAATCTCTCAGCCGCAAGGCGTATTGAGGTGTCTCCGACGGATTGAGGTGTCTCCGACAGATTGATAATGGGGACTTACAGTATTGCTGCGCAAACTGTGCCCCAAGCCCCTGCTGGGGTCATTGAACCCGGAACCCACTCCGATGGATCAATTCGGTATCGCTGCGCGATGATTGATAATGAGGGCTCCGCCCTCAAACTCCCGCTGGGGATATTATCCCCAGACCCCAT
>CAMKLV010000054.1:0-24467 GCA_946413695.1 uncultured Ruminococcus sp. | reverse complement strand
ATGGGGTCTGGGGTCAATGACCCCAGCAGGGGCTTGGGGACGGAGTCCCCATTATCAATCCATCGGAGATACCTCTATCACTCCGGCACGGTTTCGGTGACGGTGACGAAATCGAGACCTTCGTCCGTGAGATCCGCGGCACATGCCTCGCAGCGTTTCCGGTCAGAACATCCGGCGAACACAGCCGCACCGCTGCCCGAGAGAACCGGATTCAGTCCGTACTGCTTCATGACCTGCCGGATACGGCGGACTTCGGTCAGATCGGTGATCGCATCAAAATGGTTGCCGCATACTGAAAACAACGCATCTGCGCCTTTATCCAGCGCGCTGATCACATGATCGGTATCCTGCGGCAGGGGCGCGCGGTAGGCATCCAGACGGCGGTATGCCTCCGGTGTCGAGATGCCGGAGCTGCCCTTTGCGATCACAAGCGGATAGCGCGGCAGGGGAGACAGCGGTTTCAGCCGGTCGCCGATGCCCTCCGCATAGCAGGTGCCGCCATAGAGGAAAAATGCACAGTCTGCGCCGAGCGATGCCGCAATCTCATGCAGCGCATCGTCTGTCACAGGCAGATTGAACAGGCTGCGGATTCCTTTCAGCGCTGCGGCACAATCCGAGCTGCCGCCGCCCATGCCCGCCTGCGAGGGAATCTGCTTTTCCAGATGGATCTGCAATCCGCAGGGATGCTCACCGAGCAGCTTTTCCGCCGCCTTCCAGACAAGATTGTGCGCATCGCAGGGGATATCCGGCACATTGCAGGTCAGTGTCAGGGGTTCGCCGGGGGCGGTTCGGGTCAGTGTCAGCGTGTCATAGATGCCGACGGTCTGAAAGACGCTGCGCATTGTGTGATAGCCGTTCGGCAGCCTGCCGGTGATATCCAGCGAAAGATTGATCTTCGCCGGTGTGCGGATGATCAGGGATTCATTCATGAACCGGACTCCTTTCAGGCTCCGTCAGCCACGCAAGCACGTGGCTGTAAAAATCCTTTGCCTCGTCATAGACGGCGTGGCTGTAGTCTTCATACATGATGAGCTTGCTGTTCGGGATGCGTTCGGCGATCAGCCTTGATGCCTCGCCGCCGACAATGCGGTCTTTCTCCGCACCGATAACAAGCGTCGGGTTTGCGATCTCCCCGAGCTGATCGAGGACATCGTGCGAAAGGCAGGACGCAAAAATGATCTGTGCGCGTTTCGGCTCGGCAGGCTTAGTTGTGCGGTTGACAATTTTTAGCAGATGCTTGTTTTTCCGCAGATATTCCTCCGTATAGGAGCGCTCTGCGGTATCCTGCATCAGGCGATCGTAGGCGCCGACGGTATCCCAGAGCATCCATGCGGAGAGCGTTTCCTGCGTCATCGGGTGCATGCGCGCGGATGTTACCGCGAGCACCAGTTTTCCGACCTTGCCCGGATACCGGAGCGCGAGCTGCTGCGCGATCATGCCGCCCTGTGAGACGCCGAAAACATCTGCTTCCGGAATCTGCTGCTGCTCCATGATGCGTGCGATATCATCTGCCATATCCGCCGTGGTGAAGCCCTTTGGCATTGCATAGCGGCGGCTGATGAAATGAACGCGGTAAACCTTTGCGAATTTGCGGTACATCAGCGAGAGCGGGAGCGCCATGCCTTTGACCGTTTTGAAGGCATCGCCCGCGCCCGGCAGAATAATCAGATGCCGGCTGCCGGAGCCGAAGGATGCTGTCTCACATTCTGCCTCTCCGAGGCGGATGCGTTCATTCTTTGGGATCATCGTCTAATTCTCCGTCAAAATAATGGGTGTAGCTCTGATCCTCGTCGCTGTATTCAGCGCGGATCAGTTCGGGCTGATCCTCTGCTCGGAAGACGGTCTCACCCGGCAGACGCGGTTCTTCCTCCCCGCCTTCAAAATCATCATCATCATCTGCTTCCGGTTTCGGCTCCGGTTCCTCAGAGTCTTCCTCATCCGGTTCCTCCGGACGGAGCTTGATCGCGGCGAACATCATGCCGCCGAGGAAGCAAAGCGCCAGCGGCAGCGTCACCCAGAGCCAGTCATTGGACTGGGAATGTGCGGCGATTTTGTTAAAGAACAGCATGCTCGTCAGATTCGAGATCACATGGAACACGATCGGATAGATGATATTGTTCGTTTCGATGATGATGAATCCTGCAATGCAGCCGAACAGAAACAGGCTGAGCATGCTGTCCGTTCCTGCGAGCAGATGCGGAATCATGAACAGAACCGCAGTGATCACAACTGCGGCGGCGTTGATCATCGGCTCTTTGCGCTTGCGCCGGATCAGATTCGTGATTGAAAAGCGGTAGAGCAGCTCCTCGCCGACCGGCGTCAGCCACGAAATGCCGAACACCTTGAGCGCGGAAAGTGAGGACATGTTGCCGTAATAGCGCGGAAACTTTCCCTCAATTTCGAGACCGTTGAACAGGAAACATGCAGAGATGCTCCAGAACACCGCCGCCATGATCACAAAGATCATGATCGGGAAGTTCAGCGTTCCGCAGAAGTCTTTGAGCGGGATTTTATAGAATTTATCCGCGATCCACGCTGCGAGCGCTCCGCCCAGCAGCAGTGCGATGCTGTAAGCGAGCGTTTCAAAGGAATCATCTCTGCTGACAAGCAGGATACAGGCTGCCAGAAGCATCGGCGTGAAGCCCGCAAGCAGCAGGATCAGCGTTTTGACCGCGGAGTCAACGGCTTTGGTGATATCCAATGGATCACATCCTTTGGGTAGATTATATATATTAGGGAATCGCTGGCTGCGGAGCCCCATTATGAATCACTGCACAGCGATACAATATTCAGCACTTATGATCCGAAGGCGTCTTCGTCGGCATCGCAGCCCTCGGGGATTTCCGGACGCTTCAGGTTCGGACATTCCGCAAATGCATCCGGCTCAATCATTTCCAGTCCGGACGGAAGTGTGATGTTGTGCAGGAAATCCGAAATCCCCATCTGCATGTCCTCCGAATTGAATTCTGTCGGTTACTGAGAAGCTGTTTGCGCGGCTGCAGCGATTGCACGCGCGAGCTTTGAGCGCTTCTGTGGGATCAGCGCAAATTTCCGCTCGAGCATTTCAGCGTAGGCGATGAATGCAGCGGTGTCGCCGGATTTGAGTTCCAGTTCCAGCTCCTCAAAGGACTGCATCGCGCCGCTTGCGCCCAGCGCGCCGACATCCACGGCAAATTCTGCGGTAAATAACGCATCTGCGCTGATTTCAAGCAGATAACAGTTGCGGATGAAATCCGTTCTTCCGAGCTCACGGAACTGCTGCCCCGAGAGCAGATCACAAAGTTCCTGCGGCGCGCCTGCTGCGGGGAGCTTTTTCAGTCCCTCGGCAAGCGTTGCTGCTTCGACTTCATACTCCTCGCGCAGCGCCTGTGCACCCTCTTTTTTCAGTGTGCGCTTCATGCAGCAGACCGAGCGGTCATTCTCCTGCCGGATGCGCAGCGCCGCGCCGTTTTTGTAAACCAGATCATCCTCGGTGTCATAGTAGACCGCTGCCATGTGCAGCATCTCATGCGAGAGCCGCGTCTGTTCCTGATGCAGAAAATCTGCGAGGGCGGCAAGGGTGTCCTGCGGGATCATCCATTTGTATTCACGTTCCATAGATACACCGTTATCCTGCTGCTTTTTTCGCGTGATAGCTGGTGAAATCGAACTTGACAAGGCTGTTGACAAAGGTCAGCATATCCGTTGTATCGACGATCAGCTTCTGCACGGATTCCTCATCCAGAGAAAGCAGGAAGTCGGCAGGGTAGCGCGATTCAATGTAGTAGTGGTTGATCTCGCTGCACAGCGCGATGCGGTCGCGGAAATGCGGATCCTCCTGCATTGCCTGCTTGCACAGGAACGGCAGGTTGTGGCCGTCATAGAGACGGTGTCTGCGCCAGAGCAGATAGCCCTTCAGCGCCTTTTCCACGCATTGCTGACAGTGGAACGAGATGATATTATAGCAGCGCGCATCGTCGAGCAGCAGCTTTGCCGCACGCAGATCAATCGCGGCATAATAGAGCCAGTCGAAGTAGCGCTTGCTGTCTCCATCACGAAAGCCCCTGCTCATACAGCACACCTCCTGTCTCACGAATTGACCATGCAAATGTCCGCGGATCCTCCGAAAGCGTCTCCCACTCGCTCTGCGTGTAGAGCACGAGATCATAGGGATAATCGCAGTCTACCGCCGTATAAAGGAAGCATTCCAGCTCGGAAATGCTCTTTGTATCATCCGGCACGATCACTGCGAGCTTGAAGCTGATCAGCTCATTGGTTGCGTGATTTGTTTTGTGGCTGATCAGATAAATCTTGAGCGGCTTGCCGAGCTTGGCAATCGCGTTTGCTGTCGCCTGAATTTCAGGATAGATCATGTAAAACACTCCTTCCGGTTATTTCAGTATCAGGTTCATGATTGCTGCAAGGATTGCCGCGCAGACCGGATAACCGACCAGCGTGAAAACCCATTTTCCAATCAGAGTTTTTCCGTAGATATAGGGCATGAGATCCTCCGTTCCCGGGATGATCCACGCTTTTGTTTTTCCGACCCAGTACCAGTCGATGAACAGGCGGTCGAACAGACCTTCCGTCAGCAGAATCACGAGAATCTGCCAGAAGCCTTCGCTGAATCCGCGTGCGCCGTTGATGCCGTAGACAGCAATCATGACAAAGAGGAAAAACGGCAGGATGCCGAACAGCCGGAACAGTCTCACGCTGCGCCTGATGCGGGCTTCAGTGGTCAGTCCGCGCTCGACAACTCGCTGCTGCACTTCTTTTTCATAGAGGCACACCAGCCCGGCGGGACCGTTTGCAATGCCGACAACGCATGCCATCAAAACGATAAAGCAGGCAACAACCCCTTCAATCAGAACCTGTCCAATCATGCGTGATACTCCTTTATTTGTGATATTTTCCGCCGGTGCTGATCTGGAATGCGCGGTAAAGCTGTTCCATCAGCAGGACGCGGGCGATCTGGTGGGTGAAAGTCATCGGCGACATCGAAAAGCGCATATCTGCTGCCTTTTTGACCTCATCCGAAAGACCGAAGCTCGAACCGATCACAAAGCTCACGGTGCTGTCACCGGAGACCGCGGCGCTGTCGAGCATCTGCGCAAATTCCTCGCTGCTGCGCAGTTTTCCCTCAATGCACAGCGCAATGATCTTTCCGCGGCAGGCGTGCAGGATCGCCTTGCCCTCCTGCGTCAGTGCCGCAGCGATTTCCGCATCGGCAGGGGACTCAGAGAGTCGCGATTCCGGCAGCTCCGTCAGGGTCAGGCGGCAGTAGCGCTGCAGCCGCTTCTCATATTCGGCATAGGCGTCGCGGAGCCATTTCTCCTTGAGCTTGCCGACTGTAATCAGATGAATCTGCATCAAAATCCGATCATCCTCCCCTCTGTTTCCGGCGGCGCAGTTTGCAGCAGGTAATCGCTGCCGCGGCGAAAGCTGCTCAGTGCACGCTCAACTGTCGATTCGGCGAGCGCCGGCAGATTGTTGTGCTGACTCAGATGCCCGAGGATCAGGCGTGTGGTGCCGCTCTGCAGGAGCATTTCCGCGGCGGCTGCGCAGTCATCATTCGAGAGGTGCCCGACCTCCGAGGCGATCCGCATTTTGAGATATCCGGGGTAGGGACCTGTGCGGAGCATCTCCTTGTCATAATTTGCTTCGAGCAGGACAAGATCGCAGCCTGAAAGCGCGGCGCTGACCTCCTCCGAGACATATCCCAGATCGGTGCAGACAGCGCAGGTTCTGCCGTCCGGCAGTTCCATGCGGTAACCGCAGCTCTGGGCGGTATCGTGGGATGTGGCAAAGGGTGTCACGCGGATACCGGCGCATTCAACAGTGCCGGTCAGTTCCCGGCATTCCTGCTCCGGCTCGAGATTTTTTCCGTCATAGAGACACTGCCGCGTGATCGGCTGTGCATATACAGGGATGCCGTATTTCTTCGCAAATACGCGCAATCCGGCAACATGGTCGCTGTGATCATGTGTGATGAAAATGCCCTGTACCGCCTGCGCGGGGACATTGCAGCGTTCGAGCGCCTGCGTCACACGCCTTGCCGAGACGCCGCAGTCGATCAGGATCCCGCCCGACGGCGTACCGATAAACTCGGCATTTCCCGCGCTGCCGCTGAACAGCGGATAGATCCGCGCCAAGTGCATGCACATCCTTCCTGTATATACAAACAGGGCGAAACAACCGTCCGCCCTGTGAGTTTCCAATTATACCGCGTCCTGATGCGGCTTTTCCGGCTGAACCTCCTGAATGATCGGCTCATTTTGCTTCGTCACCGGAGTGATCGGTTTTTTTTCGATGCATGCACCGAGCGCACGGAGCTTTCCTTCCATATCCGCATAGCCGCGTTCGATATGGAAAATATCTTCAATCGTTGTGATGCCGCTTGCAGCGAGACCGGCGATCATCAGGGCTGCACCTGCACGCAGGTCACACGCCTTGACGGGCGCGCCTGTGAGCTTGCCGGTTCCCTCAATGACAGCGACCTTGCCGTCTACCTGAATATCGGCGCCCATTCTGCGCAGCTCATCGACATACTGGAAACGCTGCTCGGAGACGCCCTCCTTGATCATGCTGGTGCCTTCTGCAAGGCAGAGCAGCGCGGAGATCTGCGGCTGCATATCGGTCGGGAAACCGGGATGCGGGCGTGTTTTGATGCTTGTCTTGACAAGCGGACCGTCCACGGAAACGCGGACAGCATCGTCAAACTGCTCGATCTTGACGCCGATCTTCTCCATGACAGAGATGATGGATTCCAGATGCTTCGGGATGACGTTCTTGATGAGGACATCGCCGCCGGTTGCGGCTGCAGCGACCATATAGGTGCCTGCCTCAATCTGATCGGGGATCACAGCGTAGCTTGTACCGCGCAGATACTTGACGCCGCGGATTTTGATGGTATCGGTGCCGGCACCCATGATGTCAGCGCCCATGGAATTCAAAAAGCTCGCAAGATCGACGATATGCGGCTCTTTTGCAGCGTTCTCGATGATTGTCAGACCGTCCGCCTTGACCGCTGCGAGGATCGCATTCATCGTTGCACCGACCGTGACACAGTCAAAGAAGATCTGATTGCCCTTGAGCCCGTTCGGCGTGGTGATGTCGATCATGCCGCGATCCTGTCTGCAATCCGCACCGAGCTTGGCAAATGCCTTCATGTGCTGGTCGATCGGACGGTCGCCGAGCGGACATCCGCCCGGTCTGGAGACGCGGCAGTGCCCGAACTTGCCGAGCAGCGCGCCCATGAAATAATAAGAAGCACGCATTCTTCTTGCGCTCTCATAAGGAACGCAGTGGTTGAGGATGCTGCGCGTATCAATCCGGTAGGTATGCGGTGCGATATACTCGACCTTTGCACCGAGCTCCCGCAGGATCTGGATGCTGATCGTGACATCGCTGATTTCCGGCACATTTTCAATGATGCACGGTTCGTCTGCGAGGATTGTTGCGGGCAAAATTGCAACAACTGCATTTTTGGCACCGCTGATCTCCACCTCGCCGTGCAGCACTCTGCCGCCGCTGATGACAAATTTCTCTGGTGTTTTCACGGCTTGATCTCCTTGTTCATGACACATATCGTTTTTATTTTCAGCAGGCGAGTGTGTTTCTGTATTCGCCGCCGTTTCCATTATCGTATCCAAAATGAATCCATCATCCTTCGCTGTTTAATCCGAGGAAACAGTGATTTCCTCTCCGGCGGCGTTGCGCCAGTGCGGCGCTGCACCGTCATATTCCGTGACGATTGCCTTCTCGATCACAACGGGCTTTTTCGGTTTGGAGTTGCCGTCCACCGCGACCTTCTGGATCGCGAGGCAGTGCTCCAGTCCGTCAAAGACCTGACCGAAGACTTCGTAGCCGCCGTCAAGGAACGGCTGTCCGCCGGCATTCTGATAGAGCTGTGTCAGCTCGGGAGAGAGGACAATGCCGGCAGCATCACGGAGCTGCTGGAGATAATCGGGCGTACATTCCTGACCTGTGACGATATAGAACTGACTCTTGTTCAGTTTATCCTGCCCGATCGCATAGGCGACCGCGCCGGTCACATGGCAGAGATGCCCGGAGATGGTTTGCGCAAAGCCGGTATTGCTGCCCCATGCATCGACACCGCCGGTGCCGTCGCCTCTGGGGTCGCCGCCCTGCATGACGAAGCCGTCCACAACGCGGTGGAAGATCAGCTCATCATAGAAGCCGCTTTCGACCAGCTTTTTGAAGTTTTCGACGCCCTTCGGAGATTCCTCCGGAAAGAGCCGAATCTTGACATCGCCGTAATCCTGAATGGTCATTACAACGATTTCCTCGCCCTTCTGCGGGGGCGTAAAATTGACGATATCGCCGACACTGACGGATTGCTCCGCGATCTGACCGGCGGGATCGGAAGTTTCAAGCGTGACGGTTTTCTGCGTGCAGCCCGTTCCGAGCAGCATCGCACTGCTGAGCAGTACGGCAGAGATGCGTCTGAGATCCTGTTTTCGCATGAGACAGTTTTCTCCTTGTAAGATTCCGGTGATCTGCGACAGGGCGCAATTAGCCCACCGGACCATAACACTCATATTATATCACGTTTTTTTCCGTTTGTAAAGGAAAATTTCAGGATTCTGTTATCTTTTTCTAAGAAATGTTACCTGCGGGCAGCGGTTTTACAGCAATATGAAGGAAATCAGCGGCGGAAAAACAGCTGTTCTTTATGAGAATGCACAAAAGTACCGGTTACAGAATTGTAACTTTTAGGGCGCTTTTGTAATCTCAATGCTAGTGATGCGAATCTCCTCGGCTGGCTTTTTGTTCTCGCCCTCGCCGGTGACCTTTGCATCGGTGATTGCATCGAGCACCTCGAAGCCGTCCTGCAGCTGTCCGAAGATTGTGAGCTGCTGGGCATAGTTCGGGATGCCGCCGTTTTCGATCAGCGCCTCACCGACACGGTTCAGCGCCTCGTTATCCTCAACATGCAGACCGTTCTTCATCTCCTCGTTCATCTCGACTGTATCGACAACAAGGAACCGGCTGCCGGTGAAGTGGTCGCGGGTTTTCGTCAGCGTCTTCCAGAAGCCGCCCTCGGTTTTGGTCTCCAGTGCGCAGAGCGAGCCTCTCAGCGGCCAGAGCTTCGGAGAAAGCTCCTGCGGAATCCGCTCCTGCGAGCTTGCGGCTTCTGTCTCCGAGAGCGTGCCCTCAGGATTTTTGCCGCCTGCGGAGAAGAAAATCTGCGGCTCAACGTGGAATACATATGTATCATTATAGTACCCCGCCTCTGCGAGTTTGCAGAAGTTTGCAACGGTCTCGGGGCACTGTTCGGGATAGAGCACATAGGTCATATCGCCCATTGTTGTGTGCATGACAGCGAGCGGGTCGCCGGATTCCGGCGGATCAAGCTGGATCAGCGCGATGTCCTCATTGTCCATCACAACAGAGTAGCCGCCGGTCAGATTGGAAAGCAGCGCCATGCCGAACGAGCTGATGAGCGTCAGCGTGAAAACGATCAGCAGACCTTTGACGAGCTTCGGCTTTTTCTGCGGCGGACGGGAAACAGATTCACGCATATCAATTTATCCTTTACGTAATAGTTGTTTATTATTATACACTTTTTTTGGGGGGTTGTCAAGGAATTCAAGGGGAAAATGTCGATTTTTGGAGAAGCGACAGCTGCCGGCGCAGACCGGATGCTCTGCACCGGCAATTGCGGACGTTACTGGCTCAGCTTTGCGGTGGTTCCGGCGGTGTGAAAATGCCGCGGGCGGGGGATGAGCCCGAAGCTGATCTCCAGCGCATGATCGACCTGCCGCAGAACCTCGCGCGGGATCTCGCCCATGCACTCCTTCAGGCGCTGCTTGTCGATCGTGCGGATCTGTTCGAGCAGGATGACGCTGTCCTTTGTCAGACCGCAGCCTGCGGCGCTCAGTGAGATATGCGTCGGGAGTTTGGCTTTGTCGCGCCGGCTGGTGATGGCGGCTGCGATGACCGTCGGGCTGTAGCGGTTGCCGACGTCATTCTGGATGATGAGCACCGGACGGATGCCGCCCTGCTCGGAGCCGACAACGGGGCTGAGATCGGCATAATAGATTTCGCCGCGTTTGACTGTAATCATGGTGATGCTTCCTTTCGGTTTTTGCATTCTGATGATGTAGTGAATGCTGATCGTAGTATGTCCCGAATCGGATTCGGTTAATCGCATCCCGTGATATATCATATGCCGAATTTTGTAAAAATGTGTCCGGCTGCAAATTTCGCATTGCGTCGCCGGAGAGGTATAGCATCCGCGAAGCGGATTCTTCTTGATTGTTATAAACGTTAATGTTTTGATCTATCCGCGCCATAAAATGGCGGCACTTGCTTTTCATTCGCTTTTGTGGTATACTATAATCGCTGATTTATGCAGTCCCGCTTTTTTCAAAGGGCAAAAAAATACGCATCATTCTCTGTGCAGCACACAGAGAACGACACGCAAGTGGGTTGGTGCCCCCCTTGCGGATGCATCGGGGAGCAACATGAAAAAAGGGGGATTTGGGAGCAGCATAGGCCTCCCTGAGAAGTAATAAACAATCTTGAGGAACGGTTCAGTGAACCGGATGATAGAGAAATCTGCCGATTGCTTCGTTCAGCTTTGCGATCTGTGCCTCATCGGTGACAGATGCCTCAAGCTGAATCGACTGGTCGCGGTCCAGTGTGAAAATACCCATGATGGATTTTGCATCCACGGAGTAATTGCCGACATGAAGCTGTGCTTCAAAGCGGAACTGGCTCATGACGTTTACGAACTCGGAAACGTCAGCAATCTCGGGAAGATAAACGGTGGTTACGTACATCGTTCTTACCTCACTTGTTCCTGTTAATCAGGCAGATGAATTTGAGAAAACATGTGGTGTACGGGGATGCCGCGCGCACAGCGTGACGAGAGGGGGTTGCACGGCTGGTTATCTGCCGCTTGCTCCCGCGCACCGAATCGTTTTGGAGGGTTGTCATGAATCACCCTACGTAAAATATACATCAGAAAAGCCAAAAAGTCAAGTAAAACTGCCGCAATTTGTACACCTGACCGATTTTTGCGGGCACTTTCGCATTTCTTTTTTGCATTCCAAATATACTGTAGGGGATGCACAAGCTTGTACTGTTGAAATTGTGCAACATGCATAAGGAGAATCTATGAAATTCAAAGTTCTGACACTCGGCTGCAAGGTCAATCACGCGGAGAGCTCCGGACTCGCTTCTGTCCTGCGCGGCATGCAGTTTGAGGAGGCAGGTTCTGCCGCTGACGCCGATATCCTGATTGTCAACAGCTGCGCCGTCACCGCGGAATCCGTCCGCAAGACAAAGCAGCTTCTGCGCAGCCTCAAAAAGAAGAATCCGGCTGCAAAGCGCATCCTTACCGGATGCTGGCCGCAGGCATTCCCCGAGGATGACTTCTCGGAGGCGGATTTTGTCACCGGAACCAAAAACCGCGAGGCGCTGCTCGAATGGATCACCGCGCAGAGCGATCTGCCGCAGAAAAACATCCCGACCTACAGCAGCGGCGATGTCTTTTCAACGCTGCCCTGTGCCGATACCACGCGCACGCGCGCCTTTCTGAAAATTCAGGACGGCTGCAACCAGTTCTGCAGCTATTGCATCATCCCCTTTGCACGCGGCAGATGCCGCTCAATGCCGCCGGAACGTCTGGAACAGGAGATCCGGACGCTTGCAGCCGCGGGCTTCCGCGAGATCGTGCTGACCGGCATCAATATCGGGTTCTTCGGCATGGATACCGGACAGACGCTTGCGGATGCTGTTGAACTTTGTGCGGCGCAGGAGGGGATCATCCGCGTGCGGCTCGGTTCGCTGGAACCGGAACGCATGGACGCCGAAACACTCCGGCGGTTTGCCGCCTGCGAAAAATTCTGTCCGCAGTTCCACCTTTCGCTGCAGAGCGGCTCCGATCCTGTGCTCCGGCGCATGAACCGCCGCTATGATACTGCACAGTACCGCGCGCTTGCGGCGGAAATCCACAGCCTGTTCCCCGATGCCGCCCTCACAACCGATGTCATTGTCGGATTCCCAGGCGAGACGGACGCCGAATTTGAGGAGACCTGCCGCTTTGTGCAGGAGATCGGATTCACGAAGGTACATGTTTTTCCGTACTCCGCGAGAGAGGGCACAAGAGCCGCGGAGTTCCCCGATCAGGTGCCGCAGGATGTCAAGGTCCGGCGCGCGGCAAAGCTGACGGAGATCGCCGATGAGATTCGCAGAAAGCATCTGGCGCAGTTCCTCGGGCGGGATGTCAGTGTGCTCGTCGAGGGCGAGAAACAGCAAAATGCACAGCGGTTTTACCAAGGGCACACGCCAGATGGTACACTTGTGAAAATTTTTCCGGAAAATGCAGAAAAGGGTTTGCAGAATTCCGCGATTTGTGTTACAATAGAGAAGTATGAGGATGATTGTCTCTGCGGGGTCCCGAAGGCGGACTGATGCACGGCGATCTCCGATTCCCTCACCATATTATATGCAATGGAGGCTGATTTGTTCATGGCTGTTTATCGTATTTATACCGAGAAAAAGCCGCAATATGCCGTAGAGGCACAGTCCGTGCTCTCCGACCTGCGCACTGCGCTGCGTCTGGATGTGCAGGGCATCCGTGTTCTCAACCGTTACGATGCCGATCACATCGACGCTGAGGACTTCCAGAAAGCAATCCCGACCGTCTTTTCGGAGCCGGCTGTCGATTATGTCTATGAGAAGCTGCCGATGCTCTCCAATCAGGAGCGCGTGTTCGCTGTCGAGTATCTGCCCGGTCAGTTTGACCAGCGCGCGGATTCCTGCGAGCAGTGCATCCAGATTCTCAACGGCAAGGAACGCTGCAGAGTCCGCAATGCACGTATTTATATTGTATCCGGCATCCTGACCGATGCGGAATTCGAGAAGCTCAAGGCGTATCTGATCAACCCGGTCGAGAGCCGCGAGGCATCGCTGGAAACGGTTGATACGCTGGATATGAACTATGCGCTGCCGGAGACCGTCGAGACACTGGACGGCTTCTGTGAGCTGGATGAGGCAGGCAGAGAGAAGTTCCTCGAAACCTATGCCCTCGCAATGGACTATGACGATATCACCTTCTGTCAGGAATACTTCCGCGATACCGAGCACCGCGATCCGACGATCACCGAAATCCGCATGATCGACACCTATTGGAGCGATCACTGCCGCCACACAACCTTCCTCACCACGATCGACAAGGTCAAGATCGAGACGCCCTATATCAAGGACGCCTACGAGGACTATCTGAGCATCCGCAAGGAGCTCGGCAGAGAAAACAAGCCGATTACGCTCATGGACATGGCGACAATGGCAATGCGCAAGCTCAAGGCGGACGGCAAAATCCCTGCACTCGATGAGAGCGAGGAGATCAACGCCTGCTCGGTCAAGATCAAGGTCGATACCGACAAGGGTCAGGAAGACTGGATCCTGATGTTCAAGAACGAGACCCACAATCACCCGACCGAGATCGAGCCGTTCGGCGGCGCTGCAACCTGCCTCGGCGGTGCAATCCGCGATCCGCTCTCCGGCAGAAGCTATGTCTATCAGGCAATGCGTGTGACCGGTGCGGCAAATCCGCTGATTCCTGTCTCCGACACGATCCCCGGCAAGCTGCCGCAGAGAAAGATCACCGTCGGTGCGGCAAACGGCTACAGCTCCTACGGCAACCAGATCGGTCTGGCAACGGGACATGTCTCCGAGGTCTATCATCCGGGCTATGTCGCAAAGCGTCTGGAGATCGGTGCAGTTGTCGGTGCGGCACCTGCTGAGAATATCCGCAGAGAGCGCCCCGTCCCCGGCGATGTCATCATTCTGCTCGGCGGCAAGACCGGCAGAGACGGCTGCGGCGGTGCGACCGGTTCCTCGAAATCCCACACGCTCGAATCGCTGACACACTGCGGCGCTGAGGTGCAGAAGGGTAATCCGCCCGAGGAGCGCAAGCTGCAGAGACTGTTCCGCGATCCGGCTGTGACAAAGCTCATCAAGCGCTGCAATGACTTCGGCGCGGGCGGCGTTTCTGTCGCAATCGGTGAGCTGACCGACGGTCTCGATATCGACCTGAACGCAGTCCCGAAGAAATATGACGGTCTGGACGGCACGGAGCTTGCAATCTCCGAGTCGCAGGAGCGTATGGCGGTTGTTGTCGCACCGGAGGATGTGGATGCATTCATGGCTGCGGCTGCAAAGGAGAATCTGCTCGCAACCGTCGTTGCAAAGGCAACCGATACAAACCGTCTGCGCATGAACTGGAACGGCAGAACGATCGTCGATCTTTCCCGCGAGTTCCTTAACTCCAACGGCGCAGAAAAGCATACGAATATTATCGCAGCAGCCCCGAACGGTACCCCGCAGCGCGATGAGCGCTTTGAGGATACGCCGGACGGCTGGCGCGAACTGATGAGCAGCCTCAACATCTGCTCGCAGAAGGGCCTTGTCGAGAAGTTTGACTCGACCATCGGCGCGGGCACTGTCCTGATGCCCTACGGCGGTGTTTATCAGCTGACGCCGTCGCAGGCAATGGCTGCAAAGATTCCGGTGCTGACCGGCGAGACCTCGACCTGCTCGATCATGGGCTGGGGCTTCAATCCGGTGATCTCCGAGCACTCGCCCTATCACGGCGCGATCTATGCCGTGATCGAATCCGTTGCAAAGGTCATTGCAGCAGGCGGTTCGTGGCATCAGTGCTGGCTGACCTTCCAGGAGTACTTCGAGCGCACCCAGAACAATCCGAGACGCTGGGGCAAGCCGTTCTCCGCACTGCTCGGCGCATTCCGCGCACAGCTTGAGCTTTCCTGCGCATCCATCGGCGGCAAGGACTCCATGTCCGGCACCTTCGAGAACATTGACGTTCCGCCGACACTCGTCTCCTTCGCAGTTTCCACCGCGGATACAAAGCGTGTTGTCTCCACCGAATTCAAGGAGACCGGCAGCACGGTCATCCGCCTTGCTCCGGAATATTCCAGCAGCTGTCTGCCGAACTGGCAGAGCGTCCGCGCGGTCTTCGACTATGTTGAGCAGCTGATCTCTGACGGCAGAGCAAAGGCGATCTGGTCGGTCGAGAACGGCGGTGTTGCGGAAGGTCTCGCAAAGATGGCATTCGGCAACCACATCGGCTTCGAGTTCACCAAGGTTCTGCCGGAGCGCATCCTCTTTGAGCCGTGTGCAGGTTCGTTCATCATTGAGCTGAACGGTCCGGCAAAGGCAGGCGAGGAGGTCATCGGCCGCACAACTGAGCAGTATAAGATCTTCTCCGATACGCAGACCATCAGCCTCGATACGCTGCAGAAGGCGTGGGAGGGCAAGCTCGAATCCGTCTTCCCGTGCCGCATCAAGACTGCATTTGCAACGATCGAGCCCTATGCGCATAAGGCAGGCACCCGTCCGGCTCCGGCTGTCAAGGTCGCAAAGCCGCGTGTGCTGATCCCCGTGTTCCCGGGCACGAACTGCGAATATGATACCGCGCGTGCATTTGAGCGTGCAGGCGCTGTGCCGGAGGTTCTGGTCATCCGCAATCTGTCGGCATCCGCAATCGAGGAATCCGTCGAGGCGGCGGTCAAGCTGATTGAGAACTCCCAGATGATCATGATTCCGGGCGGCTTCTCCGGCGGTGACGAGCCGGACGGCTCCGGTAAGTTCATTACCGCATTCTTCCGCAACCCGAAGGTCACTGAGGCAGTTCATAATCTGCTGAAGAACCGCGACGGTCTGATGCTCGGTATCTGCAACGGCTTCCAGGCACTGGTCAAGCTCGGTCTGGTTCCTTACGGCGAGATCACCGAGATGAGCGAGAACTCCCCGACACTGACCTTCAACACGATCGCACGCCACCAGAGCATGATGGTCACCACGCGCATTGCCTCGAACAAGTCGCCGTGGCTGGCTGCATGCGAGGTCGGTGAGCTGCACACCATCCCGATTTCACACGGTGAGGGCAGATTTATCGCCTCCGGCTCGCTGCTGCAGCGCATGGCAAATAACGGTCAGATCGCAACGCAGTATGTTGATCTCTCCGGCCGCCCGACGATGGATATCCGCTTCAATCCGAACGGCTCCGTTGATGCGATTGAGGGTATCACTTCTCCGGACGGCAGAGTCCTCGGCAAGATGGGACACAGCGAGCGTATCGGTAACGAGGTTTGCAAGAATGTCCCCGGCAAGAAGGATCAGCAGATCTTCCAGAGCGGCGTCCGCTACTTCGCAGACTGATAGAAGTATCGCTGCGCGATGATTGAAAGATGTGTCTCCGACGGATTATAATGGGGCGCTGCCCCAACCCCCGCCAAAGGGCTGCTAGCCCTTTGGAATCCCGCTTTTATGTATAGATGAGAGGAAGCCGCTCCAGTTTCACGAATTGGAGCGGCTTCATTCTATCCATATATTAAAAACGGGATTCCAAAGGGACATTGTCCCTTTGGCGCAGTTTGGGCGCGCAGCCCATTATAAATCCATCGCGCAGCGATACCTTTATACCGTATTGCGTTTTGCAAGCCAGTCGGTCAGTCCGGCGTAGAGGGTCAGCGCGACCTGATGCTGATAGTCCGGATCGGCAAGGCGCGCGGCCTCCTCCGGATTTGACAGGAATCCGCATTCCGCCATGACCATCGGATGCTTGCAGAACCAGCAGAGGAACAGTTCCTTGCCGCAGCATTTGATCTCGCGCTCGTTCTGCGGCTGCAGCATCTCACGGAACTGCGTCTGCAGCGACTGCGCAAGAGCCTCGCTTTCCGGATTTGTCGGGGCGTAGAACATCTGCGCGCCGCTGTATTTCGGATCGGTAAACTGATTCTGGTGAATCGAGATGCAGACCGCATTCTGCGGTGCGTTGAGAATCTCCAGCCGGTTATCCATATCGGAGCTTTTCTGGTTCGCGATGCCCTCAATGCCCGCATCGTGGATGGAACGGTCGGTGTCGCGCGTGACCTGCACCTCATAGCCTGAGATTTCCAGCAGTCCGCGCAGATCGAGCAGGATATTCAGGTTGATGCCCTTTTCCGGTATGCCGTCTGCCGAGGAGCATCCGCCGTCTATGCCGCCGTGTCCGGCATCGAGGACGATAACAGGGGACTGTGCTGCCGATGCAGTCACGGCATCCGGTGCATTCTGTGCATTGCGCCATGCTGCGAGCTGCATCCCTGCCGCGCTGACGGCGAGGATCCCGAAGAACAATGCGCTTCTTGTCACGATCTTTCTGATTTCCGGTTTCATACATATCACCTCTGAATTGGTTTTAGTAAAGGTGTATGCGGGAAAATAACAGGATATGACAAAAAAGAAATCGCCGAACAATTGACTTCAGTTCGTGCTTATGCTAAATCAGAGATAGCAGATGAAGATCTCGCTGAAATTGAGGAAAACTCCCAATTGGGAGAATATGGAAAAGTAATACCAAAAACAAAAGAGCAAACATTATCTAATGGATACCCATTAGCTTATCCTTACTTCATTTCGGGCTTTGCGCCGTCTGTAAGCCTATTATCGAGGAACTTGTAATAGATCTGAATGTGACGAGGTGTGCTTTTATCCTTCGGGCGGTTACGAACTTTCTGTTTCATTAGAGTATTGCGTTTGACAGATTGTTATGAGGAAAATGAAAAAGCTGCGGAGCGGAAAACCGCTCACACAGCTTACAGGAACATATTCTATTCATTCGTCATCGCTCATAAACCTGCGAAACTCAGCTTCAAGCTGTTCTCTGTCAGGCAGATACAACTGATAACGGCTTACGAATAATTGATTGGTGATATTCTGGAGAGCGTACTGCATGACAAGTTTGTCCTGATACGCACCGAGTATTAAGCCAATCGGTTCTGAGTCGCCTTCAGTATTCATCTCCTGCTTGTAGTAGTTGAGATAAAAATTCATCTGTCCAATATCTTCGTGCTGGACCTCACCAATCTTCAAATCGACAAGCACAAAGCATTTCAGTATACGATGATAGAAAACGAGATCGACCTTATACGTTCTTCCTGCAATAAGGATTTTCTGCTGTCTGCCGACATAGGTGAAGCCCTTGCCGAGTTCAAGAAAGAACTGGCTCAGGTTATTGACGAGAGCTTCTTCAAGATCGCCCTCCTTATACACGGGAAGATTCGGAAGTCCGGTGAATTCAAGCACATACGGCTCTTTGATTATATCCTCAGGCTTCTCAATGACCTGTCCCTCCCGTGAAAGTCGGAGAACTTCGCTCTTATCTCCACTGAGTGCAAGGCGGTGATAGAGCATACTTTTCATCTGGCGTTTCAACTCACGAACGCCCCAGATTCAGCGATACACTCTTTCTCATAGAAGGCTCTTTCAGCAGTATCTTCGATCTTCAAAAGCTCAACGTAATGGCTCCAATTCAAATTTTGCGACAGTGTCGCAAAATTTTCATAGGAGAGATATAGCTGTCGCATACGATAGATATTACTCCAGCTAAAGCCCTTACCATAGCGGACACTAAGGTCAGCGGCGAGCATCTTCAAGGTGTTTGAACCATATTCCGCATTCTCGTGACCGTGCTGTTCAAATTCAACGATATACTGTCCTATCTGCCAGTATGTTTCAACCATAGCTGAGTTGATAGCGGCAACCGCCTTGCCCTTGCCGGCTTCGATAGCGTTGCCCGCATTATCGAGCAGCGCTGTGTATTCGGGATCGTTTCTGTCAATTACATCTATCTCATTCATAGCGTGACCTCATTATCATAATTACGATTATAGGCGATACAGCAAACGCCGCCGTTAACTATGATATTATTATATCACATCAGCATTCAAAATGCAATATCCATAATTTTCACTAGACTGCCGCACTTCCAGCACGATAAATGTGCTGTGCCAGATTAAATATTTCGAGAGTGATGATATAAAGGGTCTCACGCAGGAGCGTGAGCGAGAAAGACCGCCGAAGGTGCGGCGGAGATAATGAAGTCGCTTATGCTCTGAATTTGCTGACTGAACAGAGAAAGATTGCGTGATACGCAAATCTCACAGGCGAAAATGTGCGCCATAGCCTGGTATAAGCACTCAGCGCCTTATTAGGGATATACAGTCAGAACGTAAGTACTTTCCTGATGTTTTGCCGAAATATATGTATCTGACGCCATCGCTTTTGCCCCTTATACGCATGGATACTACAAGGTAGGCGGAAAAGTCGGCGAGGCATTCAAGGACGGCCTGAAGCTCAAAAAATGAGTATATATCCGATCCATTGTAAGATTGATAGACATGACTATCATTCGCACTATGAAGATCGATGATATTAAAACAAACGAATCTACGATAAAAACAGCAGCGCCCCGCGTGGCGCTGCGCGTATTTTACAACTATGTTTAAGTTGACTCCCCGTGTCCGGCATCCAGTACGATGACAGGGGACTGCGCTGCGGATGCAGTTACGGCATCCGGTGCATTCTGCGCATTGCGCCATCCTGCGAGCTTCATTCCTGCTGTGCTGATGGCGAGGATGCCGAAGAACAACGCGCTTCTTGTCACGATTTTTCTGATTTCCGGTTTCATACATATCACCTCTGAGTTGGTTTTAGTAAAGGTGTATGCGGGAGAACAAACCAATATGACAGTATGAATGCCGAGTGACAAGCCGATTTACGGCGTATCATACGCAACAGAAGCAGTCAAATGCTTCGACCGCATCTACCATGAAGAAAGTCTGCTGAAAGGAATGACAGCGGAAGAAAGAAAATAACAGCGGCTAGCAAAGATCAAGCCTTTGCTGGACGAGCTTTTTGCGCGGCTTGAAACTTTACAGGTCAGCGGAAACGGCAATCTGGCGAAGGCGGTGAATTATGCACTGCATGAAAAGCCGAATCTCTACACGTTTTTAGAAGATGGCAATGTTCCGCTTGACAATAATCGAGCCGAAAATGCGATCCGCCCTTTTACCCTAGGCAGGAAGAATTGGATGCATTGCAAAACTGCGAACGGCGCAAAAGCAAGCGCGATACTCTACTCGATCGCTGCCACAGCACAGGCAAACGGAATCGACACAGAGCAGTATCTGACGGAGCTGTTCTCGCAGCCTGTCGGGACGATCATTTTACCACTTAATACATGATGCTACTAGCCTTGCCATTTCGGCAAGGCTAGTTCTTTACTGCAAGGCGTCGATTGTTTGTAGCATACTGAAGAACCGCCGCTTGCATTTATGCAGGCAGCGGTTCTTGCAAATGGAGTCTTAAATTTGAATCTGTTTCCTGATCTGTCCGGATACAGGATCAATAAACAAATATCTTACAGTTGGATCCTGATCGCTCATCTGATTAACAATGATATTATATCCGCCTTTTTCGTCTGACTCATAACCGATGATACGCAGCATTGAATCCGTTTCCGGCTGATAGATCAGCTTTTTCTCTCCGCTGCCTTTCCACTCCCAAAGAGAATCCCAGCTTCTCATTTCTTCCTGATCATTGGTGTCCTCATGATTGTCTTCTGTTTTACAATAGAAGAAACGCTGATCCGGGGCAAGCATTGGATGCTCGTCCAGTCTGAACTCTCTGCTGTTGAGTCGGATCTCCTGACCGTTTTCCCGTGTATACAGCCACCAGTCGTTTCCTTTTGTATAATAGTCAGCATCTTCTCCGAAGCAAATATCCCTGAGTTTCCCGTAATCATTCGGAACAGGCTCCGTTTTCATCGTGCCGTCCGTATATTCCTTCTGATAAAGCTCCTGATTGATGATTGCATACATTTTGCTTTTATCGTCAGAGCAGAAATAGTAGCTTATTCCTTCTCCGGAATTATCCGGTGCAGCCACCTCAGAAAGGATCCTGCCGCTGCTGTCTGTCCAGATCTCGTACAAGTTCGGAAGATCCGGATTCGGTTCACAGGACAGATAATCGACAGCCGCCATCATCCGCAAAGTGAGGAAATAACAATCGCGGATATGCCAGATCCCGCTGCATTGATACTTCCAGCCTTTCGGCTCTGCTTCTTTATTCAGCTCCTGCATTCTTTTCTGCAATTCAGCGGTATCAGCTGCAGGTGCGCCGCTGCCTTCGGAAATCACATCCAGCGCAGGTGTATAAATATGCTCGCCGTCGGAAATAAAACCGTCAGCCGGCAGCGATACGCCGTTGATCTGTTCGGGAAGTGCAGTCATCTGACCGCCTGTGACGGGGCAGGTAACCCATACATCGGAATACATGTAATATGCATCCTGATCGCGGTACATCTTAACATTACCGTAATTGGAGGAATAGACCGGACGGATCTCTCCTCTGCCACCGAATATATTGACGATGTCTTTTGCTTCTTCCGGTTCAGCCGGCAGAGTTTCTTCCTGCACGCTGTCTTCGGGCTGATCTTCGCGCAGGAAGCGTACATCTCCGTTTTGGCGGTCGATCAGCAGATAACCGGCAGAACCTGTATACGGGCAGCTGATCTGGATATAGTTTTCATCGACTGCATGGAGAATCGGCGTGGTGTACTGATCCTGCACCGACTGCGGAAGCACCTTCTCAATTTCATGCGGCAGATCTCTTGCGAAATCAAAGATCGTTTCGACCTCGGTCCATTCCGGATCTGCGCAGATAAGCTTTTCGCCGTCGGACAGTGCATAGATTTTCCCGCCATACGGGATGAAATCGGTAAAATCAGGCTCATGCACGATTTCCGTATATGCACCTGTCTCGAGATCAATCTTGCCGTAGCTGTCCGGAACAAAGTCATAGCGACCTTCTACATTGCCGGCTGTTGTATCATTGACCATGAAATAGAGATTCCCGCCGGCTGCAAACCAGTTTGTCGCTTCGGTTTTGAGGTGAATGTCATCAGAGATGAGCTCTGCATTGAAGGGCGCAAAGGTGAGGCGCATGATATCGCCGTTCAGACAGGACATATAAGCATGATTGCTGTCATCTGTTGCGATTTCAGGTGTGTTTGCAGGATCGCAGAGAAGCAGCTCCTGCCGACCGCTTGCTGCATTATAGAGATAACCGAAGTTTTTGTTGTTTTCATCATTCGGTGTTTCAAGCCGGAACCCGATGTAATAGATATTGTCTGCGAGATTTTGAATTTCAAGAATCTGCGCGTCGCTGATCTGAAAGCCCTGAAAAAAATCCTCGTGTGCTTCGAAGTTGATCGTATAGAACGGTCCATCGTCAAGGTGTTTGCCTGCATTGTCAATCCGGTAGAGGGATTCGCCTTCTATGCGGTAGAATGTTTCGCCGTCCCAGAGAACATCATTGAGAAGGGGGCGCTTCTTCAAATAATCGAGCTGACTGCCGCTGCGGGCTGCCTCGTACCCTGCAAAGCGGGGATAGACTTTTGTATCGTCATACAGCAGATTCATGTTTCCGGCGATCCGGACTGTTCCGCTGCCGTCGAGGAAATTCCGTTCGCCTGCTTCGGTCAGCTGACTTGGGGAATCGGGAGGCGTCTGTTTCGCCTGCTGTACGATGAACCAGCCGCCGCCGGCAAATACGGCGAAGGCTGCCGCAGCTGCAATACCTGTTGCAAAGCGCTGCAGGATCGGCTGTTTGCTGTGTATTCCGGTTCCGTTTGCTGAACGGCTGCCTGATTCGGATTTTTCTGTATTTTTTTCAATGCTCCGGCGGATGTTTCCATGAGCGGACGGCTGCGCCGGATTGTCTGCGCGTATGGTTTTTTCGCAGCATTCAAGAGCCTGTTCCGTTTCTTGGATGTATTTTTCAGAGATGCCGTCCATTGCGTCGAAAAGATCAATCGGCTTCATAAAAATCCCTCCAGTTCGAGATGTTTCCGGAGCTTCTGACGTGTGCGCATCAGCGTGACCGTCACCTTGGATTTGGAAATTCCCAGTTTATCCGCGATTTCGTCAACCGGATAGACAGACCAGTACCTCAATACAAAAATAATGCGGTGCTCAGGATTGAGCGTTTCAAGAAATGCGTTGATCGAATTGCTGAGCGCGTTTCTGTCAACCTGCTGTTCGACAGAGTCGGAATCCGAACAGCAGTCATACAGCTCATCAAGAACGGCCTCTGTTTCGCCGCTGCCGCGTTTGCGTGCATGATTCATCTTATACCGCTTATTGGCGACGGAACGGGCAACAGATGTAAAATACGCTTTTGCATTCTCCGGTTTCGCCGGCGGGATGTGATCCCATAGACGCATCAGAACATCATTGACGCATTCTTCTGCGTCCTGTGCGCTGCCGAGGATGTTGTTTGCAATGGTATAAAAATACTTACCGAAGATGCGCTGCGTTTCGCTGATTGCCTGCTCATTGCGGTTGAAATACAATGAAATGAGTGTTTTGTCATCCATAGTCATCAGCATCCTTTCGGTTCAGGTTTGAAGCAGCTTCATTATAACAGACACCAACTTGACCGGTCTGATTACATCGGCTTCAAAGTTTTTTGCACAGATTTTGCAGGCAGTTCAGATACGGCACAGAGAAACCGCCGCTTTCTTCTTAGTCAGTCTGTTTCGTCCATTGAACTGATTCAGACTGACTTAGATGTTCTAAAAGACAAACGGCGCGCTTGAACTCTATTATACTATTTTTGACACTGTATTGGAAGACGCGGATTATTGACTCTTACATTGATAGAGTTGACTATCATTTGCACAGTGAAGACGGATAAGATTAAAACAAACGAATCTGCGATAAAAACAGCAGCGCCCCGCGGGGCGCTGCATGCATTTTACAACTATGTTTAAGTTGATTCCCCGTGTCCGGCATCTAGTACGATGACAGGGGACTGGTCAGCGGATGCAGTTACGGCATCCGGTGCATTCTGCGCATTGCGCCATGATGCGAGCTTCATCCCAGCAGCGCTGACGGCAAGGATCCCGAAGAATAATGCGCTTCCTGTGACAATCTTTCTGATTTCCGGTTTCATACATATCACCTCTGAATTGGTTTTAGTAAAGGTGTATGCGGAAACACAGCGGAATATGAGCGGGAAAGAAATCGCCGCGTAATGACTGTAAATGTCAAAAACTCCCGTTACGTTATGAACAGTATTCCCGGAACATTGCCGTTTGACTCTGCTTGCTCCGGCTCTGGTATCAGGATTCTCGACCTTGGCCTGCAGCGCCTTCTCGATCTCAACAAGCAAGATAACATTCATCAGTTCCTTATCGTTCGAAGCAATGACCGAATTTGCGATGATTGGAGCGCCGTAAACAACACCGTAGCAACAGTAATTCTGGAAATGTTTGGACGGTTGGCTTTTGCAACAATTAAACCGAAAGGACAGATACAAATGAGTGATGTGATGTACAATTACAGGCAGGGCGAGATCCACTCCGCTGAGTTCTCGGACGAGTTCAACAAACTCTGTATACCTTTTGAAGATTCGTTGAGCGAGGCGCAGATCGACGTATTCAATGCTGAATGTTCTTTAAGTAGTAATTTATACTTTTCTTTTCGGTCATTATATTATCATATAAAAATGCTGTTTTCCCTAACTCTATGAGAAGTTTGAATTGTTAATTCTTATATGATAACCTTGATTTATTCTCTTTATCATTCTTCTTTAGCAGTAAGAGG
>CAMKLV010000053.1:0-24722 GCA_946413695.1 uncultured Ruminococcus sp. | reverse complement strand
CGTTACCGAAGCGCTGCAGAAACGGGCGATCCCGCTTTCAAAGAGTGTCGGCGCATCGAGCAGAATGATCCTGCTGCCGGATTCGGCAAGCTGCTCTGCCTGCTGCCGGATTGTCCGCGTGATATAGGGATAGATGATCGCCTGATAGCGTTCGCGCGCGGATGCGTCCCCGAAGATCATTGCGGCGACGGCTTTGCGGTTCATCTGACCGTCCGGCAGAAGAATCCGGTCGCCGAACACGCGGTACAGCGCCTCCAGACAGGATGTGCCCTTTTCGACAACCTGCCGCGCGACCGTATCCGCATTGATGACCGCAAGCCCCTCTGCTGCAAACAGTTCGCTGACGGTTGTTTTGCCGGCGCCGGTCTGACCGGTCAGTCCGACAAGAAACATCTTGCTGCTGTTGATATGCGTCACATCCTTCCTGTTAGCCTAAGCTATATTATACCACATTGCAGCGCAAAATGCAAGATAAAAGAGAGTGAGAAGTGAGGAGTGAGAAGTTGCGGTATCGCAGCGGACACACCGCATCTCCTAACTCATCTCTCCTCTCTCCTCTCTCCTAACTTCCGCTTGCTGTTTCCTGAGCTTTTGCCGGCAGCGGATATTCTCCGCCGCTCATCTCCGCGGTGTAACGGCGCAGGATATGCGTGGCATCGGCAACATCGAGCGTGCCGTTTGCATCTGCATCCCCGTTGCGGCGCTGCGTTGCCGTAATCTCCGCCGGATTGCCCGCGACTGTCGCCGTGTAATACGTCAGCAGACGCTGCGCATCCTCAAGCGTGACGCTGCCGTCCGCATCAAAATCGCCGCAGAGCAGTGTGCGCGGAATCTCTGTGAGTGCCTGCTCCGCCTGATGCAGAATCTCTGCCGCCGCGGGCGCCGTCTCCGCAGATGCAAGCTGCTGCGTGTATTTCGTCTGCAGCACGGTGAGCTGCTTCTGCTCCGGCGCATCGTAGAGACCCAGAACATCCGCCGTCTGATGCATCAGTGCATCAGTGCAGGCGCGGATGCTCTCGCTGAGATAATCGCCGCGCAGAAATGCATTGCGCTTTTGCAGGTTGCCGCGGACATATCCGACACATTCCGCAAAGTTGTCGCCGTTCGAGGGTCCGATGCGCTTATAGGGCGCGCCGCCGAATGCATGCCAGCGGATCAGATTCATCTCTGCGGCAGGTGCAATTGCATCCTGCATCTGCGCGATGATGCCGGAATCCGCAGTCAGCGCATCGAGATAATCCGCAAAGCGTGCTGCATAGAGTTCGGCGCTCCGGCAGACAAAATCCGCATCCTGCCAGAGCCGCAGCTGCCATGACTGCGCCGTGATGCCGGTCTCTGCGGCGGTCTCGGGCGTGTAGCCGCTGACCGGCACATACCGCGCATAAATCTGATCAGGGAGCACCGCAAAATGCAGTTCCCCGTCCGGCGCCTTCAGCGCAAGGCTGTAGTTCTGATATGCAAGGTCAAAATCCCAGACGGGGCCGTAATGCAGTTTGCCGTCGCCGGTCAGGTCGGAATCCTTGTAGAAATAGAAGCTCGTGGATGTGCTGTCCACGTTCTCGGTGATCTCCTGAATCAGACAGCCGAGCGCGAACGAATCCACATCGAGATAATCGCTGTAATGCCTGCCGCGGCTGTTGTATCCGGTCTCAGAATAGATCGCGTCCTCGAGCTCCTGCACAAATCCGCGGATATATTCTGTCTGCGCTTTCGAGGCATACTCCGGCTCGCAGACCTCAAAGATCACGCCGCGGTCCGTGACGAATTCGCCGCGCTTGGAGCGGTTGCGCAGCTGAAACTGGATCAGATAGCCGCCGGTGATATCCGCAGGATCGTTCGGGATATCATAATACTGCCAGCTGCCGTTCTCCTCGCCGTTGAGCGTCCCGCCGACGGTCTGCCGCTTGTATTCCGAGAGCGGCTGCTCGTTGAGAAGCTGCGTCGCATCCTCCAGATTTGTGATATTCACGCGCTCGCGGTGAATCTGAACGCGCTCCGTCAGCTGATAGACACCGCGGTATTCGCCGTCCAGATAGAGATCGACGAACGCAGCATCGGGGGTATATGCAAGCCCTGACTGCCGGCTGAGTGCATAGGCGATCTGGTTGCGCAGCAGCGAGTGATCGAGTGAATTGCTGATGAGCGCCCATTTTTTCGCCGCGCCGAGCCCGAACAGATCCGCTTTTTGGGGCAGTTTGAAGTTATAGGGGCGCTTCTCGGCGTAATCCCATGAGGAATTTCCGCGGCCTTTCAGCTTCTCGAAGGCGCCGTCATACTGCACGGTGCCGTCCGCCGAAAGGATCAGTGCGCTGCCCTCTGCGGTGTAGCTTTTGTTGCTGTTGACATGATCGAATTCGCCCTCTGCCGCCGTCAGATACATGCACCCGAGATTCGACTGCATCACATGGAGTGTGCCGAGCGGCTGCTCCCCCGCCTGCATCGCAAAATCATCCGCGGACGCAAGCAGATCAGTCTCCTCGTCGGTGTAGACAATGCTGCCGTTGAGGATCAGCGGCGAACCGTCCGGCGTCTGACAGCTGACGGTCAGGCTGCTGCGGTCGGCTGCTGCGGGCAGAAACAGATACCAGCTTTCCGCCCAGTCAATATACACCGCATCGACGCTGTAAGCGGCATCGCCGGAGAATACACCGGAGACCGAGAACGCAAATTCCGCCTGCTCCGGTGTCTGCTGTTCAGACGGTGTCTCCGTCTGCTCCGTCTGCTCCGGCGGCGCATCTGCCGCATCTGCCGCACTGCCGCATACAGCAAGGTGCCCTGCAAAGCAGAGCACCGCCGCCGCAGTGAGCAGAAAACAAAAGCCCCTGCGTTGTTTCATAGATTTCTCCTCATTTCACTCTGTGGGTGGAAAACGGCACGGTCTCTCATACATTTCCGGCAAGCGAATCGAGCAGCACCTTCGCGATCTGCGCAGTGGTGATATCCCAGCTTTCGCGCTCCTCGATCAGGATGCAGAATGCAACCGGACATCTGTCATCGAGGCAGTAGCCGACGAGCAGAGAATTCTCATACTGCCGCCCGTCATCGCTGACCTGTGCCGTGCCGCTCTTGACGCCGCAGGTATAGCCGCCGAGCGAGACATAATAATGCTCTGTTGCGTTCTGCGTCATGACATCCTGCACCGCCTTTGCGGCGGTCGGCGAAAAGAGCTGCTCCGTGTGCTTGATTGCACCGAGCTGCGTGGTTTTCTGATCCGCAGTGGTTTTGGACCGCAGCAGATACGGCAGAACCGCCGAGCCCGTGCCGTTTGCGACCGCGCCCTGCCAGAGCATCAGCTGATAGGGGCTGACAAGCGTCTTGCCCTGTCCCAGCGCGCCCCACTCCGTCTCGAACTGGTCTTTGTCCGTCAGCTTGGTAGAGGCAGGCTGGATCACGATGCCGTTGAGATTATAGGGCGCTGCCTCCTCGCCGTTGACCGCATAGCCCATTTTTGTGTAGCTCGTAATGATCTCCGAAAGCGGCACAATCCCGGACTGCACAAGCTGTGCAAAGTAGGGATTGCAGCTGTTTGCAAATGCTGTTGCAAGATTCTGCGTGCCGTGACCGTATTCCTGATGGCACTTGATGACATCGCCGTTCGGGTTTGTCCAGTAGCCGGGGCAGTCATACTGGAGATTGTTGACCGTATCCACACCGGCATACTGATACGCAGCAATCAGCGTCGAGACCTTCTGCGTGGAACCGGGAACAGTCGGATAGAACGCCTTGCAGAGCAGACTGCCCTCAGGCATCTCCGCAATATTGGCATAACCCTGCGCAATATCGACACAGGGGCGGCTGACGCAGACATAGGTCTCGCCGGTCTTCCAGTTATAGGCAATCGTTGTGCCGTTTTTTGCGCCGTAGGCATTGTTCACGGCGATGTTCGCGCTGTGGAGCAAGGTGGTCTCGAGGACTGCCCCCTCACCGGAGGAGCCGTAGGTAAAGCTGTAATTGACCAGATCGCTGAGGTTGCGCGAGACGATTGTATTGCTCATCTGACCGCTGGTGTCACCGATCAGATTGCCGACATCCGCGAAATGTCCCCATTCATAGTTGCTGAGCGGCTGCGAGCCGTCAAAAAGGACATCGCCGGTGCGGTCGGTGACCTTGCCGTAGGTTGCCTGTCCGGATTTTGCCATGTAGAATGCGGACTGCGAGATCAGGCGCCAGCCGAGATACGCAAGTCCGGCTGCAAATGCCGTCAGGAGCAGGGCTGTCCATTTGCCTGCGCGGCGCATGCTTCTCGGCGCGGAGACATCGAGCTCCGGCACCGGCGGACGCTGCCGCAAAGGCTGCTGCTGTGCTGCCATATCACGCGCCCCCCTTCTTCTGCTCTGCCTTACCCGTCAGGACAGGTGCCTGCGCGGCTTTGAGGAATCCTGCGAGGATGCCGCTTGCCAGCATCGAGCTGCCGCCCTGCGAGATAAACGGGATTGTGACGCCCGTGAACGGAATCACGTTGCACGAGCCGAAAATATTGAGCGTCATCTGGACGATGAACGCCGCTGCAACGCCGACAGCCAGTCCTGAATGATAATAGCTGCGCGGCGGAACCGTCAGAATCGAAGCGGGCAGGAACAGCACCAGAATGACCGTCATCATGCCGGTGAACAGTCCCCATTCCTCGCAGATGGTCGAGAACACGATATCGGTGCGCGAGGCGGCAACCTTGATCAGCGTGCCGTTGCCTGCGCCCTTGCCGAACCATCCGCCCTCTGCGATTGCCGTCAGCGCCTTGACCTGCTGATAGCCCGAGCCGGACATATCCGACCAGATATCCGAATGCAGTCTGTCCTGCACATAGTCCGGCGCGAATTTGCAGGCAAAGACCACAGCCATGACCGCACACGCCGCAAGGAAGATCATCAGGCGGAGCGAAATTTTCTCGCGCAGATAGCAGAAGCGCAGCAGCATGCCGCAGCCTGCAATCGCGATAAAGGTCGGGAGCGAGCCGAGGTCACGGCACCACCACTGCAGCGCCGCGATCACAACCGTGCAGAAAATCAGCATCAGGTTATCCGGCACAAAGTGGATGCCCGCAATCTCATGCTTTTTCAGCTGGGTGCTGACCGAGCTTGCGCAGATCAGCACAAACACCGGCTTGACAAACTCCGAGGGCTGAATCGTGATGAAGCCGAGGTCAATCCAGATGCTCCGGCTGCCCGTCAGGAAGAAGATCGCCGCGACCAGCACAAAGAACAGCCCGTACCACAGCGGCTTAAGCTTCTCGGCGCGGTAGGGATTGCGCGTGACCGCGTAGGAGAGCTGACACATCAGGAACGATGCAATGCCGATCACGAAATGCTTGACCGCAAAGGACAGCCCGCCGAAGCAGGACTGATAGATCGTGCTCATGCCGATGACCAGCAGCAGAACCGTATCAACGGTGCATGCCTCACGGTTGACAATCGCCAAAATGATCGAGCCGACGAGATCCGCCGTCAGGACAGCGCACGCCATTTTGAGCACCTCGGGCGTCATGCCGAAGGAGCAGACCACGAGAATCATCATCGCGGTGTGTGCGATCAGGACGAGCAGCAGCAGAAACGGATGCGAAACAGGTTTGATACTTGCTGTCATTTTGCCACATCCTTTCCGCTGCCCTTGATGACAACCAGTCTGCGGTTGCCGATCATGATGGCGTCATTCTGGTGCAGGATGCAGGGCTTTGTGATGCGTCTGCCGTTGACCGTCACACCGTTGTGCGCGCCGATATCCTCGATGCGCCATTTGCCGTCCGAGAGCGTCAAAAGCGCGTGGAACCGCGAAATCTCGGTATCATTGAACTGGATATCCGCCGAGGGGTGGCGTCCGATCAGCACCTCAGCAGCGCCGAGCGGATAAATCTCTCCTGCGCAGGCGAGCATATACCCCCTGCCCTCCTTTGCCCATCTGCGGTCGCCTCTGCGGCGTTCTCTGCCTGCGGCAATCAGAATCACAAGGGCGCAGATATCGACGAATATCACAACGAATGCGGTCGCCGCTTCCCGAAAGAACGGGTACCGCTCAAATAACACAGTTAAATCCATGTCAGCACACCTTTCTATTATTATAGTAGTGGGTTTCGTGTTGTCCTAATGAGTATACCATAAACGCGCCCTGTTGTCAAGGTTTGCGGGCTGAAGCAGGGCGTATACAAATAAAAAAGAGGAATCCGCTTCGCGGATGCTATTTTGAATGGGTGCCTCTATCGCAGGCACCCAAGCCCGCGGGCTCTTAATACGCAAAGGGGAGTTTCGTGCTCTGCGGAGCACGACGAGGGCGCTGCCCTCGACCCGCAAACTTTTGAAAAAGTTTGATCAAAACTTTTATATTGACATTGCCGGATATGAACCAATAAATCCGCGATTGTCCGCTCCTAAAACGCCGGATGCTCTTGCTTTTTCGGTGCCGCTGTGCTATAATCAAGGCAGCAGACCATACAACTGCCGTCAGTCATACAACTAATATCGGAGGTGTTTCAACATGCAAGAAGTCACCACAGAGTTATTCGGCACACTGCTCATACTGCTATTTCTCGCCATTCCGCTCGGTATCTTTATCTGGTTTATCACAGCACTGGTTCTGTTTCTCAAGACCCCGAAGGACGCGCCGAAACGTCCGAAATACCGCACAAATCTCATCATTGCCTCGATATTCTTCGGCATACTCGCCGGACTGTTTCTGCTGCTCATCTGCCTGCTGATGTACGGCGTTGCACATATGTGAGGTGCCGCGATGAAAGACAAAACCTATCGCAGACTGCTCGCTGCAGTGATGATTCTCGGTGCAGTCAGCAGCGTGATTCTCGTGCTCGTGACGATCCATTTGTACCGCAGCTGTTCGATCATCACATATATTGCGAACGGACGGTGACAGCATGAAAAAACTGACAAAACAGATTCTCAGCCTGACCGGTGCGGCGGCGCTCTTTGCCGCGTTCGATCTCGCAGTATACGGCACGGTGACACGCCGCTGCATCGACAGCACCAGCGCAGAGATGCAGGCGAAATCCGTCGAAGTCTCGGAATATCTGCCGTTTGACGCAGAGAGCAAAATCGCGGCTGCGGATTCTGCACTGAAACTTTCAGCGCATCCGCCCGTGATTGACGGCGCCGCCGGATTGTTTCCGGTCTACTCGGCGTTTGTTCACGCGGTCTATCCGGAAGAAAGCGTGCATTATGACGGCGAAGCATTCACGCCGGAGAGCGCCATGCAGTACAGCAACACGCGCGGCGCCTACAAAGCGCTTGCAGAGGGCACAGTCGATGTTGCGGTGCTGGTCAAACCCTCGGAGGAACAGCTCGCCTATGCGGAAACGCAGGGCGCAGACCTTGCATTCGTGCCGCTCGGCTACGATGCCTTTGTGTTCTTCGTCAAGGAGAACAACCCCGTCGAGAGCCTGACATGCGAGCAGATACGTGATATTTACGCGGGCGCGATCCGGACATGGGATCAGGTCGGCGGCAGGCACCTGCTGATAGATGCCAAGCAGCGCAACCCCGGCAGCGGCAGTCAGAGCGCAATGGAATCATTCATGGGCGGCAGAGAGATGCACGCCAATCCGTTCGGATTTGCAGGCAGCGCGATCGGCTTTTCGTTCCGCTATTATGTCGCCGATCTCGTCGGTGTGCGCGGCATCCGGATGCTCTCGCTCGACGGCGTCTCTCCGACACCTGAGCACATCGCAGACGGCAGCTATCCGGTTGTCAGCACGTTCTATGCAGTCTACGATCAGCACAACACAAACCCCGAGCTGCCGGTGCTGCTCGAATGGATGCAATCCGAAGAAGCACAGAAAATCATCGCAGATACAGGATTTGTCCCAGTCAATCCGCCACAGCAGTAATTGAGGTAATCATCATGGAAAAGCTCTTTATCGCCGGATGGATCGTCCTTGCCGCCGTCACCGTCTGGATCATCGTGGATTATATCCGGGCGGCGATCAAGCTGAAAAACACGCCCGATCGCGTCAAGGTACGCCGCAGTGCAGCATTTTCAGTAGTGTGGCTTGTCTGCTCCTGCTTCTGGATCGCAAATGCAGCCACTCAGATCAGCGCGGCAAAGAAAAAACTCGCAGATATCGACCGCGGCGTCTATGACGATATCCGCCGCCCCGAAACACAGACCGTCGAGGAGCACCGTGCAATCCTGCGCAAATCGCCGCAGCATACAGTCAGCGGATACCGGCTGATCTTTGCATTCTGGGCGATGTGCGGCGTCATCTATGCGTCAAATCTGCTGATTTTCCGCTGGGCGTACATCACGCCTGAGTGGGTCATCTTTCAGGACGGCGTCCGCAGCGCTGAAATATACTCCTATCAGCTCACCGAAAACGAGCTGCTGCTTTACGGCAGGGGCAATTCACCGCAGCGATTCAAAATTCTTGAACGCGAGCCGCTCGAGCAGATGCTTTCAGCGCACTATAAGCCGCACGCATAATTGCACACAAAAATAAAGGAGACTCCCATGCCGGAGTCTCCCCTTATTTGTTATTCAATTTTTGACGGTATAGAAAGAATCTATATCAATGCCCCTGAGAGCATTTGTGCGGGAACCGCTTCACATTCTCGGCGAATGCGCTCCGGTGTTCCCAAGCTGACGGCGACCAGTCGTGCACCTGATCCCCGCCGCACGGAGTCAGATCACTTCCCATATCATCATTGGCGATTGCATCTTCTCAAACGGCAGATGTCCGACTCTTTTCAGCTGTGCGGATCCTTTTCGTGAATCTGCACGCCCGGAGTCTCCGCCGGCGACTGTACCCGCTGTACAATCTGAATATTACAACCTTCTTGCTTCATTGCGGCTGCGCACTGCTTTCGCACCGCTCCGTCGAGCGGCTGAATTCTGTGCCTGTTTCCATATCGGAACTGCATCCGCATGTCCGGCATATTATCATGCAGCAGCATGTGCAGCCGGAGGCAAGGAAGCTTTCATGTCACACAGAATTCATCGCGCGCGAGCCTTCGCCAATGAACGGGACATTTTCCATCGTATCCATTGGACTCACGCATCCTTTCCGAATCGGTATTTGCGGCCGGATCCGCGCTGACTTTCTCTTCATCAGCCGTTCACGAGCTCCGTTTCTTTTCCGGAGCGGAAACGCCGCATGATTCTTTTGAGACTGATACTCGTATAAGACCGGCAAACTCGGTTTGTACCTTTCGCGTACACTTGGTAAAGCCATGAAAGCAGGATACCGTTTCTTTTCCGGCATCTTCTGGTTTTGCTTTCGTCCGGAGATTTCGTTTGCCTTTCTTATGGTTTTATTATAGCACACTTCTCGTGATTTGTCAATAGTTTTCCGAAACTTTCTGTGAAATTTTCGTGAAAATTACAGTAAAAATATAGGGCTTGACATTTTCATCAAAATCGGTTACAATAGGAGTATGCGGACTGTTGTCTGCAAATCTCAAGCCCGGAGTCATTCCGGCGGAACGGAGCGAAATATGCAAGATCAGAATACACCAATGGAACAGGATGCAATGATGGACGGCGCCGATCTCTATACGCTCGTGGATGAGGAAGGCAATGAGAAGCTGTTTGAGCTGATTGACGTTCTCGAGGATAACGGTCAGGTCTATTTTGCCCTGATCCCCCACATTGAGAATCCGGCAGAGCTGCTCGAAGGCGAAGTTGAGCTCGTTGTGCTGAACGCCAAAACCGATGAAAACGGCAACGAAATCCTTGAGCCGATCGAGACAGACGAAGAATATGACCGCATCGCAGAGATTTTCCTCGATAGACTCAACGAGGAAGACGAAGATGAGGATTCTGAGTAAGTTTCACAACAATTTGAAATGATTTTTGTGAATTTTACCGGTTGATTTTTCACTGCCAATCTGATATACTAGTATTAACACAAAGCATTCTGCCTTGTGCGAGCAAGCCTGTTTTGATATAATCCAACACTTATATTCAGGGAATCACGTCTCTGCGTAAAGATTGCAGACCTCCCGCCTCGGCGGTTGCCAGGGAGCACGAGGTGCGCAGGCGGATACCCACCTGCTCAAAGCGGGTTTTATTGTACAGGCGACGGCAAGGCGGAGACTGTATGCACTGCGGACGGATCAGCACGATCCGTCCGCTTTTTTTGCAGAGATATGCAAAATCGCTTGCTTTTTTCAGAGAAATATGATAGAATAATAGTATAGCCATTATAATGGCAATAATATAGATTGAGGAGGATTCTCAATGCCAGAACCTATGCAGCCGATTACCAATCCCGTTCTTGTGGATGCAATGGCAACCTTCAAGCTTGACCTTGCAAACCGTGAGAACGAAGACGTATTCAAAGAACACGAAAGAGCCTTTCTGCAGGCAGCCATCGAGGCAAGATACCTGCTGCCCGCACAGGTCGAGCAGCCTGCCGAGCCGCCGAAGGAGGGTGAACAGGTCCAGGCGCGCGTTGCGTTCCAGATCATGACAAACCCGAAGGGCGAAAAGTTCATGCCGGCTTTCACCGATGAGGTGGAGCTGAAAAAGAACCGTCAGCCCGGCGAGCGTTTTCAGGTCGCTGTGATGAGCTTCGACGACCTCTATCACTTCATCAAGAGCAATGAAGCGATCAACGGCGTTGTCATCAATCCGTTTGGCTCTGCGCTGTGTCTCGTCCGTCAGCAGATCGTTGCGATCGGCGACCACGGCAATCAGCCGGTGCTCTCTGCACCGCGCCCGAATCCGGATGCACAGCCCGTTCCCGCTGAGCCGCAGCCGCAGCCGAACAATGCACTCGGCGCTGCGGAAAACACCCGCGAGCAGCAGCAGGATATGATCCGCGCTGCAATGGCACAGCTTGATGCGGACAAGGCAGCTGCCGAATCCAGCGACGCTGTTCCGGAAAAGGATCCTGTCACCGATGAACTGATTGCCGCGCTCAAGGGCGTGCTCAAGAAGCAGAAGCAGGTCAAAAAGGCTTACATCAAGGCGGAATCCGAGCAGGGCGAACGCTATCTGCTGGTTGCGCTGGAAGCTGACGAAAGCGCTGATCTTGAAAGCATCGGCAACACTGTCACAACCGAGTGCGCAGATTATTCCGATCTGCCGTTTGACTGTGTCGCTGCAAGCTCGATCCGTGCAAAGGAACTCGTTGCAGAGGGCAAGCCCTTCTACGAGAAAAAGCGCTTCGGCATTTTCTGATCCGGATAATGCGGCTGTGTCTGCGGTATGAGGGTCCCGCAGGCACATGAAAGCCGTCTGATTCCCGTGCAGTACCGCACGGCAACCATTTTGAGAGGGGAGATTCCAATGAAGCACAAAGCATGGCTGTCAGCTTCGCTGGCGGCACTCATCGCAATGACTGCAACCGCAGGTTTTCCCGGGAGCGAATCGCTCTCCGGCACCTACACTGCAGCCGCTGCCGATGACGGCAATGACGACTGGCTCCACGCCGTCGGCAGCCGTCTCTATGACATGAACGGCAATGAGGTCTGGCTGACCGGTGCAAACTGGTTCGGCATGAACTGTACCGAAAATGTGCCGCACGGCCTCTATGCAAGAGACGTCGATGATATGATCTCCGATATCGCAGATCACGGCATCAACATCATCCGTTTCCCGATCTCCACAGAGCTGCTGCTCTCGTGGATGGACGGCGAGCCGCTGCCGGTCAATTCCGTGCAGGCGAGCTTCGATCCGCCCGTGGATAAGATCGGTGAGGACGGCACGGTCACACCTGCCGGCAAATACGGCGATATCAACCGCGACTTCGTTCTTGAGGACGGCAAGACGCTCAAGAACAGCATGCAGATCTTTGATATCATCATGCAGAAGTGCAAAAAGTACGGCGTCAAGGCGCTGATCGACGTCCACAGCCCTGCATCCCACAACTCCGGCCATAACTACACGCTCTGGTATTATGAGCCGACCGCTGAGGACTGCGGCGGCATGGCGACCGGTCACTTCTCCAAGAAGCAGATCACATGGGACGACTGGAAGGATTCGATCACATGGCTTGCGAAGAAATACGCAAACGATGATACGATCCTCGCCTATGACCTCAAAAACGAGCCCCACGGCAAGCGCGGCTACAGCGGCAGCGAGTGTCCGGCAGGCATCGCAAAGTGGGATGATTCCACCGATAAGAACAACTGGAAATATTCCGCTGAGGAATGCGCAAAGTCGATCCTCAAGGTCAATCCGCATGCACTGATCCTCGTCGAGGGCATAGAACAGTCCCCGATGATCAGCAAGGGCGTCACATGGGATATGCCGGATAAATTCAATCCGAAGCCCGGTGAGGAGCAGTGGTACGGCGCATGGTGGGGCGGCAATCTCCGCGGCGTCAGAAACCTGCCTGTTCTGCCGGATTCCGGTCAGATCGTCTATTCGCCGCATGATTACGGTCCTTCCGTTTACGACCAGTCATGGTTTGCGAAGGACTTTACAACCGAAACCCTGCTCGACGACTACTGGCGCGAAACATGGGCGTATATCAATGAGGAAAACATCGCTCCCCTGCTGATCGGCGAATGGGGCGGCCATATGGACGGCGGCAAGAACCAGAAGTGGATGGAACTGCTGCGTGATTACATGATCAGCCACCACATCAACCACACATTCTGGTGCATCAACCCGAATTCCGGCGATACCGGCGGTCTGCTCGACACGCAGTTCGCAAAGTGGGATGCCGCAAAGTATGGGCTCTTTGAAGAATCGCTCTGGCAGACAAAGTCCGGCAAGTATATCGGTCTGGATCACCAGAAATCGCTCGGTGAAAACGGTCTTTCGCTCAATGAATTCTACAGCGGTCCTTCCAAGAGCGAGGGCTCGAACCTCGACGGCGGCAAGACCTCGGGCGGTCAGACCGTTCCAATCGACGAGCCCAAGCAGACCACGGCACCGGTTGTCACCACAACAACCGCACCGGTCACAACCACTGCAAAGCCCGTCACCACGGCAACTGCTCCGGTGGTCACCACAACCAAGCCTGTGACCACAACAACCGCACCGGCTGTCACCGACAATACCAAGTGGGGCGATGTCAACGAGGACGGCAAAATCGACGTCTCCGATGCAGTTCTGCTCAGCCGCTTCATCGCGGAGGACAAGACCGCAAAGATCACCGCACAGGGTCAGAAGAACAGCAATGTCGCGGGCACACCGAGCCTCACGAGTGATTCGACCATCAAGATTCTCCGCTACATCGCAAAGCTGATCACAGCGGAGGAACTTGCACCTGCAAAAGCTGCTGCAAAGCGTCCGGATTATCTGCCGATCACGATCTCACTTGATTCTGACGTAAAAAAAACTGACTGATCCGATCAAAAAGACCATCGTGCGCGGCGATTGCTACAAGTACGGCGCAAACTCCGGCAAAGTGTACAGCGAACAGGTCATCGCGTCCGTAGAACGCATATAACTGAAACAATGACGCAAAGCCCACCCCCGAATATCGTTTGAGGGTGGGCTTGCATACAAACGCGCATACCTTTATAATGGTACAAACGGTACGTCACGGAAACGGGTATCTGTGCCCCGCCGTTCATACACCGGAAACGGTAAATTTTATTGAGAGGGGAAATTTCCAATGAGAAACAAGCACCTGCTGTCACTCTGTCTGGCAGCACTCGTTGCCGCAACCGGCACCATCGGCTTTACAGGCAGCAGCCTCAAGGCTCCGATGACCGTCACTGCGGCAGATGACACCAACGATGACTGGCTCCACTGCGAGGGCAGCCGCATCTATGACAAGGACGGCAATGAAGTCTGGCTGACCGGCGCAAACTGGTTCGGCTTCAACTGCTCCGAGAACTGCGCACACTACCTCTGGAGCGCGGATATCGACGATGTCCTGCAGCAAGTTGCTGACCGCGGCATCAACATCATCCGCTTCCCGATCGCGACCGAGCTGCTCGTCTCGTGGATGAACGGCAAGCCGAATCCGGTCAGCAGTGTCTCGGGCAACGCAGATCCGGCTTTCACGATCAATCCGGATTTCGTTGAGTCCGACGGCAAAACGCTCAAGGACAGCATGCAGATCTTTGACATCATCATGCAGAAGTGCAAAAAATACGGCATCAAGGCGTTCATTGATATCCACAGCCCGCATACCGACAACTCCGGCCACAACTACAACCTGTGGTACGGCAAGGCAGGCGTCACAACGAAGGTCTGGATCGACACGCTCGTCTGGCTCGCGGATAAGTACAAGAATGACGATACCCTGCTCGCCTTCGACCTCAAGAACGAGCCGCACGGCAAAGGTCAGGAGGGCGCAGCCGCTGCAAAGTGGGACGGCTCGACCGATGAAAACAACTGGGCATATGCTGCAACGCAGTGCGCAGACGCAATCCTCGATGTCAACCCGAACGCGCTGATCCTGATCGAAGGCGTTGAGCAGTCGCTCAGCGGCGCGCAGGAGGGCGACTACTGGGGCATCCCCGACAGACGCGACAACTCCCCGTATATCGGCGCATGGTGGGGCGGCAACTTCCGCGGCGCACGCGAGTATCCGATCAAGCCGAAGCACGGCACAAGCCAGATCGTCTACTCGCCGCATGACTACGGCCCGTCCGTCTACGCGCAGACATGGTTCGACAAGGACTTCACCGAGCAGACGCTCCTCGACGATTACTGGTACGAGACATGGGCATATATCAATGCCGAGAACATCGCGCCGGAGCTGATCGGCGAGTGGGGCGGCCACATGGAGGGCGACAACCTCAAGTGGATGACGCTGCTGCGTGACTATATGATCAAGCACCACATCAACCACACATTCTGGTGCCTGAACACGAACTCCGGCGATACCGGCGGACTCTGGGACAGCCTCGGCTTCCAGCAGGGCACCGGCACCACGATCGCATGGAACGAGCCGAAGTACAAGCTCTTTGAAGAAGCCCTCTGGCAGACGCAGAAGTCCGGCAAGTACATCGGTCTTGACCACCAGAACGCGCTCGGCAAGAACGGCATCTCGCTCGGCGAGTTCTACTCCAGCTATGCAAATACCGAAGGCTCGAACCTTGACGGCGGCACCGTCGGCGGCAAGAAGGGCGGCTCGGTTGAGATCAACAACCCGCCGGCACAGGATACCACAAAGCCTGTGACCGACACAACCGCTCCGGTGACAATCACAACAACCACCGTCACCACAACCACCGCAGAGCCCACCGAGACCACGAAATCCGAGACCACCACACCTGCCAGGCAAGCCAAGTGGGGCGACGCCAATGAGGACGGTAAAGTGGATGTTTCCGACGCTGTGCTTGTCAGCCGGTTTATTGCTGAAGATAAAACGGCGAACATCACGGCGCAGGGACAGAAAAATTCCAACGTAGCCGGTACCCCGAGCATCACTTCGGCTTCGACAATCAAGATTCTCCGCTTCATCGCAAAGCTTATCACCGAGGAGGAGCTCGCTCCCGGCAAGTGAGAAAGCGGAATCTCCGATGAATCAAACAAAGCCGCTCCAATCAGGCAAATTGGAGCGGCTTCGTTTTATCATCATATAAACAAAGCCGCGATGCCAAATAAGCATCGCGGCTGTGGTTTTCGTTGTTCAGTTTCAGCCTGACTGCACGGTCAGGTTTGGGTTACGGATCAATTGCAGGCGGCGCATCCGGAATGGTCTCCTCCTCAGGATCCTTGAGCGCAAATGCCAGCGCATTCGTTGCTGTCCACTTTTCCTTCTTCTTGTAATCCTGAACAGTGATTGCCAGCGGATAGGTTCCGGGGTATCTGCCGTTGATGACGCCGACACCTGCACAGCCGGTATCCTGAATCCGGAAACAGACATTCTGGACTTTCGAGATATCAGAGAAGTATGCGCAGATTTTGGAGAACAGCACATTTTTCAGTGTTGGCTCATCAGTGGTCGGACCGGACGGCAGCGTCATGTTCTTCTGGGCATAAATCTCAGCTCCGGTTGCGGATACATCCTTGTTGTTAAGTTTCTGCGGCGGCATGTCATAGGCTTCCATTTCAACCAGTGCGATATTCAGCGCATTATATACAGACTTCGCAGCGCTGTTCGCAGTGGTGATCTTGGACTTTCTGACATAGCCGAGCATCGCCGGCACAAGGATCGCGGCGAGCACGCCGATGATTGCAATCACCACAATCAATTCAATCAAAGTAAAACCATGTCTCTTCATTCCTGTATCCTCTCAATCTAAAAAGCACCCAAATCGCTAAAAGAAAATTAATTTTGTCAATTTTATTTGTTACATTATGCCTGATATAACGAATGCCCCCAGTTTGTTGGGGGCATTCGGAATATTCAATTTTCAAATATTCGACGTCTAATTAACTGATCAATCAGGTCGTAGTCTTCGTTCCAGGACCTGCCATTGCATCAACAGCAGAAGCCGGCTTGGTCGTAGCATTCTTGTAGGAAGTCGGATCCCACGGATTCGGGTATGCACCCGGATAGTTACCGTTCAGCACGCCGCATGCAATGCAAGCACCATCTTTGAATTCAACAGCAAACTTCTTAACCTTTGCAATATCGGTGAAGTAGCCGTAAACAGTCTGGTCAAACTTCGCTGTGCTTCCAGAAACAGTAGTACCAGCCAGTTCAGCAGTCTTTGCATCCTTCTTGTAGGTGCCGTCCGGAGTCTCATCAGTGGTATCCATATCAACCAGCGCAGTGTTATATGCGTTGTAGATGGACTTCGCAGTGGTGTTAGCGGTGGTGATCTTGGACTTTCTCACGTAACCGAGCATTGCCGGAACGAGGATAGCTGCCAGAACGCCGATGATCGCGATAACAACGATCAGCTCAATCAGGGTAAAGCCTTTCTTTTTCATGATAAATAACCTCCTCAAGATTGTAAACATGTTGCAATCAGATGATTGCTTGATCCAGAGTAACATCCGGTGCGACGTCAACACCGTTTGCTGTTCTCTATGGTCTTAGTATAGCACATCCAAATGAAAATGTCAAGTCTTTTCCGCAATATTTCTGAATTGTGAACAAACTTTTACGAAACCCGATTTTTTGGCTAATTTTTTAGTTTCGTTCTCGGCGATTTGCACAATTTCGGTAACATCCGTGTAACATTCTCACTGAGGTCGCCGCAATCATTGAAAATAAAAACAACTGCATCGCAATAATTGGGATCTCCGTTGAATTGAAATGGGGTGCTGCCTTCCACTTGGATTTGTGACAGCACAAAGCCGCCCCGAAAGGCGATCGGAGCGGCTTTGTATGTTTTACATATAGGATGGGTTACGGGGGCGAACCCCATGATTACCGCCGGAGAGGCTGCTATAATCAGCCGATTACGCCCTCGCGGGTGATAACAGACTGACCGCCCATTGCCGTGAGGTAACGGTAGAATTCGGTCTTGTCCTGGCACTTTTCGAGTGCGTCGATCTCGTTGACGGTGTTGTTCTTGACGAGGCGCGCGAGCTCCTGGTCAAGCGACATCATGCCGTGCGCTTTACCTGCCTGAATCGAGCTGAGGATCAGGTGAATCTTGCCCTCACGGATCATCGCGGAGACAGCGTCCGTGACGTTCAGAATCTCCATTGCCGCGATACGGCCTGTACCGTTCTTGAGCGGCAGCAGCGTCTGCGAGATAACGCCGACGAGAACGTTCGCGAGCTGTGCGCGAATCTGGTTCTGCTGGTGCTCCGGATACACGTCGATGATACGGTTGATGGTATCAGGCGCAGATGTGGTGTGAAGCGTGGAGAAAACAAGGTGACCGGTTTCAGCCGCGGTGATTGCAGCCTGAATGGTCTCGAAGTCACGCATCTCACCGACGAGGATGACGTCCGGGTCTTCACGAAGAGCCGCTCTCAGTGCCATTGCGAAGCTCGGGACATCGGCGCCGACTTCGCGCTGGTTGACCATGCAGCGCTTGTGCTCGTGGACATACTCGATCGGGTCCTCAATCGTGATAACGTGTGCGGACTTGTTGCAGTTGACATAGTCGATCATACCGGCGAGGGTTGTGGACTTACCGGAACCTGTCGGACCGGTGATGAGCACAAGACCACGCGGACGCATTGCGAATTCGGACATGATCGGCGGCATGAACAGGTCATCCAGCGTCGGGATATCGTTACGCAGAAGACGAATTGCAACTGCGATGTGGTCGCGCTGATAGAAGATGTTGCAGCGGTGACGGTAGCCTGCTCTTGTAACATAAGAGAAGTCAACGTCGATGCGCTGTGTTACCTTTTTACGCTGCTGCTCGTTGGTCATCTGCTCAACGATTTCAGCGATCATTTCGTCAGTCATTTCGGGATAGCTGCTCATTTTGCGGAGCTGACCGTGCAGACGGACAACCGGATTGATGCCGACGGTGAAGTGCAAGTCAGAGCAGCCGAGCGCACGGACATCGTCCAGAATCTTATTGATCGAAATAATGGGCATGGTAATTCCTCCGTTTCTTCCTGTTTAACAGATTAAACCGTGTATGTAACACGTACAAGCTCATCCATCGTGGTGACGCCCTGCTGAACCAGATCAGCGACGTTATCACGCAGCAGCTTGGTGCCGTTTGCACGCGCGGTGCGCTCGAGCTCATCGGAGCTTGCGCCGTTCGCGATCAGCGTGGAAATATCGCCCGAGCAGTGGATGATCTCGTGGATTGCTGTACGTCCGCGATAGCCGCCGCCGCACTCATTGCAGCCGACTGCATCGTAGATCGGGACAGAATGGTCGATGTGCATCAGCTCATTCTCTTCCGGCGTGGACATTCTCTGCTTTCTGCACTTCGGGCAGAGAACCTTAACGAGACGCTGCGCCACAACGCCGATCAGCGAGGATGCGACCATGTAAGACGGAATACCCATATCGACCAGACGAACGATTGTCGAAGCTGCGTCATTGGTGTGGAGGGTGGAAAGAACGAGGTGTCCGGTGATAGCGGCGCGGATACCGATTTCAGCGGTCTCGCCGTCACGCATCTCACCGATCATGATAATATCAGGGTCCTGACGGAGAATGGAACGAAGTGCTGCCGGGAAGGTCATACCGGACTTGACATTGATCTGGCACTGGTTGATGCCGTCCATCTGCTTTTCAACCGGGTCCTCAACCGTAACAACGTTGACTTCCGGTCTTGCAATTGCGCCGAGCGCTGCATACAGCGTGGTGGACTTACCGGAACCGGTCGGGCCGGTAACAAGGATAACGCCGTGCGGGCACTTGATCATGCTCTCGAACAGGCGGAAGTTGTAATCGGACATACCGAGTTCGTGCAGACCACGGGTCTTGATCGCGCCGGTGGACAGAATTCGGAGAACGATCTTTTCACCGTGAACCATCGGGAGTGAGGAAACACGGAGGTCAAGCGGAACGCCGTCAACCGTCTGGGAGAAACGGCCGTCCTGCGGGATACGCTTTTCTGCGATGTTCATGCCGGAGATCAGCTTCAGACGGGTGGAAAGCTGATTCTGGACGTTGGAAGAAACATTCATCAGCGTGACAAGGTCGCCGTTGACACGAACACGAATCTGGGTGTACTTCTCAAACGGCTCAAGGTGAATATCGGTTGCTTCCATACGGAATGCATTTTCGACGATCTGTGTTGCGAGCTTAACAATCGGGGCGCTCTCAACACGGTCTCTCGACTCCTCATCATCCATCATTTCGCCCTGAGACGAATCAATACCGAGGTCGCCGAGGTCGGTCATCTGATATGCCTTACCGATTGCCTTCTTGATCGCGGAACGGGTTGCAAGCACCGGAATACAGTCATAACCGGTCTTGACCTTGATATCTTCAAGAATATTGAAGTTTACAGGATCATCCGTTGCAACAGTCAGACGGCGGCCGGTCTTATTGATCGCGATGACGCAGTTGCGTTCTGCAAGATCCTGCGGGACCATGCGGGCGATCTCACCGTCAACCTCGACGTTGTTCAGGTCAACAAACGGTGTCTGCAGCTTCACAGACAAAGCCTGCGCGAATTTGATGTCGGACATAAATCCCATCTCGACAATGACCTCACCGAATTTCTTCTGATCCGTCGATTCGCGCTGTCTCTGCAGCACCTGCTGCAGCTGCTCAGGGGTGATGTGACCTTCCTCGACGAGGTAGTCACCGATTCGGATGTTTCTCATAATCCAACCTCCAAAAAACTCTTGAAAAATATGCCAAACTGTGGTAGAATAGAATAACAGTACAAACCATAAAGGAGGTACCGTTATGTACCAAAAATTCTTGCCGGCTGCATTGGCAGCACAATCGGGCTGGAAGGAATGGCAATACTATGGTGATGACCTTGCCAAATTCCTGCTCTTCGCAATACCCGTCGTCTTTATCTACGGCATCTGCATCGGCAGCTTTCTGAATGTGGTCATCATTCGGCTGCCCCGCGGCGAATCTCTGATCAAGCGGTCATCGCACTGCATGACCTGCGGCGCCAAGATTCGCATCATTGATCTGATCCCGGTGTTCAGCTGGCTGTTCCTGAAAGGAAAATGTCACAGCTGCGGTGAAAAGATCTCTCCGCGCTACCCCATTGTTGAGGCGCTGAACGGAATTCTGTATGTCATTGACCTGATGATGTTCGGTGTCGGTTTCAACTGCCTGATCATGATGATTTTCACATCCATCCTGATCTGCGTGGCATTCATTGACTGGGACACGATGGAGATGTACATCCCGATGCTGCTGCTGATTGCGGCACTCGCAATCCCCTCTCATTTCGCAACATACATTCCGCTGAAGGAGCGGATCATCGGAATCTTTGTCATCAGCGTGCCGTTCCTGCTGATCGGTGAGATCAGCGGTGCTTACATCAAGAAGAAAACCGGTGAAAAGGTTCGCGGCATTGAGCTCGGCGATACCATTTTGATGGCATGTGCCGGTGCTCTGATCGGTTGGAAGGGCATGATCCCCTCCGCGTTCATCGGCATTATTCTTGCTGCAATCTTCGGTCTGATTATCAAAAAGGTAACAGGCAGTTCCAAATTCGCATTCGGCCCGTACCTCTGCATGGGGCTCTGGCTCGGCGCAATCTTCGGTGAAGAACTCACCATGTGGTACATTCACAATCTTCCGAAGGAAGAACCGCTCCAGTATTACAGTGCATTTCTCCTGCGCTGAAGTATTCGCAAGATAGGGCAGCCGGCGGCAACACCGGCTGCCTTTCTTTTTGTTTGCGATTAGTTGGTTGTGGTAACTGCCTTCTGATTAACAAGTCTGTTATCGTGATCCTTGTCAAAAGAGGCTTCGAGATCCGGGATATCGTGAACATCATCCGGAACCGTGAAGATGAAGTAGAAGAAGTTGGAATCAGAGCCAACCTCAGCAGGATCAATGTCCTTGAAGCGCGCAGGCTTTCTCTCAATGGTGTAGGAGAAGCCCTCACTTGCGTTGACATCCACACCTGCGGAAAGTGTCGGGACATAATCCACAGCTGCGGTACGGAAACCGTCAGCAGCATTCAGAACATTCTTCATAGAGAACGATGCAACAGAACTTGTGCCTGTGTCCGATCTGATCAGACCGTTCGGAGATCTGCGGATCTCGCGGCAGTCAATACGAATGGTGAAGTCCTGCGGATTGAATCTTGCGTATTCTTCCTGAACAAACGGTGCTGCAGTCACAATGCTGCCGTTGATGTCTGTTGCAGTGGTCGCTGTGGTGGTTGCAACGGAAGAAGTCGAAGCAGTAGTAACAAACGGGTTATCAATTGCCTGCTGGATTGCAGCATCCTTCAGTTCCGACATGCTGAACGAGTAGTCAAAGTTGCCGTAGAGCTTCTGATTGACGCTCCAGAGATCGTAGGTACCTTTGGCGACAACCGTACTCGCTGTATCTGTACGTGCGTCATAAGGATACGTAAACAGCACAAGCTTGCCCTGGTTGATCTGCTTGCTTGTGTACTCGCTGAGTTTTGTATGCGTTTTCAGCGCTGTGTCATCTTCAATCAAAGTGTTGTCGAAGACAAGAACATAAATATTGCCCTCAACATCGAGGAACTGTCGGTTCGCAAAGAATGTGTCATAAAAATCGCCGACATTCTTTTCGAGTTCCGCCGTGGGCGTGACCGACTTAAAATCACTGGCATACGTGTACGGAGTCTGGTGGAAGTAAACGCGGACTCTGTCTGCATACTTCAGATTTCCCTCGATGCAGCGTCTCATATTATCAATACAAGCGGTTGTGTTTTCAAAATTCGAGCTTCTGACGAAGAATTTTGAAACCGGATCCAGCAGCTGAACCGCACTGTACATGATAATTGAGAAAATCGCCATAACAATGATGAGCTCAAGCAAGGTAAAACCTTTCAGCTTTCTCATATTTGCATGACACTCCTTTCATTTCAGTTTGCCCCGCCGCGTGCATGCAGAACGCACGCGGCGAAGCGTCAGTTCAGTTAGCTGCTTGCGGATGTTTCATCGCATGAAACAGAAGGCTGTGTACTGGTCGCGGTTCCATCATAATTGAAGTGGTAATTGACTTCAGTAAAATAGCTCACATTGCCTGTATTGGGGTTGATGTCAAACATGTTGTAGTTCAGCGTAAAGGTGTAAGATGCCGGGAATCCGTTTGCATCACGATTCGCGAGCATTTTCTGATTGATTTCGACAGACGGGTCAAGTCTGTTATACGCAGCGCTGACCTTCGCAACATCATCCGATTCATACCAGAAATACGGCGTGCCGGCGGTATCCTTGATATCTGTGAACAGAAGCACCTGAACAGAACCCTGTGCCGGACGAGAAGTACCATCTGCGTACTTTTCCGGAACATAAAGGTCAAGGATCGGACTGCCGTGATTCAGAACGGACTCGAGGGTCACACTCTGCACAGCATTCGGGTCTTTCACAAGGCTCAGATCCTTGCTGCTGATCGTCTGCTCACTCAAAACAGCGCCGCTGGTCTGGCCATACGCAAACGCATCTCCGCGAATCACGATTTTTGTAATCGGTGTCGAAATCGGAATCGACTGATTTGCGGGCAGGCGCTGCAGATCGAGCTTGATATTGAATTTGTCAGGCTGATTCGGAAGCGCACCGATTGACTTGGTAAAGACCAGAAAACGGTAATTCGTCTTCTCATTGATAAGGAGATTCGTTTCCTTACCGGAATGCGTGCGCTCATAATTCTTCGCCGAAACCATATAGACATCGCCGTCCGCCTTCACGTTAAACTTCACTGCATCTGCAGCATTGTGATTCGTGAAGACGATTGAAGGTCTGACTTTGGAATCATTCGGGTCTTCGGAGCCGTTGATCGGAAACGATTCAGTTCCGTCATGCGTCAGAAGATTATCGGCAAATTTTGCTTCATAGGCAAGGCGGCGGTTCAGCTGATTGGTAGCCTTCATCGTCGCATTGACCAGTGACATGACCTCTGTCAGAAGCAAAGCAATGACTGCATAAACACCAATTGAGATCACAACTTCAATCAGCGTCATGCCTTTGAGTTTTGATCTGCGTTTCATTGCAATCCTCCTTTCATCAGCCAAGGTTCTGGTGGTCGTTGCTGAAGTAGTCATTCTTGTTCTTGAACGAGATGTTACCGGCATTTGTACCATCCGCACCAACACCCGAGAATTCAAGTTCAAAGGTCGGAGGCGAACCAGGTCTGCCGAGGTCTCCGAGGTAGACACAGAGCGGAACGTTCTTGACTTCCAGATCCTTTGTGTAAAGTGTACCGAGTGTCATGATCAGCTTATCATTTGAAGGATAAGTATACGGTACAGATTCATTGAATTCACGATAGGTAATGGACTTCGCGTACATCTTCTGATTACCGGCAGGAGATCCATAGATAGATTCCGGCATGATCACTTCTGCATTAAATGTAGCACCATTCAGGAAAGCCGCACCGTTATAATGCGAGGTATTGTAATTGCAGCCCTTCTGACCGTAAACCACAACATTCGGGATCATCTCGAACTTATACTTGAATTCTGCCTTCAGGTTTTTCCAGTCGCCGTTCAGCGCATAAGTACCGTCATCCTGCTTCACGCCGGGATAAACAGGGTTACTGACAACATTATACACGCCGGATTCCATCTGCGAATAGCAGCCTGTTGTAGTCAGGCGGAAGTTCTGCGATGCATAAATGTTGTCGCGCAGGAAGATCACAACATCGGATCTGCCGGCAAATCTTACCTCGCCGCCGGATTCTGCAGATTTCGCATAGCTTGTAAATTTCGAATAATCTCTGCCGCTGCCGCTGCCGGCATATGTGCCGCTGTTATTGACAACAATCGTCATGTCGCTGTTTGCAAATTCGCCGCCGATGACAACTGCCAGCGGATTATCCGAATTGTGATTTCCATCGGTCGGATCAATAAACAAATAATACTGCGTATTATTTTCATTACCGCCGATGTTAATTTCACAGTTGTTCGTGACGACATAGGTGTGGCTGTCCAGTTTGACGTTTTCTTCGCCGCCGTCAGCATCATGCGAGACAAAACTAACAGTCTTTGCCTGCAGATCGCCATATCCCTGAATACCAGAAATACTGTACTTAGTCTTGAAAGTCTCATAATCGCTCTCATAACCAATGCCGGGATCCGCACTCTTCACAGTATCAAGCGGCGGAATGAACGGGTTACCGCTCTGTGTTCTCGCATCTTTACTATCTTTAACATCAACTGGAAGTGTATAAGGAACCCACAGCTTGCCTTCGTCAGATTCCTTCGGGACAACACCCCACTTGTGGCCGCAAGCCTTGCTCTCCTTCACATAGATATCGTCATTCATATTCGATGTGGCATCTTCCTGCGTACCGGCAGCAAGATCCCAGCGCAGATACGAATCAAAGATTTCATCCTGTCTGCTGCAGAACGGGAACAAGCTTCCCATGGTGGCTG
>CAMKLV010000052.1:0-24988 GCA_946413695.1 uncultured Ruminococcus sp. | reverse complement strand
TCGACCAAAACTTTTATTTCGGCTTCGCCGTGTGCGCCTTAAGTTGTTAGCATTGGCAAGGGTGCTGCCCTCGACCTGCAGGCTTTTCTATTGGCATCGCCGCTTGCAAAATGACAAATCCTCCGAATGCGCCCTTCATGCAGCACGGCTCAAAAATAAAATTGCGCAAAGTGGTTGAAATTCACGCTGAAATATGCTATACTTAAAGATGTATGAACAGAAATGAAAGAGAAAGGCACTCTGCCGCAGAAAGGAGTGACTGTGCGTGCTGGATTTTATCGTCAATAAATGGAATGTGATGCTGAACATTCTACATTCCATCAGCCCGATTGATTTTCTCGATATCTTCCTGCTGACGATTCTGGTCTATACGATTTTCAAGTTCATCCGCGAAACGCGCGCCGGTCAGCTCATGAAGGGCATCGCGTTTATCATAATCGTATTCTTTGTCAGTGATTTTCTCAAACTGAAAGCCATCCGCTGGATCTCGGTCAAGGCGCTCAACGCCGGTATGATCGCGATCATTGTGCTGTTCCAGCCGGAGCTGCGCAGAGTGCTGGAAAAATTCGGCTCGACCTCTGCAAGGCTCTCCCGTCTGACGCTCGGCGAGGACGAGGATGTCATCGCGCAGTGGAACAGAGCCATCCCGATCATCTGCGCCTCCGTCGAGCAGCTTTCCAAAACCGCAACCGGTGCGCTGATCGTCATTGAGCGCGGCACCAAGCTTGGCGAGCAGATCCTCAACGGCACCGTGATGAAAGCGCTGCCGAGTACGGAGCTGTTCGGCAACATTTTCTACAACAAGACCCCGCTGCATGACGGCGCTGTCATCATGCGTGACGGCATCATCTGGGCGGCGGCATGTTTCCTGCCGAAGCCGCAGAAGGAGGAGCTGATCGACAAGCATCTCGGCTCCCGTCACCGTGCGGCGATCGGCATGAGCGAAAACTCCGATGCAATCGTCATTGTCGTCTCGGAGGAGACCGGTCAGATCTCCGTCGCGGATGACGGCATCCTGACGCGCAACTACACCGCAAAATCGCTGGAGCGTCTGCTGCGCGCTGTCCTGATTCCGCAGGATAAGGACAACTGGCGCAACAAGACAATCAAGCTGCCGTTCCTGCGCCGCAGAAACACCGGCAAGCAGGAGCAGGATACAAAGAAAGCCCTGCCGCAGAACGAAGAACCGACACTGGAGCTTCCGCAGGATGACATTCTCCGTGCACTCGAGGCAGCAGAGCCCGAGCAGACCGCAAAAAGCACGCCCCCTGCGCAAAAGAAAAAGGAGGGCTGAATATGCAGTTGAAAGATACAAAAGCCGCGGCAATGGAACTGCTCTCGGAGCTGCCGATCAAAAAGCCGCGCAAGCTCAAGCGCTCGGATATCAGCCTGATTGTGCTGTCCTTTATCTGTGCGCTGTTCCTCTGGGCGTATATCGCCTCGAACATCGCCTCGGACATCACACCGCAGTTCCGCGATCTTCCGATCACCATTGATACTGCCAATACGCAGGCGGAACGTCTCGGACTGAAGCTGCTGCCGGAATCCGAGGAAGAGCTGCAGAACCTGACCGTGACCTGCACAATCTACGGCAACCGTGCCGCAATCGGCGGTCTGACGCGCTCCGATCTCGAAGCCTATGTCGATTTCGATTCCGATATCATGGATATGACCGGCGTGCAGACGCTGCCTGTCAAGGTTCGCACGAAGAACGGCGCCGCATTCACAAAGGCGGATATCACGCCGAGCCGCGTCAGTGTCAATATGGATCACTACACGCGAAAAGAAGTTCCCGTCACCGACGCGGAACATCCGAATCTCAGCACAAATGAGGAAGCGATCATCCGCGAGGAGAACATCACCTATTCGCCTGCAAAGGTCGAGGTCAGCGGGCCTTCCAAACAGCTTGCCGCGCTCGATCACATCTGCGTCAAGATCAATGATTCCGAAGACCTGCTTGAATCAAAAACCTTTGATTCAAGTGAATACACCTTCATGGATGCAGAGGGCAAGCCGGTCAACGGCGCCGCCTTTGAAACGAACGTCGGGCTTTTCTCCGTGACGATTCCGGTTGTATACTCGCGCACGCTGCCGATCAGCGTCGAAATCGTCAATGTGCCGGACGGCTTTGATGTTTCAACCATCTACAAGCGGCTGAGCATCGTCGGCAGCAGCAAAAACTACTCGCTCCCCGGATACGGCGAGGACAATATGCAGATCACCATTGAAACGCCGCATCTGGATTACAAGCAGTCGCTGGATGATCTCAACAGCTACAACACGTATTCGATCGCGCTGAGCGACCTGATTCCGGGCAAAACGATTACACGCTCGTTCCCTGCCGCTGAGGGCTTTGAAAGTCCGGATAATATCACATCGGTGACCTTCAAGCTCGATGACGCCGACCTGCAGACAGAGACGCGGCTCATCAAAAACAGTGACATTGAGCTGCAGAACACAAATGACCGCTTCACCTATGATCTCCGTTCACCGGACGGCAACACGCAGGTCACGCTCTGCGGCACGCCGGAGGAGCTCGCCATGATCGACAGCGAGGATCTCAAGGCATATGTCAACCTGATCAATAAGACCGAAAAGGGCAACACCACGGTCAAGATCAATGTCACCATGCCGGATACGGTCAGCGGCGTGTGGGTGCAGAAACCGCCTTCCCTCGCCCTGAATATCAAAGCCGCAGAATAACAATGTATCCGGAATCCCATTTATATCTGAATCAGAAAGCCGCTGAATTGGCATTGCGTTCAATTCAGCGGCTTCCCTTTTTCCGCACAGGACAGAGGCGTGCGGCGCGCCCCGTTATCAATCCAAAGACAGCATCCGCAAACAGAAACGCCCCGAAGCATGTCCTTCGGGGCGTTGTATTCTGAATAAAGCGAAGATCGGAAAATCAGCGCTTGGAGAACTGCGGTGCACGGCGAGCTGCCTTGAGACCGTACTTCTTTCTTTCCTTCATTCTCGGGTCACGAGTGAGGTAACCAGCCTTCTTGAGCGCCGGACGGAGCTCAGCATTGAACTGGAGCAGTGCGCGTGCAACACCGTGACGGATTGCACCTGCCTGACCGGTCACGCCGCCGCCTGCAACAGTGCAGACGATGTCAAACTGTGCGCCGGTCTCGGTCAGCTCGAGCGGCTGACGAACGATCAGCTTGAGGGTATCAAGACCGAAGTACTCGTCAATGCTTCTGCCGTTGATGGTCACATTGCCGGAGCCGGGATAAAGGCGAACTCTCGCAACGGAATGCTTTCTTCTGCCGGTGCCGTAAAACGACTTCAGCTTTGCTTCGTAGGAAACTGTTTCACTCATTGTTTCTGGCTCCTTTCATTACAGTGTCCACAGCTCGGGCTTCTGAGCTGCGTTCTTGTGCTCTGCATCTGCATAGACGCGGAGGCGCTTCATAGAGGTTCTGCCGATGTAGTTGTTCGGCAGCATGCCCTCAACTGCGATATACATTGCGTGCTCCGGATTCTTCTCCATGAGATCGCGGTAGGAGACCTTCTTGAGGTGGCCGATCCAGCCGGTGTGCCAGATCTCGAACTTCTGATCGAGCTTCTTACCGGTCAGAACTGCCTTTGCGCAGTTGATGATGATAACGTGATCGCCGCAGTCAACATTCGGGGTGAAGTCGACCTTGTGCTTGCCGCGGAGAATCGCAGCAGCCTTAGCAGCGGTGCGGCCGAGCGGCTGACCTGCTGCGTCAATGATATACCATTTACGGTTGATTTCAGCAACCTTCGGCATGGTGGTTGACATAGTTTTTTCCTCCATCAATATTTTTAAGGTAACCGGATTTTTGCAGCATCTCCACGGGGACGGAGACAGTGCCTTTTCCGGCGTGCTCTCCTATTATACACGATTCAGGGCGCCTTGTCAATCGGCAAAATGCCGAATTTTCAAAATATATCGTTCAATCTCTGGTTTTCTCTTGAAATCGCTCTCGTTTGCTCGTTTTCTCGAGTTTCATTTCATTTTTTCACACAGTGTTTTTTCCGTATCCGCAGCAGCGGAACCGAATCACGTCAGCTTTTCGTATTCGTGCTTTTTCGGGCGCGCCATGAGATTCTGCACAACCTCGCGGACATCCGCGCCCTCGTAGAGAATCTGATAGAGTGCATCCGTCAGCGGCATTTCGATGTCATAGCGCTTTGCAAGGCCGTGTGCAGCGCTGCAGCAGTAATAGCCTTCGACGGTGCCGACCTGCTCGACGGCAGCCTCCGGCGAAACGCCCTGACCGATCAGGATACCCGCTCTGCGGTTGCGCGAATGCATCGAGGTGCAGGTCACGATCAGGTCGCCGATGCCGGTCAGACCGGCAAAGGTATTCGCACGCGCACCGAGCGCCGAGCCGAGCCGCTCAATCTCATGCAGACCTCTGGTCATGAGCATCGCCTTGGTGTTGTCGCCGTAGCCGAGACCGTCTGAGATGCCGGCAGAGAGCGCAATGACGTTTTTCAGTGCGCCGCCGAGCTCGCAGCCGGTGACATCGTCATTGATGTAGACGCGGAATGTCGCGGAGCTGAACCATTCCTGCACGAGGTACGCCGCCATTCTGTTCGAGGATGCCGCAACAACGCTGGTCGGGATATTTCTGCCGACCTCCTCCGCGTGCGAGGGTCCCGTCATGACAACATAGGCGCCCTGCGGCAGCTCCTCTGCAAAGACGGTGCTCATGAGCTTATAGGTCTCCTCCTCGATGCCCTTGCCCGCATTGACGATCACCGTGCCCTCCCTGAGGTGCGGTGCGACCTTCCGGCAGGTGCTGCGGACAAACGCCGAGGGGATTGCAAACAGGACAAGGTCGCTGTCATCAATCACCGAAAGATCGGTTGTCAGCGAGATGCCGTTCGGAATCTTGACGCCGGGCAGCTTTTCCTTCTGCTCGCCGTCTCTGCGCATTGCCTCGATCTCCTCGGGGATTGCGCTCCAAAGGGTTACATCGTGCTGCTGTGTGGTGTAAAGCATCACAGCAAGTGCGGTACCGAAACCGCCGCCAAGAACTGTAATTTTCGCCATGTCACTTACCTCCCCGCGCCGTGCGCGGCTCCATTGATCTAAAGCTTTCCGGATGCGTTTTGTGCATCCAAGCGGTATCTCCGATGGATCAGAAATGGGGCAGAGCCCCCATTTGAATCCGCCGGAGGCACCTTATTATCCGAAAGCTTTCCGGATGCATTCTGTGCATCCGGAAAAATACCTGTTATCTGCAAGCGCCGGTCACTTTGGCGCATTGACAAGCACAACATTCAGGGATTCGACCTCGATCTTCTCCCAGACATGCGCCTTCACATAGGGCTCATTCTCGAGATATGCGTCAAGCTCTGCACGCTCCGCAAAATCAAGAATCAGCACAGAGCCCTTCATTTTGCCCGCATCATCGAGCAGACCGCCCGCGCAGATCACATGGCTGCCGAGCTTCTGCATGCCCTCCAGATGCTGCGGACGAACCTCCATCCGCTTATCAAGCATATTTGCGCCGTCATAGGCTTTCACAATAAACTGCATGACAGACTCCTTTCACTTCAAAATATCAGCTGTCGCGCTTCGGCGGTGTCTGTTCCTTTTTATCGCCGATCTTGCGCTCGGTGCCGTTTTTCAGCCGCCGGATGTTCTCGTGGTGGCTGTAAACAATCAGAATCGCCGGAACCGCAATCAGCACTGTATAGAGCAGCGCCATGCCCCATGTTGTCCCGCGCTGGAAGTGCTCAAGCAGCGGCGTCACCGGAATGACCGAGAGCGATGCGGTGCAGGACGCCATCGAGACATATTTCGTGCGCCAGAGCACCAGCCCGAAGATCGACATGAGGATGACAAACGTCAGCGGATTGATGACAAGGAATACACTGACGCCGACAAGCACGCCCTTGCCGCCGCGGAATCCGTGCCAGAGCGGAAACACATGTCCGAGCACAACGAAAATCGCCGCGACATAGCAGAGCCAGCGGAAATCATGCGCTTCGCCGGTGCCCTCAGAGAGCGGTGCCCACGCAAGCGCCCTGCAGACAGCCTGTGCAATCGCCATTGCTGCGGCGCCTTTTCCGAGGTCGATGATCAGCGTCAGGATGCCGCAGCCCTTGCCGAAACATCGCAGAACATTGGTCAGTCCTGCGTTGCCGCTGCCGAACTTGCGGATATCCTCATGCTTGAATACGCGCACGGTTGCGATTGCGCCGTTGATGCTGCCGAACAGATAGCCGACCGCCGCCGCGATCAGAATGCTGAGCAAATAGCCGAAAAATGTCCCCTGCATAGAAATATCATTCTCCTAAAGAATTTTTTGCATCCGCCCCTGCGGATGATGCGAGACCAAAATGCTTTGCGATGCGGTCACACACCGCCTCTCTGGTATCCGCGCCGTTGTCTTCGCGGACAACCGTAAAAAAGCCGCTGTTTGCGTAGGTTTCGTAGTGTTCGCGGCTGTTGATGCGTGCGAGTCCCTGCCGGTAATTCTCCATCACGGCTTCGGGATTCTCACAGCTTTCAATGACCTGCAGCAGAAACTGCTTATCCGGATCGCTCCGGTCAAAGAAGCGTTCCACGCTCATGGACTGCGGCGAAAGCATCACCGCAACATGATCATAGTCCGAGATTTCTTTCAGAATATCAATCGGGATACTGGTATCAGCGATTACTTTCCGATTCCTTGACAGCGAGATCAGCTCCGCGACCTCAAAGCCTGCCGCCTCGCGTCCGGTGTGATACATCCACCGTTCATATTCCTCCGGCGAACGCATGACAAAATCCTTCCAGTCCTTGAGCGAACGCATATAGCAGAGGTCGGGCTGCAAATCCGGCTGCGCGGCTGCATCCGTCACCGCGGAAAAATAGTTTTCGCCGCAGAACACCATGTCATAGCGGTCTGCGAGCATCCGGACGGTCGTGGATTTCCCTGCATACGCCGTCCCCGTGATAAAATAGACATTCCGCAGATAATACCTGAGAATGTTGTTTTCGATGTACATGCCTCAGCCCTTGCTGCCGGAATCGTTGCCGCGTTCGCGGATGATAAACCGCACCGGCGTACCCTCAAGCCCGAAGGTTTCGCGAATCTGATTCTCGAGATAGCGCTGATACGAGAAGTGGAACAGATCCGAGCGGTTGACAAAGAACACGAAGGTCGGCGGCTGGGTGCTCGCCTGCGTCATGTAGTAGATCTTGAGGCGCTTGCCCTTGTCAGTCGGCGGCTGGACGCGCGCGGTCGCGTAGGCAAGAACATCGTTCAGTCTGCCCGTTGTGATGCGCATTGCGTTGTTCGCCGCGACCTGCTGAATCAGCGGAAAGAGCTTCTGCACGCGCTGACCTGTCTTTGCACTGATGAACAGGAACGGCACATAGCTCATGAAGCTGAAATCATTTTCGAGCTTCTTCTGGAATTCCTGCATAGTCTTGCCGTCTTTCTCGACAAGGTCCCATTTGTTCACGCAGACAATGCAGGCCTTGCCCTGCTGGTGCGCATAACCTGCGACCTTGCTGTCCTGCTCGGTAAAGCCGGTGGTCGCGTCAATGATGATGACAGCGACCTGTGCGCGGTCCACAGCCATGAAGGCACGCAGCACGCTGTAATGTTCGATGTCATCGGAAATCTTCGATTTTTTGCGGATGCCTGCGGTATCAATGAACAGATACTTGCCCGTCTCGTTCTCATAGGGCAGGTCGATCGCGTCGCGCGTTGTGCCGGCTTCATTCGCAACAATGCTGCGCTCCTCACCGGCAAGGAAGTTAATCAGCGAGGATTTGCCGACATTCGGCTTGCCGATCACCGCGACTGCAATGCGCTCGGCATCCTCCTCGTTTTCGGTATCCTCCGGGAACTGCGCACAGACCGCGTCCAGCAGATCGCCGGTGCCGCTGCCGTGCAGCGACGAAACCGCAAAGGGATCGCCGAGCCCGAGATTATAGAACTCATAGAACTCCGCAGGCGGTTCGCCGATGCTGTCGCACTTGTTGACGCACAGCACAATCGGCTTGCCGGATTTCTGCAGCATATTCGCGACATCCAGATCATTCGCGGTGACGCCGGAGCGCAGATCGGTCACAAGGATAATGACATCCGCGCGCTCGATTGCAAGCTCCGCCTGTCTGCGCATCTGCTCGAGCATGTGATCATCGGTTTTCGGCTCGATGCCGCCCGTATCCACAAGCATGAAGTTTTTGCCGCACCATTCGGCTTTCGCGTAGATGCGGTCTCTTGTGACGCCGGGCGTATCTTCGACGATTGAAAGCCGCTGCCCGACAAGTTTATTGAAAAGAGTCGATTTTCCGACATTCGGACGCCCGACCACGGCGACAACCGGCAATGCCATAGGTTTCCTGTCTCCTTTTGCTGTTATTCAGATGAATCTCCGATGGATTTGTAATGGGGACGCTGTCCCTTTGGAATCCCGTTATCAAGATAAACGGGAGTGTAAATTACTGCACTGCATGGGCGCTGAAACGGATGCGGGCAATGCCCGCCCTTCGGAATCCCGCATCGGGTATATGATTACGGCTGAAAGCCGCGAAGCGCGGCGGCGAGCCTGTCGCGGGTCACCATGCCGTCACAAACGATCCGGTCAGTTTCTCCGTGCCCGTGAATCACATAGATGCCGTAGGCTGTGGAACCGGAATCTTCGTTCCGATCCTCATAGGTCCGGACACCGGTGATCTCACTGCGCGGATAAGCACAGAATGTATAGAAATTCAGGAAGAACTGCTCGTGTACAAAGTAGAGATCCTCAAAATCCTGCGACTGCTCCACGATGCGCGCAAATTCTGCCGAATTTCCCGCCCCGATGCTCTGCCGCATCTGCATGAATTTCCCGTCATAATTGGTGTATCTGCGGAGAATCAGGATGAAAGCCGCAGCCATAATAAGGATCAGAATCCAGACGAACGCCTCGCCCGTTTTGAATGCAAACCGCATCATTGCAATGATGACAAGCAAAAACACAGGCACCACAATGCACATGAACGTCTTTTGTTCGCCTTTCAGTTTTGCAAGCATTTTGTCATATTTCATCGTACACATCTCCTTCTGTCCTGAATATGAAGTCAAACCGATTATTCAATGATTTCCGCAGCAAACGGCAGTGCGTTCTATTCGCCCTCTGCATACCCCAGAACGGTATCGAGCAGCACATAGCCGTCCACCTTGCACTTGATCACCGGCACGCCGAGCGCTGCTTCCAGATCCTCGCGGGATTTGTCATCGAGGAACACATCGTCATGCCGCAGACAGGTTTCCGTCAGCAGCACCGCGCTGCCGAGGTCTTTGCCCCTGAGCTGCGCGCTGAGATCCTGAAAGGTCAGCAGTCCGGCGACTGTGATCGAATGCCCGTAGAAATCATTATAGATCGTGAGCACCTGACAGTGTACCTGCGGAAACTTCGCTTCGAGATCGCGCATCATCTGATCGAGAAACGGCGCCGCAGCCTTTCCGGTTGCGATGGTCAGAAAGCGCGCATCGCCGTCATATTCGGCATCTTCGAGCGCATCATAAAACTCATTCATGAGATAGCGCAGCATCCCGACGCCGTTCTCATACTGCGGATAGCCCTCATAGGCTTCATCATCCGGCAGCGGCAGATTTGCCAGCAGATAGAGCTCATCGGATGCATAGACAATGCGGCTGCCGTTCGCCTCCAGACTCCAGCGCTGCACCGCTTCGATCTGCTCGATTGCGGCGCGTGCAGTCTCCTCTGTGAACGCAGGAATCGGGCAGAGATGCTCGCGGAATTTCGTCATGCCGAAAGGCACAACGGCAATGCTCTCGACAGCAGGCACCATTGAGAACAGATCGGCGAGCGTCTTGTGCAGATTATCGCCGTCATTCCATGTCGGGCAGAGCACAATCTGACAGTTCATTGAGACGCCTGCCTCCGCCATGCGCCAGAGATGCCGCAGAGATTCGCCTGCTTTCTTGTTGCCGAGCATCTTGTTCCGGAGCTGCGGGTCGGTTGTCTGCACGGAGACATTGACCGTCATGTGCATCTTGATGATGCGGTCAACGTCCTCGTCGGTGAGGTTGGTCAGCGTGATATAGCTGCCCTGCAGAAAGGAGAGGCGCGCATCGTCATCCTTGAAGTAAATGGTTTCGCGCATCCCCTTGGGATTCTGGTCAATAAAGCAGAAAATGCAGTGGTTGCCGCAGGTGCGTTTCTCGTCCATGAGCGCAGTTGCAAAGCCCAGTCCGAGATCCTCATATTCGGATTTCTGCACCTGCACGGTGTACTCCGCGCCCTCGCGGAAACATTTTACGGCAAGCAGCCGCTCCGTGATTGCAAACCGGTAATCGAGCACATCGTGGATGACCGTGTCATTGACCGCTATGAGCCGATCTCCTGCACGGATGCCTGCTTTTGCAGCCGGAGAGCCGCTTGTGATATCTGTAATTTCGATCATACTGCTCCCTCCGGCATTTTGATAGTCCCTTTTCAGAATTGTGTGTCCGGGAATCGATGGATCGCTTCGCGATGATTGCGAATGGGGCAGCGCCCTCATTATAAATCCGCCGGAAGCACATTAACTCAGGTATAGATCAGGCCGTCATCGTCCTGAATCGCCGCTTTGAGCAGCCCGGCAAGCTCGATAAACGGTTCCAGCCTGCTCGGATCCTCAAGCGAAAACCGAGGCACTTCGCCCTGAAAGCGGATATAGACCCGCTCGCCCGGTATATAGGGGTCCTGATAGAACACGCACGGACCGATGGATTCCGTCTCGATGCCATAGGGGGTACGCACCTCAAGCACGCCCTCCCAGTCAATCTGGAATCCGGGCGGCAGCAGTTCAGCTATTTGTTCGACTTCTTCAATTGTGATCGGATCAAGCTCCGCATCCACGGATGCAGATCTCGTGATATGATATTCGTATGCCATAACAAAGCCCACCCTATAAAACACGAAAAGGGGAGAAGCACGCCTCGTCCCTCTCCCCTTTTGCAATACGCATGTTACAAAACCAGAGGATTACTCCTCGTCGATCTTGAGCACAGCAACGCCCTTATAGAATCCGCACTTCTTGCAAACCTTATGGGGCGCTTTGATTGCGCCGCAGTTGGAGCAAACGCTCATTGCAGGCATTGTCAGCTTGCTGACAGCGGAACGACGTGTATTGCGTCTTGCCTTGGAAACTTTTCCCTTCGGTACTGCCATTGTCGGCACCTCCTTTTATAAATTGCACTAGCGTAATGGTAAAAACGCGACTGCCGGATTACTGATAGCTCAGAGTGATATCACCGGTGTCACAGCCGCAGTCGGAGAGATTGCGGTTCTGCCCGCAAACAGGACAAAGTCCCTTGCAATCCGGGCTGCACAGGATCTTGGTCGGCATAGAGAGCCTCAGATCCGTCATTGCGACCTCCGCGAGATCCAGCATCGCATCGGGTGCCAGCAGATACTCGGCATCATTCTGCTCAGAGGCAGTTTCCGTGACGATGACATGCGAAAATTCCTCCTCGACAGGCATCTCCACGGGTGCTAGGCATCGGTCACATTCCAGCGCAGGGATGCAGCTCAGCCGATAGTTGAGCATCAGCACACCCGCACGGTTTTCGAGCAGTCCTTCGAGCTTCGGCAGCTTTACACAGGGAAGTCCGTAGGATTCCGCTGTTTCGGCGTCGATCTCAAGGGAGAGCGTCTTTTTCTCGTCCGGGCGCAGCAGCAGTGACCGTATCGAGATACGGTATTCGCTTGAAAGCTCCTGCATAAGGAACAACCCGCCTTTCAGAAATCTGCGGCGTTTTTGCACATAGCATTACGGAATGATTATACCAAAAACGCCGCTTTTTGTCAATCAGATATCAGAATTTGCGGCATTTCCGCCAAATTTCCGATTAGTCAGCCTGCGGAATCAGGTATTTCAGCACAGACTCCGGCAGGTTCTCGTTGTCCTCAGAGACGGTGAAGATCATCTGGACATCATCGCCGGTGAGAATGTCGAGCTTTTCGAGCAGTGTGCCCAGCTCGTCATAGTTTCTGCCGCCGATCTTGAGGATACCGTCCACAAAGACCTCTTTGATATCGTAGTTGCCTGCGAGCACGCCTGCAACGAAGCCGTAGAACATATCAAAGCCGTTGATGTTATAGCGCTCAGCATCGACAAGGCGAACCTTGTGGTTGACGCTGTAGGTGAGCTTCATGCACTTTTCGATGCAGATGATATCGCCGGTGGAAGCCTTCACCGCGTCGTCGATCATGCCCAGCAGAATCTTGGTCTTGCCAGAGCCTCTTTTTCCGGTAATTACTTGAATCATGGTAATTCTCCCTTCTTGATTTCAAATTCGTGCGCTGCTTTGGTGCAGCAGCATGGATTTTGGGAACCTGAGTAGATTAGTGAAGCTTTGCTTCGAGTTCAGCCTTCATGTCCTCGTAGCCGGGCTTGCCGAGCAGAGCAAACATGTTCTTCTTGTAGCTTTCGACGCCGGGCTGATTGAACGGGTTGACGCCGAGCATATAACCGGAGACTGCGCATGCCTTCTCGAAGAAGTAGATCAGCCAGCCGAGAGATTCCTCAGCGGTATCGTCGAGCTCCAGCACGATATTCGGGACACCGCCCTCGGTATGTGCAAGGATTGTGCCCTCGAGTGCGCGGCGGTTGACGATGCTCATGTTCTGACCGGTGAGGAAGTTCAGACCGTCGGCATTCTCTGCATCCGGTTCAAGGAACAGATCCTGCTTGGGCTGCTTGATATCGACAACGGTCTCGAACAGCAGTCTTGCGCCGTCCTGAATGTACTGACCCATCGAGTGCAGGTCGGTCGAGAAGATTGCGGAGGACGGGAACAGACCCTTGTTGTCCTTGCCCTCGGATTCGCCGTAGAGCTGCTTGTACCACTCGTTCATCATTGCCATCGAAGGATCGTAGCTGACGACCATTTCAACAGCCTTGCCCTTGCGGTAGAAGATATTGCGGATTGCTGCGTACTTGTAGCAGTCATTCTCCGCGAACGGTGCGGTATATGCCTTCTGTGCGGCAGCCGCGCCCGCCATGAGCTTGTCAATGTCGCAGCCTGCAGCAGCGATCGGCAGCAGACCGACAGCAGTCAGGACGGAAAAACGCCCGCCGACATCATCCGGAATGACAAAGCTCTCGTAGCCCTCGGCATCTGCGAGGTTCTTGAGCGTGCCGCGCGCCTTGTCGGTCGTGCAGTAGATGCGCTTCTTCGCCTCATCCTTGCCGTACTTGTCCTCCAGCAGCTTCTTGAAGATGCGGAATGCAAGTGCAGGCTCGGTCGTGGTGCCGGACTTGGAGATGACATTGACTGCGATGTCTCTGCCCTCACAGATCGACAGCACCTCGTTCAGGTAAGTCGGGGAGATATTGTTTCCGACATAGTAAATGTCAGGGGTGTCCTTTTTCATATTATTATAGAACGGCGACTTGAGCAGCTCGATTGCTGCGCGTGCGCCGAGATAGGAACCGCCGATACCGATGACGATCAGGACATCCGCCTGCTCCTTGATGCGGGCAGCCGCAGCCTTGATGCGGGCAAACTCCTCCTTGTCATAGTCGGTCGGCAGCGTCAGCCAGCCCAGAAAATCGTTTCCGAGGCCGGATTTCTCGTGCAGAACCTTCGCTGCAGCTTCTGCCTGGACAGCAATGCCCTTCAGCTCATCCTCATTCAGGAAGCTCGACAGATAGCTGGTGTTCAGCTTCAAAGCCATATGTTACATCCTCCACTACTACTTGTATTTGCCGTGCCCACAAACCGGCGCGGCGGGGTAAATAAGAACACCGCCGCGGCAATCGGGGAAAATTGCGGCAGTATCGTCTATACTCTTATATTTTACTATAGTTTTGCGAAGAATGCAAGTGCTTTCTTCCTTTTTGGCAATAATGCCAAATTTTCTGAAATCATTTGAACATATTGACCAAATCGCTTGAAAAGGTTACAAAAAGCAACAGAATGCACAGCAGGATAGGCTTGCGTAATCCGGGTTCATGCAGTGCAGATTCGTATGATACGCCGGATGATGTGTCAGATATTGTGATATTGCAGCCGGTTCGGGCACTGCTCACCGGAACAGCGCCCCGAGCAGCATCCGCAGCGTATCGCTGAATCGGCGGCGCGGCACATCCTCCGCGGCGCGCAGCGCTGTCTCCGAGATCAGCGTATCACCGCAGTAAAACGCCGCCGTCCCGACTGCATCCCCCTGCCGCACGGGCGCCTCTGCCCACTTCGGCATCACAATCACCGTGCTGATGCGCTCCCCTTTCGGCAGCGCAATCGAGAGCAGATCACCCGTCTCTGCAAGCACGGCATCCGCTGTCCCGTGCCGGATTTTCAGCGGCTGCATGAATTCCGGCGAAAAATCCGGCGTTGTGACATAGTAACCGGTGAAGCCCGCGTGCAGCAGCGATTTCGCCTCGGAAAAGCGCGCGTCCTGATCGTCGCCGCCGAGCACAACCGCAATCATGCAGAGTCCCTCACGCTCTGCGGCAAGCGTCAGCGTATAGCCGGAATCCGCCCCGCGCCCCGCTTTGAAGCCGCATAAGCCCTCATAGCCTTTGGTCAGGCGGTTTTCATTGACAAGCTCCGTCTCCTCACCGCGCAGGAAATCGCGCCATGTTGTGAAATACGGCCGCAGAAAATCATATTGCAGCAGCGCGCGGCAGAGCATCCCGAGTTCCTGCGCCGTCGAGACATTTTCCGCAGAGAGACCGGTGCAGTCGGCAAAGTGCGTGTGCCGCATCCCGAGCGTAAACGCCGCCGCATTCATCTCCATGACAAACTGCTGCTCCGAGCCCGAGAGCCGGCAGGCAAGCGCGATGCAGGCATCGTTCGCATTCCCGATGATAACCGCTTTGAGCAGATCGCCGGCCGTCATCTGTTCGCCGGTCCGCAGCCAGACTGTCGCCCCCGGCGCGCCCTCCGCCGCCGGTGAGACCGTCACGGATTCCGCAAGCGCGAGCCTGCCCGCCGCAGCTGCATCCGCCGCCAGATAAACCGTCATGAGCTTTGCCTGACTCCCGACCGGCAGAATCCGCTCCGGATCATTCCCCTGCAGCAGCATGCCGCTCTGCGCCTCAAGCAGTGCCGTGCTGCAGTCCTGTTCTGCATCCGCATGCGCCGTCAGCGGAAAGAGCAGGAGCATCACAATTGCCGCGGTTATCCATATCCATTTCATCTGCATCACCTCTCTGCAATCTATGCGGCGGCAGCGCCGGATACCACTTTACACAAAAATATCACTTGACAAACCGTGCAGTTCATGCTATGATGAAAGCAGCCTCAGGGCACACAGAGAAACGAAACACAGTCACACATGAATCCGACAGACCCGAAAGGAGTAGACCTATGGAACAAATGAAGAAAAAACCGACAGCGCTGCTGCTTGGCGGCGGCGGTGCAAAGGGTGCATTTCAGATCGGCGCATGGCAGGCACTTGCCGAAGCCGGTATGACAACCGATATTACAGCCGTTGCAGGCTGCTCCGTCGGTGCGCTGAATGCGGCACTGTTCGCAATCGGCGACCCCGGATACGCAAAGCGCGTCTGGGAGCAGATTCTGCCCTCCGACCTGCTGGCGCGCGGCTCCGACGGCGCATTTTTCTCGCGCGACGGTCTCATCCGCATGATCAATCAGCTCCCGCTGGAGCAGGTCAGCACCTCAAAAATCCAGACCTATGTCAGCGTCCACGATGTCGCTGAGGATACCGCAGTGTTCTTCAAACTGAACGGGCTTTCCGTCGATGCGATCCGCACATTGCTGCTCGCATCCTCCGCAATCCCGCATATCTACGCACCGGAGCGCTATCTCGGCAGAGAATTCCTCGACGGCAGCGTCACGCCGGAAGGCGACCTCTGCATCCAGCCGGTTTACGCGGAAGGTCACCGCGAGCTGCTGCTGATCTCGATGCGTCCGCAGCTTTCGCTCTACGGCGGCACATCCGTCGGCAATCAGAATCTGCTGGAAAGCTATCCGGACTGCAATTTCACGCTTGTCAAGCCGATGAAGCCGATGGGCAATCTGCTGACCGGCACGCTCAATTTCGCGCAGGATAAGATCCGCTCGAACTACGATCAGGGCTATGCCGATGCAAAGGCGGCTCTCGGCGGCACGGGCAATGCGCCTTCGACCAAAGAGGAAATCAACGCAGCAATCGTGCAGAAGATGCAGCGGCTGTTCCGGAATTCCGCACAGCTCTCCGGCTTCCTGACCGAATACGGCAACCGCTTTGCGCCGAATGTCCCGCTCCCGACAATGGGCGGCAGCTTCTTCTATGACAACATCTTCGAGATCGACGGCTGGCGCCTGCAGCAGCAGCGCACCGTCGGCATGCAGATTCACTACCGGTTCCTCGATGCGAACAATGTCCGCGTTGCATGGGTGATGCAGCCGCAGCTTCTGCTCGATGCACTCACCGACTATGAGGCAGTCCTCGAACTGCGCAGAAAATAAAAAGCAGCCGCTCCGCTCAGCAGCATTGTCTCTGAGCGGAGCGGCTTTCTCTCTGTCCATCCGGCAGCAAGTGCAAAAAAATTCCCGTCCGGAAAGCACAGACGGGAAGGAGGGGGAGATGACCGGAACGGCATTGCCGCACCGGCATCATGAAGATCACGCAGAACCGGATGAACCGGTTATACGCGCCGTATCTTTATTGTACCGGATTCCGCTGCGGATTACAAGGACAATTCCAATCACATTCATGATGTTTTCACGCATAAAAAGCGGACAGCCCGCATACAGCAGACTGTCCGTTTTGTTTTGGCGCAAAAAATGCTGCACCGGATCGTGCAGCATTTTTGTTCAGCATTTAAGACGGTGAAGCGGTGTAGACCTGCGAGCTGCCCCATGCGATCTGCGCATAGTCGGACATAATCGAGTATGTCACAGCAGACATATTGGATGCAGTCACATCTTTGCCTGAAGCATCCTTCAGCGAGATTTTATTCTCCTGAAGTGCAAGCGGATATCCGCCGATATAGGATGCACGCTCATTGTTCGCACAAAGCACGCCTGCCACGGAGTAATCCTTGATCAGTGCGCACCATGTAACGGTGGTATAGTCCGTAAAGAGACGTCCCATTTTTGCGCCGAGCGTTCTTGCAGACGCAGACGCATATGTTGCGCCGAGCGTTGCATCGCTCAGTGTCACAGCCGTGTGATCCTTATTGGTCGGCGAAACAGCCGATTTGTTCCGGAGTTCGCATCTGGAAAGCTGAATATTGCCGTTCACGCAGTAGAGCATCATGTTTCCGCCCTTATCGGAGCCGTAGAACATCGAATCCGTCAGTGCACGCTCAGAGAACTCATATTCCTGCATAATGGTCTGCAGGGAGTTGAAAATCACCTTTGCGTTGCTGTTCGCGGTATTCTGGCGGCTCTTTGTCATATAGGTCTTCATTGTCGGGATCAGCACACCGACCAAAATCGAGATGATACCCATGACAATGACCATTTCAAGCAGTGTAAAACCGGAAACCCGCTGTTTCCGGAGCGTTCCATTCCGTTTCATAGTCAATCCCTCTTTCTCTTGGAGCAGATCGTCGGCGTTTTTTCGCCTGATTGCAGTACTTTTTGCATGTGTCAAAAATATGCACAAAGTGCTCACGATATCATCCTTAGTATAGCATATCTTTATCAAAATGTCAATAGAAAATGAACAATTTATGAAGAACAGAACTTACAAATCGCTCCTGTTTCGTTTATGCAACCTGCCGAATATCATGACAGTTCTGCAAGAGCGGTCAGCAGGCGTTCTGTCGGGAACTGCTGCGAAAGGAACGCCGAAAACAGCGTATCATCGTGAAATTCAGCCGAATCCGAGCTGACCTTGACCAGCGGGTTCTGCGCTCTTGCCGCCGGCAGCGTCAGGACGCAGGCACTTTTTTCCGCTGCGGACTGCCGCAGAATCCGTACATCATAGCAAGCGCAGAAGCGTTCTGTCAGCAGCTCCGGTGCATCCGGCAGGAGCAGACCGTCCTCTGCAGGGAGAATTTCCTTCCGCGGCAGAGTTTCCGCCTCAGGATCATGCCGCAGCACAAGCTCGAGCCGCAGATCATTCTGCACACATTCCGCCGTCAGATCCATTGTGTTCGCGTCCGGCTGCTCCGCAAGCGCAGACATCAGCAGGTGCAGCAGCACAAAGCGCAGACGTTCGGGCGGCAGGAGCGCATAAAGCCCGTGCGGAATCTCACAGGTCCCGATCTGCAGCGCACCGTCCGTCAACATATCCGCCTGATTGACAAAGTGCCGCAGCATCCGGCAGAGATCCGCCGCTGCATCCGGGCGCTCCGCACCTGCCTCGTAGCAGAGCAGTTCACTTGCGCACGCTGTGCGGTACTGCAGTGCAAAACAGGTCTCTGCAAGCGACAGATACACACTTCGCACCGCCGGATCCGCCGGAAGACCGTATTCGTCCGCCTGCGTGCAAAGCTGCGCCGCTGCCTGCCGTACAGAAGCGACCGCCCGCTGATCGGCAGCATTCCGCTCCTGCAGAAGCCGGAGTGCCGGTGCTGAAAGTACGTTGCCGTTCAAAGTGTGTTGATCTGACATACAGAATTCCCCTTTCATAACAAGCTCATTCTCTATTATTATACACGAACTGCGGCAAAATTACGAGCCTTTTCGCAATATTTGTGATTTCATCTAATTCATTCTGAAATATATTGTATAAATCTGACAAATTCAATTGCTTTTGCATTTTCACCGTTATTTTTTTGTCAAAGTGCTTGCAATTTCCGGCAAAATGGTGTAAAATAGAAGTATCAAATTTTAGGAGGTAATTCCAATGTCTGTTAAAGTTGCTATCAATGGTTTCGGCCGTATCGGTCGTCTGGCTTTCCGTCAGATGTTCGGCGCAGAGGGCTATGAGGTTGTTGCAATCAACGATCTGACCAAGCCGTCCATGCTCGCACATCTGCTGAAGTATGATACCGCACAGAAAGGTTACTGCGGCATCATCGGTGAGAATCTTCACACCGTTACTGCTGACGACGAGGCAGGTACCATCACTGTTGACGGCAAGACCCTGACCATCTACGCAAAGGCAAACGCTGCTGAGCTGCCGTGGGGCGAGATCGGTGTTGACGTTGTTCTCGAGTGCACCGGTTTCTACTGCTCCAAGGAGAAGTCCCAGGCTCACATCGACGCTGGCGCAAAGAAGGTTGTTATCTCTGCTCCGGCAGGCAACGATCTCCCGACCATCGTTTTCTCCGTCAATGAGAAGACCCTGACCAAGGATGACAAGATCATCTCTGCTGCATCCTGCACCACCAACTGCCTCGCTCCGATGGCAAAGGCTCTGAATGACTACGCTCCGATCCAGTCCGGTATCATGAGCACCATTCACGCTTACACCGGTGACCAGATGATCCTCGACGGTCCGCACCGCAAGGGTGATCTCCGCCGTGCACGCGCTGGCGCTGCAAACATCGTTCCGAACTCCACCGGTGCTGCAAAGGCAATCGGCCTGGTTATTCCGGAGCTGAACGGCAAGCTGATCGGTTCTGCACAGCGTGTTCCGGTTCCGACCGGTTCCACCACCATCCTGACCGCTGTTGTCAAGGGCAGCAACGTCACAAAGGACGGCATCAATGCAGCAATGAAGGCAGCAGCTTCTGCATCCTTCGGCTACAATGAGGATCAGATCGTTTCTTCCGACGTTATCGGCATGACCTACGGCTCCCTGTTCGATGCAACCCAGACCATGGTTGCTGAGATCGGTGACGGTCTGTACGAGGTTCAGGTTGTCTCCTGGTATGACAACGAGAACTCCTACACCAGCCAGATGGTCCGTACCATCAAGTATTTCGCAGAGCTCGGCTAATCTCCGGTTCGGCAAATACCAAGCTGATATACAAACATCCGCTGTACTGCTACGGTACGGCGGATGTTTTTTTCTATTGATACTTTCTGCATCTGTGCTGCGGAGGAAGACGCTTCGCATGGCTTCTCTCATTGATGCGCTTATGAAAAAGCCGCTTCAATCAGCGTAACTGCCTGATTGAAGCGGCTTAAACAATTTATTCCATTATGCTTTCGGCTCAGCCTTCCTGCTCAGGTTCAGCGGGTTCAGCCGGTGCTGCGGCGTTGTCCTCATCGGACTCAAACTTCGTATCGTTCGAGCCGGTGATCTCAAACTCGGTTGCGTTCCAGACATTGCCTGCCTTGACGAATGTCCAGCGCATATCGCCGACGTAATCGTTGACAACATTCTTTGTCAGCTGATAATCATAGTGCACATCGCAGGTGCAGACATTCTCGGAATACATGCGGACATTGCTGACTCTCAGCTCTCTGTCCAGACGTGCGGTATACGGGTTGTTCCAGTTGATGTCGCCCGCAATGCCGTGCAGCTTCTGATACGCGCTGCTGTTCGGGACAATATAGTTATCGAGCACGCCGAGGTTTGTCCAGAGTGCCTCGTCCTTGTTTGCCATGTAGTCGATATATGCGCGCATCATGTCCTCCGCGCGATCGACGAATTCCTGATCCGGCGAAGCCTCTGCCTTCGGCTCAAAGACGAAGACCTGCTCCGTCTCGGTTTCCTCCGGCATTTTGGAAACGGTCAGCGCATTGCCGAGCGAATCATAAGCCTGAACCTTCGGGGCAACATAGAGCGAGGGGAGCGAAATGTGCAGGGCACTCGGCTGCTGTGCAAATTTCAGTGCGGATTCATCGAGCTTGACCGAGGAATCGACCTTGAGCATATCCTCAAACGGCACCGCGATGCCGTTGACCATAACGGATGCACCGTCCGGAACCGTGATCTCAGCGGAATACTGCGGCTCTGCTGCAACCTCGATCAGGGACGTTGCCTTTTCGACCTGCCAGATCGGCTTGTGGAATTCCTCTGTCTCGCCGACCTGCTTGAGCGTAACCTTTGCGATTGCTGCATTGCCGGTGCGGATGAAATATGCGGGCTGCTCCTTTGAGAACTCCTTGACATTCTTTGCCCAGGTATAGCCGCTGCCGTCATAGTCGCCGATGTCCAGCGTCTCTGCGATGGTATCGGGCGTCTCATAGGCGGTGGGCTGAATCTCGTCAACATGCTGACGGATCATTTCGGTGTAGAAGCTGCCGTTGAGTCCTGCGACATAGCCGTCGATCGTGTGCTCCGGCAGAGAGGTCTCATATTCATAAAGGAAGACATTGAGCTTGTGCATGCCGAACAGCAATGCAACAATGAAAATGCAGATATAAAGCGCCATGCCGATGCGGAACATATTGGGACGGCGTTTTGCAGCTGTCCTGCTGCCGCTGCGCTGTGCTGCCGGTTTTGCAGCCGGTGCAGCCGAAGCCTGAGTGCTTCTCTGCTGCGGGCGCTGAGCCGTGCGCTCTGCAGCCGGACGCTGTGTGCGCTGCTGCGGACGTTCTGCCGGACGCTGTGCAGATGCCGGTCTCTGCTGCCGCTCTGCCGGTCTCTGCGGACGCTCGGAAGGCTGACGGCGAACGGGACGTTCTTCGCGTTCCGCATTGCGTGCCCGCTCTGCCGCAAGACGCTGCGAGCGTTCTTCGGGACGCTCCGCTGCTGCGGGCAGACGGTGCCGCTGTGCGGGTCTCTGTGCCGGACGCTGCGCCTCCTCGGTGCCGCGTGCGGATTCTCTGCGCTGCGCTGCTCTTGCCTGCTGCTGTGCGCGGTTGCGCTCGCTGCTTTCTGCGCGCAGTCTGCGCTCTGCATCGAGACGGGTGCTTCTGCGCGGTGCAGGCATCTCCTCGGGTTCTGCCGGACGCTTGACATCAGCAGAATCAATCTCTCTCAGAATTGCATCCAGAGCCTCATCCGCGTCGCGGTCTGCTGCTCTCTTTCGGGTTTCGTTATCCATTTTTCAGCGATGCCTCCTTCCGTCAGGTTTCCGGTGCGACCAGCCAGCAGGTCGGCATTCTGCGCGGACCGTAAAGCGAGGAACAAACCGTGATAATTTCGTTGTTGTAGATCATATGCGAGGAGCTGCCGCCGTCAAGGTTTGCAGCGTTGACAGCGTCATTCTTCAGCATGATATCAATGATATCGTCATAGGTTGCGCCGAGGGAGTTTGCCTGTCTGCCGTCGATGACGAGCAGGAGAACCGTACCGTCAGAGGTCTGACCGATTGCAGAACGCGGATTGAAGCCGCCGCCGAGATCCTTCTCCTCATTGACCGGCTTGCCGTTGACGATCAGAACCGGACCGAAGCACACAGCATCGCGGATGCCGAGATCCATTGCCTGCTGACCGGTCATGGTACCGACATGCAGGATGTTGTTGTTGTCAAAGCCGATGATATCATACGAGGTATCCATTGCACCCCAGCGGAGCTCACCCTGCGAAACGACCATGCCGAGCGGCGTACCGCCGTTGCCGACGCCGTTGAGATCCTCAAAGCCGCCTGCGTTAATTGCTGCGAGAGCGCCGTATTCCGCGACCATATCGAGAACCTTCTTGCCCTCGTACTCCGGGCCGTACTGACCGGAGATGCCGACATAGACTCTGGAAGGATCCTTGATCTTGAGCAGCTTGCCGCGGAAGGTGCTGCCGGAAACATCCACAAGCTCGGTCTCAGGCTGAACCTTGCCGTTCTCATCGACGGCAGGCTGTCCGACCGTCTTCGGCGCAATCGTGACCAGATCCGCATTTGTGACCTCATCCGTTGTATTGTCACGGAAGGAGCCGACATATTCCGCGATCTCCTCCTGCGTGAAGTACATTTTCGGGATGAATTTCAGTGCGCTTGTCTCATTCATCGTGTTGACGAATTTGCCCTTTGCCGACTTCGACGGTCCCTTTGCGATGACGAGCATCAGCATGTACAGCGCAATGATGATCAGCAGCAGTGTAGTGAAGAACACGATCAGAACACGGCCGATAATTTTGCCGACAGTCAGCCGTTTTTTCGCTTGTGCCATAATGTTTCTACCTTTCCTTTTTTATAAATATTTGGATGCATCGCGGATCCGGCGCATGCCGCGCCATGTATCCGTGTACAGTATGATGCACATTATATTTTACCGCAAATCCCGAAAAAAAGCAAGCATTTTTCGCATTTTCCGACAACATTCTCATTGTGCGGAAAATCCGCGCGTTTTTTTGTATAAAGTGCCGTGCAGCGTGTTTTGTGCAAGCGCCGGAATCCGCGTCTCAGCGTGCTTTTTTGCATGTCAGAGTTCGCTTTCGGGCGGCAGAAAAATGTGCATGTACCACTATATAAGACAGCGAAAACTGCCGGATTATCACAGTTCGCGGCGAATCCTAAGAAAAACTTAAGATTTTCCGCGTTCCCTGCGGTGCAGTGTCAGATGCTGTCACCCCTGCATATCATACTGCAAGGGAGGAGGTGACAGCATGGAGACTTTTTTTCTCATCCGGACACAGACCTACGCCGAAAAGGCGCAGCAGCTGCTCAGCCGCTACCGCTATCCGTACCGCATGACGCGGGTCACCGGCGCAGAGGGCTGCGTCTACCGCTTTCGGGTGCAGGCGGCACAGCAGGATATCTATGACCTGCTCAGCGCCTACGGCATCCCCTATCAGACACCCGCCCCCTGAACACCAGATCAGGAACAGCGCAGAAAGGAGCTGAGTGCCGGTGCAGAAGCCGGTTTATTTTGACAACGCCGCCACAACCTTTCCGAAGCCGCCGGCTGTCCGCAGTGCTGCCGCCGAAGCGATCCGGTTTGCAGGCGGCAATCCCGGGCGCGGCGGACATGTGCTCGCACAGCGTGCCGGTCAGGCGGTCTATCATGCGCGCGAAACGGCTGCCGCCATGTTCGGCGCAGAGCCCGAGCATGTTGTCTTTACGCAGAACTGCACCCACGCCCTCAACCTCGCGATTCAGGGCGCACTGCGGCAGGGCGACCATGTAATCCTGAGCAGCATGGAGCACAATTCCGCTGCAAGACCCGTCGCGGCGCTTGCAGCGGCGGGCATCATCCGGTACAGCATTGCCCCCGTCTCCGCAGATGCCGCCGAGACCGTTGCCGCATTCCGCGCACGCATCCAGCCGCAGACACGCGCCGTGATCTGCACGATTGCTGGCAATGTCACAGGGCAATGTCTCCCAATCCGCGAGCTCGGCGCGCTCTGCCGCGAGAAGCACCTGATTCTGATTGCAGACGGCGCGCAAGGCTGCGGAATCCTGCCGGTCAATCTGCGGGAATGCGACATCAACCTGCTCTGCACCGCCGGACACAAGGGCTTATACGGCATCATGGGCACCGGCATGCTGATCTCGGACGGCACAGTGCCGCTGCGTCCGCTGATGCAGGGCGGCACAGGCTCTCTTTCCGCATCCCTGCAGCAGCCGGATTATCTGCCGGATGCGCTGGAATCCGGCACGCTCAATGTACCGGGGATCGCCGCGCTCGATGCCGGCATGCAGTTTGTGATGCAGCACGGCATGAACCGCATCCGCGCGCATGAATCCGCGCTCTGTGCGCAGCTGATTGCGTATCTCGAGCGCCTGCCCGATGCCGTTGTCTACCGCAGCCCGCAGGCGGAATATGTCCCCGTGGTCTCGTTCACGCTCGGGAGCGAGCCGCCGGATGAGACCGCTGCACGGCTTGCCGCTGCCGGATTCTGTCTGCGCGCGGGACTGCAGTGCGCGCCGCTCGCGCATGAATCCCTCGGCACGCCGCACGGAACCGTCCGCTTTTCGCCGTCGATCTGGAACACCGCCGATCAGGTCGCCCGTCTCTGCCGCGGGCTGTAGCCCATGTTTATGTCAGAATATAGAAAGCCGCCAAATTGCGTATTTACGCATATTTGGCGGCTTTGTTCTGTGTCAGCATAAACATGGGGACGGGAGTACGAGTGAATAGAGAAAAGTGAAAAGTGAAAAGTGAAAAACAAAATGGGGTCTAACGGTTTGCGCAGCGATACCGAATTGCTCCATCGGAGATGCCGCTGAAAAAAGTATCCGCTTCGCGGATGCTATTTATGAATGGGCGCCTCTATCGCAGGCGCCCAAGCCCCCGAGCTCTTGATATGCAAAGGGGGAGTTCCGCACTCTGCGGAGTGCGGCTTAGGGCGCTGCCCTAAGAACCCGCGAGCTTTTGAAAAAGCTCGACCAAAA
>CAMKLV010000051.1:0-25233 GCA_946413695.1 uncultured Ruminococcus sp. | reverse complement strand
CTCGATCTCGCGGTCGGGCGTGATGAGCGTCAGGACATTGGTATCCGTGCCGAAGCCCGCGCCCTCTGTCCGCAGACTGTTTGCGCAGATCATATCGCAGTTTTTCTTCTGCAGCTTTTTGTGCGAGTTCTCGACAACATGCTCAGTCTCCATGGAAAAACCGCAGATAAACTGACCTGCGCGCTTGTGCTCGCCGAGATATTTGAGGATATCCTGCGTGCGCTGCATTTCGATGTTCAGCATGCCGTCGGATTTTTTGATCTTGTTATCCGCAACGGTGACCGGTGTGTAATCCGCCACCGCCGCCGCCTTGATGATAATATCCATATCATCCGCGCGCGATATCACCGCCTCGAACATATCCGCAGCGGAGACAACCCGCACGAGATTGACAAACATCGGCGGTTCGATATCCGTGTGCGCGGCAACAAGCGTAACCTCCGCACCGCGGCGCATGGCAGCCTCAGCGATTGCAAACCCCATTTTGCCGGTCGAGTGATTCGTGATGAACCGCACCGGATCAAGCGCCTCGCGCGTTGCACCGGCAGTCACGAGGATTTTTTTGCCTGTAAGGTCTTTTTCGCAGGCGATCTCGCGCATGATATACTGGAACAGCACGCGCTCCTCTGGCATTCTGCCGTCGCCGATATCGCCGTTTGCCAGTCTGCCGGTATCGGGCGCCGCGATCTCATAGCCGTAGGATGCGAGCTTTTTGATGTTATCCTGCACAATGGGATTGTGATACATGTTATGGTTCATCGCCGGAGAGATGATCTTTTTGCACGGACAAGCCATGACGGTTGTGGTCAGCATGTCATCCGCAATGCCGTTTGCAATCTTGCCGATGACATTCGCCGAAGCCGGCGCGATCATGACGACATCCGCCTGCTTTGCCAGTGCGACATGTTCAACGCTGTACTGGAAATTGCGGTCGAAGGTGTCAATCAGGCATTTGCTGCCGGTCAGCGTTTCAAATGTGATCGGGTTGATGAACTGTGTCGCGTTCTGCGTCATCAATACCTGCACGTTGCAGTGCAGCTTTGTGAGCATCCGGACAAGGTTCGGGATTTTATATGCGGCGATGCTGCCCGTTACGGCGAGCACTACGGTTTTTCCTTTCAGCATGGCGATTCTCCTGTCTTTGGATTTGATACCACGTATCTGCGTTTATTATATCACATTCTCCCGCAAAACACAAGCCGGTCAGCAGTGCCGACAGCCGTTATTCTATAGCCGTCCAAGAACCAATCTTCTTTTGAGCGCAGACTCTTTTCGGTTTCAATTCTCAGATGATACTGAGTATGTAGTCTATTCAGCGCAATATGTCACAATGGAGCATGTTTTTCCGGTACGCTTCAGGGTTGCTTCAGTTCGGGTGTGCCGGTGTACTGCACGCAGCGGTCAGCGGTGTGAACGGTAATCTGAACCGTATCCGCAGCGAGCGCTGCAGGCAGATAGCAGGAGAAGCCGTTTGCCTGATGCGATTCAAGTTCCAGCAGCTCCTGCTCGCAGCAGAGGAACGCCTGAAAGCTTTGCCCGTTCACGGTAATATAGACCGCATCTGCCTCCGAAAACGCCGGATCAAACAGCCCGTAGACCTGCACATAATTGCCCATTGTCCGCGCCTCGAGACGGAACGCATCCGAATCGGGTGCAGGCTCCGCAGCAGGGAGCGCCGCGGCAGGGGCAGGCATCTGCGGGGCATGTGTCAGCAGGCGGTCCAGATTGCGCTCGACCAGCTCATAGACCACATAATCCCGCGGCTCCGTTTCGAGCATATCCAGCGGAACGGCATTCGCACGCAGAAACGCGCAGGACGCAAACCGCTCCCCGAGCAGCGGGATCAGCGCACGCCCGAAGGAATCGCGGAACATCAGCAGCGAGCCGGAGCCGTTTTCGCAGGCAGTCCGGATCGACATATCATCAATGCTGCGCATCCGGTTCACGTATTGATAGGTCTGCGGGATCGCGTACACCGCATTCTGATCGGGATTTTTCTCAGCAGGGGAGAGCATGTTCCAGAGGTCGCCCTCCCAGTCGCAGGTTTCGGTTCGTTCCGCGTCCGCAAAGCCGAAATCATCGAGCCCGAGCGTCTGCATCAGCGTCTGATAGCCGAGCATTGCGCCGTCACCGTTCCAGTGCGTGTCGGTTTTGTGATAGAGCAGCCTGTCATTATTTGCGGCAGCATCCCGCAGCGCAGTGCGCCAGTCGCAGACCGTGAGATCCGTCTGCGCAAGCGCCGCATGGAGCGCATCGAGATTGTTTTCGTTTCCGGTCTGCAGATACCGCGCGGGCAGCTGTTCCGGATAGATGCTCGCCTTATTCGGCGCGGCGGCGAACACGAGCTTTGCGCCGTGTGACGCCGCATACTGCTGCATCATCTGCATGTTATAGACAATGTGCCGGATCTCGGTATCGTCCAGTGTCCGGACGCCGGTTGCATCAGGAACGGTCGGCGCGAAATAGAGCCAGCCGTCCTTTCCAATGATGACATCCTTTTCCGAGGAGACACGGAACACACTGCCTGTCAGCTTGCTGTAAGCCGTGACCAGCTGACTGCGGAACCCGAAGCTGTCGCTGAACCACGCATCAAACTCCGCGGGATAGTTCACGTTGAGCGTCTGATCTTCGTTACGAAGCGAAGGTTTCTGCGCAAGTACGCGGTTTTCGGTGTTGACGGCTTCGGTCTCAGCCACCGCATCCCCGCTGCGTGCTTCGCGGATTGCCAGTGCCGTTGCCGGAACCGCCAGAATCCCGAAGACAGCCGCCGTATAGAGTATGCGGAGTGTATTTTTCAGTTTTTCAGCCATAGATACCTCCCACAGACTCAGAAGCGGAAATAGATGAACGGATGATAGGTTGTCGCGGCGGCATTCATGATGCACAGCACCAGCAGCCCGAGCGTCAGCACGCAGAGCACAGCCTCAGCAGGCGATGCAGCGGCGGCTTTTGCCTTTTCTGCAATCCGCTTCGGGAGCGGCGTGCAGCCGATCAGCGCGAGCACAATCACCGTGACCGCAAGCGGCGTCAGGAGCTGCGTGCAGGCAGAGAGCGCTGTCATCGAGAGATTCCTGCCGCTGAACATGCTGACATAGAACCGCATCGCCTGCGGAACCGTATCCGCGCGGAAGATGACAAACGCACAGACCACCGCAAGAATCGTATACAGATGCAGATACCATGTTCTGCGCGGCGGCTCCTTTTTGCCGCGTCGGATCACCGATTCCAGATGCATCAGCGCGCCGTTGACAATGCCCCACAGGACGAATGTCCAGCTTGCACCGTGCCAGAGACCGGTGCAGAAAAAGACGATCCACTTGTTGCGGACAGTCTTTGCAGGTCCCTTGCGGTTGCCGCCGAGCGGGATATACAGATACTCGCGGAACCAAGATGTCAGCGAGATATGCCAGCGCCGCCAGAACTCCGTGATCGAAGCCGCACAGTAGGGATAGTTGAAGTTTTCGGGGAACTCAAACCCGAAGATTTTGCCCATGCCGATCGCCATATCGCTGTATCCGGAGAAATCGTAGTAAATCTGCAGCGTATAGCAGAACGCGCCGAGCCATGCTGTCGGGAGCGCAAGCGTGTCGGTCATGCCGAACACCGCATCCGCAATCTGCCCGACCGTATCCGCGATGAGCAGCTTTTTGGAGAGTCCGAAGATCATCCGGCGGATACCGGCAGCGATATTTTCCGGTGTGGAGCGGCGTGCGGAGAGCGCATCCTCAACCGTCTGATACCGCACAATCGGGCCGGCGATCAGCTGCGGGAAGAATGCGATATAGAGGAGCAGCCGGAAGTAATTGCGCTGCACCTTTGCGTCTCCGCGTGAAACATCCATGATGTAGGAGATCGCCTGAAAGACAAAAAATGAAATGCCGACCGGCAGCCGCAGCGACAGCATCGGGACAGAAACCCCGAGCAGACTGTTGACTGTCTCAATCAGAAAATCGGCGTACTTGTAAACACAAAGTACGCCGAGGTCTCCGATGATTCCGAGCGGCAGAAAGATTTTCCTGCAGATTCCGCCCTTTTTCAGCAGCAGTGCGCTGCCCCAGCTCCAGAACACAACTCCGAGCATCAGCAGGCACGCGACCGGCTCGCCGAAGCTGTAAAAGATCAGGCTGGCGACCGTCAGCAGCACATTTCTGACACGCAGCAGCTTCGCCGGAATCAGAAAGTACAGCAGAACGGTCAGCGGAAAAAACAAGAACAGAAAAATCGGACTGCTGAACGTCATATCAATTTTCCTTTTCTGTTATAATCAGTGGAGATAGATCGAAGTGACAGCATCATTCGCAACGGTGAATTCGATCTCGCCGTCTTCCGTATTATAAATGTATTCTCCGTCAGCAGCGGCGCCGTATGCATTGGTGACATCGGCTGCAGTGCTGCCGATGTGAATGCCCTTGCGTGTGGAGATGCTGCCGTTTGTCAGCTCGATCGAGTGAATCTTCTCAACGCCGTTCTCGACAACCGTGTTCAGGATGAAATCCGGATAGGTGTAGGCGCGGTCCTTGCCGACAACGAGGCAGCTGTCCTGCTCGGTCATCTGATAGTTCGTGTGCTTTGCGATGTAATCCGCGCAGCTTCCGCCGATCTTGAGCGCATCAAAGATGTTCTCCTCTTTCTGCGGCGCTTCGGTTGCGGGCGCCTCGGTCTGCTGGGCAGCGGGTGCCGCGGTGGTCTGCTCTGCAGCGGCGGTGGTTGCCTCCTCCGCAGCAGTGGTTGCAGTGTCGGTCGATTCCGTTGTGGATTCATCCGCAGCGGTGGTGTTGGTATCGGTGGTATCCTTGGTGTCCGCAGTGGTTGCGGTATCGGTACCGGCAGTGGTTTCGGTGCCGGTGACTTCGGTTGTGTCGGTGGTCGCCGTGGTGACCTCCGCAGTATCCGGTTCGATCGGATCAGAGCCGCAGGCAGTCAGTGCCGCAGCGCAGAGCAGGCTCAGGAGAGCCGCCGTCAGATGGTTTCTTTTCATTTGAATCAACTTCCTTTATATAAATTTAATTTTGAGCAGGTGTATATTTTGCGCTGACCATTTTGCCCTTGTGGTCATAGACGGCATCGACATAGCCGCGCTCGGTGTAGCCGGGGCCGCCCTTTGCGATGTCCTTCTGATTTGCCTGTGCAAGGGTGATGTGGCAGCGGTCCATGCCGTAGGTCGGGTCATAGTTCCACCAGAATCCGTCGATCAGAACCTGAACCCAGTAGTGATGCGAATTATGCCATGCATAGATGACACGGCTTGTGAGACCTGCGCGCTTGAATGTGAAATCGAGCGCCGCTGCAAGATGATAGCAGACGCCGCGTCTGGGGAAGGTCGGGTCGATGAGCGAATCCCAGCCTGCCGCCATGAGCTGATCAATCGTGCGTGCATCCTCGGTGTATGCGTAGTAGTGGTTGCTGCAGAATACCTTGTAGATGCCCGCAACGGTCTTATCGGAATTTGCGATGTAGGAATCCGCCTTGATCGCGCGCTGATTCCGTGCGGAACCGTTTGCGTCAATGGTGTAGCCCTCGACGGTTGTCGAAACCGCCATTGTGCCGTTGGCGTTGAAGTAGCTGCTCTGATTCGGCAGCTCCTGCCAGCCGGTCTGCGCGACGCCGTTTGCATCGCCGTAATATTTGCTGCCGTTTGCAGCGGTATAGAGTCCGGTTGCGAGGCTGCCGTCTGCCTTGAACAGATAGGTCTTGCCGTCAATGACAGTCGGTGCGGTTGCCTTTGTACCGTCCGGATTGATATACTGCTTCACACCGTCCACGGTCTGCCAGCCGGTCGGCTTGGAGACGAGCTTGCCGTCCTCGCCGAAGGTCATGCGGGTGACTGAGCCGTCCGCATTTGTGACATCCTGCTCGCCCTTCTGCATGAAGCCGTCCGCGTTGAAGTAATAGGTGCTGCCGTCAAGCTCCTGCAGACCGGTCAGCATCACGCCGTTATCCTTGAAATAGCGTCTGCCTTCCGTGCTTTCAAACCAGCCGGTGACCATGACGCCGTCCTCGCCGAACAGATAGGTCACGCCGTTCACCGGATAGAGACCGGTAAAGACCTTGCCGTCTGCGAGCAGCTTATACTGCTTGCCGCCGATCACCTGCCAGCCGGTCAGCAGACCCTTTTCCGCGTCGATATAATAGCGCGCATCGCTGTCATCCGTGAACCAGCCGGTGATTCTGCCCTTTTCGCTGTCGCTGTAGAATTTTATGCCTTCCTTGTCCGTGATCCAGCCCGTCAGAATCTCATGCTTTTCCGGATCATAGCAGCGCGTAATGCCGTCTGCGGCAGTCTGCCATCCGGTTTTGAGGATGCCGTCCACGGTAAAGAGATACGGTGCCCCGTCGATCTCAATCTCTCCGGATGCGTGCGCATAGTGCCAGTTGCCGTCGGCATCCTGCGACCACTTTGCGCAGACGCCGTATTCATCGAACGTGCAGCTTTCACCCTCATCGGTTTTGGCGCTGCCGGTCAGCTTGCCGTTTTCCTTTGAAACGTAGTAGGTTTCACCGCGCCATTCGACCCAGCCGAATTTTGCCGTGCCGTCATTGTCATAATAGAAGCGCTTATCGTTCACGGTCTGCCAGCCGAGCTGCTGCGCACCGTTCGGCGCAAACAGATAGGTGACACCGTCGATCGTGACCTCGCCGACCGCCTTGCTGCCGTCAGCACTATAATAATAGCGCTTGCCGTTTTCGGACTGCCATCCGGCAGCGGGCTTGGTTTCCTCGTCCGCAGCCGCCGCAGGAACTGCGAGAAAGGTAGCGGCACTCAGACATGCCGCCGAAAGCAGCACGGGTGTCCATACTTTATTCATAGCGGATACTCCTTTCAGATTAAAATGCATCATGGATGATTATAACACACAATCCGCCATTTTTCAAGTGAATTTCTGAATGTTAGCAATTTCTTAATATCCTGACGCAAACAGTGCAAACCAATTATACAATCTGCGGAATGCAAAGCCGGATTTTGGCAAAAACACAGGCAGAATCCGCCGCGGGAAAGGAAACGCTGCTTCATCCTGCTACACAATTTTCATGGACAAAAGCGCGCGTGCTTTCCCCGCTTTGCACAGAAAAGGTTACAGAGCGGCAAAATCCGTTTACTTTTTCCAGCAGATGTGTTATTATGATGCTGCTGTATTGTATCCCTTCGGGGAATGATAACAACAAGGAGGAATTTTGAAATGAACACAAAGAACAAGACAAAGGCAATCGTGATCCTCGGACTCATGACGGCGATGGTGATGTTATTCTCATTCACGCCGATCGGCTCGATTCCGATCGGACCGCTGGTGATCACGCTCAACGTGATTCCGGTCGCGATCACCGCAATTGCCCTCGGACCTGTAGGCGGCCTCGTCATGGGATCCATTTTCGGCATCATGAGCTTTCTGCAGTGCTTCGGCATCGGCATCCCGAGCGGCATGGGCGCAACCCTGCTGAACATCAATCCGGTGCTCGCGTTTATCCAGCGCTTTGTCCCGCGTGCGCTCGACGGTTTCCTCGTCGGACTGATTCACAAGGGACTTTCCAAGAAAATCGGCGGCTCGGCATCGAGCTTTATCTCCGGCTTCCTGACGGCACTGCTCAATACGGTGTTCTTCATGAGCGCGCTTGTGCTGCTCTTCGGCAACACCGATTACATCAAGGGACTGTTTGAGTCAAAGGGTCAGGAGCAGACCTTCGTCGGCACACTGGTCTTTATCTGCCTGTTTGTCGGCATCAATGCGGTGATGGAAATGATCGTCAATACGGTTGTCTGCGGCGGCGTCGGCACGGCGCTCTATCAGTCGCACATCCTGCCGCTTGAGAACAAATCCGAATCCTGAGCGGAGTGTGAAAACATGATTCTGGCTGTCGATATCGGCAATACAAATATCGTGGTGAGCGGCTTCTCCGGCGAGAAGATCATCTTCACGGAGCGCCTTTCCACCGAGCATCTTTCCACAGACCTCGAATACACCGTTCTGATCCGGACGGTGCTGGATCTCAATCATGTGCAGTATGCAGATTTTGACGGCTGCATCATTTCTTCGGTTGTGCCGCCGGTCACGCAGACCGTGCGGGAATCCGTCCTGCGCACGCTCGGCAAAGAGCCGGTGATCGTCGGCGCAGGCGTGAAAACCGGACTCAAAATTCAGGTGGACAATCCTGCGGCACTCGGCAGCGACCGTGTCGCGGATGCGGTTGCAGCGGCGGCGAATTATCCGCTGCCGGTCATCACCGTGGATATGGGCACCGCGACAACGGTTTCGGTTGTCGATGAAACGGGCACATTCCGCGGCGGCATGATTATTCCCGGCGTGCGCGTGGCGCTGGATTCGCTCTCGAGCAGAGCCTCGCAGCTTCCCGTCATCAGCCTGACACCGCCGAAAAAGGTCATCGGGACAAACACCGTTGACTGCATGAAAAGCGGCATCCTCTACAGCACCGCGGCAGCCGTGGACGGCGTCACGGCGCGCATGGAGGAGGAACTCGGCAGAAGCTGCACCGTTGTCGCAACGGGCGGCAATGCACCGGCTATCATTCCGTTCTGCAGGCGGAAGATCATTCACGATCCGTCGCTCCTGCTCAAGGGTCTGATGCTGATTTACCGGAAAAACAGTTAAGTATTCACAATACAGTACGGAATCCCTGTGCCCGACCGGCACGGGGGTTCTTTTGTATCGTGAGGAGATAGGAGTTAGAAGTTAGGAGTTGTGGTATCGCCTGCGGCGATGATTCAAAAACAGTCCGCAGAGCAGACGCCGCTGCTCCTCACTCCTATCTGAATTCAGTCTGCACGCTTGCTTAATTTTTCTTGAATATTCCAGTATAAAACCTAGACAATACGTGCAAAATATGATATACTGTCCGGGTACGGAATCCACGGAACAACAACGGAGGTTGAAAACATGAAACACACAAAAATCACAGCAGCGATTCTTTCCGCAGCGATGCTCCTTGCATCTCTGCCGGTTCTGCACGCATCCGCGGAGACAGCGCCGGAGTTCACCGCAGCCGCGGCGCTCAAGCCCTCGAGCGGCTACAACGCAAATGTCATGCGCGACAACAACGAAAAAACCTACTACACTTTTGCACCCGGCGGCACATTGACCGTCACGGCAGCCGCCCCGATTTCCGGTATCTCGATCAAATTTGAAAAGACCGGCGCAAAATGGCATGCTTCGGCAAACGGCACAACGCTCGATTTCGGGCAGTACGGCTTTCAGCATGATTTCGGCGACGTCTCGCAGCTCGGTGCATCCACCGTTGTGCTGACATTCGACAGCTACATTTCCGTCAGCGAAATCCGGATTTTCGGCGCAGGCGATCTGCCGGCGGATGTGCAGGTCTGGCAGCCGCCGCATCAGAAGGCGGATCTCGCCGTTTTCCCGACCCACAACGATGATGAGCATCTCTTTTTCCTCGGGCTCATCCCCGATGCGATTGCACGCGGCAAAAAGGTGCAGGTGATCTATCTTGTACACCACAACGGCGAACCGATCCGCCTGCACGAGACGCTCAATGCGCTCTGGGAGGTCGGTCTGCGCAACTATCCGGCGCTCGGCAGATTCCCCGATCAGTATTCCGAGACCTACCAGTGGGCGATGAACAATTTTAACAACGCCGGCGTATACTATAATAACATCATGGCGTATCAGGTGGAGATGCTGCGGCGGTTCAAGCCGGATGTCGTCGCCGGACACGATGTCAACGGCGAATACGGTCACGGTCAGCACCGCGTCAACTCCGCGACTTTGATGAAAGCCGTCGAAATCGCAGGCGATGCGGCACAGTATCCCGAGAGCGCTGCAACCTACGGCGCATGGGATGTCCCCAAGACCTATATCCACCTCCTTGCGACAAATCCGCTCGTCATGAACTATGACACGCCGCTCGATTATTTCGGCGGCAGAACCGCATATCAGGTCTCGCTCACAGGATACGCAAAGCACAATTCCCAGCAGTATACATGGTTTACGGGCTGGGCAAAGGGCAGCAGCTGGGCGCCGTATACAAAGGCTTCCCAGATCAGCACCTACAGCCCGCTGAAATACGGGCTCTACCGCTCGACTGTCGGGCCGGATACCGGCATCAACGATATGTTCGAGCATATTGCGCAGGCTGCCGTCAGGGGCGATGCGGACGGCGACGGTGCGGTCAACGCAGCGGATGCCCAGCGTGCGCTTGATGCCGCTGTCAGCATCAGTGCGGGCAAAGCGAGCAGCCTGACGGAGCAGCAGACTGCTGCCGCGGATGTCACAGGCGACGGTGCAGTTACCGTCGAGGACGCCCAGCGCATTCTGCTCTGGTATACCGTCAACGTGCTCTCCGGCAGAGAGGTCGCGTGGGAGAATCTCATCTGAGCAGTTCTGCCGGAACGTCAGAATTTCCTTTTTCTCTTGACTTTTCAGGGGATTTATGATAGAATATAATGGAATGCAGTTATATGACGACAAGGCATCCCTGAAATGTCAGAATATACTGAGAAAATCACAACAGCAAAGAAAGGATGAATTTAAGTTTATGTGTGGAATTGTCGGATTTACAGGCAACAGACAGGCGGCTCCCGTTCTTCTGGACGGTCTTTCCAAGCTCGAATACCGCGGCTATGACTCCGCAGGCATCGCTGTCCGCGACGGCGATAAGGAAACGGAGATCATCAAGGAGAAAGGCAAGCTGAAAGTCCTCTCCGAAATGACCGATAACGGCAACGCAGTCAAGGGCTGCTGCGGCATCGGACACACCCGCTGGGCGACCCACGGCGAGCCCTCTGCTGTCAATGCACATCCGCATGCAAGCGATGACGAGAACGTCATTGCTGTTCATAACGGCATCATCGAAAACTATCAGGAGCTGCGCGAAAAGCTCATCAAGAAGGGCTACACCTTCAAGTCGCAGACCGATACCGAAGTCGCGGTCAAGCTCATTGACTACTACTACAAGAAGTATGCACCGCTGCCGATCGAGGCGATCGCGCGCGCAATGGTTCGTATCCGCGGTTCCTATGCACTCTGCGTGATGTTCAAGGACTATCCGGGCGAAATCTACTGCGCACGTAAGGACAGCCCGATGATCATCGGCATCGCGGACGGCGAGACCTATGTCGCATCCGATGTTCCGGCAATCCTCAAGTACACCCGCAATGTCTACTACATCGGCAACATGGAGATCGCAAAGCTCGAAAAGGGCAATGTGACCTTCTTCAACATCGACAGCGAAGTGATCGAGAAGCCGCTGACCGAGATCAAGTGGGATGCGGAATCCGCTGAGAAGGGCGGCTATGAGCACTTCATGCTGAAGGAAATCCACGAGCAGCCGAAGGTCATCCGCGATACGATCAACTCGGTTGTCACGGACGGCGTTGTCCACTTCGACAGCGTCAGCCTGACCGACGAGGAGATGCAGGAGATCGAGCAGGTCTATATCGTTGCGTGCGGCTCTGCGTACCATGTCGGTATGGCGGTGCAGTATGTGATCGAGGATCTCACGAGCCTGCAGGTTCGTGTCGAGCTTGCATCCGAATTCCGCTACAGAAAAATGACGCTCAACAAAAAGAGCATCGTCATTGTCATCAGCCAGTCCGGCGAGACCGCAGATACGCTTGCAGCGCTCCGTTCCGCAAAGGATCAGGGCATCAAGACGCTCGGTATCGTCAATGTGGTCGGTTCCTCGATTGCGCGTGAGGCGGATAACGTCTTCTATACGCTCGCAGGTCCGGAGATTTCCGTCGCGACCACCAAGGCATACAGCACACAGCTTGTTGCGGGTTATCTGCTCGCACTGCAGTTTGCAAAGGCTAGAAATGAAATTGCTGAGGAGCGCTATAATGAGCTGCTCAACGAAATCTACTCCATTCCGGATAAGGTCGAGAAGATTCTCGAGGACAACGAGCGTCTGCAGTGGTATTCTGCAAAGCTCATCAATGTCGGCGATGCGTTCTTCATCGGCAGAGGCATTGACTATGCAATCGGCATGGAGGGCAGCCTCAAGCTCAAGGAGATCAGCTATATCCACTCCGAGGCATATGCTGCCGGCGAACTGAAGCACGGCCCGATCAGCCTGATCGAGAACGGCACAATCGTCATCAGCGTTGTGACGCAGGAGGCACTGACCGAAAAGACCGTCAGCAACATGGTCGAGGTCAAGAGCCGCGGCGCAAAGCTCATGGCTGTCACCACCGCGGGTAACTACTTCCTCGAGGACACCGCAGAGTTCACATGCTATGTCCCGAAGATCAATCCGCTCTTTGCAGGCAGCCTGAGCGTCATTCCGCTCCAGCTCCTGAGCTACTATGTTTCGATCGGCAAGGGCTTCGATGTCGATAAACCGCGTAATCTCGCAAAATCTGTTACGGTTGAGTAAAATTGTGAAGAAGGTCAGCAGTGCAAGGCTGCTGACCTTTTTGAAACGGAAAAGGAGACAGGCATGAAAAAATCTGAACAGGCGATTGAAAATCACAAGCAGTTTATGTCCTGCTCGGTGGCTGTGCTGAGCGCGTTCTGCGAGGATGCGGGCATGACGCCGGAGGAGGCAATGGCGGCTGCGCGTCCGATGGCGGGCGGCAGAATGGGGACATGCGGTGCCGTGCTTGCAGCGAAAACTGTGCTTGCAAGGAAATTCGGCGCGGATGATCCGCGGGCGGACGAGCTTGAGGCGCGTTTTCAGCAGATGAATCGGTCTGCGATGTGCCGCGAGCTGAAAGGCGCCCTGACCGGTTCGCCTCTGCGCTCCTGCCGCGGCTGCGTCACGGATGCTGCAGAGCTGCTGGATGAGCTGTTAGCGGTGAGCGATTAATGTATCTCCGATGGATTAAAAATGGGGACTCCGTCCCCAAACCCCTGCTGGGGATATGATCCCCAGACCCCATTTTTATTTGTGGATAAAAGTATGCCGCTCAATTCTGCGTAATGCGTTTATTGAGCGGCTTTTCCATATCATCATATTAAAATGGGATTCTTAAGGGCTAGTAGCCCTTAAGCGGGGTTTGGGGCAGCGCCCCATTTAAAATCCATCGGAGATACCTTTTTCATTTCTCTAGCATGGTGCGGAGCATCGTGAGGTCGGCGGCGGTCAGTCTGCCGTCTCCGTCGAGGTCGGCGCCCTCCGGATTCCGGAGCGTCTGCGATTTCGTCAGCAGATAATCAAGCAGCGCCGCGTGATCGTCCGGCTCAACTGCACCGTCACCGTCTGCATCGCCGCGCAGAATTTCGCCGTAAACCTTTTCGATTCGGCAGATATCGACCGTGCGCTCTGCACCGCTTTCTTTCCGGATGCGCACGCTGTATACGCCCTGCGCCGCTGCCGACGCACGCTCAACCGTATACGAAGCGGACGCCGCGCCGTCAATCGGTTTGCCGTCATGATACCACTGATATGCCGCATTTTTCGCATCGCTGAGCACAGTCATCGTGTACGATGTGCCGCCCTGCAGTGAGACGCTTTGCAACGTGTTGTAAACCGTGATGCTGTCCTCGAGCGTGTACGGCTCCTTCGCGGTGACATCCGAGCTGACAACCCACTCGTTTGCACTGTCCTGCAGCGCATAGCGCACATCACTGATTGTGACGCCGGGCGCAAGCCCCATGACGTCGCCGAACGGTATCTGTATCTCGATCAGCCCGTCGCTGTGCTTCTGCAGGACGCCGGTCGGTTCGCCGTGGTTGAAATATACATAGCCGTTGCTCGCAAAATAAATCCAGTAGTTTTCGCCGTTTGTCTGGTTTTTGAAGTGCAGATTGTGAACCTCTGCGGCGGCGCCGGTGTCATATCTGGCGGTGACATAGAGGTTCTGCGCATCCTGATGCAGCCAGATTGCTGCGGTATCGTTCTCTGCGGCGGGCGTGCCCTGTTCGTTTTCATAGGACGGGGTGCCGTCTGTGAGCTGCAGACCGTTCAGCGTGAACCGGTCAGCTGAATGGTTTGCGCCGAAGCCGTGGAACGTCCGCTTTTCCGGATCATCCGAGGCTTTGACCGTCACGCTGCCGATGTAATTGGCACCGAGCGCAGGCTGCCAGATATCCGGATTTGCAAAGCGCACCGAGCGCATGTGCGTCTGTGTATGATCGTTTCTGCCGACAGAGAGCTTGAGGTAGACATTCCACTTGCCGGGCTCGATGCCGCCGGGAATCTGTGCCGCGGTGAACTCCGCCTTTTCGGTGCAGGAATACCACTTCCGCGAATCGAGATTGACATGCGTGCGGTAGTATTCGCCGCCTTTTTCCAGCAGAATCTCGGCGTTCTGCTGCCTGACCGGATTCGCAAAGCCGGTGTTCTCAACCTTGAAATTGATCTGCAGCTCGCCGCCCTGTTCAACCTCTTCCGAGAGCTTTGCCTCGCGCAGGACAAAACGGTAGCCGAGGTGATCGCGGATGAATTTGCGCACGGTCTGTCCGTAGTAGGCGGAGTTGTCCGCATCCGGCACATCGCAGTCCGCGCCGAAGGTGTAGTTGTCATAAAGCCCGAAAATGTTGGAGTTGATGTAGGTCAGGTGCGTGCGGTACATTTCCGGAATCGCGTTCTCCGGCAGATAGGTGTCATATTTCTGCGCAAATTCAAGATCGCCGGAGAATTCGCCGCCGAAACAGCTCGTGACCGCCTGCCTGCCGAGCCATCCGGTCTCGGCGGTGCGGTCGGAATAAGTGCCGAGGTCGCTGTCCGAGCCCATGTAGCCGTCATCATACATGCCGACACGCGCGGCGCGGCTGCCCGGCTCGGAGACCCAGTCCGCGAGATCCTTCTGCTCGATGCCCGCCCATTTTGCAAAGATATTCGGTGTGCGGACCGTCACCGGAACCGGATCGGGGACGATATCCAGCATCAGATCGAGCAGCTCCGCCTTCTGCTCGAGGGAGCAGTATTTTCCGCCCCACTGCTCGCCGTAGCACCCGACGAATCCGCTTTCGACAAACATCAGGATATCCTGATATTTCTCCAGCAAGCCGCTGTCTCCGATCTGTTTGATGTGCGTTTTCAGCATATCGAAGGTCGCAGGCTCGGGATTTTTCGTGCCGTCATCGTCATAGCGGAAACGCAGCGCGATTGTGCTGCCGTTGTTCCGGCAGTTCTCGAAGGTCTGCCCGAGCGCGGAGAAAAATTCCTCGTCCAGCGGATAGTCCGTGCCGGGATTGTAGGTGCCGTCCGCGCTTTTTGTGCCGTTTTCGCCGCTCGAAAAGGCGCCGATATCAATGAACATCAGGACAAGGATGCCGGACGGACTGCGCGGCGTGGTCTCATGCGGTTTGCAGCGGTACCAGAGCGTTGTGGTGTAGCCCATGCCCGGATTGAGCAGCGTCTCCGTGGATTCCTGATAGGAGATGCCGGAATCTGCAAGTGCTGCGGAATCTGCAGAGACCGGCAGTGCGCCCGCCGCGGTGCATCCGAGCAGTGCCGCGCAGAGAATCGCAGCCGCCCTGCGGAAGATTCGGTGTTTTATCATGTTTGCCCCCCTTGTCAGAATGTACAGCAGCCTTGAACCGCGCTGCTGCTTTGTTTTCATTATACCATTTGCGGAATGCAGTGTCAAGCAGAAATCGCGGCGCGTTCATTGACTTTTTATGCGGTTTGTGGTATGATATAGAGTAGACATATTATAGGATGCTGCGGATGCGATTCCGCACTTCGGGGAGAGGTTGCAAGATGCAGAAATCTCAGCACAAGCTGTTTGCGGCGTTTGCCGCTGTCATATTTGCAGGTACACTGCTTGCCGGATGCGGCGAACCGCAGGAATCGTCCTCTGCGGGGGCGGAGCGTTCCAGCGGGGACCGCATCGCGGATTCGCTCGTCAGCACGGGCAATACACACCGCCTGAACCGCGTCTTTGAGAAGGCGCAGAACGGCGAGGATGTCACGATTGCCTATGTCGGCGGCTCGATCACCGAGGGCTATGCAGCCGGTGCGCAGTCTCCGGATTGCTATGCGCTGCTTTCCGCTGCGGAGTTTGAATCAAACTACTGCGCGGGCGGCAAGGTGAACTGTCAGAACAACGGACTTTCCGGCACGCCCTCTGTGCTCGGATTCCTGCGCGCGGACAGCGAGGTGCTTGCAACCTCGCCGGATATCGTGTTTATTGAGTTTGCCGTCAATGACGGTCAGGATGCAATCTACGGGACTGCCTATGAGAGCCTTGTGCGCACCTGTCTGGAGGCGCCGAATGAGCCCGCGGTCATTCTGCTGTTTACCTATATGGAGAACGGGCACACCTGTCAGGATGTGCAGCAGGCGATCGGGGAATACTACGATCTCGGCATGATCTCTGTCCGCGATGCGATTGCAGGCGATCTCGAATCCGGCGCGATGAAGTGGAATGAATACGGCGCGGATGACGTTCACCCCTCGGTTGAAGGGCACAGACTGATCGCGGATATGGTCGCGCACTACTTTGCGGAGGCAAAGGCGAAAAAACCGGATAAATCCTATGCGGTTCCGGAGGAGGGAACGCAGGAGGGGCTGTTCCGGAACGGCAGATTCTGCGATGCAACCAATACGCTTTACCGCGACGGCTCATGGGTCGCCGGTTCGCATAACAATCATTTCCGCGCGGGATTTGTCTTCCAGAAGGAGGCGGAGAACGAGCCGCTCGTCATGAATGTGACGGGAAAATCGCTGTTCGTGGTCTATAAAAAGTTCAATGATCAGGCATGGGGGCTTGCGGGCGTCTATGTCAATGATCAGCTTGCCGGCATCCTCAACGCGAACGGTCCGAACGGCTGGGGCGGTCCGCAGGTCGATCTGATCGAGACCTATGACAGCGTGCAGGACCTGCATGTCGAGATTCGCATGCTCGATGATCAGACCGAAAAATCCTTTGAGGTTCTCGCGCTCGGAGTCTGCGAATGAGAACAGAGAGCCGGAATCTGAGCAGCCGCGTCGCGCTGGGCGGCATTGTCGCGGCGCTCTGCATTGTGATTATGTTTCTGACGGGCGTGCTGCCTGCGCTGTATATCGCGGCGCCGATGGCGGCAGGTCTGCTGATGATTATTCTGGTCGAGGAGGTTTCCGTCGGGTGGGCGTGGCTGACCTATCTTGCTGTCAGTCTGCTCGCGCTGATCGTGACCTTTGACAAGGAAGCCGCCCTGATGTTCATCCTGTTCTTCGGCTATTACCCGATGCTGCGGATTTATCTTGAGCGGATCAAGGCAAAGCCCCTGAAAACACTCTGCAAATTCGCGGTATTCAATCTCTTTCTGGTGCTCGATTATCTCGCGACCGTCTATGTGCTCGGGCTCCCGACCTTCGATGAAACAGGCCCCGTGATGTTCGCGGTGCTGTTCATTGCGTTCAATCTCGTGTTTCATTTTTACGATAAAATCCTCTCGCGCATGGACTGGTTCTATCATCAGGTTTTTGTCAAAAAGGTTCTCGGCAAGCGCAGAGTGTGAAATAAAGGTATCTCCGATGGATTCGGAATGAGGGCTCCGCCCTCAAACTCCCGCTTAAGGGATACTATCCCTTAAGAATCCCGTTTTGATGCATTTGGAGGTGTTGACATGGAACTGAAAACGCTGACATGCCCGAGTTGCGGCGCATCATTACAGATTCCAGAGGGCAAAGAACGCTTTTTCTGCACGTTTTGCGGTTCGCAGATTCAGGTCGATGACGGAAGAATTACCATTGATATCAATGCGAATGTGAATGTCAATCAGCGCTATACCGATGTTGCGCGCATGCGTGAATTGGATTTGCAGGAAAAGGAACAGGAGTGTTTAGAAAACGAAAAGCGCAGAAATCGGCGAAGAAAAATATATTGGGTATTAGCTCTGTTGATTTCAATTCTTATATATGTTTTATGTATGGTTGCGTGTGCTTCGTTTGATAATGTCCTACGGAACATTTCGGGAATATTTGCTAGTATTTTAGCTTTTCTGAGCCCGATTGTACTTTTGATAACCTGTCCAAAGGACTGGCGTGCCTCTATTAAGTTTAGTGAGCGGTCTGGATGTTCGCACTTAATTGCTTTATGTATTGTTTTTTCTGTGATTTTGTTTGTTTGGACGCTGATTATCATTATACCATTTGCAATTGGAGTATAAATTCGATACTTTCAGATATAAGAGGTGACAACATGTCAATGATGAATATTATCTGCCCGAAATGCGGCGGGCAGGCACAGATCGAAGCAGGCAGGAGCGTCATGTGCCCCTATTGTGCCTATGAACTCAATACTGCGGCTGCCGATCCGGGATTTGCATTCGCAGAGGATGCGCAGTTTGCAAAGGCGATGCAGACAGCAAAGGAGATTGACTTTGCACAGCAGCCCGTGCGCGAAATGCAGCCCGCACAGACCGATTTCTTCGGTGCGCCCGTTCAGCAGATGCAGCAGCCCTATGCTGCACCGCAGGTCAATCCGGCGCAGTTTGCACAGCAGCAGATGAATCCTGCGCAGTTTGTGGCACCGCCGCAGTATTCGCCTGCGGAGCTTGCAGCGGCAAAGAAAAAGCGCGGGCAGTGGTACATCCTGAATGCGGCGCTCTATGCCATTCCGGCAATCGTGCTCGCGATCGGGATTATGCTGGAGGAGTTTGACGGCGATGCGGGTGTTCCGCTGATTCTCAGCTGGCTTTGTGCGCATCCGATCGGCGGATTCCTCTCCGGTCTGCTCCGTCCGGATGATGCTTACATCGACAAGAAGCCGCTGTTCAAGCATAAAAGCACGCAGGGCTTCATGCACTTTATCGCAAGCTTCCCTGCGACTGCGATCGGCGGTGCCATTCTCTATGCGATCGTGACGGTTTTCCTTGATGCTTTGTGAAAACCTGTTGAGGTGATTTCATGTCTCTTATCCAAACCGTATGTCCGAACTGCGGCGGCAGCACACAAATCGAAGCGGGACTCCGCGCGGTGTGTCCCTACTGCGGCAGTGAACTGCATGTTCCGGCGCCCGATTCCGGTTTTGCGTATGCGCAGGATGTGCAGTCCGCGCCGCCGCCCGTACAGCATGCGGAACAAGTGCAGCCGGAGCGTGCAAAACAGGATAATCCCGCGGCATATATGTATCCGCCGTTTTCGGAGCCGAAGCCTGTGCGGCAGTATCCGCCGGAGCAGCTTGCCGAGGCGAGCAGAAAGCGCGGATTCTGGTATGCAAAGAATATCGCTGCGCTGCTTCTGCAGACGCTTATGCTTTCAGTCGGCATTGTAGTCGCAGATTATTTCTACCGCGAACGGCTGGGGACGCTTGTTATCCTTGCGTGGCTGGTCTCTGTGCCGCTCTGGGCGGTGATTTCCGCGCTGATCCGTCCCGATGAAGCCTATCTCAACCGGACGCCGCTGCTGATAAGCAAAAAGGCGCAGGCGGTGATGCATGCGCTCCTGAGTGTGCCTGCGGCTGCGCTGCTCTCCGGCATGTTCTGCACGGCGCTCGAAATTCTGCGAATTATGTTCTGATACGAAACTGAGGTGACAACATGTCTGTTACAAAGGTGACCTGTCCCGATTGCGGCGGCGTTTCCAATCTTGTCTCCGTCCGCCGCGCACTGTGCCCCTATTGCGGCACGGAGCTGAAGCTGCCGGATCCGGAGCCGGATCCTGATTTCGGGGAGCTTATTGCGCCCGCACCGCAGTTAGAGCAGCCGCTGAAACCCGCGGAGCCGGTCTATACCGATGAGGAACTCTTTACCGCGGAACGAAAACGCCGCAGATGGCATCTGCTCAACGGGATTCTGCTGGGCGTGCTGCTTCTGCCGTGGATCTTCTGCCGCGTGCCGAAGTTCCCGCTTCCGGATGAATGTCTGTTTGTGATCTGGCTGCTGCTGCTGGCGGTCTGCACACTGATTTCCGCGCGGCTGCGTCCGGAGGATGCTTTTCTGGAAAAGGAGCCGTTTATACCGAATAAACTCGTGCACGGCATTCTCTTTCTGCTGTGCAGCGGAATCCTGACTTACATCATCGGGGCGCTGATCAACTCCTGACAGGATGCAGATATAAATTTAATATGAAACGGAGTAATCATTATGGGAAACATCAAAAAACGCATTATCATCGGAATTCTCACAGTATGCATCTGGATTGTCTGCGGCGGCGCGGCGGGTCTGCTGATGCTGAATCATGTGCCGTTTCCGCCGGCGATTCTGATTCTGCTCGGCGCGGCAGCGACCTTTATCCTGTGGCTTGTCGGATTTGTCCGCGGTGCGGAAGGCGGCAGAAAACGTGCGTTTGCAATCGCGCTGAGCTTTGCTGCTGCATTTTTGGGATACTTCGGCTCGGATCTGGTATACCGGCTGATTCTCGACCGTTTCTTTTACAGATAAACCGGTGCATCTCTTTGGCAGAAAGGGGTTGTCATGGAAACAAGAGCGACATTTAAGCGCTCAACATGGAGCATAATCGCGAGCATCCTGCTTGTCATTACGATTGCGGCGTTTGTCCTCAGCGAGGTGTTCAAGTACAATGATTATGTGCTCTATCCGAGCGTGCTGATCCTGATTCTCATGATGCTGATCGCGCCGGGGTTTTTGTCCCTGACCTTTCCCGAGGAATGGGTCGATCGCAGTCAGCCGCTGCGGGCTGTGCTGTTTGTATTCATCTATCCGGCGTTCTTCGTGCTGGTTCGGTCATTCGGCTGGATGCTGGTTCATCTGTTGGAACGCCTTTTCTGACCGGATGCGGCACATCCGTTTTGTTATAAAACGCGCTTTGCGCATTTCATAAAAATCCATAAATAAGGAGTAAACGAAAAACATGGACACTATGCAAGGAATGAAGCGCACCTGCTATTGCGGCGAGGTGCTCGAAGCGGGCAAGACCGTCACTGTCGGCGGCTTTGTCGATACCGTGCGCGATAAGGGCGGTATTCTCTTTATCGTCCTGCGAGACCGCACCGGCGTCGTGCAGCTGACCTTTGACGATACGACCGACAAGGCGCTCTTTGAGAAGGCGGCATCCTGCAAATCCGAGTATGTCATTCTGGCAAAGGGCGAGGTGCGCGAGCGCGAGAGCAAAACCGATAAAATCGCGACAGGTCATGTCGAGATTTATGTCACTGAGCTGCGCATTCTCGCAAAGGCTAAGACACCGCCCTTCGAGATCACCGCGCAGACCAAGGTCAATGAGGAGCTGCGCCTGAAGTACCGCTATCTCGACCTCCGCAGAGCGCCGCTGCAGCAGAATCTCATCCTGCGCCACAAGATTGCAATGTGCGCACGGCAGTATTTCTATGAGAACGGTTTTCTCGAGATCGAGACCCCGATGATGATGAAATCCACGCCGGAGGGCGCAAGAGACTACCTCGTGCCGTCCCGCGTGCATCACGGCGAGTTCTATGCGCTGCCGCAGTCGCCGCAGATCTACAAGCAGCTGTTGATGGTCGCAGGCTATGACAAATATATCCAGCTTGCACGCTGCTTCCGCGATGAGGATCTGCGCGCCGACCGTCAGCCGGAGTTCACGCAGATCGACCTCGAAATGAGCTTCGTCGATGTCGATGATATCCTCGATATCACAGAGGGATTCCTGATCCGCCTGTTCAAGGATGTCATGCACCGCGAGCTGAAAACACCGCTGCCGAGACTGACCTACACCGAGGCGATGAACCGCTTTGGTTCCGATAAGCCTGACCTGCGCTTCGGCATGGAGCTGACTGATCTTTCCGAGACGGTGAAGGATACTGAGTTTGTTGTCTTCCGGAATGCGCTGACTTCCGGCGGCAGTGTGCGCTGCATCACCGCAAAGAACGCCGCTGCAACCCTGACGCGCAAGGAGATCGACAAGCTGACCGAAATGGTCAAGGGCATCGGTGCAAAGGGTCTTGCATACATCCGCTGGGTGGATGCGGAGCCGAACTGCTCCTTCGGCAAGTTCCTCAAGGAGGGCGAGCTCGATGCCATCCTCAAAGCTGCCGGTGCAGAACAGGGCGACGTTGTCCTGATCGTTGCGGATAAGAACTCCGTCACGCTGCCGGTGCTCGGCGCACTGCGCAACCACCTCGGCAGAAAGCTTGATCTGATTCCGGAGGGCGAGTTCAACTTCCTGTGGATCACGCAGTTCCCGTTCTTTGAAAAGGACGAGGAGACCGGCGAGTGGCTCGCGATGCATCATCCGTTCACCATGCCGATGGACGAGTGCCTGCAGTATCTGGACAGCGCACCGGAAAAGGTCTTTGCAAAGGCCTATGACCTTGTCCTGAACGGCACGGAGCTCTGCTCCGGTTCGATCCGTATCACCGACTATGAGCTGCAGCAGAAGATGTTTGAATCGCTCGGTCTGACCGATGAGGAGATCGAAGCAAAGTTCGGTTTCCTTGTCGAAGCGTATAAATACGGCGCACCGCCCCACGGCGGTCTGGGTATCGGTCTGGACAGACTGACCATGACGCTCGCGCAGTGCGATTCTCTGCGTGATGTTGTCGCGTTCCCGAAGGTTCAGAACGCACGCGAACTGATGAGCGGCTGCCCGTCGCCGGTTGACAAGGACAGCCTTGATATCCTCGGCATCGCAACGATTGCGGAGGACTGATCTCTGGATTCCGTCTGCTGCCGCTGCGCACTCTGGCGGCAGCAGATGTTGATATCATACGGATAAAAAATCGAGAAAAGGGGAATTCTAAAAATGACAGTCAATGAACTGCTTGCACAGATCCGCTCCGAGATGACAGGCGATGTCGCAAAGGATATCGAGCACCTGCATGCCGTTGCGGAGGATCTTGCAAACGAGGAGAACGCGGACGAGCTGACCGCTGCGGTCGCGGATTTTGCGTTCGGCATCATGCCGGAGGATGTCCGCGGCAGAATGGAGGACATGACCTGCATCGACGGCAAACGGCTCGATCTTGTCTTCCGCGATGCGCTGGCGCTGGTCGATCAGCACAAGTATCACGAGGCGGAGAAGCTTCTCAAAGCGCTCTCCGATAAGATCGAACAGTATTACGAGGGTGAGAACCCCAAGTATTTCAGCTTCCGCAATCCGTTCGAGTATCACATGTACCGCTACTACTTCCCGAACGATACCGACTTTGACCGCGCGCCGTTCGACTTCTCGCATTATCTGACGCTCTACGGCTATGTCCTGCTCGAAAACAAGGACGCCGTTGCGGCAGAGGCTGCGCTCGACCGTGCCGTGAAGTTCAATCCGGTCAGTGCGGATGCGCGCTTTGAGCTCGCCGAAATCTGCAAGTTCGGCAACAATCCGAAGAAGCTGCTCGCCGTCAATATCGAGACGCTGCGCTACTGCACCTCTGCGGACAGAATCGCGCGGACACTCGCAAACATGGGCTTTTACTGCTATGTCATGCAGGATTTCTACTCCGCGGCTGTGTTCTATTTCGAGAGCATCCGCTTTCAGCCCTCGCAGGCGGTCGAGTTTGAGCTGCAGGATGTGCTGCGCCGCATGAAGACCTTTGGGCAGAAGTTCACGCCGCCGACGCACGGTCAGACGATCGACGTCTACGAGAAATACGGCATTCAGCCGCCGCCGAACAACGATCTTGTCAATCTCGCCGTCACGCTGGCAAAGAGCGCAAAGGATTACCGCAGAACCGATCTTGAGGCGCTGTTCAACCGCGTCGCGTTCGATCTGACGAATGATCCGCACTTCAAAGAGGAAATGGAGCGCATTGCAGCCGAGACACGCGAGCAAAGCGAAAACGGCTGAATAGCAGTCCGGAATTGACAGTGCGCCGTCTGCGACATTTACAGCGAATGCACAGCAAATTCCAATCGTTGTATCCAATCATGCTCAAAATGGGATTCTTAAGGGCTAGTAGCCCTTAAGCAGGGGTATGGGGACAGAGTCCCCATTATAAATCCATCGGAGATACATATATGAAAGAAATCAGACCTTCCGACGAGCGTCTGCAATATATGGGGCGCATCGACGTACAAAATCCCGATGCGCCCGTTTTTTATTGGGCGGGCTCGCTTGTGCAGCTTGCGTTCACGGGGGCGCATCTTGCATTCATCATCGAAAATCATGTCAGCTATAACGGCATGCAGCTCGGATGTATCATCGACGGGCAGGAGCGTCAGATCGCGCTCGGCGACGATGACAACCGCTACGATATTCCCGTTTTGGGCGGCGGTGTCCACAAATGCATTCTGTTCAAGCGGCAGGATTCCACACATTATTTTGTCCTGCAGAAGATTCTGCTCTCCGATGACGGCGATCTCTGCGAACTTCCGCCGCTGCCGGAACTGAAGCTCGAATGCTACGGCGACAGCGTCACTGCTGGCTCGGTTGTTGAGGCGGTGGACTGCGTGGCGGCGCCTGATCCGCCGGTCTATGATTCGGTCTATGACAACGCATGGCACAGCTATGCGATGCAGACGGCGCGGCTGCTCGGGGCGCAGGTGCATCTTGCGGCGCAGGGCGGCATCGCGCTCTTTGACCATACGGGCTGGTTCGCGGACGGGCGCTACGGGCTCGAAACCGCTTACGATAAGCTCTGCTACTTTGCCGATCAGCCGATGACAAAGTGGGATTTTTCGCGCTATATCCCCGATTTTGTCACGGTCGCAATCGGGCAGAACGATCAGCATTTTGACGGGCGCGATCAGCTTCTCGATCCCGAACAGCGCGAGCGCTGGCTCAATAGATACTGCGAGATTCTCGGCGATCTGATGAAGAAATACCCGAAGGCGGTGTTCATCCTGATGCTGACCGTGCTGATGCATGATGACTACTGGGAGACGCTGCTCGATGATGCCTGCGAGCGCATGAGCAGTCCGCGCGTCAAACGGTTCCGGTTTACGCGAAGCGGCAAAGCGACGCCCGGTCATCCGCGGATTCCGGAGCAGTGCGAAATGGCGTGCGAGCTGACCGAGTTTATTCAGTCGCTGCGCGGAGCAGCTGACGGTCAAGCGCAGAGCAGATCAGACAGCCCGCCGCGCAAAGCAGGAACCAGACGCAGGAAAACTGCGGACAAATCTGCCCCATGAGATTGAGCCTGAGATCAGAATAATCCCAGACCGCCATTCTGCGGATGAGATTGAGATAGACACCGGAGCAGAATTCCGCTGCCGTGACAAAATATGTCCCGAGCAGCGCACAGAGCAGAATCCGCCTGCGCAGATGCCGCATCAGGCAGAGCAGCAGGCAGAGTGCGCCGCCGCCGAGGACTCCCATTGTCCAGTGGGTTCTGCCGCGGATGGCGATTTCAAAAAAGCAGTAGGCGAAAAATCCGAGCAGAAAGCTCAGCGGATATGCGCCGGAATGTGTACGGGTCTCCATGCTGCACGCTCCTTTCTGCGGATAGTATGTGCAGGATCAGGCGGATTATTGATGTCCCAACTATCTCTTGAAGATATCTGCTTGTCTTTTTGCCATGAT
>CAMKLV010000050.1:0-25504 GCA_946413695.1 uncultured Ruminococcus sp. | reverse complement strand
AGAGGGGCGCCCTGCGATAGAGGGCGCCCCTAAGTGAATTGCAGCGCAATTCACTAGGGAACGCAACACCTTAAGTTGTTGGCATTGGCTCCCTATGAAATGCGCCGGAGACTGCCTGCCCGTGCATGTGTTCAGGTATCACAAAAATCCGGCGCGGATTTGCCGAACAATGAGAAACATGTCGGTTTATGCCGGAAGTGCTTGCATTTTTTACCGTTTTGTATTACAATATAGAGTGGATTTTACTGCGAAATCAGCAGGCATAAAATGATACAGGAAGGAACAACGCACATGGCAATGACAAGCCGTATCCGCATCAACAAAAAATATGTTTCGGCAGCGATCCGGATCGCGATTTTCGTGATCGTAACGATGATGCTGATCTCATCCGCGCGCCGCAAGATCACCGAAGCGGCAATGAATGACGAATATCCCGCGGCGAAGCAGCAGTTCTCGCAGATGGTGGAGGAAAAGGGAAGCCTGAATGCGCTGCATGCATTCTTCTCCGGCAAGGATCTGCCTGCAGATTCCGGCGAGATTCAGATCGGCAACAGAAAGATCACGCCGAATGCACCGGAGATCGCATCCGTTGCGCTGGAGTCCCCGATCGGTGCGCCGGACAGCGAACAGCCGGAAACCGAAATGATCGAGATCTATGAGCCGCTGTTCCGCGGAAAGCTTCTCAAGATCAAGGATCCCTCCCGTGTGTATCTCGGCGTTGCGGGCGAGCTCGGTACGCCGAATTCCTACGGCAAGCAGATCTCGAAGATGTGTGAGGAATACGGCGCGATTGCCGCGGTCAATGCAAGCGGCTTTGTTGATCCGAACGGCACCGGAAACGGCGGTCTGCCGGTCGGTCTGGTGATGTCGCAGGGCAAGCTCTGCTACGGCGATCCGTGGTCCTATTATGAAGTCATCGGCTTTGACAATGACGGCAAGCTGCACTGCGAATGGCTGACCGGTCAGCAGGCGATTGACATGGGCATCCGTGATGCGGCATGCTTCGGCCCGATCCTCATCAAGGACGGCGTCAAGCAGGAGATGAACGGCAGACTCGGCGGCTACAATCCGCGCACGGTCATCGGACAGGCGGAGGACGGCACGGTCATGATTCTGCTGATCGAAGGCAGAATGTTCACGAGCATCGGTCTGACCTATCCGCAGCTTGTCGATTTCTGCTATGACCTCGGCATGGTCAACGCCGGCAATATGGACGGCGGCGCATCCTCTGTGATGTATTATCAGGGCGAACAGTATACAATCGTCTCGACACTTTACGGCGCACGCGATATGCCCGACTGCTGGCTGGTCGCGCCCGAATCTTAACGAAAGGAGCATCGCAGAATGGATGAAAAGGAATTTGCGGCTGCTGCTGATCCGGCAGCCGAAGCGGAGCGTTCTGACGCTGCTCCGGCAGACAGAAAGCCTGTGAACGCGGACGGCACACCGCGCAAAAAGAAGAAAAAGAAGCGTCCGGCTGAGGGTGCGCAGACATCTGAGCACCGCAGCGCAGACGGTTCGGCGGTATCCGGCGAGGTGCCGCGCAAAAAGAAGAAAAAGCGTCCGGCTGAGGGTGCGCAGACATCTGAGCACCGCAGCGCAGACGGTACGGCAGCATCCGGCGAGGTGCCGCGCAAGAAGAAAAAGAAGCGTCCGGTTGCGGGTGCGCAGACATCTGAGCACCGCAGCGCAGACGGTACATCAGCATCCGGCGAGGTGCCGCGCAAAAAGAAGAAAAAGCGTCCGGTTGATGGTGCGCAGACATCCGAACGCCGCCGCGCAGACGGTACGGCAGCATCCGGCGAGGTGCCGCGCAAGAAGAAAAAGAAACGTCCGGTTGATGGTGCGCAGACATCTGAGCACCGCAGCGCGGAGCATACGGAACCTGCAACTGCAGAGGCACCGCGCAGACGTCCGGCGGAACGGAATGCCGCACCGCGCCGGCTTGCTCCGGCAGCAGAGGTGCAGCGCCGTCCGGCAAACCGCAGCAGCGCCGCGATGCGTATGCAGCAGAGCCGCAAAGCCGAAGCCGCAGCGGAACGCTCCGGCATCCGGATTGTGGGATGGGGCATTTTCCTCATTGCCATGATCCTTTACATCATCATCTTTTCGCTGATTATCCGCAGCAAGACGAAAAAAGCAAACAGCTATGTCGCGGAGTACGAAAGCTCCCGCCCGCAGTATCAGATTGAAAACTATGTCAAGGGACTGAGCGACGGTTTCCTCTCCGATATGATGACGCAGGCGGCTTCGGGTCTGAGCTTTACGGACTACGAAAAGCCCGAAATGCTCTTTGAGACCGTGCGCAGTCAGGCGGCGGCAGACGGCGAATTTACCTATCAGCGCGCCGAGGATTTCACCGATTCCCGTCCGGATTACTACATCCTGCGCGACGGTGAGGCGATTGCGAAAGTCGCGCTGATCCGCTCCGGCTGGACAGAGGGCTACAAGTTTCCCGTCTGGAGCGTGGATCAGCCTGCTTCGGTCATTCAGCTGAAGGCTTCACCGGCATTTACGCTGACCGTCACGATGCCGGAGGGCTCGACGCTGAAGGTCAACGGCGTTGAGGTGCCGGAAGAACAGTATCTCGAGGCGGAATCGGATTTCCAGCTTTCCGGAACGGAACTCTACTTTGCAAAGCAGCCGATGGCGCGCAAGTGTGTCATCAACGGGCTTTACTGTGCGCCGAAGGTCACGGTTACCGATGCGGACGGTAATGTGCTCGAGCCCTATGAGGTGCCGGATCCGAATCTTGCGCAGCAGGAATATGTGTTCCCGATTGCGGATACAAAAAATCCGGATGAGGCACTGACCGAGCGTGTCACCGCGCTGACATATGCCTATATGGATTATGTCATCAATACGCGCTGCGAGCTTGATGCGAATCTTGCCGTGCTCAGCAATTACCTGATGGCAGGCTCGCCGGTCTCGAATCTGATGTACACGATTGCTTCGGATATCTGGTACAACAACGATCCGAACATGCGCGAGGATCATGTCTTTGAGATCAAGCATGTCAGGATGTATGCCGAGAATCTCTGCACCGTGGATGTGCATCTTGAATCGACAATCGGCAAGGTTGCGGTCAATGATTATTCCGGAACGGTGCGCTGGGTTCTGGTCAACAACGGCTACGGCTGGTATGCGACGAATATGTCCCTGCATCCGTAAGCGATTGCTGCGCGAACCGTCAAACCCCGTTTTATATGTGAACAAAAAAGCCGCTCCGATTTGCGTCAATTGGAGCGGCTTTCTTCTATCCGTATATAAACAAGAGGTCTGGGGACGGAGTCCCCATTATCAATCCGTCGGAGACACATGATAAGTCGAAAGCCGTGCCTTGCCTGTGCGGGGGTTGACAAATGGGGAGAAAGCGGTTATAATGGAATTATCAAATGCGGTGAAGGGAACAGAAAAGCCGGAATCCCGTTTTGCAGAGAGCTGCCGTCTGCCCGATGCGGGCAATGCTGAAAGGCAGCATTCGGCTCCGGTCATAAGTCATCCCCGAGCAGCCGGACAGAACGGCAGTTACCGATCAGCCCATTAAGTCCGGACGGGTTCTCCCGTGACAGAGAGATGCGTTATTGTGACGCACAGAGGTGGGCGCTTTGGCGTCAAAAAGAGTGGTACCGCGGAGCATATTTGAACTTGTCTTCGTCTCTTTCCTGCCGAACGGAACGGCGAGAAGGGGGCGATTTTTCGTATATCTCTTTTCGCCGGCAAACGGAAAAAGGAGGATTCATCATGCAGATGACAGGTGCTGAAATTGTAATCGAAACGCTGATTGAGCAGGGCTGTGAGGTGCTGTTCGGCTATCCCGGCGGACAGGTCATTGATCTGTTTGATCAGCTCTATCACAAGCGTGACCGCATCCGGCATATTCTCACCGCACATGAACAGGGCGCCGCCCATGCCGCCGACGGCTATGCAAGAGCAACCGGAAAAGTCGGCGTTGTGATGGCGACCTCAGGTCCGGGCGCGACAAATCTCGTGACCGGCATTGCCGCTGCCTATCTGGATTCGGTGCCGGTGGTCGCGATTACCGGCAATGTCCCGTGCAGCCAGATCGGCAGGGACAGCTTTCAGGAGGTCGATATCGTCGGCGTCAGCATGCCGGTGACCAAGCATAATTTTATCGTCAAGCACATTGAGGAGCTTGCGGAGACCATCCGCACGGCGTTTCAGATTGCGAAATCCGGCAGACCGGGTCCCGTGCTCGTCGATATCCCGAAGGATGTGCAGGAGGCATCCTGTGAGTTTACCCCGCAGGCGCATCCGGCAGAGCCCGAGCCCGTCAGACTTGCGGCGGAGGAACGTCTGCAGCAGGCGGCGATGATGCTCGCAAAAGCAAAAAGACCGTATATCTATTTCGGCGGCGGCGTGATCGCGGGCAACGCTTCGGCGGAGCTGATTGCGCTGGCGGAAAAGCTCGATGCCCCGATGGGATGTTCACTGATGGGACTTTCCGCCGTGCCCTCGGAGCATCCGCTCTTTCTCGGGATGCAGGGCATGCACGGTCATTATGCCTCATCGGCGGCGGAGGATGCTGCCGATCTCGTGCTCGCGCTCGGCGTGCGGTTCAGTGACCGCGCAACCGGTCAGCAGGATCGCTTTTCCAGACACTTCAACATCATCCACATTGATATTGACGGCGCGGAGCTCAATAAAAACATCGCGGCGACGCTGACCATCCGCGGCGACATCAAGGATGCGCTCGGGCGGCTGCTGAACCTCGTCAAAAAACGGACAAACCGCGACTGGTTTGAGAAAATCCAGACGCTGCGGCAGGAGGAGTTCCGGCGCACTGCGCATTCGCATGCGCTGCTGGAGAAGCAGCACGGCGGCACGGGCTATCTGACGCATTATCAGATTCTTGATGCGGTCAGTGCGGCGGCACCGGCGGATGCGATTGTTGTCACGGATGTCGGGCAGCATCAGATGTGGACCGCACAGCGCTATCCGCTGCGGGAGCCGCGCACCTTCCTGACAAGCGGCGGGCTCGGCGCAATGGGCTACGGACTCGGTGCGGCAATCGGCGCCAATGTCGCGACGGGCAGACGCACCGTGCTCTTTACCGGTGACGGCAGCTTCGGGATGAATCTCAATGAACTGGCGACCGCCGTCTCGGAGCAGGCAGATGTCACCGTCATCATTATGAATAACGGCGTGCTCGGCATGGTGCGGCAGTGGCAGACATTGTTCTTTGACCGCCGCTATTCCGCAACAACGCTCAGCCGCAAAACGGATTTTGTCAAGGTCGCGGAGGGCTTCGGCGCAAGGGGCGCAAAAGCGCAGACGCCGGAGCAGCTTGCAGAGGCACTCGCGCAGGCATTTTCACAATCCGGACCGTTCGTCATTGACGCGCAGATGTGCAGCGATGAGCTTGTGCTGCCGATGCTGCCGCCGGGCGGTTCGATCGACGATATCATCACGGAGATCGGGTGACCGGTCAAACAATCGGGGGTTATTATGGAACAGCAATATGTCATCGGCGTGCTTGTCGCGAATATCTCGGGCGTGCTCTCCCGTGTTTCGGGCATGTTCACGCGGCGCGGCTTCAATATCGACAGCCTCACGGTCGGTGAGACGGAAGCCGCAGGTCTTTCGCGCATTACCGTCGCATTCCGCGGCGATGAGGATATCAAGGAGCGCATCGTCACGCAGCTCGAAAAGCTGCACGATGTCAAAGAGGTCGAGGTGCTCGATCAGCATGAGACGGTGATCCGCGAGCTGCTGCTGCTCAAGGTGCGCAATGACGCCGAAACGCGGCAGGATATCATGGCAGCGGTCGAAATCTTCCGCTCGAAGATCGTGGACTATTCCAAGGAGGCGCTGGTCTGCGAGCTGACCGGCGAAACCTCGAAAATCGACGCATTCATTGACCTGATGAAAGCCTACGGCATCATGGAGATGTGCCGCACCGGTATCGTGGCGCTCGAGCGCGGCGAAAACTGTCTGCGGACGCGCAGGGAGCAGCAGGTCGATTGAGCACAGTTTTATTCTGAAGCAGGAAGGGGAATTATCATGGCAGTTTTCCACATGGGCGAATGCATCCGCAAAACCAAGCAGCAGATTCCGCTGACAAATGACGAGATCCGGCAGCTCGTCAAGGGCATCACCGCAGAGCCGCCGATTCCCGATTATCAGCTTGCCGCGTGGCTGATGGCGGTCTGTTTTTCCGGTCTCAATGACGCGGAGACCGCCGCGCTGACAATGGCAATGCGCGATTCCGGTCAGGTTATGCACTGGGATCTCGATGCGCCGGTCGCGGATAAGCACAGCACCGGCGGTGTCGGCGATAAAACCACGCTGATCTTAGCGCCGATTGTCGCGGCATGCGGTGTCTATATGCCGAAGATGTCCGGCAGGGGACTCGGACACACCGGCGGCACGATCGACAAGCTCGAGAGCATCCCGGGGCTTTCCACCGCGCTCGATCCGGCGGATTTTCTCGCGCTGGTCAAAAAGGCGGGCTTTGCCGTCGCGATGCAGACGGGCAATCTTGCGCCCGCGGATAAAAAACTCTATGCGCTCCGCGATGTCACCGAGACCGTGGACAGCATTCCGCTGATCTGCGCGAGCATCATGAGCAAAAAGCTCGCGACCGGCGCCGATCACATCCTGCTCGATGTCAAGGTCGGCAGCGGTGCCTTCATGAAAAATGATGACGATGCGGCAGAACTTGCCCGCCGGATGCTTTCCGCGGCGAATGCGGACGGCAGAGACTGCACGGCGATCCTCACGGATATGGACCGTCCGCTCGGCATGTGCATCGGCAATGCGATCGAGGTGCAGGAGGCGATTGAAGTGCTCGCCGGTGATACGGAATCGGAGCTCGGCGGCTTCTGCATCGAGCTTGCGGCGGAGCTTTTGCGCATGGCAGGCAGAGGAACTGCGGAGCAGTGCCTTGCAATGGCAAAGGATGCCGTCACAAGCGGCAGCGCAATGGAGCGTCTTGCGGTGATGATCGCAGGGCAGGGCGGCGACGCCTCGGTGACGGAGCATCCGGAGAAGCTCGCGCTCTCTGCATGCAGCCGGACGCTGAAAGCTGAGCGCGGCGGCTGGATCTCCGCGATGCATTCCGAGGAGATCGGGCGCGCATCGGTGCTGCTCGGCGCGGGCAGAATGACAAAAGCGGATGCGATCGACCCCGGCGCCGGTATCCGGCTGCACTGCAAAAACGGCGATGCGGTCGAACAGGGCGGCGCGCTGCTGACAATGTATGCGGCAAAGGAATCGCAGCTGGACGAGGCGGAGGCAATGCTCCGGCAGGCGGTTGTGCTCTCGGATGAAAAGCCGGAGGCGGTTCCGCTCATTCACCGCGTTGTCCGATCAGACAGCTTTGCGCGGAGAGACACAGAATGAAAAATCTCAAAGGCTGCCGCATCTTTTACCGCTATCTCCAACAGCTCTGGGAAGCAGGCGAGAACGAGTGGGGTATCGACCACATTCTGGGCGGCATGCAGCTTCTCAGTGACGGCAGCACAGCCGATCCTGCCTATGCAGAGGACTGGAATCAGGCAGTTGAAATGTGTGCCGATCCGGAGGACGCATATCAGGTGGGCATGCAGTTTCTGAGAATCTGGCAGGAGATCGGCTATGCGGAGGATGTCGCGCGGATTCTCAGCGATATGGAATCGGAAAAGCGGCTCGATCTCTGGGCAAAAGCCGTGCGGGATGTGGAGCATGAGTGTGACGATCCGTATCTGCGCTTTGCGGACGGAACAATTCCGGACGGCATGCTGAGACCGGAATTGCCGCATATCGTCCTGATCGGGGATGAGACATTTTCGCTGGAAAGCTTTTCAGAGATGCATGTTCCGGAGAGCATCAGGTGCATCCGGCATGAGAATCAGCTTGAGATTCGGTATGCGGAGCTGGATTATATTCTGCTGGAGGAAATCCCTGCTGCGGAGATTCGCGGAGAATACGAACCGGAGGAGCTTGCAGCGCTCCCGTTTGATTCTCCGCGCTGGATTTCAGTGAAATGCAGCAATCCGGAGCATGTGAAACGGCTGATTTCTGCGCCTGCATTTCCGGCGGATGTGATCATAGATTGCTGCCGGAAGGATCGGGGACTGGAGCATGTAATTGACCGGAACCGGATCATCGGGCTCCCTGCGCCGGACAGAGACTGACCGTCCCGAAAGAAACCATGAAAAAAGGAACGTAAAATGGGAAGAAACAAGAAATTACAGGAGATTGACCTTGCGCTGAATTCGCTGGTCGTATTCCGCAAGCTGCTGACGCATGAGGTCATTCTGCCGCTGCGTGCGCTGCTGGATACCGAGTCGATGGACCCGATGATCCAGCTGCGGCAGTATACGGAATTCATCACGCGGCTTTATGCCCGCAGCACCAATCTGACGGACTACGTCTTTCAGCTGATCTGTGAGGATGACAATTTCTATGTCCGTGCGGTGGCGCGCGGCGAGGAGATCGACGAGATGCTGCATGCCTGCGTCCAGAACGAGCTTGCGATTCTGCAGCGGCTCGCGCGCATCCGGCCGCATGAGCTGCAGAAAGAGGTCTCCTATTACGGCATTCTGCCGGAGTGGAAAAACTCCGATCTGGATTTCGGCGCGGAGTATCATGCGCGCCTGCGGCAGATCGGAAAATTCGGATACGGCATTTTCGCGGCGAATCCGATGTTTGTGATCCGCGATGAAAAGATCGTGCCGGTGAAATATCCGGACAGGGTGCAGCTTTCGGCGCTCTCGGGATATGAGACCGAGCGGCAGGCGGTCATTGCGAATACGCGCGCGCTGCTCAGCGGAAAGCATGCGCAGAATGTGCTGCTCTGCGGCGATGCCGGAACGGGCAAATCGGCAACGGTCAAGGCGGTTGTCAACGAATTTTTCGGGGAGGGTCTGCGCCTGATCCGCATTACAAAAGCCGATCTGCCGCTGCTGCCGGAAATCATGGAGCAGATTCATGACAATCCGCTGAAGTTGATTCTGTTCTTCGATGACCTCTCGCTCTCTGCGGATGATGACAGCTTCGGGATTCTCCGCGCGATGCTCGAGGGCTCGGTTGCGGCGCGTCCGGAGAATACCGTGATCTATGCCGCGAGCAATCAGATTCCCGAGCGCATGGATGATGCTGCATCTCCGGCGCAGCAGGCGCTTGCTGCAAGATTCGGCATCCGCGTGTGTTTCCGCCGTCCGGACAGAGATGCATATCTTGCATTTACCCGCGACCTCGCGGTGCAGTACGGGCTGCATATGGACACTGCGCTGCTCGAACAGAAAGCCGAGGAATTTGCAGCGCAGAGCGGCGGACGATCCCCGCGTGCGGCAAAGCAGCTGATCGAGCAGCTTTCCTCAAGTGAGCAGCTTTCTCCGGATGAGAAGTGAGCGCTGCGGTGTCCGCTGCGCGGACAATCTGAAAACATATAAATGAAAAACAGCCGTGAATCAGCGATGTGTGTCGCTTTTTCACGGCTTTTTTGTATAGAAATAACGGAGACGGGTACTGCCCGCTTGGCACTCATTTATCATTACTGCGGGGAGCAGTATGCTGTGAGAAGCAGCTCTGCGGCGTGCAATTGATATCATGGGTGAGTCTCGCCAGCCGCTCCCGGAGAAAATCGGCAGCGGGCACTCATTTATCGTTGCTGCGGGGAGCAGTATGCTGTGAGAAGCCGCTTTGCGGCGTGCAAGTGTGACCATGGGTGAGTCTCGCCGGCCGCTCCCGGAGGAAAACGGCTGTCGGCCCTGCCGACCTACCACATGGTGTCGGAGTCTTCGTCATATTTGGATTCAGTGGAATCCCAGAGAAAGCGCTGAATCTCCTCTTTGAGCTTGATGCCGCGGCTGCGGGTTTCCGCCGAAAGCACATTCATATCCTCATAGAGATTGTCCATGTCGCTGGAAAGCACCTTCGTTGTTTCGTCCAGAGCGGAGATGCGGTCCTCCAGAATATCCGCAGTCTCGTCGATCGAATCCGCGCGGTCTGTCAGTGTGTCCAGATGCCGCTGGATATTGTGCATCAGATTGCGCAGTGCCTCCTGTTCGGAGAGAATCTGCTTCTGCGTTTCGTGCAGCGCCTCCATCGCGGAGACCATTTTCTGCAGCGTAGCGTGATCGCGCTCCTGCATGGCAGTCAGTTTGCCGGTCTGTTTTTCGAGTTCCTCAGATTCCGATTCCAGCTCTGAAAGCCGCATTGTCATTTCGTCCATTCTGCAGCGGTCTCCTTTCATATTGATCCTGCTGCCATTATACCGCATATCCGGACGGATGTCAAGCGCTGCGGCTCAAAGATAACACTGCAGCACCCTGCGCAGATGACATCGGGCGCGGGAGAGTGTCCGCGAGACGGTCCCCCGTGTGACGCCGTATTCCTCTGCGATGTGCTGCATGGTCTTTCTATTATGATAGTATTCGTGCATGTAGATGCGCTGCATCTCTGTGAGCATGGTGTTCCATGCGACGCGCACGGCATGGATCAGCGTTTTCCGGCGTTCCGGATCGGCAGGGAGCTCGGCATCGGAAGGGGTGAGCCGCTTGACGATCGACGGGTCAAAATCCAGATGCGCGCTGGAGACCCGCTGCCGGTTTGCACGGTGATTCATGCATGCTCCTTTTCCGCGTAGATGCGGATTTCGCGCATGTTGTCGGTGAGCTCGTAGAATTCCGAGCGCAGCAGATCCATGCGGTGTTCAAGGGCTTTCTCTCTGTCGGCGGATTCGCGTGTGTGCTGTTTGCATTGCTGCAGATGCCGCAGTTCCTGTTTGAGCTGTTCAAGCCGGTTCTGCAGACGCTCTGCTGCAAGGCGGTAGGCAGCCAGCATGACGGTGTAGGGCTGATTCTGCACCCAATTGACGTTTTGATTCTGATTCATAGCAGATCCCTCCTGTTCGGCGATGTCCCGTAGTGTGATGCAATCGAACAAACAGAACATTTGTTCTATCTCTAATTGTAACAGGAAAATCCGGATCTGTCAAGGGCGTATTTCTTGTATGTGCAGAAAAATGCACACCGGTACTTGCGATTTAACGGGTAATTTTAATAGCAATTTTGCTCTTTCAAGCATGAATAATCGCAAGATTTGCGTATCAAAAAACATTATCGTAATATTTTCAACAGCAAAATCGCCGAAAACGAAACGCATTTTCGGCTATCGTGACAGCGCAATCGACAAATTCAGACGGTTAATGATACAACTTTACCAAAGCATAAGCAGTTCGCAATTTTTGGGTGAATTTCTAGAATTTCAGCAAAAAATGCTCTAGACTTGCAGATGTTTTTGTGCTAAACTTTTATTACAAAGGTACGCATAGCTGGTACCTGCTGTGCGTAGAGAGGCTTTTTCAATCTTTGGAGGGGTATTATGAGAAAAACAAGGTTTTTAGGTCTTGTCAGTGCGGCAGTCATCGCGCTGGCATCTCTGCCGAGTGCAGGCTTTTCTGCATCGGCTGCAAGCGTCGGCGACAAACTGTCAGTCGGCAACGGCAGAAATCAGCACAAGGATACGTGCGACGGCTACAGCTATGAAATCTGGCTGGATAACACCGGCGGCAACGGCTCGATGACGCTCGGCAAGGGCGCAACGTTCAAGGCAGAATGGAACTGCTCGGTCAACGCCGGCAACTTCCTCGCTCGCCGCGGTCTCGACTTCGGTTCCTCGAAGAAGGCAACCGATTACGAGTATATCGGAATGGATTACAAGGCAACCTATCAGCAGACCGGCAGCTTCAACGGCGGCGGCAACTCCCGTCTGTGCGTTTACGGCTGGTTCGAGAACAGAGGCGCAGCAGGCAATCCGCCGCTCGTCGAGTACTACATCATCGAAGACTGGAAAGACTGGTGCCCGAGCGGCAACAGCAAGACTGTCACCATCGACGGCGCTGAGTACAAGATCTTCCAGCTCGACCACACCGGTCCGGATATCCACGGCGGCAGCTCCACATTTAAGCAGTATTTCTCCGTCCGTCAGTCCAAGAGAACTTCCGGTCACATCACCGTTTCCGATCACTTCAAGGCATGGGCACAGCAGGGCTGGGGCATCGGCAACCTCTATGAGGTCGCACTGAATGCTGAAGGCTGGCAGAGCAGCGGCGTCGCAGACGTCACCGAGCTCGATGTCTACACCGATCCGAGCAAGGCAGGTCAGGGTCAGACACAGCAGGGTCAGACACAGCAGGGCCAGACACAGCAGGGTCAGACGCAGCAGGGTCAGACACAGCAGGGTCAGACACAGCAGGGCACAACCGCAAGCGGCAAGGTTCTGAAGGTCGGCAACGGCAATCCGAACCAGCACAAGGACGTCAGCGACGGCTTCAGCTATGAAATCTGGCTGGATCAGACCGGCGGCAGCGGCTCCATGACACTCGGCAAGGGCGCAACCTTCAAGGCAGAGTGGAACTGCTCCGTTCCGAGCGGCAACTTCCTCGCACGCCGCGGCCTCGACTTCGGTTCCAAGAAAAAGGCAACCGATTACGAGTACATCGGCATGGATTACAAGGCAACCTATCAGCAGACCGGCAGCTACAACGGCGGCGGCAACTCCCGCCTCTGCGTATACGGCTGGTTTGAAAACAAGGGCGCTGCGGGCAATCCGCCGCTCGTTGAGTACTACATCATTGAGGACTGGAAAGACTGGTGCCCGAGCGGCAACAGCAAGACTGTCACGATCGACGGCGCAGAGTACAAGATCTTCCAGCTTGACCACACCGGTCCGACAATCCACGGCAATACCGAAACCTTTAAGCAGTATTTCAGTGTCCGTCAGTCCAAGAGAACTTCCGGCCACATCACCGTTTCCGATCACTTCAAGGCATGGGCACAGCAGGGCTGGGGCATCGGCAACCTCTATGAGGTCGCGCTGAATGCTGAAGGCTGGCAGAGCAGCGGCGTCGCAGATGTCACCGAGCTCGATGTTTATACCACGACCACTCCCGGAACAACACCGATCGACAAACCGGAAATCACAACTACAACAACACCGGCAGAGTCCGACGGCAAATTCTTCTCCGATGACTTCAACTCCGGCGCAGGCGACTGGTCTGCACGCGGCAACGCAACCGTCGCAGTTGACAACAACAACGCAGCAGACGGCAAGAGCTCTCTTGCAGTCACCAACAGAAGCCAGGATTGGAACGGCGCCGGTCTCTCCCTGAGCACCAACACCTACATTCCGGGTCAGTCCTACAGCTTCAACGCTGCAGTCATGCAGAACTCCGAGAGCTCCACAAAGTTCAAGCTCTCCCTCGAGTATGTTGATGCAAGCGGCACCAAGAACTACGATGAAATCGGCAGCGTGACCGCAAGCAAGGGCGAATGGGCAAAGATCGGCAGCGACAGCTACACGATTCCGTCCGGCGCTTCTGATCTCCTGCTCTACATCGAGACCGAAGGCAGCACACCTGATTTCTACTTCGACAGCGTGTCTTCCGCAAAGGGCGGCACCGCAGCAAAGATCGACCTGAGCAGCGCAAAGGTTGACGGCAGCTCGAGCTCCAGCGGTGAGACCACGGCTCCTGTTACCACCACCGCTCCGGTCACCACCACTTCTGCACCGGCAACCACCACTACCACCAAGGCTCCCGAGACCGCAAAGGCTTCCCTCATCGGCGATGTCAATGAGAGCGGCAGAGTTGATGTTTCGGATGCAGTCATGCTCGCAAGACTCGTCGCTGAGGATTCTTCCGTAAAGATCTCCGGCGTCGGCAAGCTGAATGCAGACACCAACAAGAACGGCACACCGGATAAGGACGACATCATCCTCATCCTCAAGTACGTCGCAAAGATCATCAGCGAGTTCTGATTGGAAATCGGCGTATTACCGTAAAATACTCGGGATGGAGTGAACGCTGCGCAAAGCAGCAGAAAAAACAAGTATCCAAAAGCGAAGGACATGAGCCGCACGGTTCATGTCCCTTGCTTAGGAACGCATAGCAGAAATCTGCCGTGCGAATAGAGACATTCATAACACTGATATGGAGGGGTATTATGAGAAAAGCAAAGCTAATGGGCTTAGTCAGCGCGACCGTCATCGCGTTGACGTCATTGCCGTTTGCTGCGTTTACAGCATCGGCTGCAAGCGTCGGCGAAAAACTGTCAGTCGGCAACGGCAGAAATCGTTTCAAGGATAATTGTGACGGCTACAGCTATGAAATCTGGCTGGACACCACCGGCGGCAGCGGCTCGATGACACTCGGCAAGGGCGCAACCTTCAAGGCAGAGTGGAACTGTTCGGTCAATGCCGGAAACTTCCTTGCACGCCGCGGTCTCGACTTCGGTTCCTCGAAAAAGGCATCCGATTACGAGTACATCGGCATGGACTACAAGGCAACCTATCAGCAGACCGGCAGCTTCAACGGCGGCGGCAACTCCCGTCTGTGCGTTTACGGCTGGTTTGAGAACAAGGGCGCAGCAGGCAATCCGCCGCTCGTCGAGTACTACATCATCGAGGACTGGAAAGACTGGTGCCCGAGCAGCAACAACAGCAAGACTGTCACGATTGACGGCGCACAGTACAAGATCTTCCAGCTCGATCACACCGGTCCGGATATCCACGGCGGCAACTCCACCTTTAAGCAGTATTTCTCTGTCCGTCAGTCCAAGAGATCTTCCGGTCACATCACTGTTTCCGACCACTTCAAGGCATGGGCACAGCAGGGCTGGGGCATCGGCAACCTCTATGAGGTCGCACTGAATGCTGAAGGCTGGCAGAGCAGCGGCGTCGCAGACGTCACCGAGCTTGATGTCTACACCGACCCGAGCAAGAAGGGTCAGATTGATCCGGGCACTTCCGATCCGGGTACTTCCGATCCGGGTACTTCCACGCCGGCAGAGTCTGACGGCAAGTTCTTCTCCAACGATTTCGATTCCAGCAAGGGCGACTGGGGCCCGCGCGGCAGCGCAACCGTCTCGCTGGATACCAATAACTACGCAGAGGGCAAGGGCTCTCTGGCAGTCACCAGCAGAAGCCAGGATTGGAACGGCGCAGGTCTCTCTCTGAGCACCAGCACCTATATTCCGGGTCAGTCCTATAGCTTCAACGGCGCTGTGATGCAGAACTCCGAGAGCTCCACAAAGTTCAAGCTCTCCCTCGAATATGAAGATGCAAGCGGCACCAAGAACTACGATGAAATCGGCAGCGTGACCGCAAGCAAGGGCGAATGGGCAAAGATCGGCAGCACCAACTACACGATTCCTTCCGGCGCTTCCAATCTCCTGCTTTACATTGAGACCGAAGGCAGCACGCCTGATTTCTACTTCGACAGCGTGTCTTCCGCAAAGGGCGGCACTGCAGCAAAGATTGACCTGAGCGGCGCAAAGGTTTCCGGCGGATCTTCGAGCTCCGATCCGGGCACCACAACTCCGACCACTCCGGGCACTTCCACCAGCAGCGGTTCTTATCCGTATACACCGGGCGGCACAAACTTCCGCGATGTATTCGGCCCGTACTTCCGCATCGGTACCTGCCTGACAGCAGGTCACCTCGGCGGTCTTTCCAGCTACCTCAGCAAGCACTACAACTCGATCACCCTCGAGAACGAGATGAAGCCGCAGAACATTCTCGACCAGAACGCATGCCGTCAGACCGGTTCCGTTCAGGTCAACCTGAATCAGGCTGCAAACGTTCTCAAGTTCTGCGAGCAGAACGGCATCGGCGTCCGCGGTCATACATTTGTATGGTACTCCCAGACTCCGACATGGTTCTTCCGTGAAGGCTTCAACGATAACGGCGCATTCGTTTCCAAGGCGGAAATGGATAAGCGTCTCGAAGCAATGATCAAGCAGACCTTCGATCTGATCAAGAAGAATTATCCGAAGCTCGACCTCTATGCTTATGACGTCTGCAACGAGCTGTTCCTCAATGACGGCGGCGGACTCCGTAAGAAGGAGCATTACCAGAGACCCGGCGACTCCTACGGCAGCGGCGGCTCTGACTGGGCAAAGGTTTACGGCGAAGACAACAATGAGTTCATCATCAAGGCGTTCAAGTATGCAAGACAGTATGCTCCGGCAGGCTGCAAGCTCTATCTGAATGACTACAACGAGTATATGCCTGACAAGCTCGACGATATCTGCAACATGGCAAAGGCAATCCTCGCAGAAGGTCCGTACATTGACGGTATCGGCATGCAGTCTCACCTCAGCGACAAGTATCCGGATGCTGATACTTACGAGAACGCAATCAAGAAGTTCAGCGCACTCGGTCTTGATGTTCAGGTTACCGAGCTTGATATCACCAAGGATCTCGGCGACAGCCAGTGGAACAAGGCATATGAGGATATCTTCACTGTTATTATGAAGAACGCTGACAAGATTTCTTCCCTCACGCTGTGGGGCGTTTCCGATGACAAGAGCTGGAGAGGCAGCCAGTCTCCGCTTCTCTGGACCGGCAGCGGCACTCCGAATCCGAAGCCGATCTACAGCACTGTCTGCGGTCTGACCAGCAAGATTCCGGCACCGAACCCGGGTGAAGTCGGCGGCACCACCACAACAACCACAATCACTACCACCACTACCACCACCACTGTTACCACTACAACCACCACCGCTCCGGTTACCACCACCACTGTTCCGGTTACCACAACCAAGGCACCGGATGTTGTTGCTCCGGGAGATGTCAAGGCAACGCTCATCGGCGATGTCAATGAGAGCGGCAAGGTTGATGTCTCGGATGCAGTTATGCTCGCAAGACTCGTTGCTGAGGATTCCTCTGTGAGAATCACCGGCGTCGGCAAGCTGAATGCAGATACCAACAAGAACGGCACACCTGATAAGGACGACGTTATCCTCATTCTCAAGTACGTCGCCAAGATCATCACTTCGTTCTGATTGATTTCCTGAAATCTCCAATATGTATGTACAGAATGCGGGAACGCTGCATGATGTAAACTGAATCCATTACAGCAAAGAAGGACATGAGCCGAAAGGTTCATGTCCTTCTAGCGTTTGCAGATGAATCAGAAAGCGTGTGATTATGAGGCGGCGATACAAGGGGGAGAGGCTTATCGAAGATCAATCATTTCGTTTCCGGCGATGTCAATATAAAAGTTTTGATCAAACTTTTTCAAAAGTTTGCGGGTCGAGGGCAGAGCCCTCGTCGATGCCCGCAGGCATCGAAACGCCCCTTTGCGTATCAAGAGCTCGCTGGCTTGGGCGCCTGCGATAGAGGCGACCATTCCAAATCGTATCCGCGAAGCGGATTCCTCTTTTAATTAGGAAACACCGTGTCTCAGCTACCCCCAATCCTTGATTCCCGAACTTGACAAAACCGCCGGAATGTGATATGATATCAGAGAAGTCAATATCGCCTGCCACCGGGTAGGCAGTGAGCATTCGCAATTCGTCGTTAGGTCTTGGAAGACGGATTGACGGGTGCTTTTTTGTTTGGAGGAAAAACAATGCATTTTGATAATCCGTTCCGGCTGCTGAACAGGCTGGATTATGTGATCTGGGGCGGCTCTGTCCTGATTGTTGCGGCGTCCTTTCTGCTGTTCAGCGGCGCGGGCGTGCTCTCGCTGATTGCCTCGCTGATCGGCGTCACCGCGCTGATCTACATGGCAAAGGGACATCCTTACGGGCAGCTCCTGACGATTGTGTTTTCGCTGTTTTACGGCGTCATCTCGTTCATTTTCCGGTATTACGGCGAAATGCTGACCTATCTCGGCATGACGATGCCGATGGCGGCGGTGTCGCTCTGGACATGGCTGAAAAATCCATACGGAAAAAGCCGGATCGTGACGATCCGGCAGAAGCTTTCTGTGAAACTGATTGTCTGGATGCTTGTACTGACAGCGGCAGCGACCGCGGGCTTCGGCGGGATGCTCGCGCTGCTGCATACGGCGAATCTGCCGGTCAGCATCGTCTCCATCACAACGAGCTTTCTCGCCGCCTATCTGACGGCATGCCGCTCGCCCTACTATGCGCTCGCCTATGCAGCGAACGATCTGGTGCTGATTGTGCTGTGGATTCTCGCGGCGCGGCAGGATGCATCCTGCATCCCGATGACCGCGTGCTTTGCGATGTTCCTCGTCAACGATGCCTATGCGTTTATCAGCTGGCGGCGCCGTGCAGGTGCGCAGCTCAGCGCCCTGCCAGATCCCGAATAACTGCGCTCGCGATCAGCAGACCGGCAGCCGAAGGGACAAACGCATTCGAGCCGGGCACATTCCGCCGGACGCCGCCCTCCTCCGCAAGGCATTCCGCAGTCAGCGCCGGATCGGTCTCGACAGGCAGCTCCTCGGAATACACCACCTTAAGCGCCTTGACGCCGCGCTTGCGCAGTTCATAGCGCATGACGCGCGCGAGCGGGCACACCTTCGTCTGATAGATATCGGTCAGCCGCAGCGCGGAAGGATCGAGTTTGTTGCCGGCGCCCATGCTGGAGATCACAGGGACGCCGGCTTCTTTTGCGCGCATGATGATCTCGATTTTGCCTTTGACGGTGTCAATTGCGTCGATCACATAGTCATACTGCGTGAAGTCAAACTGGTCGGCGGTCTCGGGCAGATAGAAGCAGCGGTGCGCGTGGACAGTGATATCAGGGTTGATATCGCGCAGGCGTGCCGCGGCGACATCGACCTTGTACTGCCCGACGGTGCTGTGCAGCGCGATAATCTGCCGGTTGAGATTGGTCAGGCTGACCGTGTCACTGTCGATGAGATCGAGGGTTCCGATGCCGCTGCGCCCGAGCGCTTCCACGGCATATCCGCCGACACCGCCGACGCCGAATACGGCAACGCGGCTGCCGCGGAGTTTGTTCATAGCATCAGCGCCGAACAACAGCGCCGTTCTCGCAAATTGATCTAACATAATAATGTATCTCCGATGGATTTGTAATGGGGGCGCTGCCCCCAAGCCCCCGCTGGGGATATTATCCCCAGCCCCCGTTTTTATGTATGCATGGCAGAAAGCCGCTTCAATCAACGTTGATTGGCGCGGCTTCGTTTGTGTCGCACCACATATCGAAAGTTTTGATCAAACTTTTTCAAAAGTTTGCGGGTCAAGGGCAGAGCCCTTGTCGCTCGTCGCAACGAGCGAAACTCCTTAGCGTAGTAAGAGCTCGGGGGCTTGGGCGCCTGCGATAGAGGCGCCCATTCTAAAATAGCATCCGCGGAGCGGATACATCTTTTCAGCAGTATCGCCGATGGATTTGTAATGGGGGCTGCTCGCCGCCAAACCCCTCGCTGGGGATATTATCCCCAGACCCCGTTTCTATACTGAAATAGAACAAAGCTGTTCCGTATTGCGCTGCCGGAGAGCCGGAAAAAGTCCAGAGGCGGCGCCGCTTGTCGCTCATGGTTTGCTTGCAAACCATTGCGCAGTAGAGCGAAACTCCCTCAGCCTAAAACAGGAACCGGGCGGAATCGGGCAGCTGATTGACCAGCGCGAACGAGACCTGCGCTAAGAACAGATTGCCCTGCAGATTCGCCACACGCCGGACACAATGGAGCTGTCCGCGGATGTGGGCGAGCAGTTTATCCTGATCGCCGTCGGGATAGAGTGTGAGCAGGGGCTCTCTGCCGATGCGGAACTGTGTCCGCAGATCGGCGTTCGGCAGTGTCAGCATGACGCGCCCGAACCTGCCGATGCCGAGCGCCTTGCCCTCCTGCGTGACGAACGCAACCGTGCCGTCCGCGGCAAACTGCAGATAGAACGGCGAGCGGCTGACCACAAACGCCGTATTGAAGCTTTTGAGCCAATAGGGATGCTGTTCACGCAGAATCGCGGGATTGTCCTCGCTGAGGTCGCGGTCGAAGGCAGCGAGCAGCGCGGCACAGTTTGTGATTGAGAGAATCAGCCGCGCGCGGATGGACTGCGCTCTTGCGGCTTCATCGCTGCCGAGCACCGCCTCGAGATGTGCCGCGCCGGACTGTGCGAGCGCATTGCAGATCTTCGGGAGCGTGCCGGTCTGCCATTCCTTTCCGCCGACCGGAACACTGCCGCAGAGCAGGTTGACATAGGTCTGATAGGGGATTTTGCCGGCAGCCTGCTCCGCCCATTTCATTGCGGCGGCGGATACATCGAGCTGTTCGGGTGCGCAATCCCAGAAGATATCCGCGGCGCAGCTTTCGTATCGCTTGTGCGTGCTGCCGTAGATGGAAAAATAGGTGAGCGAGCTGCTGTGCGGCGGGCAGCAGATATCGGCGAGCATGTGCAGCGCGCGGGAGAGACTGCGCATGGCGGCGTCATCTTTTCCGGCGCGGCGCAGTGCGAGTGCCGTGCGGTATTCGGCATCGAGAACCGTCAGCGGAGAGGGTGCAGGCGCGCCTTTTCCGTTGCAGAAGCCGCCGGTCGCCGGATGCAGCGGCAGTGCGGTGCCGTCGGGCTTGACTGAATTGTAGTAGTGCAGACCGCGCCCCTGCTGCCGGTCGCCGAGCTGATCGGGGGCGGCAGCTTCTTCGATGAGAACCGCCGCATCCTGCTCAGAAAAGCGCTCTGCCGCCGGATGCGATTCGAGCTGCAGCGCCTGCAGTGCCGCGCACACAATGCCGCGGTGTACGGAAGGATATCTGTGTTTATCGAATTTTGCCAATGATGTGCGCCTGCCTTTCTGCGGATGCAGAATCCGCAAGGTGATTCAGAACTATAATAATATTGCTGCAATAAAACAGTACAACTTCCGGCTGCGGGAGATGATCTTTTGCAGAATCCTTCTGCAGCCGTGCAATACAATCATACCACAAACATCGTGAAAATGCAAGTCTCCGGCTCACTGCGTCTTTCTGCGGTAATCGCCGGGGGCAATGCCGCACTGCGAGCGGAACTGCCGTGCGAAATGCTCGTAGCTGCGATATCCGCACTGCACGGCGATATCCTGAATCGACATATTCGTTGTGCTGAGCAGCATGCGCGCACGGGAGACGCGGCTCTCGATGAGATCCTGAATGAAGGTGACGCCGAACTGCTCCTTATAATGATGCTGGAAGGATGAGCGGCTCATGCAGGTCTCATGCGCAGCCCAGTCGATCGACCAGTTCAGATAGGGCGCGGTGTAGATTTTGTTCCGGATAATCAGCATCATCTCATAGCGCGAGCTGAGCTGCAGATGCGACTGCTCATGCACCTGCTCGCTGACCTTGTTGCAGAGCAGCCAGAAGTAATGCGAGATCGAATCCGCCTTGTGCAGATGCTCGGAGCTGTTTTCGTCCGCGATTGCCTTGATGCAGAAGCTGAAAAACTCCGTGCTGCGGAGCTGCACCGGCACCCCGACGGGCACCGATTTTGCACGGAACCAATCAGGCTCGGGATCTTCAAAGGAAAAGTGAATCCAGTCATTTGCAAAGGAATGCTGCGGCACGGCGCGGTAAAACTGCGGCATGCCCTCGGGAAACAGAAAGAATGTATTGGCAGGCAGCGTGACGTCCTCGCCGTTCAGTGTGAAGATAGATTCAGTCTTGAGAATCAGCAGCAGATGATCGCCGCTGCCCTCCGGACGGGTGACCTGAAAGTCCGCATCGTGCCTGTGATTATACCCAACGTTATGAAGAATCATTTTTATACTCCTTTTAGTAAAGATTTGCACAATGTATCATATAATATGCATTATATACTATTCCGTTTTATTTGTCAATCTATTATAATGAAATTGCAGGGGCTGCGGAGCGCCTGTGTTTGCGAAGCTGTTCTCCCGGACTGCGTACAGGCGGCGATGTGTCATGATACAGCACATCCGAGATCACGCACTGTGCGCAGAACGGGAACGGTCGAGAGGGGACCGTCAGCTTCGTCATTCTATGTACCGCACATGAAAAAATGGGAGGAAAAACACATGAACAGAAAATTCAGACTCAGACTGCTTTCTGCACTCGCAGCAGTCACACTTCTCGCGGGCACTGCACAGTCGATGGCACCGGTTACCGGCTTTGCAGCTGCAAACCTGATCTCCAACTCGACGTTCGAGACCGGTACAAAGGACTGGGGCATCTACAAGGAGAGCGGCGGCGCTGCTTCACTCACCACCGAGGACGGCAAGCTCGCACTGAAGATTTCCAGCGTCGGCACCCTGAACTACGCAGTTCAGATGTACTATGACATCGTTCCGCTGTATCAGAACGGCGTGTATCATCTGCACTATGAAATCTCCAGCTCTGTTCCGCGCTACGTGGAAAGCATGATCCAGCAGAACGGCGGCACCTATCAGGCATATACATGGAAGGGCTTTGAAGTCGGCACCGAGCCGACCGTCGTGGACTATGACTTCACGATGGAAGAGGAGACAGACATCATGACAAAGTTCTGCTTCAACTGCGGCAAGCAGAAGACCGATCCGGATCTCGGCGCACACACGATCTATCTCGATAATGTCACGCTCGAGCTCGTCGATGACAGCAAGGTCGATTACAGCACTGTCGGTCCGTATCAGTCCCCGATCCTCACCAACCAGATCGGCTACCGCACCAACGATAAGAAGACTGCAGTTGTCCGCAAGGACGGCGGCGATTCGTTCAAGGTCGTCAATGCAGATACCAAGGAAGTTGTCTACACCGGCACGCTCGGCGCGGCTGTCAGCAACAGCAGCGCAGATGAGACCGACCGCGTTGCAGATTTCTCCAGCGTGACCAAGGCAGGCAAGTATTACATCACCTGCGGCAGTCTGGATCAGTCCTACACCTTCGAGATCGCAGACAACCCGTATGAAAAGCTCACCGATGAGGCTGTCAGAATGTTCTATCTGCAGCGCTGCGGCTGCGAGGTCAATGATGCAGACTTCGGTCACAAGGCATGCCACGCCGATATGGCAACCGTTTACGGCACGAGCGATAAGATCGACGTTTCCGGCGGCTGGCACGATGCCGGCGACTACGGCAGATACACCGTTGCAGGCGCAAAGGCTGTTGCGGATCTGCTCTATGCATATCAGGCAAATCCGTCGCTGTTCAGCGATAAGGTCGGCATTCCGGAGAGCGGCAACGGCGTGCCGGATATCCTCGATGAAACCCGCTATGAGCTCGAGTGGATGCTCAAGATGCAGGCTGCAAACGGCGGCGTGTATCACAAGGTCACCTGCGCAACCTTCCCGGGTTATGTCGCACCGACTGCAGAGACCAAGCCGCTGATTGTCACCCCGATCTCCACCACCGCAACCGCAGACTTCTGCGCTTCGATGGCAATGGCTGCCGAGTTCTACAAGTCCGTTGACGCGACCTTCGCAGAGAAGTGCCTCAATGCAGCAAAGAAGGCATGGGACTTCCTGCAGCAGAACCCGAACTTCATCTTCAAGAATCCGTCCGATATCTCCACCGGTGAGTACGGCGACAAGACCGACCGTGACGAGCGCTACTGGGCAGCATGCCAGATGTACCGCGCAACCGGCGACGCACAGTATCTCAACGGCGTCTCCTCCATCAGCACCGGTCTGGATTGGTCCACCGTCGGCGATTACGGCAACATCGCACTCGCAACCATGAAGAACGCTGACCACGAGCTGGTCGCAAAGGCAAAGGCAGCACTCGCAGATGCAGCAGCATCCTTCGAGAAGACTGTCAACGCAAGCCCTTACGGCTCCCCGATCACCAAGTATAACTGGGGCTCCAACATGACCATCGCAAACGCAGGCGTTGTGCTCGGCCTCGCAGGCAAGCAGGAGGCTGCAAACATGGTCCTCGATCACCTGCTCGGTCTGAACCCGAACGGCACCTGCTATGTCACCGGTTTCGGCACCGTCGCACCGGAGGCACCGCATCACCGTCCGTCCATGGCAGCGGGCAAGGCACAGCCGGGCATGCTCGTCGGCGGCGTCAACTCCTCGCTTGAGGACAGCGCTGCAAAGGCATACTGCAAGACTTCTCCGGCAGCAAAGTGCTACATCGACAACGCAGAGAGCTACTCCACCAACGAGATCACGATCTACTGGAACTCTCCGCTGGTTTATCTGCTTGCTGTGACCGAGGCTGCGCAGAGCGTCCAGCCGCAGGAGACCACCACAGTTCCGGAGACCACCACAACGGCACCGGAGACGACTACCACCGTCGCAGAGACCACCACAACCGCCGCAGAGACCACCACGCTCCCGCAGGTTCCCGGCACGAAGCCCGAGACCACAACCACCACCGCTGCAGAGACGCAGCCGGAAGGCAAGCTGTTCCTCGGTGATGTCAACGAGAGCGGCAAGGTCGATGTCTCTGACGCAGTTCTGCTCGCACGCTTCGTTGCAGAGGATCAGAAGGCAGTGGTTACCGCGCAGGGTCAGAAGAACGCTGACACCAACAAGAACGGTCAGCCTGACAGCGAGGATGTCACACTGATTCTGAAGTACGTTGTCAAGCTCATCAAAGAGTTCTGATTTCGCCATTACCCCTCCGGAATGCCGGCTCATCCCGCCGGTGTTCCGGTACTCCCCATACACCAAGTTCTCATAATACCTCATCCTTCTTTACAGTCTCCGGTTCTGCCGGAGGCTGTTTTCTTTTCACCGTTTGACTTGACTTTGCATGTATCTTGTGGTAAAATATAAAACAGAAACAACAGTAAAAACTGCATCTGCAGTGAAAAATATCAGGGGGTACATTTTATGTTAGAGGATCTGAAACAGGAAGTCTGCGCAGCGAATCTGGAGCTCGCAGCAAGAGGCGTTGTCATTTACACATGGGGCAATGTCAGCGGCATTGACCGCAGCAGGGGACTGATCGTCATCAAGCCCTCAGGCGTCGATTATGACGGCATGACGGCAGAGGACATGGTCGTGGTCGATTTAGAGAGCGGCAAAACCGTTGAGGGCAAATGGAAGCCTTCCTCGGATACCAAAACGCATCTCGAGCTTTACCGTCAGTTCCCGACGCTCGGCGGCGTGACGCACACGCACTCGGTCAATGCGGTCGCATTTGCGCAGGCGGGCATGGATATTCCGGCGCTCGGCACCACCCACGCCGATTACTTCTACGGCGCGGTTCCCTGCACCAGAGAGCTGACACAGGCAGAGGTCGAGGAAGACTATGAGCTGAACACGGGCAGGGTCATCGTGGAGACGCTGCGGCAGCGCGGGATTGAGCCGCTTTCCGTGCCGGGGATTGTGGTCAAGAACCACGGCCCGTTCACATGGGGCAAGGATGCCGCTGCATCGGTCTATCACGCGGTTGTGCTCGATACCGTTGCAGAAATGACGCTCAAAACGCTGATGCTCAATCCGCAGGCGACCATGCAGCAGTATATTCTCGATAAGCACTACAACCGCAAGCACGGTGCCAATGCCTACTACGGTCAGAACTGAGAATCAAAAATCCGCTTCGATTGATTCGGGGCGGATTTTTTTCGTATGTCTGATTGTGTTCTGTCAGATTTTTCTGATCATATCCATCATTGCGAAAAATTCAATGGGAACAGGCACTGTTCGGAGTGAGGAGTGTGGAGTGAGAAGATGCGGTATGCGCTGCGCGCATGGATTGAAAAAAGCCGCCGAACCGGCATGACGCCCGATTCAGCGGCTTCTTTTCATCCACATATAGACATGGGGTCCGGGGTCAATGACCCCAGCGAGGGGTTTGGGGGAGCAATGCTAACAACTTAAGGCGCACACGGCGAAGCCGAAATAAAAGTTTTGGTCG